>JBDWTN010000005.1:0-600000 GCA_039984955.1 Marinobacter alexandrii
ATACCCATACATCCGCATCCATCTCAAAAGCTGACCGTGTTCTTCCAATTGGCCCGTATACTTCATCCAAATTTCCTGCTTGGTGAAGCTACCGGTAAGGTATTCTTTAATGATATCCTGGCGCTCTGATAAACTTATCTCACTACCACGTCGTGTGTTTCCATTCTTGAAATAATTCATTTGATTTACAATAAATTGTGTAAACCTATTTCAGGACAAGACACGCCAATTAATAGTTTCCCAACGCTCTTTTCCGCTCTGGCGGAATTACCAGCCCAAAGCAAAAGTTCTCCAGCCAACGTGTATCGTTCAAAATTTCGTTATTCGGGGAATTGTTCAGTTTGATTTTAAATACGCTACTCACGGCGATTAGGACTTGGCTGTATAACACTTGCAGTCCATCGCTTTGTTTGCAGCGCTTCATCCAACCCTTGCCGTCATTCTGAGGATTTATCAAGCCAACGGCTGATAAGGACGTGAGAATCTCGTTAAAGCTTTACAGGCCAACAAGGAATGTCATCCTGAGTTTGCGGCCGGCTAGGAACGAAGGATAAATGACGAACAGCTCACGATTTGTTATTCCTTTCATCTGTGTTCGCTTAATCGCTCAAGCCGCTGGGCTTTTACTTTTTTCATTGATAAAAAAGTAAACAAAAAATCTAGACAGAATAAAGCTTCCGCCCTCAAGCCAGCGCATGGCGCGCTATTCTGTCTTGCCGCCCACCTAGGAGTAGAATAATTCTACTTAACATAATGTTTAATGTAATCCATGTAATAGGTAGCTTCAGTGTTCGTGAGTTTTTCTTCAATGAAACTCATACCACTTTCGGTTATTTCTCCAACTTTTTCAAATGGACCCCAGTCTGATAGCTTAATGAATAGTTGATTGACAAAGTGAGTATTCTCCCAACGAAATTCATGATCATTAGAAACATGTGTTTTATCAAGTAGTACATTGTCTGGATACCTATCAGAATGAGTTAGCATTAAACCCTCAAAGTCATATTCATTTCTGTATTCTCCCCAAATCAAAATCATATGTCTTCCTTGATGAAACTTCCTTTTATCAGCTTCCAAAATATCTCCTTTCTTAAACATTCTATATTCCTTTTATAATCTTTTCAAAAGCATACCTTTCAACAAAATCCTTCATGGTACGCTGATTCAAATTGATCCCGTACTCAGGGTTCTTGACTGCTGAGTCTGTGAATAACTGATTAGGTTCATTCCAGACCGAACTTGGGAATAAATACTTGGTTGGTTTCTGACCATCGACAAACAGAACTAAACCAATCCAAAGATCATTTCTCAAACCACGTTCAAGATCAGATTTCGAGACAAAAGCATAGTTTGTTTTCTCGATATTGATCTGTCTGCATAGTATATCATACTCTGACTCCCCTACTCGATTGATTATCTTGAAATGAGCTCCATTGTGATTTAGGTAACTCTGAATGACATGATGATTTTCAGACAGAATAAAACCCGTTTTCATAATGGTCTCTGCAAGTTGATCTAACTTAGATAATGGACGCAGACTTGACCATATCATATTAATACTCATCCAAGTGGTGTTATGAAAAAAACAGTTGATTGTAAAATGCTTAGAGAAACTGGAATCATTTTGAATGGTCTCAAAGATTTAGATAAGCCTTATACTTTCTTTTACGATGAAACCAATAATATAAGAAGATTTTACCTGAAACATGATGGGTTCAATGTAACCAATGACACAAATTTTGTTATTGGGGGGGTCTTATTGGAAGGAGTCGAATCCACGAAAATTGATACGAGTACTTTATTTAATGGGTTAAATCTTCAAAAGTCTTCCAACGAATTAAAATTGAAGCATCTGGCAAAAGGAGATTTTGTTAACTGCCTGAAATATGATAGGCTCAATTACTTTCTTAAATGGCTTTACTACAGTGATTTATACATCCACTATAGCAACATAAACCTCCTTTACTATTCATTGGTTGACATTGTTGACTCTGCTGTCTCAAACTCGGAAGAAGTACTCGAGCTTGGATCAGGATTTATCCGAATGCTTAAAAACACCTTATACAAAGTTGTAATGAAAGAAAAGGAGAAAGTGGTTCAACTCTTTTTCCGATATCAATACCCAAATATTAAGGCAGGAATGGTCAGAAGCTTTATTGAGGAATTGACCGATATCTTCAATGAATATGAAGATGAATTTGAATTTCATATTGGATTAACTTCTTTAAAGCAGATTTTAAAGAAATCTACTAGAAATGATTCCCTGCCATTTATTATGGATGAAACAGATTTTGTTTTGCTCCCGGACTTCTTCCAATTCTTTTTATATCCACTCTACATGTTTACCAATTCAATCCATTTTTTTGACAAGGAGGATACAATGGAAAAAATGCTTACAGAATGCGAAATATTGGATGGAGATAGACAAATTAATTCATATCACTTTATTGACTCAACTGATAATAAATTCATTCAGATATCGGATGTGTTTATTGGACTATTTGGTAAATACACAGAATTACTCACATCAAAATCAGAGTCTTTTTTAGAAAAAATGGTCAGTCAATTATCTACCAGACAACTTGATACATTTATCTGGTTTCAGAATAATATCATGAAATCGAACGAGAAAAATCAAGCATTTTTACATTCAGTTTGTAGTGATGATGAAATTCAAAAAGATCAGCTTATATGCGAGCTACTTCACAAATATTCTGTCTAAAATTAGAATAAGATCCTTTGGTGTTTTAAGAACTAGTCCTTCTTCCCTTTTCGAGGTTCTTTAAGTAATTATTAGGCAGTGATATCTCATACTTACTCTCTAAATAGACATCAATTTTTTCTTGACTTTTAAGAGCGATTACTTCATCTTTTTCAATTTCAGAGAATTGATACACTCCAAACCGAGCTAAATATCGCTTCCCCATGGAATAATAGTTGTTTTCGTAGGGTCTGCTTACATGTGACAAGTAAAACCAAAACAACCTTGAATTAAGCACTTTTTGAATAAACCTAAGCTCTCTTTCGTCATGGGATATAACCGCAAATCCGTTGTAGAAAAGAAGTTCTTCATTGTCTGTGAAAACGAAATATGGGTGATCTGAAATATATGGAAACAAGAGCTTTTTCCCAGTAAACGTTAATCCTTGATTTCTTCCATATGCAAACCACCTTTGGTATATCTTATTTCCATTATCTCTTTTTGCTAACTCAACTTTGTGATACTTCAGATATTCATAAGCTCCAGGAAAGTTTTCCCTAAAATAGTCCTCTTCAAACAGGCTTAGTTCATGTTTTTTATTCTGATTGAAAAGTGAATTTTGATGTGTTTTTAAATGATATGGAAATATGATATGTTCAAGCTTTTCTTTAATATCATTTTCAGTCTTAAGAATGTTTGGTTTGATCGCTGGTTTACAAACTTTCTTTTCTATGTGGAATTCCTTATTATCTATAACTACAAAATAATTCTTAAGGTCTTCCTTGATAGGATCTATTAGATAAATATTGTTTCTGAGAGTTGCAAAGCCGTTTCGTATATCAAAGCAATCGCTCAAAGGTTTTCCAGTAGCTTCTATCTTTCGAACAAGTGCAGCAATTTTAGCTTCATCGAGAAGCCAACCTTTATGATCATCTAACTCTCGGTAATCGATAGTTATAAAATGTCTTTTTACTAATCTGGCCAAGTCTCGGCTTTTTACCTTAGCATAATTCACTTTATTGCTATCAAGCTTCTGAATTAGGCAAATGCATGTATAAGTAGTCCTTCCCTTAAATATCTGTTCCCCTCCAAAATCTACGATTTGGAAATCATAACCGTAATTCGAAACGTATTTTCTTAGACCAACTCCGTTCAAGCTTTTGTAGAAAGAATTTACCGAGATAAAACCAAGCACTCCTTTATCAACGAGGAGTTCTAAACCTATTTGGAAAAAAGGAATGTACAAATCTGCTTTTCCTATTTTGGACACTTCCCACTTTTTTAATTCTTCCTTTGTTTTCGAATCGAGTTTTACTGCACCAACATATGGAGGGTTGCCTAGTATAGCTTGAAAGCCATCTTTTCTTCTGATTTTTTCGCAGCTCTCGATCCAATTGAATTTAAGCGCATCTCCTACGAATAAATTCCACTCATATTCAGTTTCATCCTCTCCATGAAGAAGGGCTAAAATTGAGAGTAGCAACTTGGTTCTTTTAATACTATACTCTTCTATGTCCAAGCCAAAAATGTTATCCCTAAATATTTCAGCGCATGTCTTTTCTGTTTTCAGTTTCAATATTTCAGTCAGAGTGTAGAAAAATCCCCCACACCCGCATGAAATATCTCCATAAGAAGCAGTTCTTATATCTACATTTTGATTTGAGAGTTGTGATAGAGTTTCACTGACAATATGAGTCCTTATGTTGACTGGAGTATAAACTGCTCCATTTACGTCCTTGTCAGATGGGGAAATTACAAATTCAAAGAGTTCAATCAAGTCCTCAATTACTAAGTTTTGGCGATCTTTCTTTATAGACTCAATAAACTGATCCAAGTAAGACTGCTCATCTGAATGGCTAATCTCAATATTATATGACCTAAGAAGTTGATTATTTTGTGGTTTAAGATTATTGAAAGTTAAAAATGCCGATACAATCAACCGATCAACCCTGTCGGTATGCTTAGAGTGTTTTTTCAAGTAGTCATAAACTGATTTATGCATAGCAGAGCATTATTATACAATTTGTGGGCAAATTGCCACGTTATCCCACTCAAATTTTTCGGGTTCATATGGATCCCAATGCCGTGCAATGCTATGGATGTAAGGCCTCCAAATAGCTTTTTGGAAAGTTTGAACTAGAGCGACATATGGTCTATTTCTTCTTCTTAGGTCACTACTTTTCTCACCTAAAAAGTTCGTTAATATGAAATCAAATCCCAATACTGTGTCCAATGGGAGGTGCATTATTCTTGGAGAATCAACAACAAGATGGCTGCCATAATTTGAATTGGGAAGTTTTAGATTCTTTCCCCCATATTGAAAATGATATATTGGATGTGCGTTAATTGGATCTTTTTTACTAACTAAATGTCTGTCTAAGTGCCATGATGCTACCATTTCAGCCCCGTTAATGTCTTCACCTTTAAGTATGATATTAAACTCAAGGTGAGAAAAAGGGTCAGAACAATAGTCCTCTCTTACATAATTTCCAATTACTGTGGACGAGACTGAAATCGATGAAACCTTAGCGCCATCAGGTAAAACTGTATTGCCTTTTAAATCAATAGGTATCGATACAATAACATTTGAAAGACTATATCCCCAGCATTTTGAATAATCAATATTTACTCCAGCAATCTCTGGTATTGGCCCATTTAGACATTGATTATAGGCATCTTCAAACTTTTTCTTATCCCCGATTACTCCAGAATCATAAAGCAATTTTCCAAGTCTTCTTATTGAATCAGCATTTGATTGCTTATATTTTTTTTTCGCAGCTTTGTTCATTTACTTTTAGCTAATGCTTTCACCTTATCCTTTTCTAGTTGATGAGGAAAAATTCGTTCAGCTTTACTTTCAATTGATAAGGCTGCTTTTATAGACATATATAAGCTCTCTTGCCATGCTAATGGTTCTTTTTTCATTTCAACTAAAATTCCATCAAACGGATCTAGAGGTTTTTTGTAAAGCCGACAGATTGTCCAAAATTTAGAGCTATATCCTGGTTCAAGTGGTTGAGCAACAGATAAGTCTTCTACTTTTGTAATCCTTTCCAAAATCTCTACCCTTTCTGAAGCTTCTAGAAATGGTAGATTACTTTTAGTTTTTTCATTCCACCATGATTCGATTAGATGCCACCACCATCTTTCCCATTTATCTCCAAATGGCCCTTTGTACTTGAATTTCTCAAACTTTATTTTTAAAGCGTCAAATCCATTTGAGTTCATATCAACTCCCAACCTTGCTGCAAGAACACCTACATCCACAAGTGGGCCATTTGTTTCAATTAACTCTGTCATTATAAACCTTGCGTACTCATGAGTTGGCATCCGACCTTCTACCTCACCAAAGTGATTCTTCAGCCTGACATCTAACTTGTTATTTCCTTCATCACTAAGTAAAAAAAATCTTTGTAACTGTGCTCCTGCTCCTCCCTTTTTCGTCTTTATTTCATTAATGAGTCCATATCCTTTTGCTAACGAAACTAGCTCTTTCGCAACTTCAGCAGATTGATCAACAAGACCCTCACCTTTTAAATATTTCCTATCAAAAAGGTCATGTCCTGTTGAATCCTTTATATAGGATTTCTTGAGTTTTGGATCAGTCGATACGAGAACCATTGGTATATCGTTCATTTTACCTTCAGTCGCTCTTGTTCTTAATTCTTGCGCCAATGTAAAAGCACGATACTCTGCTTCTGACTTTTCGTCCAATCTCAAATCCAATATCAATCCATCATAATCACCCTTTTTTAACCGTTTAATTTCATCTCCAAAAGATTTTGGTGTGTCGGGAATAATTTCTAACCCTTCAACCTCATGTTCCAATAGTTCTACAAAATCTCGTGTTTGTTGTTCTTGTTCATCGTCTAAATAAAGATATTTCATAACTATATGTCTTCTAAATCATTGTCAGTAGCCTCTGGTATTTCGATTCTGATACAAGTGCTAAAACCTTCATCAGGATCTGACACATAAATATCTCCATTGTACGCATCCAAAATATCCTTAACTATTTTGAGCCCAAGCCCCGTACCAAGAACATCATCTTGCTCATCGGCAAAGTGGGCTGCAGCTGTAGATGTTGTAAAAAATGCATCAAAAATTTTGTGGTGATTTTCTGATGAAATACCATCTCCATTATCATGAAATTCGAGATATATCTTCTCATCCTGTCTGCCGACCCTTATCATAATTTTTCCTTTTTTAGTTTCAGCACGTTTTATGGCTTTTAAGGAATTTGTATAAAGATTGTATAATATGGTCGCCCACTCCGATGAGTGCATTGGTATCGTATACAAATCAGAACCTTGTACTTCAAGAGGGAGGATTTCAGTTTTGTTAATCCCAGTATCTAGAGAGATGACTTTGAAAAACCTATGAACAAGTACCGGTATCTCTTGTGGAATTAGCTCTCTGGTTATATTCTCAGAAATTGCCTTATCGAAATATGAAGTGTAGGTCCTAAGTATCTTGACATTATCATACAATCTTTGAATTTTTTCTTGATAAGCCTCGTCATCAGGAAATTTCTTTGAAAGGAGTTTTGTGGAAGCATGAATAGTTGCCAAATAATGTCTAATCTCATGTGTAAATATTCCAATTGATAACCCTAAACTGGCCAACACACGAAGTATAGCTGTTTCTTTGAATTGCAAGCTATCCTCTAATTCTTGCTCAATAATAACTTGGTCAATTGCCTCTACTGTTCTTTTTATCTTATCCGTCCTATCAATCAATTCATGCGTAATTTCATCCTTGCTTTTGGTTGAATAAGAATCAATTGTTTTAGCCTCACTTTCTTTTTCTAGTTCATCCTTAAGCTCTTTAAGTTTCTTTACTGGCTTTTCATATTTCCGTTCCCAGTCCTTCTGATTTGTAGTTACTTTAATATCTCTGGCACTGGCTATCCTCACAATTCCAGTAGTTAATCCTCGATATGCGAAATTTAGTAGTTCACTAAAGCTATTAGTATCTAATAAGC
Organism: Marinobacter alexandrii; assembly: GCA_039984955.1. Classification (NCBI taxonomy): domain Bacteria; kingdom Pseudomonadati; phylum Pseudomonadota; class Gammaproteobacteria; order Pseudomonadales; family Marinobacteraceae; genus Marinobacter; species Marinobacter alexandrii. The sequence continues at coordinate 7,686 of JBDWTN010000005.1, forward strand.
CCTCCCTGCTTGAAGTTTCTTGAAATTGATTGCCATCGGGATCATGCACCTCGACAAATCCAAAGAAATTTGAATTACTATGCTGTGGGAGAAAGGTTCTTTTTTTAACGGATTCATCTAACTCCAACCAATCATCTCCAAATTCACCATATGGAGAAACCCGAAACCCATTTCTATATAACCTGATTCCACCAGAATGCTGTGCTAATTCAATCAATCTCGCACGTTGTTGTGATGGAATATATTCTGTTGTGTAAAGAAAATAATATGCTTTGAAGTTTACTTTTTTTAAGTGTGCGTAAGCAGAATTAGGTTTATCCTTTGAAGCACCAAGCTCAACTAAATCATCAATTCCAAGTCGTTTACTTTTTATTGATAGGAAACTGTAACCTTCATTATCGACATAACCTTCAAATTCTGCAATAGCATAATCATAAATCATACTTTGTTCGTCAGCAATCGGAATGATATTGTCCTGTTCTATTTTAAACAAGTTTGCTTTAAAACCTGGATCACTAGTTGAAGTATTTCTTTTTTCTTCATCCTGTATTCTTTCCTTAGATAAAGGAAAAGGCTGTATTAAACCCGAGACATATCTGTAAACACGTTCAATACTAGCAGTAGTCCACTTGTCTCTTAAGCCTTCAATAACTAAAGTTGTACCAGGCTTTTGAATTTTTGGTAAATCTTCTATGTGATTATTAATAGTTAAAAGATCTTGGTCTCCTTTATACCTACTCCAGTCGATGGTTATTTTGACTGCACTTTCAGAATTTGCGCTTTGTGATATTATTGTCAATTTTTTACCAAGTCTCTGAACAGCAAATCTTCCAATACCCTTACGTCCTGCCCTATTCCTCTTATAAGTTGGTGATGTTGGATTATGCACTTTGTCGGTAGAAGAAATTTTCATGAAACCATTGATCAATTCTTCTCTCGACATTCCAATGCCATCATCCGTAATTTCTAGCGTGCCGCCTTCATTGTCAGAATTGATAAAAGTGAGCTTTACTTGTTTGGCATCTGCATCGTATGCATTTTTTACTAACTCTGATACTGCGGTTTCTTTCTTTCCAACAAGTTCTCTGCCTAGCCTGTCAATTACTCCTGCGTCCACAGAAAAGCGAACATTATCCTTGTCGAACTGGGCGAGTAACGATGATAGTTCAATAACCTTTGAGTAATTATTTGGCTCTTCTGAAATCGTCTTGGTCAACAATTGTCTTATCTCTTGTTCTCCCATACAATCAGTCGTTTTCCAATTTTAAATTTCGGAAGATGTCTCTGAACATTTCTCCTGGGTCTATGTCAATAGCCAAGGCTATTAGAAAAAGTTCATCCGCGCGCAGTTGAGTTCCTTCGTTTGAACTCAGTTGACTCAAACGAGACTGACTAATTCCAGTACGCCTAGATACCATTGCTCTGTTAACAGACTTCTTCGTAAGATATTCTCCTAATCGGGTCATCATTCTTTCGATTTTCGAAATATAAATGTAGGATTTATATATTTATTTCAAGAAGGATTATAGATGTGTTTATTTATAAGAGGCGAACCAATAGGGGAATATTTTGTAACTTTAAACTCTAAGTGGAATTCCTAACATCCATATCATCCGAAATTATTGCCTCGCTTGCGACTCTTTTAGGCGGGCGATGCTTGTCCGTCTGGTTTAAAAAAAACCTAACCTTTCTTACTAACAAAATTTAATTTGGCTTGGTCTAGATTCTAAAAGACCTTTTGCCAGATATTCTATTTTAGTTGTAGGTCTTTGTGAAATATTCTTCTCATAGCTATAAAACTGCTTTCTCAAAAAAGATGATTGGACGTTACCCTGCGGGTCGGGCTCTACGCAGTACATGGTACTTTGCTTCGATCCCTAACGCGACCACAATTGTTTAATTTATTTTAGTATTCCGCACACATTTGTCACTTTCCATCTCTAAAGCCTTCATCCCTCAGTTCGGTAAAGTATTCCTCCCTCGGAAGAAGTGTCAAAAGAGTGCTACGTCTCTGCTTGTAGATGAAAATTGTTGGTTATCTGAAGCGCACACTTTGTCATTCCCACAAATCAACGCACACCCCAAAATGACTAAGAGTGCTCGAATTGATCAATGAGTTTTGAAGGTATTCCAATAGGTTTTAAGCTTACTTGCTATATACGCTTCTGCAATATGTAATTTGTATGGCTCTGCAAGTGGGTAGATGGTTACATAAATTCTCCCAGTCAAGTCTTCCTGTAATTTCTCGATATGAGACTTGTGGTTCTCCCTATTTGCTTGATTGTATTTTTTTGCAATCCTGTACATCCATGAGGCAGAATTGCTTCCTGTAGCCCAAAAATGCTTTCCAAGTCTTCGAACAATATTTCTTGAAATACCAACATAAACGGGTATTATCATATTTTCTTCACAAGAACCAAATAAATATATCCCTGAATAATCATTATTGACTGGCTTCCTTGCATTGCCTAGATAGCTGTTAAATTCTAAATCAGTAATGCTTTTTAACCTTTCACGCACATAAGGTCTTGACATCTTTTCTTGCCTTAGTTCTGAAACAAGAATCCTCTTGCTATCAGTGGATATCTGTTTCTTTAAAACCTTACAAATCTTGTCCAATTCCAAAAATAGATTTTCATCGAAGTTTATATATCTATCCCCTTCAACGTTGAATTCACTGTCAACTATTAGATCCATACTTCAAGTTCTTCCTTTTTGATCTATTAATAATATAATCCACCCAATCTTCCACACACATCTCCCTCCCCTCCTGGCCTACATCCCTCACCGCGGTATGGTGATTCCTCAAGGCAAAGGACAATTAAATCGTATTTTAGTATTTTTCTTAGATTTTGTTAGAAATATGTAATAATTCCCTGTAATTACTTCCGTTGAATTTAAATAATGAACCTTATTTAGTTAACTTCTATACAATTAATCTATCTCATCTACATAAGTATCTAGTAGACTAACCCTTTATCATGAATCAAAAAATACTATTTGTACTATTACTGTTGATTGGAATGGCTTGCAAAAGGACATCAAATCCTTCAATAAATGGCCCAGTACAGGACAATTGTAATGATGTGCCAAAATTAGTTGGAAAGGAGTATAAAAATGATGCTAAGGCTGCTTCCGAGTTGATTAAAGATTTTTCGGCAGCTGCATCTATTGACCTAACCAAAATAAAGAGCCTTGAAGATCTTAATGCAAAAGTCGAGTTTGCATCCAAACTTTCTCAAACTTTGAATCAAAACGTAGAGATCAGCTCTACTGTGTCCGACGAATTTTGGGAACAAGAGCTTGCTTTTCGTCAAATTATATGTCTGTACAAGTCAATTATTGATGATCCTAATGTTTCAGAACCAATAAAAGGAGAATATCACAAAGGAATACTTGAGTTCAGTAAACAAAGACTAGATTTTCAATTTTATAAAAAAAAAAGAAATGGTTAAGGCCACTTCTATCAATTGAAAAAGAACCAACACCTATACTTGGTCGAACATCTCGTAGTTTAGAATTTGACAACTCTGCTAATGGTGAAGACAAGTTGGTTTACAACATTAGGATTAAAAACCAGAATAGAGTTCCCCTAAAGCTTCAGGCGTTTTATGTTCAAGTCTTTGATTGTGAAACATCTAATAATCCTCCATTTCTAATAAATAACCATCCATTTTTAATAAGCAAGGAAATATCTAGTACTAATATGCCTTCTGACTCAATTTATAATTTGGGTTATTTCCATGTTGGCGAACACTTTAAACGTATTGGTAGTAAAAGGAAAGTTTATACAATAGATCCTGATGATATAGCATTCTTCTCATTCAATCTAACTGGTCTTCTAAATGAGAATAATCTCACAATCAACAACCTAGATTGTGAGGGTGATGAAAATACTTTGGTTTGGGATTTGGAACAAACTAATAGAACTGACACAGTAGCTACAGATATTATCAAACAAGGAGATGTTTTTTTGTTGATGCAAGCTATTAACCATTATACGAATGAAAATTTTGTATTAAGAAGAGAAATATACCCTAATGTAAATGAATCAAATTTTGATGATGTCTTAATTGAGAATTGATCCTGGTCTTCCGCACACATTTGTCATTCCCACAACCTCCCCTCCTACCAAAAATGACAAAAGAGTGCTCGTGTCTACCAAGAAATAAGGTGAGTGCATAAAAGGACGAAAAGGCCAAACCCTAACTATTTAATGTCCTGCCCAGAACCGAAGCTATCTTAACATAACGCAGGCCATTATCGGTCCGACGTTTCGGTAACAAAATAAGATAATGTGCTTTTGAAGCTGTTTGATGTATTTCAAACATTTAGATTATATAATGATATTCATTATATTATTTTGCGAAAGTTTTCAAAATAAGATCTACTTATGAGGCGAAAAATCCCAGAATCAACTCTACCAAAAATCAAACGCTCGCAAATGATTACTGCCGAAGGCTTACAAAAATTAAGGGATGAACATGATCACCTTAGCCGAGTTGAACGTCCAGACGTTACCGCTAAGGTTTCATGGGCTGCAAGTTTGGGAGATCGTTCAGAAAATGCCGATTACCATTACAACAAAAAACGTCTTCGAGAAATTGATAATCGCATTCGATATCTGTGTAAGTGTGTTGACGACTTAAAAGTGATTAATTACCACCCTAGCCAAGAAGGCAAAGTTATGTTTGGTGCATGGGTAGAAATTAAAAACGAAGAGAAAGGTCTTCAAAACCGATTTCGAATTGTAGGTTACGAAGAACTCATCGGTAATAAAGATTATATATCTATGGACTCCCCAATGGCTAAAGCCCTTCTTGATAAAACTGTTGGAGATGAAGCTATAGTTAAAACCAAAATGGGTGATTTTGTGTGGAAAATTCTTAAAATAGAGTATCAGAACTAGTGTAACCAAAATAGATCTTAGACTATAATTCAGGCACTTAAATAAACATCATTTCTCAATCCTGAATTAGAATCCTAGCTCGCACACTTTTTTCAGCCCCCTTATTCCCCCACTCTACCAAAGCTTCAAAAGAGTGCTCCACTCCTACAATAAATTTGTATGACTACATTCTTGCATTAGAGCTTACGCTAAGCTATTAAAGAATGACCGAGTAGAGAGACCTCTAACTCAAAAGGAGAAACTACGTCAAAAAAGGGCGACTCAATCACTTAGTAAGATCAAGAAAGTAGCTTCCTAGCATTCAGTCCTATTAGCAAATGGAGAAAGATTTAGCTGATATTGAAAACCTAAAGAAAAATTCATACAAAGGCTTTTCAAGATAACCGCACATTTGCCATTCTCTCCCTCCTGCCAAAAATGTCAAATCGAACATAGTGAGATTCACGAAGGATTCTGCGGTATGCTTGCGCGTATGAGTAAAAGAGTGCTCCACTCCCACACTAAATTGATATGACTATATCCAAGCACTAAACCCTCCGCCAACTTATTAATCCCTACCCAGAACCCAACCTGCCTGCGGCAGGCAGGGCCATCTTAAAATAGCGCAGGACATTACCTGCCTCGTTGAATTAGTCCAATTCCTTGTAGCGTTTTTTCTCAAGCAAAGAGGGTACATTTCCTAAATAAAACCGATGCAACCTCTTGACTGTCTTAAGTGGCTGACATGGGTAATAGTCGAGCTGTCCGTCCGGAAATGGTTTGATCAAGGCTTTGGCTTCCTCTGAACTTCCATGCAGCCAGGTTTCATCGTCTTTTTTATCCACGATAAACATCATCCTGGATTCAGGTGTGTAAGGTGTTTCATTACGGATCCAGGCCACTTCCTTATTTGCTGGCCCAGTGATCAATGTTACTGTGTTGGTTTCAACTTCGTCCAATGGATTGGTAAATGTTTGCCACAATCCGGCAACCATAAAAGGTTCTTTGGTTTTCATCTGGATATAGTAGGGGAATGTCTGATCATCTTTCTGATAATGATCAAAAAAACCATCCAGCATCACCAGGCATCTTCTGGATTCTGCAGCACCTCGATAAATACTTTTCTCTGTAAAAATTCTATCATTTCTTGCATGAAGGGTTTTCATCGGCTTGCCATTGATCTTCGGGGCAAACTCAAATGGCATAAACGGCCAATGTAGAAAATTCACATTTTCAGGATCCTCGTTCAGTATCACTGGGAGATATGGTTCATCCAATCCGGAAACATGGTAGTAAGGAATGCTTTCTTCTAGCGCCTCCTCCCACATATCTGTGTTTCCATAGCGCTTAGCATACAGTTTGGCATTTTTGGTAGAATAGGAAATGTCGTAACTCATTGTGTGAAAATAGTTAGAAAATAGGTATTGGCAATTACTTAGAAGTCGCAAGGTAAATGCATTCAAGCATTTGTTATTAACAATGCCTTATCTGCAGTCCAAAATGACAAAAAAATGTTTGTGGGTACTAAGAATTAAAGTGATGAAGCACGGGGTTAACTCAATGGAAAATTCATCTTGAAAACAGTACCTTTTCCTACTTCACTCTCTACTGTGATATTTCCTTCATTAACCTTCACGAAATCATAAACTAAATTCAAGCCTAATCCTGTGCCTTTTTCACCTTTCGTCCCTGGTCTTACTTTATCATCTCTTAGTTCGAAAATCTTAGCCATTTCATCTTTTTCTATTCCTACCCCTGTGTCTGAGACTGTGAGTACAAGTTCTTTTCTTTCAACCTCTGCAGAAAAATTCACACTCCCATTTTCAGTTGTGAATTTGATAGCATTACTAGATAAGTTTCTTAAAATGGTCATGAAACTATTCTTATCTAAATAGGCTTCTATGGATTCATCACATTGTACCTGCAAGGCGATAGACTTTGATTGAGCTTGAGGCATCATTAATGATATGTTCTCATCGAGGCATGCTTTTACATTGAGCAATGCAGGGTTGAAAGGCATAACCCCTTCCTCTTTTGAGGCCCAGCTTAATAAGTTATCAAGGAGAGAGACCACCTGATCGGTTGAATCCTTAACGTATCCAGATATTTTATCTAATTGCTTATCATCTTTTACATCGTAGGTTTCAATTAAATGATATTTAATCAATTCATTTAAGCCCATTAAATTGGCTATTGGGCCTCTGAGATCATGCGAGATGATCGAAAAAAACTTTGTTTTTGTCTTATTAGCAACATCCAGCTTGTCGTGTTCTTTTCTAAGCTCCTCTTGGGTGGACTTTAAATCTTCTAATGATGTTTTTAATTCAGATGTTCTTTCCTCGATTCTATTTTCCAAATTTTCATATAAGTAGGCATTCTCCATTGACACGGCGATTTGCCCAGATAGTAATTCAAGAAAACGTACTCGATTTTCTGTGAAAACAGATTCCTGTAAATTATTCTCCAGGTAAAGAATTCCTTCCGGATTTCCTTTATTGAGCATTGGAAGGCATAAGACCGATTTTAGCTTGTTTTCCTTAACTGCAGGATCTGAAATGAATCTCGGGTCCTCAGAAATGTCATCCAAAACCAGGCTTTGATTCGTGTTTTGAATGTATTGCACCAAGCTTTCCGGAACTCTTTTATTTTCATGAAGAGGGATGATCTTATCATTGTCAGACTGAAATTCTCTATTAGTAAATTTTGAACTCCTGATGAACCACTGGTCTCCCATCTTAAGCAAGATGCAACCGGATTCCGCGCCCGCATTTTCCATGCTGATGCTTAAAAGGGTTTTCAATAATTGCTCCAATACCACTTCTCCTGAAATCGCTTGAGCAGCTTTCATTAAAGATTCCAGGTCTAGTGAAGAACTCTCTGTATAATTACCACTACTCTTTGATGTTTTAGTAGTAGCGATCGAACCCTCTTTTTCAAAACCTATCAAAATTTTAGGGAAACGTTTTTTCAAGTCCTGCATCTTGGCAATAGCACCCCATTCCTTATAGGTCTGATAGGCTTTGCGCAGGTAATTTTCCGCCATGAAATCTTGGCCAGTGGATAAGTAGTAAAACCCAGCTCTTTCTAATGAAAGGGCTTCCTCATTGAGAAACTCACCACTCTCCGCTCCCTTTATGGCCAGATCAAAATGCTTACGGGCCTTGTCATCGCTTCCTTTTAATGAAGCCATCTCCGCAAGGAGTAAATCCAATTTATGTTGGTGGCTAACAGGGTTGAATTTCGCCCATTTTCTGAATTGTGCAATATTTTTCTTCGCCCGGCGAATCAATGAACTCCTTTTTTTACCACTCACCTCTCGTGCTACAGCCAAGCTTACTAAGCCTTCATAAAACCAGAAGATTGCCACATCATATTTTGCCAAAACCGCATCCAATAAAGGTCTTGTAAGCTTTGCATGCTCCAGCGCTTTATCATAGTCATGAAAAAGATAGTTAAGCATCAAATTGTTGATATGTATCAGGAACGTAGCAGCACGATCTTTCTCTGATTCATGAATAGGTGCCATCTCTACCTCATTGTAGGCTTCTCCTGATAGTACTGTTGGGTTTTTAGAACGATCAAGAAGATTGAGTGCAGCCTGTCGGTATATTTCGTTGTAATGGTAATTAGTCTTCTGCTTGTATTTCAACATCTGCTCGCTAAATAGCCTCATTTCTTTTTCAGAATTAGCGAGCGGCTTGCCTCCCAGGTAGATGTGATTGCAATAAATATTGACATTAATACATGCATACTCGATGGCACCTGTTTCAAAACCTACTTTATAAGAATATAAGAAAGGTTCGAGCGATTGATGAACATGTTCACTCCAATGATTGATCAATGCATAGATAGGTGTGTAAATCTGCGATAGCCACCTCTTAGCTTCAAATCGTTCCAGTAAAGCCAACCCGATCTGACCAAAACGGTACCCTCCACTCATATCTCCCAATACTCCGCACATGAGTAATCCGTAGGTTGCAAAACCGAAAGCTGATATCTCCGTCACGCCATATTTTAATGAAAGCCTGACCATCCGGAAAATGATGAAAGGCAGAATGGCCGGCCTGGCCCAATAAACAGGTGAAGCAATGTCATTGAGAATTCTAAGAGCAGCTGCTTTGTAGGGATTGGTCATCTCTTTCGTTCCTAAGATGTGCTCATGCCTCTTTCCCATCAGCTTCACCTTGGTTCTGACCAAATCAACCATGACCAGTGGAAGAGGTCCTTTTTTAGGGAATTTCACTCCCAGTTGTTCCAGCACTTCCAGACCGGTATCAATAGCCTCCTGGAGTTTATTTTGGGCCTTCAAAGCATTGATCCGTATGGAATAGGGCCGAACCCCATCCATGAGCTCTTTCCTGTTGTCCAATACAGCGTTCAATTTCTCTTCCATGGGCTCGAATTCTCCCATATTGTAGGCTGACTCGGCAGCTTCTGTGTAGAGCCCAAGGCTAAGCTCATATTGAGACTCCCAGTGATTAGATTTTAATAATCCAATACCCGTCTCAAAATACTTAAAGGATGGCTGAAAGGCGGAGGAATCTCTGGCTTTTAACCCTGCACGAAGATTCAAATCTGCAATCAATTCCTTTTCTTCGTCGAAATCAATCAACTCTAGTCCTTGATTCAGTTGATTAACAATCTCAAAAAGTTGGCTTTCCAGCTGTTCTGTAGATGCTTTTTTCCATAAAAGGGATCCAATTCTGTAGTGAAAAGCACTTTTATCTTTATCTGGTATTAATGAATAAACGGCCTGTTGTATCCGGTCATGAATGAAGCGAAATTCATGCTCTGTTGGCGTAATATATCCTTCTGCAAGTGCCGTTTGTAACGCTTCTATCGCAGGATCAATCTCTTCGTAGGAAATCTTTGAGTCAGCATTTTCACCACGACTTGCTTTAAGTGTCTCTACATCAAATTTGTTGCCGATACACGCGGCGACCTTTAAAAATTCCTGAGTTTCTTCTGGTAGAAAGACAATCTTTCCTGCTAGCAATTCGACTACATTATCCGTGATATTGTGGTCATTGATCTGTTGTATGTCCCATTTCCACTTCCTTTCCTGTTGATCAAAATACAATAGTGATTCTTCTGCGAGTTTCTTAAGGAATTGAGTGACGAAAAATGCATTACCATGGGTCTTTTCAAAGACCAGGTCTGAAAGAGAAACGGTTGAATCAAGAGGAAGATCCGTAGCATCGGAAATCAGTTGTTGAACATTTGATTTTCTCAGATTCCCTATGTTTATTTCACTGATCTTCCCTCCTTTTTCGCGAATATCTTTCACCGTAATCATAAAAGGATGATCCGGACTCACCTCATTGTCACGATAGGCACAAATACACATCAAATAGCTAAGTTCCTTGTTGGACATCAGTGCATTCAACAAAGACAAAGAAGCACTGTCTGCCCATTGTAAATCATCGATGAAAAAAACGACGGGATGATCAGCAGTGGATATGGCCTTAATAAAGGAGCTGAACAAATAATTCAATCGGTTTTGCGATTCTAAACCGCCCAGCTTGGGGATGCTGGGTTGCGGTCCTATCAAAAGCTCTAGATTTGGGATCAGTTCTACCAGTACTTTGCCTTCGTCACCAACAGCATTTTTGATTTGCTGTCTTAGAGGTTCCAGGCGGGTTTTATTTTCTGTAAGTAATATGGAAACGAAACTGGTAAACGCCTGCACAAAAGCAAAGTATGGTTTCGATCGTTGAAACTGGTCAAATTTACCCTCGATAAAGTAGCCCCTTTTAGTCGTGATTGGACGATGCGTCTCATGTACCAATACGGATTTACCCGTACCTGAGTATCCTCCCACTAGCACCGTCTCTAACTCGCCCTCAGATACCCGACTAAAAGCATCCATTAAAAGGGTTAGTTCTTTTTCCCTTCCGTAGAGTTTCTGAGGTAGCTGAAAATCTCCTGAAAAATCATGCTGGCACAACTCAAAATCTTGAATACCTCCTGCCTCATTCCAGGTTTTCAAACACTGATCCAGATCCTTCATCAGCCCTCTAGCTGACTGGTAACGATCCTCTGCATTTTTAGCCACTAACTTGTCAACGATCAGCTGTAGCACTTCAGGAATATCTTCTCTATGGGATGAAATGGAAGGAGGCTGGCTGGCGATGTGTGCGTGTACCATTTCCATGGCATCTATGTATTGAAACGGCAATTTCCCCGTCAGCATTTCGTAAAAAGTAATGCCCAGAGAATACAGATCGGTACGGTAGTCAACCTTGCGATTCATTCTGCCGGTCTGCTCTGGAGAAATGTACATGAGTGAACCTTCCAACTTTTCCGGGTTCTCAAGGTTTTGTTCTTTAAGGTTCAGTTTTGTAGAAATACCAAAGTCAAGAAGATGCGCCTTTCCACTTTCTTCGTCAATAATGAGGTTGTGGCTATTGATATCTTTATGGATGATTTTAGCGTCGTGTACCTCGGATAAGATTCTCGCTATTTCAATAGCATATTTGAGAAAATCAGGAATACTGAACACCTCTCCATCCACTCTTTCCCTGATGGTTTTGCCCGGAATATATTGCAGCACAATCGCGTGACGATTGTTCACCTTTCGTCGCTCAAAGCTTCGACGTACTCCTTCTATTGATAGCTTATGTGTGAGATCAAATTCGTTATAAAATTTATTGATAATCTCTGGAGAAGGGAACTCCTGATTAAGAATCTTCGTAATAACCCGGGTTTTCAGGCCTTTGTCATCTGTTAGAAAGACCTTAGAGCTTTTACTTTCGTACAGTAGTTCCTCTTTCATCATTTAGTTAACTGGAATTAGAATTCCGTACATCATTATCAGGAATCTCCGGAGGCATCCCAAATAGCTTTATAGCCCACACGCGCGCGTTTCTCGCCAAATCTGAGTGTCTACGCAGAAAATTTAATGAATTATAATCATAAATGGAATATGATGGAATGATACCAAGACCTTTAGGCAGGTTCTTCATCGTAAAGATCATCCGGGTGCTTTCAGCCCAATCAAGGGGCTTATTCATAGTGATCTCTGCTAGATCCATCCAAGGATGAGATGCTTCATCCCATTTTTTGCAGCAGTTAAAAATTTCTGCATCATCGTCATCAGACGCTTCATGAAGCTGAACTTGAAGTTTATATTTTATTGGGCCAGTCCTGAGCCTTTCCACATATTCTTCCTTAAGGTAATTTCTAACAAGTGTCTCTCCTGGCAAAATGCGCTGATTCTCCGTAGGAATCATCATATCGTATGCATCCAATAGACCTGATTCAGGTACATCTTCAGCTGGAATCGTACGATACTTGATGTAGCGTAGTACATTGTCTTCGGCTTTATATAAAAAAGGTGTTTGCGTATGATATCTTAGGTTAGAAAATGAGGTTGGATCTCTTCTCATTCCTACATGCGCACCTTCAACCCCCGTTGGATATTTTCGATAATAGTCCTCATACTGCATCCCAAATCGGGTCTTCTTGTATTTGGCAAACCGAAAGAAGCTTGCAATCGACCAGAAAAGGGCTGTTTCACCTGTATTCAACTCGATATCCATAGGGCTTTTTTTGGACGTATCTGCCATCTTTATGGACATACTTCTAACCACACGCATGGCATCATCCATAAAAGATGCGGCAGCATGTCTTACCCGACATGGAAGCGTTTTTCCAGGCTCAAAAAACGGATGCAAAGGGAAGCCCGGGTTATCGACAAATCGTATGGACCCGACCGCAGCAATCCCATTATTATGGGACATCTTTGTTCGCGCTAGGATGCTACCAAAGATGGTTAATGCCCATGTAAATGCCTTGGTGTAGATCCAAAGGAACATTATCCCAAAGAACCGATGAACGGAAGTACCAAGTGATTTGAAAATTGGTGTTCGGTTTGGTTTCATCTCTTCTAGCTTCAAATATTGGTTCGGGATTGGATAATGTCTATATCTAAATCGAGATCGGCAAACGCTTGTCGCTGTTCTTCTAGCCTTTTTCTCAAATCAGGGGGAACATCCTTGTCTTCATCGGCAATGATAAATCCATATCCGGTATGCGATAGCATATTACTCCACCACATCATTTGCGTTGAACGTGTAAGGTCTGGAGCTATAGAATAATCTGACTCTGGACCCATCACACCATCCGTTCCATCTCCGAACCGAACCCCCAGGCTACAGTAGAGTACTTCTCCAATATCATCGTACTGTTTCGAGTTGGACCAGGTATGTCCGAAAGTGGCCTGGTAAATCATATAAGTACATGCTTGTTTGAGCAGGTCTAGGTCTTCATCAGTCACTTCATGACCCTCGGATTTATCAGTAATTCTTGAAACGGCTTTCTTGATTCCGTCAACTTCTGGTCTATCGTCATTCAAATCCATCCTATGATCTTGGTTGTACCAGTCCGAGGCACCCCTACTTTTTAGCTTTCCTTTGCCATCAAGCAAAGCATTTTGCAGGTAATTGCAAAGGAAGAATGGCACACTATGATTAACTAAATCTTCGGAGAAGCAATAAACTTCAAACCAATGTTCCAAAATTTGTTTTCGGTTAGCAGGATCATTAATGAAGTTGGAGACAAAGTCATAGACAATATCCCAGAATAGATTAGAAGCTTTGGCATAGGTATGTGCTTCACTAATCGGTTGCATGGGTCGATAGCCTTTCCAATCCAAAGTCCCCATTGTATTATACACTACCTGATCTATTCCTTTTGGAGTAAGGGCACAGGCTGAGGTGATGTATCCATTACCTACTAAAATACGGTCAGCCGTATGGTTTACTAATACGACCGAGCGCAAGAAGGATTTAAGCAATCCAGAGATTGGATTCAGTCTTAAATTTCTAAAACATGCAATAGCGTACTGTTCTGAATTTATATGGGTTCCGGCGAAATGATGTGAGAGCTCAGCATTTAGACCTGCACTTACACGACAAATCCGTTTGGCTGCCAACCACTTTTCTCCATCAGCAGGAGTAAAAGTTCTCTTTTGCTTTTCATTCTTTTCTTCTGCTGTTAATGGGCCTGTAAGGGTAATCTTGACGGGCTTTGGTAGCCCATCTTCCTTGAGTTCAAACCACATGTCAACATCTGGAATAGCATAATAGTGATACCTCTTTTCATATGACCCCCAATGATGATGAACCCAATAAAGATCAGGGTTCTTAGGGTCACGATCGAAATCACACGCATACATTCCATTCATCATTCGCTGGCCAAACCAGTCATCTCCCCTTGTACTTCCAGGCAGCTTTTTCTCCATGCAAACGGTTAAATTTTCTGGGTAATCGGCTACTATTTGCTGATATGTCAGTCCCTGGTTCATTCGAATCATCTTCAGGTGCTTGAGTTTGATCAGTTCAATTGGAACAAAGGTTTTTTCAATGGCTTCATTAAAACCAGGAGAATATTTATCTGGTGCATCTTTGTCATGATCCTTGATAACGACCCTTGGTAAGGGCGTATCTTTCCGGTATTCCCAATAGAAAAGTTGAACCTGACGACAGCTATAGTCAATGCCAACCAAATCTCCCTTGCTTATCGGCACACGTTTGAACTCGGTATATTCAGGCGAATGTTGACCATTTTTCGCAAAATGTTCATGGCCAGTTTGGTAGACAGTTAACCAAACCTTTGCGATGTAGAACCTATGGACGTAAAACAAATCATAAGGAAGGCTGAATTTTCCTTCGCGATTCGACTTTCCCTGGCTAAGCTTTCTATAGCCTCCCCAGAAAGTTCTAGCCCATAGTTCCAGATGCATGTTGAAAATGGGAGAATCTGCATCAGCCACCCGACTACCAAACGTAAGATGGCCGGTCACCAAATGATCGGGATTGGGATCTCCATAGATTTTATTTCGACGAGGAAATATTCTATTGTGCACCTTCTTATAAAAGCGTAACCATCCGTTGTATAGCTCTACTAAAAATAGCCCGATCCGCTCAAGAAACCCTTGATGGGTACGTGATTTGTGTACCTCAATTCTATTAAGGTTTTTTAGACGTGGATGATGAAATTTGCGCTTTAGAGTATGAGAAAAATGTGTTTTTTCAAGACATCTTTGACATACTTTTTCTAAATCACCCTCAGATTCAGGTTGTGCTTTGATGGTTTTCATTAGGTCTAGGTTGGGCAGTGAACTTTCCTAGGATATAGTCCAGAACCCTAAAGTGCAATGTTTTAATCTTGCCCTTAAAAGTAATGGAATTTAGGATTATGGAAAGTCATTGATTTATGGGCAGAATTCTGAGAAATATAACATAAGAAACAAACTTTAGGACTTATCGATGGAGGTCGATAATAAAGCTGGACGTTCCCTCATCAATATGGCTATGCCCCAAACCCAATTCTTCAAGCATTCAGTCAGCTAATTGCTTTCTAAACAATGGACTTGATAGCAGTTTATATAAATATTTTACATTAAGATGCCAAGATGAAATTATGTCTTCTGATTGCATTTTCAACTCGTTAAGCGATTCATTTGAATAGTAGCTGCCATTCAGAATCACCGCCTCTATTGATTGGGTATTACTTATATCTTTTAAAGGATTGGCAGTCAATAAAATGATATCTGCTAACATGTTTTCATCTACTGTTCCGAGATCAGTATAGCCTGAAAATTTTGATGGTATTATAGTTGCACTCCGAAGTGCCTCTAACGGTGATAAACCACAATTCACCAACTCTTCTAACTCATCATGTAGAGAAATCCCAGGAAACGTATAGGAGTCAGTGAGGTCTGTACCAGCCATGATGGGCACACCTTCCTTTTGAGCTACTCCAACCAGGTATTTTGAAAGTTCTAGAAGTCTTTTATTTATCCCATTTCCTTCATTGGACATATTATAGCGAGAAGCATTATTCATATCCGGATTCCACCACAGTTTCTTTTGCATACGAGGTATAAACCTTACATGTTCATTGGCTAGAAAAATCGAATCATCTGATAATGCACTACTTTTTAAAGTCTGGAGCGTAGGAACCCAATGAGCCTGATATTCTGCCATCAATCTCATTAATGTAATAGCTTTTAAGGTGTCAAACTCGGCTATCATCTTAGGTTTATGCTGCCTGTATGTATTCACCGGATCAGGACTGCTTACAAGGTCTGATGCCAATGGATAACATTCGAAAAGAAATATCCTTGCATGTTCAAAGCTCCTTTGGCCATTAATAACCGCATCATGCAAGGGTACACCCAATGGCTTATGACCAGCTACATATATATCATATTCAGGTGCTATCATTGCCAAATCTCTATATACCAATGGGTCAATTTCGGAATAGACCTTGATAAAATCAGAACCTTCTTTTCTATAGAACTTTAGTAATTCATGGACATCACTTGTTCTTTCCATTTTAAAAAATTCAGGATAACCATCAGGGACAGAATTCTTGCCATTTATTTGATAGCTACTATGAAGTGGATACCTTGGACTAACAATATTCCCCAGTTCCATTTGATTGTTCCAATACGTTCGATCAGACGTCCCTGCCCAGTAAGAATCATCTCTTCCTAGGTGACCTGACATATCTCGAATAGATGTTACGCCATTGGCAATAAGAAGCGGATGATGAATCCATGGAGATAGTTTACTTGAGTGTGTATGCATGTCCCACAGCCCGGGGATTAAGTACTTACCCTTTCCATTAATAGTCAATTCTGCTGAAGCTATTGTAGCCATTCCCGAATCAATTTTGACAATTCGGTTATCTTTTATCCATACGCTTCTATCTGAAAGTATTTTCCCAGAGTCTACATCGACGATATTAACCGATTGAATAAGGATCGACTTAGGTATAGAGGGTGGTTCAATATTTTCTAACGGCCACCAAATGCCAATTAGAATAATTGCCAAAGCTGAAGCCATGCAGATAAGAAGTGATAAACCTATTTTTTTAATCATGTTATCAGTTTTCCATTCTCACAAAATCGACTGAATGGCACTCTACAAGTTGGTCTTTGAATCGATAATCGTCAACAAGAAGTTCTAAAGATTTTACTTCCATTTTGAGGTTAAAACCCTCAAATTATTGATTCTGTTTCTGAATCTGCAAAGTACGATAAATTAATCTGCGGTGGTAATACGAATTGATTCAATGCTCCATGAATCTCCATCGCTGACTAAACTCAAGTGATGAATGAGAGAAAAATGGTGCTCCGCCGAACAATCGGTAAGAATAGCTTGGGCAGTCATGTCAGTAACATGTATAGTTTTAATATTGATTGTGCGAGAAATCGTCTCTGCACCACTTTCTATTTTAGATCTATAATCAGGAAAAGATCCGGTAATTATTTTTTCTGGGGCAACTTGATATGCAAAATCAATACTATCACTAAATATTTTAGAAGAAGTATGAGTCTGACCTGAAGTGGTCCATTGAATGTAATCCATTAAGGTTGTTCTTATTGGCTTGGTGTGATTATCAATCCCTGAAATCAGAAGCATACAGCTTATTAATATCGTTTTCATTTTATTCTTTTAGAGAACAAAAATTGATCAACGAAGCATCAAAGTCATTCACTTAAGTTAAAAATTGAATTATTTGCCTACCTTCTGAATGATTGGAACATCTAAATAAGAAAGGATGGATATTAGAGATAAGGTAAGGGCTTTCATTAACCAGATCACGATATTAACACAGGAGGAAAAAAACGTAATTGTTGAAGAAACTATCATTGAAGAACCTGAGAAAGGCACCATATTACTAAGACAGGGTCAGGTTCCAAAGCGCTGCTTTACTGTGCTGGAGGGTTGTGTCAGAGAATATACCATCACTAACGGTGAAGAAAAAACTACAGGCTTTTTCATTGAGGGTGATAAGATCACTCCTCATACGTATGATGGCACAGGAGACCCTTCTAATCACTTTCTGGAATGTCTCGAAGATTGTGTACTAACTATAAGTGATAAGAACTTTGAAAAAAGGCTACTCGAACTACTCCCTCGTATCGTCGAAGTAATGCCCGCATTTGCTTTAGAGGAACTCAAGAGGGCAAAAGCAGAATGGACGAAGTTTGTTACCTCTTCACCCGAGGAACGCTATATGCATTTAATGGAG
Source organism: Marinobacter alexandrii (assembly GCA_039984955.1). Classification (NCBI taxonomy): domain Bacteria; kingdom Pseudomonadati; phylum Pseudomonadota; class Gammaproteobacteria; order Pseudomonadales; family Marinobacteraceae; genus Marinobacter; species Marinobacter alexandrii. The sequence continues at coordinate 25,621 of JBDWTN010000005.1, forward strand.
ACCTGCCCTTCCCTATTCAATCGTGTTGCTCATCACCAAATAGCAAGTTATCTGGGCATGCAGCCACAGTCTTTGAGTAGGATTCGCAAACGTGTTTTTCATAAAGAAAAACGAAACTCCAATGGTTCGGTAAGCACTTAAGAGAACCCCTCCATAAAGTAAACTTCCACATTACCCTTTGCTTTATTTAAGTGTAATGATCATCTATAAACTTAAGTGAATGCATAGCAATGTGCTGCCATCCAACTTTGTAAAAAAATTAGTTGGATATGACCGCACGAAAAAATCAGAACAAAAGAAAACCTGCCAAAGTATCAATGCGAATTTGCTTTATGACTATTGTCACCTCCTTACTCGTTAGCTGCGCAGGTTATAAGCGAATTAACTCATCAACTGACGAAAATGAGGGATGGACGCTTGTAAAAGTTGAAAAAGGTGACAATCCTTCGTGGAAAGCCTATTCCCGAAAATTAGCAGGAACCAGTTTCATTGAATATAAAATTGAAGGTAATGTGGCATCCACCCCTGATTCTTGTTTCATATGGTTTAAGCGAGACATTCATGAATTAGCTGAAGGTTCAAAGAGCAAAAAGTATCCAACGTATGAAATAGTTCATGAGTCCGGGGACAGTCTAGTCACTTATGTTGTTCATAATGAGCCGTATCCATTGAAAGATACCGAGATGAGTGTCAGATATGTGTATTTCAATCATGACAGTGGCGCTAAAGATGTCAAATGGCGTGAGGCTTGGAATGAAAGATTTATTGAACCCTCGAAAAAATTAAATAGAGTAGAGACCTTCAGAGGTTCATGGACCTTCTCTCCCACTCCTAGTGGTTCCACTGTAGCCGTAACAACAGTGCAATTTGACCCTAAAAACATGCCACGATCTTTAGTTGAACCTATGGTGATCAAGTTCCTGAGAGACGGTTTAGAGGACATCAGAAAGAGGAACTCGCAGAATATTTTAGTAACTCAAACTTCAAGAAAATGATTTTTAATCAAAAGATAAGCCCGCAAATCCTCCTATCCACCTTATGGGTATTTATCCTGCTCAATATGATCTTTAGAGATCTTCATCAATTTGGTCACCCTGGTTTTTTGGAAGAGATGATGACTGGAGTGGTTAACGGTGTGAAAATCACCGAGGAGCTCATGTTATTTGGTGGATTTCTCGCAGAAATACCCATCATAATGGTACTACTATCACGGGTTCTTGTGGATAGAGTAAACAAGTGGGCCAACATCATTGCTAGTGTGGTCACTATGCTTATACTATTTAGCACTTTACCTTCAGCAGATATGGATGACATATTCTTCATGATCATTGAAGTAGCAGCCTTCTTATTAATAATACGAACTGCACTGAATTTATCATTTCTCGATGTTTGCAATAATGGCTAATAATGGCTTAATCCTATATTTTCTTATTTTGACCTTTTAAAGAAAATAAGCACGTTCAACAGCCCAATACACTAAAAAAGTACTTATGAAAACAATCAACATACAAGACAAATTAGATTTGATAAATGATCATTGGAAACCAAGAGTTATAGCTGAACTAAATGGACAGCAGGTAAAAATCTCAAAAATAAAAGGTGAATTTGTTTGGCATGATCACAAAGAGGAGGAGGAGCTTTTTTTTATCATAAAAGGCACAATGATTATGGAATTTAGAGACAAAAAAACAGAAGTAGGTCCTGGAGAAATGATTGTTGTTCCTAAAGGAGTCGAACATAGACCTGTTGCAAAGGAAGAAGTCTGGATGATGCTCTTTGAACCCCAGAACATAAAACACTCAGGAGATGTAATTTCCGATTTAACCATTGATAGCTACGAAAAAATATAGTACTATCAAAGTGTCTAAAGACAATATATATGAAAAAAATTGGATTAGTAGGAGGCATCAGTTGGACGTCTACCTTAGATTATTACAAATATATTAATGAAGGAATAAATCAAAAATTAGGCGGATTTGATGCTGCTGAATGTGTGATCTATTCTTTAAACTTTGGAGATATCCAAAGGAAAGAATGGGTCAACTCATTTGATCTCATTTTAAAGGCCTGTAAAACGATTGAATGAACTGGAGTTGACGCCATAGTATTATGTGCTAATACTGCGCATTTATTCGCTGATACCATTCAGAAGGAAATTGATATTCCAATCATTCATATTGTTAAAGCAACAGCATGTGAAATCCAGAAATCTGGTTTGAAACAAGTCGGATTATTAGGAACGCAATTTACTATGGAAATGAATTTCTACCATGATAAACTCAATGAATACGACATACAAGTACTCATTCCAGAAAGTCAAAAAGACATAGCGGAGATACAACATATTGTTAAAAATGAGTTGGGCAAAGGAATTATTACATCAGATTCAAAAAAGAAATTCATTCAATATGCCAAAAATTTAATTAGCCGTGGTGCTGAAGGTATTGTGCTAGGTTGCACGGAAATCCCATTACTCATAGAGCAAGACGATTTTAATTTTCCTGTTTTTGATACTGCTAAGATACATGTTGAACATATTATTGATTTTGCTTTGAATAATAAACCAGGGAACGTTAATGAAAGTAATTGTATATACTAAACATGGTTCTCCAGACTTCTTATAGCTCGATCTTTCACAACATTTAGAATAAAAAATAATTCATGCCACATTTTGTAATTGACTGCTCTGAAAATATCGTAAAAATAAAATCCCCTAAAGAAATTATTCAGAAAGTATATGATACAGCAGAATCAACTGAGCTTTTTGATAGCGGAGATATTAAGGTAAGGATTAATGCTTTTGAATATTATAATATCGGAAATACTAAAGATGATTTTATTCATATTTTCGCTAATATTATGGAAGGACGAACTATTTCTCAAAAAAGAAATCTTTCTGAAAAAATTATTACTGAATTGAAATTAATGTTCCCTGCTACTCCGATTATTTCTATCAATATCAGCGATTTTGAAAAAACTACTTATTGTAATAAATCTATGGTATGAAATGGAATAGAAGCGTTCGGTAATAACCTACATAACACATTGCCAAAATTTAGCTGACGTCTTGAAAGGTGGAACAATGTGTCTTCATTTCAAATACCTACCTTTAATTAATTATTAAACAACGTTGGTATGTTTTGCTAAGTAATCATATTATACTAATAATCCCGCACACATTTGCCATTCCCACTTGCCTTCCTACTTAAAAATGTCAAAAGAGTGCTCTTATATATATACCAAGAAATGATGTAATCGTTTTTAATTGATGTTACAGGGCTTCCCTAAACTATTAATCCCACCCCTGAACCCAATCTGCCTGCCGCAGGCAAGGCTATTATTAACGGTGGACGCCTAGTCATAATGCAGGATACTACTCAGACCGATAACAGGGCTATTATTTAATGCCAGTTGGCCGAAGACCTACTGAACTGGTTATTAAGTCATTCTACCTTCAAAGCCTCATTAACATCAACTTTAGCCGACTTTGCTGTTTGAGAGATGATCGTAACCCACGCAACGAAAAGTATCAGGAAGCCGGCAAAAACAAAATAGATCGGTCTTAAGGCAATGCGATAAGCGAAACCATCCAACCAAATTTTCATCAAGTAATATCCTAATGGTAAGGCGATCAGTATGGCAATAATTACGAGAGCTATAAAATCACGGGACAAAAGTTGAGCTATTTGAAGACTACTTGATCCCAAGACTTTTCTAATGGCAATTTCCTTAAACCTTGTTTGTGAATGAAAAGCTGTCAGTGCTAAGAGCCCCAGACAGGAAATGGTAATAGCTATGAAAGAAAAATATTTGGATAACGTAGCAATCCGCTCTTCCTCTTCATATAATTTTTGGTAGTTGTCATCAATGAACCTGAAATCGAACGGATAGCCAGGGTTAAATGAAGCATACAATTCTTCCAGTCTTGAGATGGTTTCTATTCTGTTTTCAGATTCAATTTTCACTATGAAATTTTCACCCTTGGATGAGATTGTAAAGTAGAAGGGCTGGATTCTTTCATGCATACCCTGAAAATGAAAATCCTTCACTACTCCGACTATGGTAAGCATCTCTCCTCTCCATAATTTTTGACCTAGCGGGTCTTCATGGCCCATCAATTTTGCAGTTGTTTCATTGATGACGATGGCTGAACTGTCGGATGGAAAATCCGTGGAAAGAAAACGTCCTTCGATCAACTCAACTCCCATCATTTTAGCCATTTCATACCCTCCTTCTATAAAGTGAAACTCTACACTTCTGTCTGCGGGATCCTGATCTTTCCACTGCACGTTGGAACCACCACTTAGCCTGCGCCCCAGGTTTCCCCACATGTAGGATACCTCTTTGATTCCGGGTATATTTTTGGCTTCATTCATAAACGTGCCAAATTCACTGCTCATCTTGCCCTCTAATCGGAATGAAATCAACTGTTCCTGATCGTACCCTAAATTGACTTTATTAACAAATTGAATTTGCATATAAATCACAACCATCGAAACAACGAGGGCCACAGAAATGGTAAATTGAAACACGACCAAACCTTTACGCACCCAGAGACCTCCCATTCCGGATTGTATTTTCCCTTTAAGCGCAGGAACCGGATTGAAGTTTGAAAGATACAGACCAGGGTAAATTCCTGAAATGAATCCAGTGAAGAACGCAATGGACAAAACAGGAATACCTGAACTGAAAATATCAACAGCGGAGAGTTCTTTACCCGTGACCTCATTGAATGAGGATAGCAACAAAAGGACCACTCCTATGGCTATAATCAGCGACAAAAAAGAGATTATGATTGATTCTCCGAAGTATTGATACATCAACTCCTTTCGCTGAACTCCCATGGCTTTCTTCACCCCTATTTCTTTGATTCTTCTGGAAGCTTGTGCCGTGGATAAATTCATGTAATTGATACAAGCGATGAGAAGAATGAATAGCGCGATGAGCGAAAATATGCGCAAATAAATCAATCGCCCCGGTACCGGATGTCCACTTTCATATTGACCATAGAGATATTTGTCAGCGTACGGTTGAGTAAGTAAAGTTTGCCTTGTATGCTTCAGTTTTGTTTTTAAGAAATCCCTTATTTTCTCATTGAAAGCAACAAGATCTACATCCTTATGCAGAACCAAATGTGTCTGTGTTCCACCATTTGTCCAATTATTTACTTCAGGACGTCCAGCTAAAAATTGATCAAAACTAAAGAGGAAATCATAGGTAAATGATGCATTAGTTCTTTTATCAAATACACCGGAAACGATATATGATCCATCAAAAAAATGTTGTCCTTTAAATTGGACGGTCTTGCCAATGGCATCATTGGTGTTTCCAAACAGTACATCTGCAAGCCTTGCAGAAATGACAATATTGTTTTTATCAGCGAACGCTTGTTGTTTATCTCCCGCCATGAAATCGCATTCGAATACATTCAGATAACCATCACCTACAAACTGGGGAAACGCCCTTACATACTCATTATCAAATGAAAGTACTCCTTGATAATACGGGTGTTCCAGCACAGGAAAAGCGTAGGCTACTTCAGGCAGCTCTTTCTCCATCGCTTCCGGTAGCGGTGTAGGTGTCAATTCACTGGTAATCACTCCGGATGGAATATCACTGTTTACCAAAACCTGATGATGCCTATAGCTATCCGCTTCGTTGAATTGATCCATATTCAATTCGTCATTGACCCACAAGAAGATCAATAAGGCACTTGCCAAACCACACGTGAGACCAATGAGGTTGATGAGAAATGTGCTCTTATAGCGCTTATAATTTCGCAAAGAAATGATGATGTTGTGTTTAAACATATCAAATTGGTTATATGATCGATGATGTTTTCCCTTTTTCATCAAGGCGGGCCTCAGCAGTTTTACTGTATCAAAAACGTAGAAAAGTCTGGCTTTTGTAGAACCAAATGCATCTACATTATCCCGAAAGCGTTCTTCAAGGTCTCCTTCAATTTCTTCAAGGAATTCGCGGTGAATCAACCAACGAACCATACTTACAGGCCAGCCAGGAGGTGATATTTTATCTGAATTTCTCATTGAGCTTTACTAATACCGAGTTTAGGCATAGAGTCCCACAATTGAGTACGGATATCTTTTAATTCACTCAATACCTGATGAGCGTATGAGGTAGCTGAGTAGATACGCTTTCTCTTGCCCCCTCTTTTCTTTGAAGCTTCTCCCCATTCTGAGGTGAGGAAGCCCTTTTCTTCCATTCTTTTTAAGGCAGTTTGGATAGCTCCTACGCTTAATCGTTCATTGAGACGTTGCTCTAATTCTCGTTGAATTTCATTACCATAAGCTTCATGTTGTAAGACAATCACTGTGAGCAAAATCAACTCTTGAAACTCCCCTAGTTTAGTCTTCTTCATTTCATTTACTACTAATTGAAGTAAATATAAGAATTATATTTTATACTAATTGAAGTTTTTATTAAAATTTACTAGTATAATTTCAACTTATTGTATGAATCCAGGGTTAATTGTTCGTATAAATTTGACATTCAATCCACCTCTACTCTTCCAAAAATGTCAAAAGACTACTCGTTTGTACCAGAAATGAAGTGCTAATGATAAAAAGGTCTTGGCTGTCCGTCTGGTCCTAAACTATTAATTCCTGCCCTCGAACCGAACCTGCCTGGTGGCAGGCTGGCGCAGAGCTGTATAATAAAGCTCTGGTTTAAGCAGGTATAAAATCCTCCAATTCTTCAACCCAATACCCATACTTAGATAGAGAGTCAATGACCTCATCAGCAATATATTTATGACTCTCTACTTTAAGTATTTTGTCGCAATCTTCTAAGTCGGTACTCCACCTAATTATATCATCGATATTACCAAACATTACTTCTATGTCTAATAAATCCTTTTCCTCCATAGAAGTCTTGAAAACTGAAATAATCATAGATTAACTTACTCTTCTGTTTAAGTTCACACCTCTATATAATGTACTTCATTGCACAGCGCTTGCCCTTTCAGGCAACTAGCTCTAATAATTCAAGTTTCAAACAAAAGCCTCAGAGAGCGTCCACTGCGCGACACTCTCTTTTCGGCATCTTGTCTTAAAAAGTAGTTTTAGTTATTTATAACGCTATACGAAATGACTTGATCATCATACTGAACCAGCAACAGATACAGACCTTTTTGTAAGTCGTTCATATCTAATTCGAAATAACGTCCCTGTTGTTTTGGTGTGACTTTTCGACCGCTAAGATCCGTTAAATATACCTTTACATCTTTTTGCACCGTTACATAAAGTGTGTGACCTGTTGGATTGGGGTAGACAACTAAATCTAGTTCTTTCTGCAGGTCTAATGAAGAACCCAGGGGTATTGCTTCAATAGAGATAGTATTGGAATAGGCTGAGTTTCCTGTTGCATTAAAAGCGGCTACTCTGTATTCATTGGTTTCATTAATATTGGCAGTCACATCTTCGTATTCAGTTGTGTTAAGAGGTACACGACCGATCTCCTCGAAATCATTATTAGTCTCCGATTTTCTTTCAATAATGAATCCATCCTCCAGATCTCCACTATGACCCCATGAAAGTTCTATGGTCATATTACTTAGTGTTCCAGCCAATGTTGCTGGAGATTCCGGGCTGTCTACTTCTGATGGATTAATTCTGAAATTACGATCGTTGACATTGAAAAACACATTGTTTGAAGCTTTTACCATAATACGTGCTTTTGATGTGGCAAGGTTTGGCAATTTTATCGTTGCTTCACCATCATTCGGAGTACCCTCCACAAGTAGAACATCAAAGCTCTCACCTTCGTCAGAAGAATAGAAGATATCGACCGCTTGACAATTAACGGGAGCCTTGTCTGTATTGGCTACATCCCACTGAAGCGTTACATTACTAAGTCCATTATATGATGGATCAGAAAACTGAGTAGTCACCACAAAAGGACCTGCCTGATCCGAAGAAGAAAATGATACGATATCACTAGCGATACCTGCTCCTAGTATACTATTATCTCGTACGGTAACAACGAAATTCAAGTCACGTGTTTTATGCGGCATCACTTCAAAAGATAAGTTATCAGCTGTGCCGTCTATAACTTTTGAAAGTTCAGGGAAATATCTTTTATTGTTTTCGGTTGGGTTGAAACTTCTAAACAAAGGACCATCTCCTTCCCAAAATCGTTCAATATTGTTTTGTTGAGTAGCAGCAATACCACTTAATATAGAGCCATACTGTTCTATAGTAAACCCTTGTTCAATAAACTCGTTTTCAAGGTCAGTTAAATACTGCTCTGAATAGGTTTGATATTCTTCAACTGTTTCAAATACTTCACCATCTTCACCTATCGCAGCATATCTAACATTTTCTATCTTGGTCGCTCTATCGTACTGCTCCCAACAGTAAGTTATAGCATCACCGTCTGCATCATTTCCATCTGCTTCCAAAATAAAAGGGGTATTAATTGGTATGGTAAAACCACTTTCGGAAATGCTAACCGTTGGCGGTATATTTCCAGTGGCTATTGATTCACCGCAATTATTTTCAATAGTTCCAATTACTTTTTCAATAGACCTGACATGAAGATAATCCAAAACTGGAAATACTGCATAGTTGTAGCCTGCACAACCAAAATCATAGCCCATGATAGTAGCACCACTTCCTATTTCGTATGCATCATCAGGAGTATGTCTTCGACCACAACTCGCTGCATATGTATGAAGTGCACCTAATTGATGCCCTATTTCATGAGCGAATATTGACACATCAAAATAATACCCCTCAGGACCATTGTTACTACCACTTTGTCCTAAAGCTTTGTCATTATCTTTACACACAGATGATACCGCCGCAATTCCTCCTGCCCTATCCTTCAAAAAATGATGGCCTATATCATAATTTTCAACGCCAATAAGTTCATTTAACAAAGCAGTCAGAGGATCTATATTAGCAGTGTTGATGATTTCGTAATGCTCTTCATTTTCATATTCACTTCTTTTAGTGTAGATGATCTCATCGAGATTTTCAATCAGTTCAAATGAAATGCTGGCATCTCTTTCGTAAATTTCGTTTACCGTATTAACAGTAGTGGCAATTCCAGTTAATGCTCCCTCAACCGTGCCTCCAAAATGATCAACATAATTTAAATCTGGAATAATTGCCATACGAAGTTTAGTATGAAAATCTCCAGTTCTTCTAGGTGTAAAATCTGCAGATGTAGTTCTTGCAGATAATTGATCTACTATTTCAGTTTCTGTTTTACCCTCTGCACTACAACCTAATGCTGATGTAACATCATTTACATGGTTATAATCAGCCCAACGGTAACTAACATAAATATCGCTATTCGTGCTTTCTGGATTTATTCCATAGGCACCTTCATCACTAAATACAGTCGCACGAAATCCATTAACCCCAATATTTAATCTTATTTTTTCTCCTTTTTCATTGATTCCTTTATAAGTTCTAATGTTGGGGTATTTTGCTTGAAGTTTTGGAGCCAGTACACTCGATTCCATAATTTCAAAATAACTGTCTGAACCTTCAGGCGTAGGAATAGTTATAGTTGCTTTACTATGAGTCTTGACTTTTCCTAAAATACTATTTAGTACATCTTTATTAAGTTGTTTTTTAGTTGAAGGTATTTCTTGCCAGATATCTGCGATCCGAGCGCTGGTTGAGCTTATATCTTTCCATAGACCTGTCGTCTCTTGCGCCAGTAGCAAGTGAGGAATGATCGCTAAAAAAGTGAATATTTTTTTCATAAGTTCTTTAGTTATAAGGTTCATAAAATTGATCGTAGCAATAGCCTACTGTTCAGTCGGAAATCTCAACATCACTTCCTGCATTTTTCCAGCTCTCAAAGTTTTTAGTTTGAAGGTGTTTCTCTCCTCTTCGCTCATTAAGAAAATGGATTTAAAAAACGCGATGATATTTTCCTCGGAAACAATGGGTATATCGTTTACCTCTAAAATGATGTCTCCTCCTATAATGATTTCTTCGTCACCGTTGTTAAATGGCACATTCCCGCCTTTTAAATCAGCCATGAATGCGGGAGACAATGGCACTACACTTTGAATGAGTATACCGCCTGGTTGGGGAACATTTAATAATTTGGCCAATTCCCGATCAACAAGAACGCCATTGATCCCTGTCCACCTTCTTTTATCACTGTCTATAACCAACTGTTTAGTCACATTGATCGTGGCAGAAAAACCTATTCCGTCAAAACCACCGGACTCGCTAATGATCGAGCTGACAAGACCGATAACCTCTCCATTCATATTGAACATGGGCCCTCCGGAATTGCCATGATTAATAGCTGCATCTGTTTGGAAAAATTCTGCAAACGTAAATCCCTCCATTCGCGTCTTTTCTACGCCTTTTCCGCTGATTATGCCTCGAGAAAGCGAGTGCTTCAGTCCAAAGGGCGCGCCAATTACAAATACATCATCCCCAATATCCACAAGGTCTGAATCCCCCAATTCAGCGGCTGGATAATGATTTTCGAAATAGACTAGTTTAATGAGTGCTACATCAGCTACGGTAGCCAGTCGAACTACCTTTGCGGGAAACTTCTTTCCATCATGAAAGATCACAGTAATATGCTCAGCATTGTTTACAACATGAGCTGCTGTGAGAATCTCACCCTGACTGGAAATGAGCACGCCAGATCCTTGAGATCCTTGATAGTTAACATGGCCATCCAAGTCTTCTACCCCTTCTTCAGTTTGAATAACAACCACGCTTGGACTTACTTTTTTGTAAAGGTCACTCAACGATTGACCGTTGAGTAAATTTGGTATAGCAATGATTGCTGTAAGAATTATGTGTTTAATCATTTTATAAGTCATTTGTCTTTTTTGGCGGCACGATCGAAATTCCAAATTGTAAGAATGATCCATTATCAACTTGATATTTTTCATCCTCAAACAGTTCGCTCTGAAGCTCCATGCTTTGCCCTACGGTTATGCCTCCTGAAGCTTTTAGTTGAATTACCTTTCCTACCCGATAACTTATGTTAGGCCCGAATACAACCCGGGTATAGGCTATTTTATTTACCGGCTGCAACTCATCAAGCGGACTTGTTCTTGAATAATTGACATTGTACAACGAGCCATCGACCTCCGCTTTTAATCCTATCGTAAATCTTTTGTAGTAATGATCATAGGTGATCCTGCGTGGCAAGAGCACTTGAAATTTTCCCTTTTGGGATGTGAAAGTCAGTTGAAGAATAGGAAGCAAAATGGGATCACCAAATCTGGATGTGAAAACCACCCCTCCTCCATATGAAAATCGATCAGATTTTTTCTTGACGAATAGTAAGGATCCATTGAATAGAAAATCGTCTCCTTCTATTTGGGTATTGAAGGTAGATGATAGCACCGGATTGACATTAAGCAAGGCAGCCCAGTCATGCTTGAGTTTATGTAGAATAGTTAATCGGTAACCAACCAAATGAAGGTTTTGTCCATCAATACCTAACATAATATCATTATCTGCGAATGATGTCACCAGTCGGTACTGCAGACCATTGATTAAAATGGTTTTCTCATTTTTAAGCTTCTTGGGAACGTTGAGAAAGAAATTGTATTCATTCACCTCAATTTCCCGGTTTAGTGGTGAGTCTTTCACTTTGGCACTCGGGAATCTGGTGACGCTGATCCCCCCTAGTTGAAGGTCCTGTCCTATAGTAGGTGAACTGCTCACTAAAAGTGTGATCACCATACTAAATAGCAAGGTAAAATTTGTTGGAAACCTCATTCTGAGATAATGAGGTTGGATTATTTAGCCCGGGTCCACTCAAGGTCTCGGGATACGAAACCAGCACTCACCTCAAGAAGTAACTTGTCTCCTTCCACCTCACATGCTACATCGAGGGTTTTGTCTCTTTTTCTTGAATATATCTTTCCTACCCATTTGTCTTTTTTGTATTCAAGGTTAAGTATCTGTCTTTCGGGATGTTTTTCACCTTTCGAGTCAATAGGGATTCCTTTGTACTTATTATCTATTTTATAGATTTCTATTTGTGCATCACGGGTATCCCAAACTCCGATGATCAGATCCTGTTTATTTTGAGCGGCAAGGTGATTTGATATGATACATATGGCTATTCCCAAAAGAATGATGAAGTTTTTCATGCCGTTGTGTTTTGATTTCTAGGCGAAATTATTTCGACTATCAGCCAGCATGAAAAAAGATTTACGAATTGCCAATATTCATGAACCAAATGACCATTACGACGATTAAAGCCTTTCAATTATGAAAATCAATCATTTATGCGACAAAATCGTCACTTCATTCATTTGATAATTTTTTATATGAATCTGAGTATATTCTTGCAATGATGAGTCAGGCATTATCAAAGACGGAGCGATTTCTCAAGGTGGGTCCTTACCTTCTATGGTTTGGTATGCATGCTGCTATTGGCTTGGTACTTACTTATGAGAGGAGTATAACAGTTACCCTATACTACCTGGTCACTTATGTTATTTTTGGCACTCTTATTATTTGGATCTTCGGATATAAACTATTCCCAAAATATCTTGCAGGAGAAGGAAAAATAGATCGGAAAATTGGTCTATTGCTGAGTGCTAGTATCGTCCTATTCATCATTGGTATTTATGCACATACTCTTATGACCGATATCCTCGGATTGGAGCAAGTAAAAGAACAATACGCTCCTAAATCAGTCAGGATAATTTTATGGGTTTTGATGGTCTTTCTGGGGATATTTTATAGAGTCAGTATGCGGGTGGCTCGGGTTTATTATAAGAATGCATTATTAAAAATTGAGCATAAAGCACAAAAAGTAGAGGCTGAACTGAAATTATTAAAAAGCCAGATTAGCCCACATTTTCTTTTCAATACACTCAATAACATTTATGGACTCGCATATCTGAGAGATGAGCGGGCAGCTGAAATGATCTCAAAACTATCCAAGTTGCTTCGCTATTTACTGTATGATTGTGACCAGCCTGTGGTACGTTTATCGAAAGAAAAGGAGCTGATCGAACACTATTTAAGTATTCAGTTACTAAAACATGAAAATCCAATCAATGTAGATCTGTATCATGCTGGAATAAAGAATGATCAAATGATCGCACCAATGATCTTAATTAACTTTATTGAAAACTGTTTCAAACACTCCGACCTGGAGAGCAATCCGCAAGGTTGGATCAAAATCAGTTTGGAAGTAGAAAATAATGAACTCAATTTTCGAACTGAAAATACAATCAAAGAAGTTCAGAAAACTCAATTGGACCATAAAGGAATAGGACTCACTAATTCCTTAAAACTCCTTGAAGCTAATTATCCTGGGAAACATGAAATTGATATTATCAGCGAAGATCATGTGTATCAATTGAACCTAAAGATGACCTTATGAAAATGAAGTGTCTCATTGTTGATGATGAAAATATTGCACGAAAAATTCTCTCGGAATACGTGAGTAAAGTACCTGAGTTGGAATTGGTAGCTACATGCAGTTCTGCACTTCAGGCACTCAATCATATTAAAGAGGATAGTATAGATATACTGTTTCTCGACATTCAAATGCCTGATCTTACCGGACTTGATTTTCTGAAAATTTTGCCGAACAGGCCTGCTACCATTCTCACCACCGCCTACTCTGAATATGCTGTTCAGAGCTATGAACTGGATGTGGTGGATTATTTATTAAAGCCTATAGATTTCGACCGATTTTATAAGGCTGTCGCTAAAGTTATTTCCTTAAAAGATCCAAAAGTCGAGCATCGCTCGAGCATAAGCTCTTTGCCACAAGATGACAAGCTATTTATCAAGGCAGATAATAAAATCATTAAAGTCACATTTCAGGATATAATTGTCATTAACGGCGATGGGCCTTATGTGAAAATTCTTACAAAGGATGGACGCAAAATCATGTCCTTGCAGTCTATGAGTAAACTCGCACAAATGCTTCCTGTCAATTTTTTTAGAGTCCATCGATCACACATTGTGAATATTGATTACATAGACAGCATTGAAGGCAACACCATTAAGCTTGGTGAAGAAAAAGTCGTAATCAGCAAAAACATTAGGGATGAATTTTTTAAAATGATTAATAGTTCGTCGTAGTTAATCTTTGGTTACGTTTGATAACCAAATAATACTACGTACTGCTGTCATAGGAAATGCCTCCAGACTCCTTTTCCAGTGATCCATAAGAAATAAAAACGTTGGCCTCCAGTTCGTTAGCTGCCTTCGCATTTAGATCTACGAGATCAGGAATATCATCAGCTCTCAGCGAAGGACTGCCAATTTTCTTTTTCTATTTAGGTCTTAATGTTTCAATGAAGCTCGCATCCACCCAGTAGATATCTACATTATTCTCGTCTATCTTCCTGTTGAAGAGCATGTATTTGCCGTCAGGCGTAATAGTGGCATAAGAGTCTGATTCAGCTGAGTTGATCCTGTCGCCCAGGTTAATGGCTGGTCCCCATGAACCATCCTGCTGTTTGTATGTGATGTAGATATCGGCATTTCCATAGCCTTCTGCTCTTTGGTCATCCCAGATCAACCAAGACTCATCTGGAGCAATGAAGGGGTGGGCATTAAATATTCCCAGATCAAGGTTCAACGTTTGCGGTGCTTCTCGCTTGCCGTTTACCAATCGTGAGTAGCGGATCGGTATTTCCTCTTTTGCTTCGTCAAAATAGTACGTGCCTTTTGATGAAGTAGTCAGGCGCATGATACGCATGTCTTTGAAAGGTGAGTCAAGACTTTTGAGTTCTGACCACCCTGTATCCGTCCGCTCCATGTACTTCCTTCCCAAGTGCATAATCTTACCATCATTGGAGATAAAGGGCTCTCCCACTCTGGGGCCAGTTATTGACTCGTTCCATTGGTTATCCTCATATTTATAGACGATCATACTTGGCTTATCGTCCTCATCGTATCGCACAAAATAGAACTCCTTCATGTCAGGTGTAAAGGCACTGAAAAGCTCATACAGCTCCGTGGAAACCATGCCAGGGGCAAATACTTCAGCAGTTAAGCCAGGTGGCTTTTGTCCGAGGTATGCACCAGCAAGTCGTGCACCAAAAGCGTTTTGATCGTATTCCTGGGCAAAGACCGTATGCAGCGATAAAATGCCCATCAATGTAAATAGTCGTGTAACCTTCATGTGAAAATGGTTTTTATGCTTTGGTTGATCATCAATCAGTAGGTCTCACTTGCTCAATGATTTCTGTGCTCACCCAATGGATATTTGATAGACCGATCTTCCCCTCCCGTTCGGCTCTGCCAAAAAACAAATATTTGCCATCCGGAGAGATACTCGGACTTTTTTCATTTAACCCAGAGTTGACCGCACTTCCCAGGTTAATGGCGTCTGCCCATGATCCGTTTGATTCCTTGAAACAGACAAAAACATCATTATCCGTCCTACCTTCTACTTTGGTTCGGGCGGTCATCACTAGGTAGTCCTGCGATGGGGAAATGAACGCGTGATTGCCGAATGCAATGTCTACTTCCTCTACTTCAGGAAATTCACCGTTTTGGTTGATGGCAACATACGTCTTCATTTTTGCCAAATTGAAATAATAGAGGTTGCCGTTTTTCGCATGATTGGGATAAAACACCGGATCATCATTGATGGGTGAATCAAGCTTTATAGCCTCGCTCCAGCCATTTACTAAACGGTTGACGTACCAAATTTCAGGGCCGGCACCCGAATCAAGCACAGTGAAAAAGATCCGTTCACCGTCCGGGCTAACGAATGGATGTAATTCTTCATCTGCTTCTTCTTTGGTAAAATTGATTCTTTCCAGGGGCGTCCATTGCGTATCAACGAGCTTTGAATGGTAGATGTGTGTTTCCTCATTTTCATCATTCGCTCCTAGATATAGTTCATCTAAATCAGGAGTGAACGATATGGCGCCTTCAAACCTGCCATCAATTGAAACGATATCTGGAGCAAAAACTTCTGGAATTAAGCCTGGTGGCTTTTGTCCAAAATAGGGACTTTCAGTAGTTGGTGGATCACTATCTTTTATCAAGTCTGCTAACCAAGTGACGCCCTGGATTGCAGTCATCGGAAATGATGTTCGATGGTCACCCTCCACCACAATATGCTTAAAGGTTAAACTCTCATCCTTGAGGTTTTTAAGTAGGGTAATAAATTCTTCGAAATGCTGCTTGTCCACCTCCTTTTCCGATTCGCCATAGGATACAAAAACATTTGCGTTCAGTTCTTTCTGTCCATTAGCCGTGGACCCAAATTCATAAATTTGCTGCGTGACTGTGGAGTCACCTCCAAGAGCTGGGCTGCCAAGAATGAAGTTTTTAAAGGCATTGGGGTGTTTCGATAATATGTAAGCACCAACTAAAGCACCAGAGGAATATCCAAAATAGGTACGTCTATCAGCATCAGCTCGGTAACTGTTTTCTATGGTCTTAAACACATCGTTTCGGATAAAATTCATATAGCTGTCCACCGTCCGAAATGTCATTCCTTTTTGAAAGGTAACCCCGACTAAAATAACGTCTTCGATCAGCGTTTCAGAGGCAGCAGATAGTATTTCTATGTGCTGCACCGGGTGAGTAAAATACAGCACAGGGTACACCATGTCGCTGTTTTCTGCATATCCTTCTGGCAGTTTTACGTAAAGCACATCTTGTGCTTTTGTTTCAGAATTATTGATGGTAATGACTTGTGTTCTCGGCATTTCATATGCCTTTAGTGAGTCATCTTTTACCCCGTTATTTTGAGCAAACGAAACGGTAATTGATACGAGACCTAATACTATGGTTGATATGGCTGTTTTTATCATTTTTTGTCTTAGTTATTCACTGATTACCTGATCTATGGCTTCCCTATTCACTCCTCAGCTTCTGGGCAGGGTTGGCTGTGGCGGCTTTACGCGCATGATAACCAGTAGTGAGCACCGTTATAATAATTGTACCCAGCAATACGGTTGAAAATATGGTAAACCCTGGAGTTATATGGAATTGGAAACTTTCCAGCCAACCCATCATTGAAAAATAGGCAAAGAAGGACGCGGGTATTGCAGCGATGACAATCAGAATCACAAAGTCTTTGACCAGAAGATTAATTAGGCCTTGTGTATTGGCACCAAGCACTTTTCTAATGCTAATTTCCTTGGCGCGTTGCTCTGCGGTATAGGAAGCCAGACCCAATAGACCTAAGCAAGCAATCAGTATGGTCATGACAGAAAAACCCAAAAACAACTGCCCACGGATTTGATCCGCTTCGTAATGCTCCATGAACTGTTCGTCAACAAATACATACTCAAATACCGTGGTAGGGTAGGTTTTTTTCCAGGCATTTTCAATAAAATCAATGGTCGGTTTAATGTCTCCGGTGATCTTAACAATGGCGGAATGATTGATATGACTTGGAATGAAAACCAGGGCAGTGATTGGATCGTAAAGTGATTCTTGATGGAAGTCTTTTACAACACCTACGACACGAGCGGAAGGTATTGAGTCATTTCTCGTCACCCTGATCTTTTTACCAATTGGGTTCGTCCAGTTCATTCTTCTAACTGTAGCCTCGTTCACCATTACGGCTTGAGAAGAATCAGATGCATAATCCAATGAGAAATTTCTTCCCTGAACTACCGCAACACCGATGGTAGAAAAGAAGTCATAGTCAACTCGATAATTACCAAATGCAATGTTGTCCATTGGCCCCTCTTCCGTTTCGATTTGAAGCACGTTATTAGGGTAACCATTTCCAGGAGTAGAGCTTGCAGTTGCTGTTCCGTCTATATTAGCATTTTGAGCTAATTCATTTTTAAGGACATTCCATTTCTCAGCATCTGAGTTACTTCTAAAGTTTATTTGCATCATCTGCTCTTTATCAAAGCCTAAATCTTTTCCCCTGATAAATTGCATTTGAGTATAAATCACCAAAGTCCCTATGAGCATGAAGATGGAAATGGAAAACTGTATCGTTACCAAAACCTTCCTCAATAATTTACCGCCGGACTTTACTCCCCCGCCTTTGAGTACAGCGGCTGGCTGAAACGAAGACAAAAAGAAAGCTGGATAGCAACCGCCCATGAATCCTGTGACAAATACAATACCGATGACCGCTACTATCACTTGGGTATTAAGTAATTCCTGAATAACCAAATGAGTACCTACCATGCTGTTTATTGCGGGAACCGCGACTATTATGACAATCAGACTAAGAATTAGGGAGATGAGGGTGATTAAAATTGATTCAGTCAAAAATTGACCTATTAAACCACCTCTTTGGGCACCCATTACTTTTCTCAAACCAACTTCCATGGATCGCTTGACGGATCGTGCTGTGGCCAGATTCATGTAGTTGATACTGGCAATAATGATGAGGAAAATGGCTATCGCAGCAAATATTTGAACATACTGAATGTTCCCAACAGGCACTGGTTCATTTTCAAAATCTGAAGTTAAATGGATACTCTTTAGTGGCATTGGTACCATTTTAACCTTGATGTTGACCGGGTCGAAGATGGGAGCTATATATTTAGCAACAGTTGAATCAAGCTTCACTTGTAGTGCTTCTTGAGTGACCCCTTCACTGACTAGCACGTAGGAAAAGACACCCCATCGTCCCCAGAACGTATCTCCATCAGGGAAGATTGTTTTCCAGGACACCAACGCCTCAGCGAGCAGATGAGAAGCGTGAGACATGTCTTTATAAACGCCTGTAACCTGCAGGGACATTTCCCTGTTTCCACCGCTTCTAATTATTTGACCGATTGGGTTTTCATTTTTGAATATTTTCTCTGCCATTGACTGATTGATGACAATCGAATTGGGCGCCTCCAAAGCTGTCTCAGGATTTCCAGCTACAAATTCGTAATCAAACAATTCAAAAAGCGTAGAGTCAGCAGCATAGACATTGTCTTGAAAGTAATCCACCTGATTGAACTCAAGTCGCATACCCCCTTGACCACCTATTCCACTCATTCGAGCGGCCTGTACTACCTCTGGGTTTTCGTTTTTAACTGT
This sequence comes from Marinobacter alexandrii, assembly GCA_039984955.1. Taxonomy (NCBI): domain Bacteria; kingdom Pseudomonadati; phylum Pseudomonadota; class Gammaproteobacteria; order Pseudomonadales; family Marinobacteraceae; genus Marinobacter; species Marinobacter alexandrii. The sequence goes on from JBDWTN010000005.1 coordinate 44,577, forward strand.
AAATGCGGCTCTACTTGTCATGTTCGACCACCTAAATACACCATCAGGCTCAGTAAATTGTGTTGATAGACGATAGATCCGATCTCCTTTGGTATGCTGCTGATCAAAACTCGTTTCGTGAAAAATATACAGTAGGATTATTAAGCTAGAGGCTATCCCCACCGTAAGTCCAGTAATATTAAGGGCGGTGTAGCCAGATTGTCTTAGAAGATTTCTGAAAGCGACCTTTATATAATTTTTAAGCATACTAGTTGTTGTTGTTATCTGTTATGGTCAATTGCAGGATTTCTATTCGCTTTTTTGTAGTTCCTTAAGTTCATGCCTTGCTCGATTATTTTGAGGATTCAACTGAAGTGATTTAGTGTAGTTTGCAATGGCCTGATCAATCTCCCCAGCTTTCATGCAGGCTTCTGCATAACTATCGTATACCTTGTAGCTATCAGGATAGAGCGCCATATTCACTTTGAAAGTGTTTAATGACAATGTCATTCTATCGGCGTGGTAAAAATCATAACCAATATCATCTATATAGTATTCAGTAACCATCGGATGAGCAGGGTCTAGCTCCTTCAAATTCTTATAGGCTATCAGCGCGTTTTCAAAATCACCTTCAAGTAGGAATTCTACTGGATTTTTCTTATCACTTGCGACCTTGACTAGGGTTGAAATTATTGTTCCATCGTTTCGGTTGAGATGCTGTAAATTGATTCCTCCATTTTCAGAATCCGGTTTAAACTGAATAAATCGACTGGAATTTCTTCGTGCGAAAAGGCTATCCGATACTTTGACTAGTTCTACCCCCTGTTCATCAAGTATGTCTTTGTAAAACAGTTGATTGTTCTTTTGATAGACTTCCACAATCATGTCGTCAGATTGGTACCTCCCGGTAATTTCATCTACAGACGACTGTTCAATTTCTATCTTTTGATGTACAGGAACATAATTATCCCAATCATACGCCAAGGCTACAGCGCGCATTACTTCAGCATTAAATTCGGGAAAAGTGGAATTTGTTAACACCACCACACCATAGCCTTTGTCTCTATGAGCCGCTATCTCAGCATAAAAACCTGTATTCCATCCGTGATGCCTGAAGTAGACTTCATCATTTCTATTTAAAAGTTGAAACCCTAACCCGAGTGTAAATGACCAACCGGAATCACGCACGCCATATGGTGTACCCATTAATTCTGTCAGATCTTTTGATTGCTGTACATGGGTTATGAATTTTGCATAGTCCTCGGCAGTTGTCCATAATCCACCTGAAGCCATTGCCGGCTGAATATTTCTTCCACCTTTTACCATGGAACCATCTTGTAAATAAGCTGTTGCAACCTTCGATAATTGCTCGGGTGTAAGGGTTTGATCAAACGTACTGTTGTTCATTTCTAATGGTTTCAACACGTATTCATGCATGATCTCTGGGAATGTTCCCCCCTCAACATCCAGCATCATTTGCTGAATGGGCACATAGCTAGCGTAGGCAAAACGAACACTTTCGTCAGGCTCTTTATTTACGGAAATTGGCTCGTTTGAGGCTGGAGGAGTTCCGTTTAATATCTCTACAAGTGTTGGAATTTTTGCATCTATACTATATGATCCCGTTCCACGAGGATGTATTCCTGCCGAATGATTTAAAAGATTTCTTATGGTTACTTTCTTTTCCCTGGTAAATTCATTTTCTGGTACTTTCCAGGATGTTAAATAGCTGTTAATATTTTCATCCAAGTCCAGTTTATTTTGTTCTACAAGACGTAGTGCTCCATAGGCCGTTACCGGCATGCTGGTTGCTGCTGCCTGGAAAAGTGTTTGTATGGTTACTGGGGTTTGACTTTCCTTATCCATCACACCATAAGCTTTTGTCCACGCAATTTCTCGGTTATGTATCACTGCAATGCTTACACCTGGAATGCCATAGTGTTTCATGCGATCTTCTATAGACCATGTGGAATCACCCGCTATGTGTACCCAAGTGGTGAGACCAGTTTCTACCTTTTTAATTAAATCAGCTGTAGTATCCTCATTGGATTTTTCTGTACAGGATTGGAAAATAATGAGGAGGAAGAGGACTGAGATACTGTTTTTCATAGTTTTGTTTTTACTGATTACTTTTTAGGCCTGAGGTTCTCAATCACCTGAGCATCCACCCAGTAGACAGCTACCTTTCGATTCCCTTCAGTTCCTGTCCATCTATCGAAGAAAAAATATTTTCCATCTGGCGTTACGAATCCCGAACTGTCACCCCCACTTGTATTTATTTTTTTTCCCATGTTAATGGCAGCACCCCATGAACCGTCTTGCTGCTGAAAACTGATATACAGATCTTTATCACCGTACCCACTGTCTTTTTCACTGTCCCATATTATATAAGACTCATCTGGTGCGATGAAGGGGTGGGCTGTCCATTTGCCTGCGTTAATCTCCTTGCCCAGAAGTTCTGGTGCTTCACGCTTGCCATCCTTGATTCTCGAGATGCGGAGAACGTCATTACTTTTATAATCGTCAAATACATAGGTGCCCTTTGCGGAAGAAGACAGACGCATAATACCCCAATCTTCTCGCTCAAACATGGGTCCAAGGCTTTTTATATCTGACCAGCCGGCCTCAGTGCGCTCCATATATTTGTTGCCCAAATGCATAACATTGCCATCTGGGGAAAGGGTCGGACGACCCACCCTAGGCCCCACCACAGACTCAGTCCATCGATTATTTTCTGATCTAAAACCTACTAACCACCATTTTCCAGTGGCTAGGTTTTTCCTAGAAAAATAGAATTCTTTCATGTCGGGAGTGAAGGAAATGCCCCCGTCACGATGCTTTCTAGAAAGAATACCAAGGGCAAAAACTTCAGGGGTTAATCCCGGCGATTTTTGGCCAAGATATGGGCCTTCGAGGACTGGAATTTTATCTTGGCTATCACTTTTTCCACTCATAGTTGGAATAGAATTTTCAATAAAGGCTGGTAGAACCCTTGTTGCTGTGACTGATGTGACGTCATCAACAGGACGATGGGTTGTGGTCACAATAACAAGATCAAGCGCTTCGATTACAATGATATTTTGTCCACTGCCGCCTCTTGCTGCTTTGCTTAAGTAGCTTTTACCGCTTATGGACAAATCCGCCTGCCACCAAAAATAGCCGTATGCTGTACCAGAGACACCATTGGCAGAGTCGTCATATTCATCACTTTGATCGACGATTTTACTGGTCGCTCTTCCAATAAAGGCTTCTGGTACCAGCTGCTCACCGTTCCATTTGCCTTTGTTGATGGCCAGGGTACCCCATTTGAGCATATCCCGTGATGTCATGCTCGAACGACTTCCTGATTTTGGCAGACCGCTAACGTCAGTCTCCCAGCCATAGTTGGTGATACCCATTTTTTCGAGGAGTTCATTTTTAATAAAGTCTTTGGCCGACCCAGGTACCACTGCTTCAATGACTTGCATCACCAACATTGGGTCGAATTGATATTTAAAACTCTGAGACTCTGAGGTAATAGGCGCACTATGTGCGAGAAAAGCCTGAACTTGCGCCTGGCCTTTTATCTTAGTCGGTTTTTTTTCCAATTGCTCCCTCTGCTCCTGACTTAAGCGGATACCGGAACGCATCGTTAATGCCTGATGCAGGGTGATTCTTTCTGTGCCCTTTACAAGTTTTGTGAGCTCCAGCTCTTTGAGAAAGTTGATCAACGGTTTATCCAGATCAGTCATAGACAAATACCCCAATTGGATGGCACGTCCAAGTGCCAGGCTGGTGTAGGCTTTGGTGGCTGAGGCCTGCGCGTGTGGCAGATTGATGCGTCCTCTTCTGTAATAGGATTCAAAAATGAGCTTGCCCCTATGTGCAATAAGGTAGCTGTCGAAATTACCATGTTTGCTGTCGGCAATCTCCTGTGCAAGCTTAAGAATCATTGCCTTATTGCCAACATCTATGCCTAATTCACCTACGGGAATACCGTCTTTTCTATCAGTGGGTGCGGTATCAATAAAGGCTTCCTGGAGGTAAGGAATATCCCTGAATGAGAGTGCGGCTTCAACGACTGTGGCTTCTGGTGCACTATTTCGAACGCTACCTTGCGCAAAGGCAGTATTGAGTGATAAAGCAGCGATCAATGTCAATAGTATTGTAATTTTCATGAGTATAGTATTTGTTTTCAAAGGCTAATATGAAACCTGTCTGCTCAGACCGGTTTTATGCTTCGGGTAATCATAAACCATCAGGCCTTAACCTGTGAATAACTCTGTGCTCACCCGATAGGTCTGATGAGTATAGTCGGATTTCATTTCTCGAGTCTTTGTAGCCACCTTTTAGCAAGTGAAAAATCAGGGTCAATTGTCAATGCTTTTTCGAACATGAGCCTAGCATTTTCAAGTTGACCTTGATTTCTTCGTACAACGCCCATTCCGACATATAATAGCTTACCTTCAGGATACACTTGTAAGGAATATTGATATATTTCTTCTGCGACAACTAAATTCTTACTTATTATCATGTCAAAACCAAGGTCCATTAAGACTGATATAGGTGGCTGGATTTCATATCCGTATCGTTTTGATAGCACTTCGAAATGTTGTATTACTTTATCCAGGGAGTCCAATTTTTCGTAGGGATTGAAGTCAGGAAATAGCGTTAGCAGATACTGTGTGAAATCCATTGCTGGCACATGGCCCTGGTTCACCAATTCATCCACTTTATAGGTAAAACTCTCCGGTTTATGTTCCTCTATGACCCGAGAGAATTCGGGGACTATTTCTGTTAACCCCTCATCATCGCTATAAATGATGTGTAGAGATCTGTTTTCCGAAAGTGTTTGTAATGGACCTGATTTTATTTTTTGCTGAAGCACTTCCGGTATAATCATAAGGGATGGGCTACTTGCTAAATAGCTATTAAACAGAAGGGGGTTGCTGAGTAGCGTGTAAACAGTGAAAAATCCACTGTTAGAACCGCCAAAAAGGACTCTGAATGGGACAGTACGGTAGGTATTATCAACGTACGGTATCAGCTCTGTCTCAAAGAAGTCAATATAACCATCCGGAATTGTTGTGTCCTGGTTTTCCCTTGTTGGCAACAAAATACTGTTTCCTTCGGGTAAATCTATTCCTATAAGTACCATCTCGGGAATTTGTCCTTCGCCCATGTAGTCTAGTGTAGAAGCTAACATGGCGAACCGGGCTTGGTAATCTGAACCCAACATATACAGCACAGGGTAGGTTTTTCTGGAATTATCGTAGTTCTCAGGTAAATGGATTGATAGTGGAATTGTTTTGCCTAACACTTTAGACTGAAGTGAAGATATTTTGCCTAAGGTAACTGCTGGTTCATCTAGATCGCTTTCTGTCTTTTCTTGAGCAAAGTTTGTGTTTAGCGCTATCAAATTGGCTACAAGTAGCATCATCATAAGCTTAACTCCCCTGGCATTTTTGATCACTTCTTTCAGAGGCTCAGTTAAAGAAATATTCATAGTATGTTTTGATTTTTGAAGGTTCTACCTCAAACATCTATGGAAGGTTGTGTATAATCGCCCTTTAACTTGTCAACTGCTCTATGCATGAACGAACTGCTCTCTCCTACTCCCAAAAGACAGATTTATCAACTTACTTTACAGTCAAAACCATCTCATAATGGATCGGAGATCCTCATCTTGTTTCCTTTTCCTTTGCGTCATACTGCTGGCAACTTCCTGCACTCAGGAGCCTGCAATTTTCAAAGAATATCGTACGGTATTCAAGGTAGGTGACCAGCCAACCTGGGCGAAGAAGGTCTGGAATCATAGCAATTGGGAACGAAGGATAAAACTCATTCCAGAAGGTCAGATTTTCTGGTCCAGAACCAGGATTGATATTCTAAGAGCCCCAGAGGAGTTTCAGTCCTACGTACTTCAGATAGATCCCTACGGAGAATATGAAATATTTTGGGATGGAGTTTTGATTGGAAAAAATGGAAATCCGGGACAAGAGGCAGAACTTCCTCCTGAGGGCGAATTGTGGGTTACGTACAGCATTCCTACGCATCTGGCAACAGAAGGAGCGCACATGCTGGCCTTACGATTGAGTAATTACTATTTTCCGGATCATGTAGGACAATATGAACTAGAGATCGCGGATTATGAGGATTTGTTCACCGATCAGCTCATCAAAACTTCCTACATGCACGTCTTCGCAGGAGCTTTTCTTATTATATCCATCTATTTTCTTTTTCTATTCCTAAACAATAGAAAAGAATATCCCACACTTATTTTTAGTGCTTGCTGCTTCCTCATTGTTGGTCTCGTTCTAACCGTATTTAGCAAAGATTACGTCCCTATACATTACAGTGTGCATGTCATAAGATTACAAATCATTAATTCGTTTTTGTTGGGTATTTCATTTTTGATTCCTTATTACTTCTCAATACAATTTCCTTATCCAAGGCGCGGATTGTCATTAATTCTATATGCTGTGGTGCTCATTTTCATATGGCTTATAAATGAGCATGCTTTTGATTGGAAAACAGTTGGTATGGTGCTGAGTATGTGGTGTTTTTCCTTTGGAATGGTATCTTATGGAGCTTATAAAAATGTAAGGGGAGCGCGCCTTGTTCTTGTGACCTTACTTTTGTCGGTTGTGGTATTTCTTGCCTCTGGATTTGTGGTTAGTTTATACACTGGGTTGGGACTTATTCTGTTAGGTATGCTGTATCTATTAACACTTAATATCAAAGAACAGCGATTGGCTTATGAGAATTCGTTGATTCAATCCACCCGCCTGCGTCTGGAATTGTTAAAAAAGAATATTCAACCGCATTTTCTTATGAACACCCTGACCTCCTTGATTGATTGGGTAGAAGAAGCACCTAAAAAAGGGGCTCTGTTTATAGAAGCACTGGCCAAAGAATTTGATCTTTTTAATCAGATAGAAGACCAAACATTGATACCTATCGCACAGGAAATAGCACTCTGCCGTTCACACCTGGAAATTATGGAATATCGAAAAGAAATAGCTTATTCATGGGAAGAAGAAGGCATAGACCCTGAGGAAAAAATACCTCCAGCGATTCTTCACACGTTGTTAGAAAACGGCATTACGCATAGCATGCACATGGCAGATAACAGTATCAAATTCAAGCTGGTTTTTGAATCTAATAGTCAGTACAAGTGTTACACTTTTCTAACATTTGCTGCTCGTACAGGACATGAAACAAATACCAAAGAAGAAGGTACAGGGCTGAAATACATAAAAGCTCGTCTGACAGAAAGTTATCATTCGAAATGGGACCTTACCTCCGAGCCGACAGATCACGGTTGGAAAAACACATTAAAAATCTACTCCTAAGGAAATGAAGATTTTAATCGTAGAAGATGAATCAAGAATTGCTAAACGGATTGAGCGAATGACGCGTGATATTCTGGGCTATGCACTGCAGTCGCTGACCCATATTAACACGCTTAATGAGGCATTAGCATTCATTGAAAACAACTCATTGGATCTCGTTCTCCTGGATTTAAATCTTAACGGGGAAGATGGTTTTGACCTGCTCACTACAGCGGTTTCCGAATCGTTTCACACCATTGTTATTTCTGCCTACAAAGACCAGGCAATTGCTGCTTTTGAATATGGGGTTTTGGATTTTGTACCCAAACCTTTCAACAGAGATCGTCTCGAGCAGGCTTTTAATCGGGCCATTGCAAAAGAGAAAACAGGAAACGACCAGCTTAAGGTTCTGGCAATCAAGAAAAGAAGCAGAATACAGCTAATCCCTATTGAAAATTTGCTTTATGTAAAAGGTGCCGGCGCGTATACTGAACTCTTCCTGGCAGATGGAAAAAAGGAACTGCATGATAAATCACTGGAAAAGTTGGAACAGCTTCTGTCTCATTCTTTTGAGCGTATCCACAAATCGTACTTAGTGAAGATGTCTGAGATCAGGGAAATTATTGTAGCATCCGGAAGCAAATACATGGCCGAGCTTAAAAACGGAGTGTCCATTCCCGTAGGAAGAACTAAATATAAAGATCTAAAGGAGAAGTGGGTTTAAAACCTTACAGATCCTGGTCTTTGAATTTTTTAACAGCTACTTTACTGTTTGCTGAATTTAAGAATGGCTCTTCTATAGTGTTGCTCCATTTCATTCTTGGCCATTTCTAATCTCATTTTATCTTGGAGGTAAAACTGACACATGAGGTTAAGCCAGCTTTGCTGACTTTCTTTACGTAAAGCATTCGTGTTATTAACCAGCTCTATCAGAGCTTCATAAGACTTTTGGTCATTCATATAATTTATAGTGTCAATCAAATGAGCTCTTGCTGATAAATCTGATAAAAACTGTCCAAGCTGATCCACCTTTGATTTAGGAAGTTTTGGCTCATAAGTAAGAATTTTAGATGGGAAAGTATCCAACTCAAACTTTTCCACCTTTTTAAATTCATGCACCTTTTGAATACATGGGTTTTTAGTAGTATCCAACATCATTTTTAAAACATAGTAGGTATGCGCAGATGTTCTATAGTCCCGGAGAATTTCTGAATTTTTCTTTCCAAATAACCTCTTATCAAATCGAGCAATCACTGTTTCTAATCGAGTAAGACTTTTCCTATTTTTATTATAATTATCTGTAACGCTATTAATATCATTACAGATCAGTAAACAATCTTTTTTTAATTGACTATAACCAAAAGTTATTAGAAGAAGGCATAGTATGTTTGTGAAAAATTTCATTACTGTTTACCTTCAATATTTTCTAGTCTAGCATTAGCATCTTTGAGAGCTGAATTACTGTTATTAATCCCTTGAAGTAGTTTCTTATTAGATGCTTTCATTTCCTCAACCAACTTATCCATTTGATTTGTAATGTTGACGTTGGAGTTTGGAGTTTCATCATCCTTAAATAGCTCCTGTACCGGATTCTTCTTGTACCAATTGGCAATGTCCATCATCCAATAAGGGTTTTCTGGATTAATGTTTTCCGGCTTTATTGGTCGGGCAATATGCACGACTAGTACCACAAATACGATGAGGCTGATATTCAAATAACCTCCAGGTAGTTCTTCTTCTGATTGCTTTTCTTGGTTTTCATCAGATGAACTATGAATCCTATGGATCCAATAAAGCATTATTAATACAGCGAAGGTATAAATGAATGCAAAGAGACCTATACGTTGACTGTCTTCTAAATACGATCTAAATATTATTTGTGCTCGTTCAAAACGTTCTCTGTATTGCTGCTGTTTTAACGCAGTAAAGAACTTAATTTTTGGCTCTGCTATTTTTGCTCCTGCTTTGTTTTTTCCCAACATATAATTCAATAAAATATCCTGATTGACGGTATCCTGTCTCATGGTATCATGAACCGAAGCATATAAAGCTGAATTCCACTCGGTGACTTTTAGCAACTCATTGTTCAGCTTGTTTCTAATTTTATTGAGCTTATGCACTAGTTCTTTATTGATGTATTGGATGCTATCTATATTCCTAAATTCATTGAGATACGTTTGGGCTTTCTTTGCAGAATTCAATTCTTCTCGATAGTGTTTTAGCGTCTCAGTATAATAATTAATAGGATGAAAAAATTTCTGATATAGCTTTAACTGACTGGTAGGAATGAATTCTAAATGCGGCTTTACAAATTTGTCTTCAATATAATGATGCACTTTATCGTAGAAATTGTTTATCTCAGTTTGAGATACAGATGTAATGGCATTATTGGTATATCGCTTATAAAAAACATTTTGTACATCATTGGAATCACCTTTACTTAGTAATTTGTCTAACCTGATACTCACATTTTGTCCTTGATTGTTTTTCACCTCAATAGTGGCATAAGCTGGATTAGAGATTCTTCCATTCAAATAACTTGAGAGTTCATGACTTTTACTTTCAATCTTGGAAGCAATTTCATAGCCTAATTTAGTTACGGTGTTACTCGCAATTACAGGTCCAATGCCATTAATACTTATGTATTTGGCCTCTTTTTTTCCATTTAATAGGTTGTCATTTAACAAATAGTAGAAAGGATATAGTTTTTTGCTTGTTACTTTTTTGTGAGCTTTTTCTCTACTCAAATAATAATTATAATTGGCTTTTGCAGCCACTTTCCTCACAACATAGTATTGAGAAGATCCCAAAATTGCTAGGACCAAAACCAGTCCTATTAATAGACTCACAAGACCTTTCTTATCACTTGTTTCCTTCCAGCGAAGTAGTAGGTAAATAATAACACTTACTAACGAGATTATACTCAGAATAATGGACCACAGATATTCATAGTTGACCATAGGAAAATTCCCGATGATGAAAGCCAAGACTAAAATGCAAACAGCTAACCTCCTGAAAATGGGTACTTCCTTATTAATAGATGATTTGTAATAACATATCAATGCGACAGATAAGTAGATCAAAAATCCAATGGCAATATGCCATAAGTAATTATTTTGATAGATCATCCAAGGCTCAATGAAGGCAGCTATGCAAACACCAAACATTAGATGTAAGCTAAAAACCAATATATGAGCTTTAATAAGCCTTGGGTCTTTATTTTTTTTACTGATTTTCCACCAGACGCCACACTGTATGAGTAAAGTAGCTGAACCTAAAAATGTATAATAGTATATGGTAATGGCAATTCTATTGAGTCCAGAGGGACATCCGTAAAGAAAAAATTCGTTGTGTACAAATAATACAATTGGACTAATAAGCAAACAAAGCCATGCGATGAATAAAATTCTATAGTTAGGGAAATAGTAATTTCGCAATTGAATTTTTTCTGAGTCAATTTTTTCGTTTTTAGCTTTTACTTCTGCACCTCTTTCTTTTGAGTTAAGCAGCAAATATTTTTGATAGAAGGCTGCTCCTCGTACCCACCAATAGGAAACAAAAATTAGAGTAGGAAATAGAAAGAAGATTATGGAAGAAATCCTGAGTGATCTAAAGCTTCCCAAATCAATAATTTCTCCTGTTGCTCCAAGAATATTGGGAATAATTGTTGAAAACCCTCCCCACCCAATAATTAAGCCTAAAAGGGTTTGGTTAAAAGATTGCGATAGTGCTTTTTGAGAGTCCATAAGCAAGCTAGGTGGTTCTTTAAGAAAAGATAAGCTATTTGTGATACCGTATGCAATACCCACTTTAGGGTAATTTCAAATGACGGTAGGATATAACTAAGAATTAATTGTAATGCTCTACGAATCGCACACATTTGTCCTCCTTTAGCCTACTTATAGCCAAACATGTCAAGCTGCATACGGTTTATGAAATCGTATCTTGGCATGAAAATCTAAACTCACTCACTATTGATCTCAAACCCGAGAATCAAAGCTATATTAACTCAACACATAGACTAATAATTGGTATAAGGTAGAATTCTAGAATCTGAATGCATAACCTACTCCAAAGAAAAACCTTGTCTGTAAATCGTTTACGATCAAAGAAGGTTTTTCAACGTATTCCCGACTATAATTTGCGTTTTGGCTTACTTTTCTCACATAGCCTGAAATACCTCCAATATCAATAGAGAGGCTATGAGTTTGACCGAAAGTGAATCCTATTCCGTAAAGCATCCTTGGAAGTACCTCATCACCCAAAGAAAGTCCTGTTCCCACTGAGGCATGAATACCTAACCCGGAATCGAATATTTTATATCCAGCGCGAAGAAGCACAGCGGCACCAATTTCATTTGCTAAATCAGCTTCCTTAAAGACAGTGAATCGCTGAATGGTATCATTCACGGTGATGGTTTCTGTGCCTAACCTTTCATTTGAAAGGTTAGCATAATAAATGGAAGGGCCAACAGACCAATACCATTTTCTTTTGGGAAACCTAATTGTAGAAAGAGAGTACGGCTGTAGAGCTGAAGTAGAATCTTTAGGGATAAACCTTATATTGACATTAGCATGCTCACCATTTAATTGGATAGGTAAAGAAATGTAAGAGTCATGCGGATAGATATTTATCATTGATTTTAGTTGCTGCTCTACCTTATCGGCACTTATCATAGAGGTTACCTTGCTTGTTTTGGAAGAAGCTTCAGAAAGTGCTTTTTTGGCTTTCTCTACATTTACCTTCAAATCAAGGTTCTTAGGATCAGCCAAGAAAACTATTATTTTTCCTTCGCTTAAAAATTCATTAAAAGATTTGGTGGAAATGTCAACACTAGTTTTTAACTCATTAAGCGTACTTCGATATTCTGCGAAGGCTTCTAACTCATTTTTTACATTGGGTTCATATTTTTTAGCATCCTCTCCAGTTTGTCTCAGTATTCTATATGTTGCATAATCGTATTTTTTGTTTTCGATTGCTTCTTTGCTGATTTTAAGATCTACTTCAAATTTAGAGGTATGTGCTTTGACAGTGGTAATTTTTGTTTCAATGAGTTTTCTTATGTCATCTGCGGCTTTTTGCCTTTCAATTTCATTGAGTAGATTCTTAATTAGGGGATCCATTTCAATATTAATAGCATTGAAATGGGCTTTTAAACTAATACCTTTATTAAAACCCATGAGAGCCGTCTTTTCCAATGTTTTTTCTATTTCTAGAGTGTCTTCAGCAGAACTTATGTTCACAGGAAGACTACTAACAAGGCTAGTCAACGTACTCAAATCTATTGTGCCAAATGTTGGAAAACTCAGCGGAGTACTGTAGACAGTGTCACTACTTTGGACTATCAATCTGTATTGGTTTTTGTTGATGCCAGTAACTTCTATTTGATAAAATTCTCCTTGCTTAATTTTTTTCGGAATGGTTATCTTATCAGGCCTATTAAAATCAAATTTCACTTTTGGAAATTTCTGAAAAACTTCTTCATTTCCAATTGTTTTACGCTTGTTTTTGACTTTTTCAAGCTTATCAATTCGAGCTTTGAGTTCGGCTATTGCTGCATTTTCGCTGACTCGTTCTTGCGAATAAGTGTAAGTGATGTTAGTTAAGATGATTGTGAGTAAAGTGAGTTGCTTTTTCATCGTTATTAATAATATTTTCTAAAAGCAATTTCAATAGAAGGCAAGAGTATATCAATACCTCTATGGGGGTATATCAAATGACGGTAGGGTATAACTGAGAATTAATTGTTATAAATCAAGAAGAAATAGCACTCTTTTGCTCTTCTTACATCCTTGCTGTTTATCTAAAATTGTCCACAACGCTATAAATAAGTATGACAAACCTCCTAGCACAAGATCATTGAGTTTATTTGCACTCCAATTGGATATGATCATATCTTTGAATTCAAATGATAAATTCTAAGCCCAAATCAAGTTCAATACTAGCTGTAGGTTTGTTCCTCGTAGGAATCCTAGCGGCGGCCATATGGTTGTTTGCAGGATTGATACAGAACCCTACCTCCTACTTTTGGATTAAGCTAATCTTGGCTCCTACAGTGCTAGTAATTGGAATATTGGTGACTGTAAAAAGCTACTCTTCGGCGATGACAATTACAATTGGTAATAATAAACTTACATACCGATATCTCATTGGCTCAGAGAGCAAACATAAAATCGCGGAGATCGAAAGTTGGCAAGAGGACATTATCAAACGTAAAAGCAGTGAGTACCGACAGCTGTCTATGCAACTGGCTAATGGCAAGAAACTAAAACTTAGCAACCATGAAAATAGCAATTATAAAGAAGTGGTTAACTACTTGAAAAAGAAGGTTAAGAAATAGAGGTAGTGTAGAGTTCTGCCTTAAATTATCCCATTCTCTCGCAGGATATTATGCTGTGATTTTATCAATGATCTTTCAGATAATTCCAGCAACTTGTTTATAAAATAGAAAATCTCTAATAGTGCTATTAGATATTTGATTTAATGTCGAATTTCGCATTAATCTTTCTTGATCCACTGCATTACTTCTTCAAGGTCTTGACTAAAAAAGAAATCGTAAGCAGTATTAGTATCATAACCTCCTGCTTTAACTACTCTTTTCAATGACATTTCTCGGATTGCAGAATTCGGAACCACAACGCCCCATTTTTTTATTCCATATGTTTCTGACAGTCTTCCAGTCTCTTTCCAAATCCCTTCAATGGCTTTATTCCAGTCCCCTTTTACGTCGTTGACAATAATCAATTTAGTGACTGAATCCATTGATAAGGTTCGCACACAATCCCCTAAAGCTTCTTGATAATCTTCTTGTGTAGATTCCGAGAAAAACCTAAAATAAGATATGTTTGAATCTATTATCTTATGATCATACTCTTTTGTTCTTACTTCCATTATTAGTTAATTTTTTAGTTAAAAAATGCTGTTGTCAACGAGTTTAATCTTACATAATGAGTCTTTATCATTGAACTATTTATACTCTTTCTGATGATGTTATGAATAGGCTTTTTCAGTCTGTTTGACTCTTACCTAGATTGCATAGTTAACAAGTTTTCCGTCTCATAAACGTCCTTAATCGTTAGTATATGCAATATTTCCGTTGAGGCGACATAATTTATCGTTAAAGATTGGATTGCCTTTTTCTAAGAAACTTTGCACATTTTCTATCCTTTACTTTCTTCCTCATTTTCGAAACATGACAAAAGAGTCATCATGGAACATCACGCTTTAACAGGAAGGTGTTACTAGAAAATATTTTTAGGGACTAAGCCCAAACTACAATGGAGCCTAACCACAGCTAAACAGTGCTAAATCAATTCTCATGCAAATACATATTTCATGACGAGCTTGATAAAGATGTGCTTTGTACCCCTACAAATACTATACATATGAGAAAAGTGATATAGAATATGAAATTTTTTATATCAAATAGCCCAAATTCAATAATGATTCTAAGCAGTTATGAGGGATAAAATTTTTACCAATGGAAAAATAAAGCCCTTTTGAATGCAAAAAGACTAACCTATTAAACAATCCATGAAGACCTACCTCAAAAAATTAATGTTTTGGAACAAGCTTTTCAGGCAAGCCAACTGTAATCGTATCTTAATTTTATTGCTATTCTTAAACATAGCACCAAGTATATTGCATGCACAATTAGGTGACTGGCAAAGTCAAGATATTGGAAGCCCCACATTGACAGGGTCTAGTTCAATTACAGATGAAGAATTTCAAGTAACCGGAAATGGCTATGTGACCGCATCTTCTGGTAGTTTCCATTTCCTTTTTCAGCAATTACAAGGCGATGGTGAAATAATTGCCAGATTACAACCCATGCAAAAAGCTCATTGGAATAGAGTGGGTCTCATGATGCGGGAATCGCTAGAGAATACTTCTGCTTATGCTATGACAGGTGCCAGGTCTCGTAAATTTGTATACTTCCAAAACAGGTCAGAGTCTTCTGTTTTTTCTCGTACAGATGAAATTCCCAGTACTTTCCCGGTCTGGCTCAGGATGAAAAGATCAGGGAGTACCTTCACCTCCTATTATTCAATAGATGGAGAAAACTGGACTGAATTGGGTAGCCAGTTGATCGAAATGAGTCAAGAAATTCATGTCGGTTTAGTTTCGTATTCTCATCATAGAAATAAAACAACAACGAGCCGATGGGATAACGTTATCATTCATGCACTCGATTCAGAACCAACGCCAATGGCTCCAACTTCCCCAAGTAATTTTATGGCCACAGCATCATCCAATGGTATCCAATTGTCATGGACAGATAATGCGGATAATGAAGAAGGATTTAAGATAGAGCGATCCACCAATGCAACCTCCGGTTTTGTAGAGGTTGCTGAACTGGGTGCTGATGTTATAACCTATGAGGATACAGATCTGGGTGCAAACACAACATATTTTTACAAATTGTCAGCATTCAATGCAGATGGAGCATCAGAGAAACAAACCTTTCAAGCTCAGACATCTCAGTCGATACCAGCCTCCCCAAGTAATCTAATAGCCACAGCCAATTCATCCAATAGCATTCAATTGTACTGGGCAGATAATGCAGACAATGAAGAAGGTTTTAAAATAGAACGGTCACAATTACCAACATCAGACTTTGAAGAAATTGCCCTTCTGGAAGCCAATGCGAATAGTTACGAGGATATGGAATTGCCTGCTTCCACTACATTCTACTACAGGGTATTCTCGTTTAATGTTGCTGGTGAATCTGAAGTATCAACAATAGAAAATAGTACCACTAATAAATTGATAGCAGGATGGCCGCAATCATGTGGTATTGAGCAGAATGCTCCTGCGCTCGTTGGGACTGAAGTCACATTCACATTGCAATGTGCCACGGATGATACAGAAGCAGTAATTGCCTGGGACTTTGGTGATGGCACAGGGTTGAGCAATTTTATTGCTGGTAATTCGACTACTCATGTATATCAGTCTGCCGGAACGTTCACCGTTTTCGCAAGGCTTCAGGGAGAAGAAATTCCTGTATCTGTTATACAGGCCATTACGGAAGCAGTAGAAGAAAGAGACCCTACGCATAGCTCTACTATCGCTATAGATCATGAACGGGAAATTGTTTGGGCTGTAAATGCAGATAATAATTCTGTGACGGGTATAGATGCTGTATCCAATACCAAATTATTCGAAACACCGACAGGTATTCATCCCAGGACAATAGCTGTTCATGCCAATGGTCAGGCGTGGGTTGCTAACGAAGATGATGCCTCAATAGCCATTGTTGATCCGAGTGGGAGTTTATTGACGACTATCGATTTGCCATATGGAAGTAAGCCGTATGGCGTTTGCTTTGATCCACAAGGAGATTACGCTTTTGTCACACTTTCAGGCATAGGCAAATTATTAAAAATAGAGCCTGCTACTCAACAACTCTTGGCAGAAGTAGCTGTAGGACCTACTCCTCGTGGAATAGCTGTCAGTTCCGACGGCCAACGTCTTTTTGTCAGTCGCTTTATCTCCCCGGAAGACCGTGGTGAAGTCATAGAGGTAGATCCCGACAACATGACGGTGAGTCAGGTTATTGAACTCCTCTACGATGATACTTTTGATACCAATTTTCAAGGTCGTGGAGTTCCTAATTACGTCTCTTCTCTTACCATCTCTCCTACTGGAAAAGATTTATGGGTTCCGTCCAAAAAGGATAACGTTTCCCGAGGGGGATTTAGGGATGGACAACCCCTAACCTTTGAGTCTACTGTACGGACGATTGTTTCACAAGTTGATTTGACTACAGATAAAGATGTTTTTGAAAATCGACTGGATGTAAATGATTCGGAAATGGCCTTTGCCGTAACTTTCAGCCCCCTTGGGAACCTTGCTTTTTTGGCTTTACAAGGAAATAATCGGGTGCAGGTAATTGATGTGGCAAGCAATACATCCGTTTTAGACATTGATGATACAGGTCTGGCACCACAAGGGCTTGTCTTAAATGAAGATGGAAGCAAATTGTTTGTGCAAAACTTTATGTCTCGTACAGTACGTATTTATGATACAGAATCGATCGTACAAGGAAATTTTCAAACCCAGCCTCCTATTCTGGCCACTGTTTCTACCGTTTCCAATGAACGGTTAACTCCACAAGTTCTTCGCGGAAAACAAATTTTTTACAATGCGGAGGATAAACGGATGACCTCCAATGGATATATCAGTTGCGCATCGTGTCACCTGGATGGTGGTAGTGATGATCGTGTTTGGGACTTTACCGATCGAGGTGAGGGATTTAGAAACACAGTTTCGCTTAGAGGCCGTCGTGGAAACGGGATTGGAAATGTGCACTGGACAGGAAATTTTGACGAAATACACGACTTTGAAAATGACATCAGAGGTGGTTTCTCAGGTCAGGGCTTCATGACTGATGTGGATTTTGAGGCTACACAAGATCCCCTGGGGGCTCCCAAAGCTGGTAGAAGTGAAGATTTGGACGCATTAGTAGCTTATGTAAATTCACTTGCTGAAGTAAGCCCTAGTCCGTACAAAAATGCAGATGGGACATATACAGCACAGGCACTGAATGGTAGAGCAATCTTTGAGAGCCTGAGCTGTGGTACTTGCCATTCAGGATCAGATTATTCTGATAGGTCAACTGGCCAATTTCATGATGTTGGAACCATATCTCCTACTTCCGGTAAACGAATTGGACAACCATTGACAGGATTTGCAACCCCAACACTAAAAGGACTATGGGAATCGGCCCCTTACTTGCACGATGGATCAGCTGCTACATTAGCAGATGTATTGACCGCAAAAAATGCGAACAGCTTGCATGGCGACACCCAATCCCTGTCAGAAGAAGAAATGGATGATCTCATAATCTTTCTTAATCAGATTGATGACATAGGAGGATGTAATACGCAAAGTATCATATGGGATCCTATCAGCGATCATACAATTGAGGATGTTTCGTTTGCTGTATCGGCTACTTCCACATCGGGTCTTCCGGTATCTTATCATGTACTGGCAGGACCAGCAACGATAGATGGCAATCTGGTTAGGTTAAATGGACTGTCAGGAACAGTGATACTAGCGGCACAGCAAGCTGGCGATGCTACTTTTTGCCCTGCTTCTCAAGAAACACTGTCTTTTAAAGTAACATCTGATTGCGAAGGTGTACCTACTGATACTTACATGCTTCTGAGTCACCTAAACGGAAAAGCGATTGATGCAAGTAAGCCAAACGATGAAATCAGTCAACGTGCAGAAAATGCATTTTTGAATAATTATCAGCAATGGGAAATTACTTCTTTGGGTAATGGATACTTTAAAATACGGAATAATGAAAGTCAGAAGGTTTTAAGTGCAAACAATTCCATTTTGCAGGGTTCACCAGTTATGCAAGAAGTGGACGATGCTGTAAATACACCAAGTCAGCAATGGTCCATTTGTATAGACGCAAGTGGTAGTTTCCAATTAATGAACAGATTTAGTAATCTGGTAATAGACAATCAATCTTCTACAAGTGAAGGAAGCACACTGGTTCAATCTCCATACGATCCGGATGCTAACGCTCATTTATGGAATATTTCGCCAATGAATTCTGGTGTAGCTCCTGAAGGTACATTTCAACTCACTGCATTACACTCTGGGAAGTCCATGACTCTTTCGGAGGGTGATATTGTGCAGTTGGATTACGAGGAACTGGATACACAGCATTGGACATTCGAAACACTCGGAAATGGATATGTGTCCATAGTCTCTGAGGAAAACGGAGAATATCTACAGATTGCTGATGGCGACTTGAATGATGATGCTAGGGTTTCTCTCGGAGTATTGAATGATGAAGACCACCAAATCTGGGGTGTAAGATTACTGAATGGAGGAAATGCTGAATTGTTTGTCAGACATAGTGGAAAAACGCTTGCGGTGATGAATGGAGATACAGAAAATGACGGTCTCGTAGTGCAGGAAGGAAATGGTGGACAACCTAGTCAGCAATGGAAACTTGTTAAAGTAGAGATTAACTCAGGACCGGGACTCGGAAACTTCACCTACGCACCAGATGAAGTCTTTTCAAATATCTGGAACTATACAGATGCAACAGGATTTGGTTCCAATGTTGCTGTTATGCACAATGGATATCTCGTGACCACATTTGCTCCTGACAGTGGTCAGCCTCCTGGTGGTATTCTGGTATGGGACGTCTCTGACCCAAGAGATCCCGTTCTTGTAAATAGGGTATATGATCAGCGAACACAGTCCTTTAGGGAAGCACATGCCATCGGTCAACATAAAAATTACATTGCCTTACAAGATGGGTGCGGAATACAGATTTGGGACCTGACTGACGTTCTCAATCCTATTCAGGTCAAGCGATTCTGTATGGATGGATATTCACATGACGACTATGGTTCAGCATGGTCACTCTTCTGGCAAGCTCCTTATATCTATATTGGGAAAGGTGACGGTGGTTTTGATGTCGTGGATGCTTCTGATATCACCAATCCTGTATTAGTGAAAAATGTAACTAATCAGGGCAATGTAGGATCCATTTTCGCTATTGGGAATCTATTGGTAACTGGGGCCAATAATGGAAGGACAGGGTATGACCTATTTGATATCTCTGATCCAACCGATCCAATACTTATTAAAGATGGAGGGACAAAACAGCTTTATTCTATTTCTGTTAATGGAAACAGAATCATTACTTCCAATCGACATAGTAGCAGGAAGTTCAATGCTTTTGATGTGTATAGTTTTTCGGATCCATCAGTAAATGCGACAAGAACCTCATTTAACTTCGGGGAAAAGATTGATCAGTTATATTCTGCTAGTCAAGACAACTTTATATTTCAAGGGTGTCTGAATGAAATCTACAAAGTAGATGCCACGAACTTAAATGCCATACAGGAAGTGGGTAAGGCAAGTCTCAATGTGACTGGACAAGCGGATCATGGTCAGGTTACGCCGATGGGTAATCTCGTATTTGTAGGAAATGATAAAGGTTCCGGAAGTGGGTTCATCGTCCATCAAGCTGAAATGGATCTGAAAGGACCAGAGGTGAATATGATAATCCCGAGCGATGGCCAACTTGATCGAGCTGTGACCTCTCGAATCGGACTCACTTTTACTGATAATGTAGACCTACGAACAGTGAATTCTTCTACATTGATTGTCAGGCCAATGGGTGGAGCCGCTATCTCTGGGAAATACAGCCATCAGTTTTCAACCGTAAACTTTACACCGGATGAGCCTCTCTTCCCTGAAACAACATATGAAATTGTAGTGCCTACTGGAGGGTTAACGGATTGGATTGGCAACCCAATTACCACAACATTTACATCCACTTTTACAACCGCACCGGAAGAAATAGATGCAGAAACCTTTGCACAAGCTAGAATGGAAACAGCGGAGACACTTCTGACTGAAGATTGGGTGGTGTATCCAAATACTACAAAAGGTCAAATATCTGTGATTTTACCTCCCTCTAAACAGGTTAAATCCGTAACAGATGTAACCATTACGAATGTTCAGGGTCAAGTATTTAAATCCACTTACTCTAAAGAGTTGGACTATTTGGATGTAAACTTCGATGCACCAAAAGGATTGTATTTAATTCATATCAAAACAGAGCAGAGTTCTCGACTACTAAAAGTACTTAAAGAATAAATCCCTGACTTTTAGAAGTGCTAAATCACAGTGATTAAAAGATGATAAAGGGTGGCTTTTAAAGCTACCCTTTATCTTTATGGTTTATCAAACTCATCAGCCTTACCCTATAAGAATGGTGAAATTTGCCTTCACCATTTAAAAATTGATTTAACAAATGTCCAAACTGAACTCCAATTGAAGAACAATCATTGTAAGATAAATCTCAAGTAAAGGACTAATACTTCAACACCCAAATTTCACTTCCGTAGTTTGTGAATGATGTGGAAGCATTCACGGCTTGGTCCCAAGTATCATAATCACCAACGGAGACACGATGAAATAGCTTATTAGTCGTCGCATCAGGTTCTATGATCTTCACATTATTTCCTTCTTTAGACAATTTACTGGCATAATCCATGGCTAAATCACCATCAACACTACTAGATATGATAATGTAGAAACGTCCAGTAAGTGATGAAACTGTTTCGACTATTCCGGCTGCTCTTTTCGCCTCTAATGCTGCTTTTTCATCCAATTCAGCGTTGACTAATGCCAACTGATCTTGCGGATATTGTTGATTTGGAAAAAGGGATGATGCATCAGAGTAAAGAGAATAGGCAGTTTCCCAATTCTCTTGTTCGAATTCTGTATCTGCATTTTCTATCAACTCGTCGTAGTTGATTTTTTTCTGTGCTTCTTGTTCTTTTCTTTTTTGCTCTGCCTCCTGCTTTGCAACTTGCTCGAGACGTGCTTTTTCCTTTGCTTCTTGTTCTGGCTTATAAATGCCCCAATACCATATCCCTAGAGCACTCCCTATTAACAAAATAATAACCAAAATAATTAGTAAAGTTTTGTTACCTCGGTTCGACTGATTGTTCATTTAGCTTAATTGATGTTCAAGGTTAAAGGTAATTAAAAAGGGGATAGTGGTACTCTACCCCACATGCATTGCCACTTCTCTCTCTATAGCTATACGTGACTCCAGTACTAATCTACTAACTCCCCATCCCGATACCTCTCCCTCTTGACAAGGTTTCCTTGCTCATCATAGTACTTCCAGGTACCCGCCATCAGGTCATTTTTGTACTTTCCTTTAATCTTTAATTCACCGGTGGGAAAATACTCGAAATAATTACCGTGTTTCTGACCATTTTTAATGCTTACTTCATATTTCGGGAGTCCATTGTCGTACTCATCTGTCTGGCTTTTAGCAGCCAAGTCTTCTAGTTCGATATCAATGGCAGTGATATCTATTTGCTCTTCTGTCACTTCTATCAATAAGGAATCATAATTGATAGTGTCAGCAACTACCGTGAACTCTGTTTCTCTTAGTTCTGGAAACAGCATGTTATCAATAGAAATTAATGCTCTGGTCTGATAAACATCACCTGAAGGATACATGCTAAAGGCAATTTGCGGAAAATCTTGAATTACGTTCCTTCTCTTTTGTAGAAGTTTTATGGTCGCCTCATCCAACATGCCACCAACATCTGCATTGACCAATTCAGGAAGTTGCAAGTACAGTAAAGCACTATGTTTTTCACCTAGTTGTCTCATAAAGCTCTGATAGGATATACTTTGATTGAGCGTGTTTTCAGATAGATAGGAGTCAATGAATTGCCTAAGGACCTTGGGTTCATTTGAAAAAATCACATATTGATTAATGACGGTATAGTAAGGCCGGTCAAAGTAATTAAAGAGCTTTCCAAGAAGGAGGTTGAAGAAGCCTTTCACAGACATGAAATTGATTTCATAGCCTTTGTAGTTGACTGTTTTAAATTTTACTGGTGTTTTCTTTCTGACCTGCTTGCTTAGAAAATTCATCTTTTCTTTTGCCAGATCATCATCTTTTGCCTTAATGATCAAGGCGATTTTAGATGAATTGTCCTCTGGCTCAATTTGTACTACGGCTACTTCATCATCGATCCAGGAAGCAACATCTTCCTTCAGGTCGATATTTAAAAATTTCTCTGTTTTTTTAGTGTATAGAGCATATTCTTCCCCATAAAGTGGGTCTTCTCGCAGTTGCTTGTCCAATACATCATAAAATTCACTAAATCGATCAAATCCTAAACTGAAATAAATGGAAGTGTTGGCTGGAAGTACTTTAGCGATATCTACTCCACCTGTACCGGATGTTTCAAATATTTTTAGATAGGTAGCAAGTGTATCGTTATAGTTAGAGTACCCTTCAAGTAGTAATATTGATTCTTCTACATCAAAGAAAAATCCACTGTGAAAGAGTGGTAAATTCTCTTTCATTACTTCGGTATACTCAGTACCTAAGCTGGAAACTAAATACGGATAGAGTGTTTCATAATTAAGAAATAGTCTGACTACCCCTTCTCCTATGGTCTTTTTTTGAACTTCAATAAAGTCAAATGATCTGGTGAGTTTAGCTTCCTGATGACCTGCTATTGATTGCTCTACCAGTTTATGTGTATAAGATCCTACAAAGTAATTATCTATGAAAGTGAAATAGAGTGTCTGTTTTGAGTCACGCTCAAGTTTTTCATAAATGGTAAACCCTTGAAATGTACGTTTCGTCAAATTGTCGCTGGAGCTTAACCAGGATCTTAAGACCCCCACTCCTTCCATATCAAACACGAAAAGATAGTCGTAGCTTCCTCGATGATAAAGATGTCCTGAAATGAAGATCGAACGATCATCTATAATGTCCAGGATGCTATTGAAAGAGGATAATGTGCCTTCAATTTCTTCCATTAGGCTGCCATAGGCTTTCCAATCTTCATCTTTGGAGAGTGTTTTCCAAATTTGCGTTTCGGCTAGTTTGCTCCACACGCTGTAAGGCTCTTCTGTTTCCAATATGAAGAATGCGTCCGATGGAACAAGGTTCAAGGGGTTTAACCTAGGCCCTCCGCTATTTGGACTTACAAATTTGAGAACTAACCAAGACCCACCACCAAAAACGAGAATAAGTACCAAAATCCAAATGAACCTCCTTTTCTTCTTCTTCGGTCTTTTTGCTGTTTTAGCTAGCGCTACTTTCCCCACTTCTGAAAGGGCTTCTTTTTCATTCTCGTCCATGAATAGTAGTTAGTTTCTCATCAGCTAAGGTATGAGTTTAAGGCCTGAATTTCCATCCTCTTTTGGTGCACGTTTTGAGTAAACGCGTCAATGAAGAGTTCACAGTTTGTGACAAACATTTAAAAAGCTTATTTGAATTTTAAAACAGATATTTATTTTCTAACAACATCAAGTATTTCTCGTGCTTCTTTATACTTATATTCATCTGCTTGAATTTTTTCAAAAGAGCTAATTGCCCCGGCAAATTGCTGTTGCTTTAGGTAGGTAAGTCCAATATACCAATTTATTTGTTGTTCGTAAATACTGGATTCAGGGAAAGTTTCAAAAATCTGAATTGCTGATGTATGATCATCCACCATCATATAGGAGATAGCTAGATAAAAAGAAGCTTTGAAATCATCTTCAATGGAAGATAGCAGGTGAATAGTCTCTGGATAGTTGCCTAAACTGTATTGATTTAAAGCTAATTGAACTGGATCCTCCTCTCCTCTAATCACTAATTCAAGATTGGGGTAAGGTTCGAAATAGATAGTGTAAAGTTTATCTGGAGAGGGTTTATTCCAGAACAGAATATATATAGTCATAAGAATCAAAATAGACGCTGCAATTCCTGATAAAACATATCTATTTCTTTTTTTCGAGTAGGTCATATCAGAATGGATTTCGTCCATTTCATTTCGAATTCCAGAATTCCTTACTGCTCTTATAGATTTTTTGTATTCGGCTATTCTATTGGCTAATGCTTCATTTTGACGACTGTTTTCTTCAAAAGATTGCCTCTCATCGCGAGTCATTTCTTTCGAAAGATATTTTACTATTTCTTCGTCTGAGATGTCCATCAATACTCTATCGAAAACTGATCTTTTGTGATTTTACTTTCCTTAAAGATAGCTGTAAGCTTCTGTAGACACCTGAATTTTTTCGTTCTCACAGCCTGGTCACTGCCGAGCGAAAGCTTTTCTTTTATCTCAGAGACTTTTTGTTCATGATAAAAGAAGGATGTAAGCAGATCCTTGCATCCTTTTCCTAGTTTGCCAAAAAGCATATCCAATTTCCTCACATCTTCTTGTGATGAAAATAGATCTTCAATGGTTTGATTTTCCATCAAATGATTTTCTTCAATTGGAATGTTCAAAACCTTCTGCTTTCTCTTACACTCAGCTCTCCAGAAGTTTTTAACAATCGTAAATAAATACGTACCCACCGACGACCTGCCTTCAAATTTCCCATCCTCTATCTGATTATAGAGAACGAGTAAACCATCTTGAAATACGTCTTTTGCCTCAGCTTCATCTCCACGGTTGTTACGGATGTATTTGCTAATTTTTGGATAATGAAGCTTATACAGATAGGCCAGAACTCTGCTCTTTTCATGTTTATTACCGTTTTGAATAATCTGAACGATCTCCTCATTTTTAAAAGATTCTCCTTTCATCGGTAAACTTTAACTGCAAGTTTAAAACAAATCGTATTTCATATAATGGCATAATTATATCTGGGGATAGAAAAAAAGAACATGATAGTGATTACGTTTTCGACAAAAAATACTCTAAGGGTTACAGGTGTAAGCTGAAAAACCTTAAAAGAGTAAGCACAACTAATTTTTACGAAGCTATGAAAAAGCTATTTTCTTATTCCCTTTTTGCAATAATTCTCACTTTTGTTGCTTGTGATTCTCAAGAAGAGATACAACCCGTTTTGGAAGATGAAGCAGGTATTAGGCTATTGGGATGTTATATTACCCAAACTAACCCAGATGATGGGTACTGTTCCGGTGTTTATCACCTAACAGCACCTCCTTCCAGTAGTTATTCATGGAGTGTGTCTGGTGATGCATATATAGCAGTAAACACCAATCCCCAACAACAGTCAATTTCTGTTATTCCACAAAGAAAACTGTGGACTTCTGGTTCTTTTACAGTATCCTTATTGACAAATGGGGTAAATTCTTGCAGCAAGGATTTTACAGTTATAGCAGAATATTTATGCGAGTAGTATTGCCAGTTAAAACAGATTCTCATATTTGGGGAATCTGTTTTTTCAATCATTCAATTTCAAATTCTTTCCTGATCGTTTTCATTAAAACAAAATCAGATAGGTGAACCAATCAAACCGTTATTTATTGGTTGTATCTTGATTTCATAATTCAGCTATATGAAAACAGTACTCCTGTCCACTCTTCTTTTTTTTATCAATTTCAGCGTTTTCTCTCAGGAAGCAGATACTTTAAAAGCTCATTCATATTTCGCAAAGGCAGATTCATTTCTCACGCAAGCCAAATATGATAGTTCATTGTTCTGGTTTAACCTCGCAGCAAAAGAATATAAACAAGCAGCTCGCTGGGAAGATCATTTTTTAAGTATAGGTAAAGCAGCCCGTAGTTTCAGAAAGATGAGAAAGTATGATGAGGCTTGGGAGTTAGCGAAGAAAATTGTTTCTGAAAGTATACAGACATTAGGCATAAATAATCTGGGTGAAGCCTATGCTTATTGCGTTATGGGGAATATCAAAGTCTACGGCGAATCCGACCTTGAAAAAGGTATCGAGTTTTACGATAAAGCAATTGAGATTCAAAAAAGCACTGAGAACGGACTTTTATATTTATCCTTTTCATATACAGCTAAAGGTCTCGTCTTAAGTACCAAAGGAAATAGTATATCTGCTATGGAAGCTTTTCAAAAAGCGTTTGATATTCAAAATGAATTATTCGGCGATGATCATCTTTACACAGCAGGTGGTTACAACAATTTAGGCATGGTGTTTCTCCAAACAGGTAGTTATGAACTTGCTTCTGAGCATTTTCAACGAGCACTTACCATATTCAAAGAAAAAGTTGGCCAAAAACACCCCTACATACTTTATTCTATTAATAATATTGGCCTCACCCATTGGCAAAGAGGTGATCTTAATCTTGCATTGAATTATTTTGAAAAAGCTCTTTCACTTAATGAAGAAATTTTTAATGAAAAAAACCTCAATTCTGCCGTCTATTTCAACAACCTTGGAATTATCCATAAGGAACTTGGCCATTATCGACTTGCCATAGAATACGAAGAAGCCGCACTCAAAATCCGTCAGGAAAAATTGAGCGAAAATGATCCACTATTAGCAGATACTTACAATAATTTAAGTGAAATCTATTTACAAAAAAGAGAGTACGATCTAGCCTTGAGTTTTTCCTTGAAAGCATTAAAAATCAGAAAAGAAACTTTCGGCGACTCAAGCCCATATGTATCTGAATCATACAATAGCCTTGGCGATATCTTCATCAGGAAAAAAGATATTAAAAAAGGTATAGAATATATTCAGAAAGCTATTGCTGCCAATGATTCAACTTTTACTTCTTATTCAAATATTTATGAGAACCCAAAACTAAAAGATTATTACAGTCCAATTCATTTACTAAGGTCTTTGTCCTTAAAGGCTGAAGCAATGACATTAATGAATGGACTCAAAAACAAAAACTTCTCTATTGAGACATACAAATTGTTTAGCAAGCTAACGAATGATCTCAGAAGAAAACAATTAGTTGAATCCGATCAAGTGGTACAAACTGAACTAGCCCGTACAACACTAAAGAAGGCAGTCGAAACTACAGTAAATCATTATTTTGAAACACAGGATCAAAAATATCTACATGCGGCCTTTGCTTTCGTAGAAGAGAATAAGGCAAGTATTTTGTATGAGCAGATATCAAGATTGAATGGGCAGAAATTTCTAAATATTCCTGATAGCCTACTTTCCAAAGAAAGAGAGCTGAAAATTGATTTGGCTTTCTACAAATCAAAGGAGTTGTTTGAGATAATGAAAGAAGATGGTTATGATACAATAACCCTAGTCCAGATAAGAGAAAAAATATTTAGAATCAAGCGCGAAAAAGAAAAGCTGACCACTAGTCTCGAAAAAGAATTTCCTAAATACTATGAACTAAAATACCATACTGAGCAAGTAACTGTACTTGAGGTCCAACAAGAATTGGATCATAATACTACTATTGTTGAGTACTTTATTGGCGATAGCGCAATTTTTGCCTTCAAAATCACTCAGAACCAGTTTGAGGTAGAGCGATTATCAAAAATTGATAGCTTGACTCTCAAAATTGAGAATTTATATAAAAGCCTGAAAGTCAATGATTTTAATACCTATAGCTCATTGGCAATTGAATTTCATGATAAGTTGATAGCTCCTTTGAAAATATTAAAGCCAAAGTTAACTATTGTCCCAGATGGAACTCTTTGGTATCTCAACTTCGACTTATTATTAACAGAAAAAACTAAAAAAAAGGATTTCAGTTTATGCAAATATCTAATTAAAACCCACACGATTAATTATGTAAACTCTATTAATTTATTGACAGTTGACAATAAGTCATTGAGTTCAAATAGCGCTTGTCTGGCATTCTCATATAATAATTCCCAAGATGTAAATACCGGAAGCTCCATGCAATTTCGAGATATTTCAAAAAAGGATTTGCCGGGAACAAGGCAGGAAATACGATCAATTTCGGAGATCATAGATGGAGAATACTTCTATGGTTCATTTGCGAGCGAGAAAAATTTTAAGATGAAAGCCAAAGATTTTGGCATTCTGCATTTAGCTCTGCACGGAGAGATTGATAACGAAAACCCAATGAACTCGAAACTTCTTTTCTCGCAGAGCAAAGACAGTATAGAAGATAATAATTTACATGCATTTGAATTGTACAATACTGAATTGAACGCCGATTTAGTAGTTCTGAGTGCATGTAACACTGGCACAGGAAAACTCGCCAATGGCGAAGGTATAATGAGTATGGGTAGAGCTTTCGCTTACGCAGGAGCTAAAAGCCTTATAATAAGTCAGTGGGAGCTTTCCGATAATATCACTCCTACTTTAATGACCAGCTTCTACATGAACATTACTAATGGAAAACCTAAATCTGAAGCATTAAGAGAAGCGAAACTTACTTATTTATCTACATCCGACAACCTTTCAGCTAATCCATATTATTGGGCATCATTGGTTCAGATTGGTAATGATTCCTCTATCTACAGCCGTAGATCTAATAATCGTATTACGCTAGGTTTAGTCGCAATAATTTTAGTTCTGTTTTTAACCTTATATAAGAAGAAGAGGTGAGCCTAAATAGGCCACTTGTTATTAGCTTTTAAGAGGAAACATACGGTAATCTGAGCTCCAATTTCTGCATGAGATTCTCCATTAAAACAGGTACGGCTGTATACAAACGGTCGATTTTTTAAAAATATTTTCACTTTTTGCGGATTATTCAATCTTCTCATTGTACCAAATATGAGCTTGTATGGATTAAACTATTTCAACCAAAGAATCAAATTATTAAAATTTTAAAACGCTATGTCATGAAACATCTACTTATTCTGTTTTTAATCTCACTTGCTTTCAGTGGATACTCACAAATACCACGATCTTCCATCACTTCTAACGATGATATTATTGTCCAAACTGCTAAGCCAGATTCTCTACCGAATGCAAACGCTAGTGGATATTTAGAATACTTACCAGCAAACTATGAGGATCACAATGAGGAGCTTCCTTTGATCGTCTTTTTACATGGGCAAGGTGAAAGAGGCAATGGAAATACTGAGTTATATAAAACAGCTCACTTGGGAATACCAAATTTTATTGAAGACAACCTAGATCTATGCTATGATGTAGATGGCGTGGAGAAATGCTTCATTGTTATTTCACCTCAATTAAGTAAATCGGTTGGTAGCTGGGGAGCAGGAGTTGTCAATGCTGTAATAGATTTTGCGATTACCAAGTACCGAGTAGATACCGATCGCATATATCTGGCAGGACATAGCTTGGGCGGCATTGGGGTATACAAGTATGCAAGCACTACAGATAGTAAGTATAATCACGAGCTAGCAGCCATCGTTCCTGTCGCAGCAAATGGCATTAGCACGGATGAACAAGGATGCAGAGTTTCTGCAAGGAAAATCAATGTCAGAGCATACCACAGTAGAGATGATCAAAGTAGAGTGAAATTTCCTGGTGGGGAAGCTTCGTTTAACAGAATCAAAAACTGCGTAGACCCTGTGCCTACAGCAGACCTCCAGTTTGTTGCCTATGATGGTTTAAGTCATAATGGCACTCCACAACGAGCCTTTTCGCCAACTGATATTCAGAATGGTCTTAATGTTTATGAATGGCTCTTAAGCCATACGCTTGGCGACTCATCAGATTCTACTATAAATCAGCCTCCAATAGCTAATGCGGGTACTGATGTTACTATCTCGTTACCACAAGATTCTATTGTTCTTGTAGGTGCTGGTAATGATCCTGATGGTGGTCCTGTAACCTTTGAATGGAGACAAGTCGCTGGTACCGCAGCTACTTTATCAGGAACTGATTCTGAAGATTTGACTGTTTCCAACTTAACAGCTGGGAGCTTCTCTTTTGCTTTTGAAGTAACTGACGAACACGGATTAATGGATGCTGATACGATGGAGGTAATCGTGTTGTCAGAATCAGATGCTTTATTAGGACAAGTAAATGAGAAAGTAACAGATAAAAAAAATGTACGCTACCTGGAATACCTCCCTCCTTCTTATGACTCATCTGCTGAATATCCTGTATTGATATATTTTCATTCCAAAGATGTTGCCGGCGATAATCTAGACATGATTAAGCAAGAAGGCCCGATGTATCACATCACTCAGGAGAAGAAAGACTTTTGCTTCACTATTGATGGGAACCAAGAGTGCTTCATAGTCATCTCTCCTCAGGTGGAAGCTGGAAGCGGCTTTTTTCGAGGGAAGGTGAATGCTATTTATGATCAAATACTAAGTGACTATAATAGACCTGGCCGTGTTTACCTGACTGGTTTTGATGAAGGCGGCACAGCCATTTACTCACGATTGCTAGACCCTGAAAATAGTGTCAATCGATATGCGGGTGTAGCTGTGGTAGGTGCTAAGCCTGCTACCACGACTAATTCAGCTCAGAACATTGGCTTGTTAGACCTGAAGATACTTATCGGCCATGGAACCAATGACGATGATCGTTCATCCACCGAAGCACTCGATTATTACAATGGAATAAGGTCTACTATGACTACTTCGGATACACTTTTTGCTAGCTATCAAGGAGCTAATCACGAGCAGTCTCTCCAAACTGCTTTTGATCCAACAAATAATGGATCCATTTACGAATGGTTGTTTGGAGATAATAGTGTGATACTATTACCTCCAGTAGCAGATGCAGGTTCGGATATTGAAATCACTTTACCACAAGATTCATTGATAATATCCGGGATGGGTGATGATCTTGATGGTTCAATAGCTGGTTATGCCTGGACGCAAATTAGTGGCCCATCTCTTACTTTATTCGGAGCAACCTCTAGTTCTTTGACATTAACCGGTTTACAAGCAGGCTTTTTTGAATTTTCCTTTAAGGTGATTGATTCGGATGGGCTAATGGATACCGATACCATGACCGTGACTATCCAATCTGAATCTTTGATAGGGCAAATTACCGAGAAAATCACAGATAAAAAGTCTGTCCCTTATGTTGAATACCTACCTCAGGGTTATGATCCGGCATTGACTTATCCGGTTCTCATTTATCTTCCTTCGGAAGATGTGGAGGGTTATAGCTTGGGCCTTGTTTACAATGAAGGCCCTTTATATCACATTACTCAAGAGGGTAAAAACTTTTGCTTTGATGTCGATGGCGTTAATCAATGTTTTATTGTCATCACTCCACAAACAGCAGCAGGTAGTGGCTTCTTTAGAGGGAAGGTAAATGCTCTTTATGATCAAATAGAAAAAGATTATAATGAAGAAGGAATCTACATAACAGGTTTTGATGAAGGAGCGTCGGCTATTTATGCTCGTGTACTTGATCCGGAAAATAATCCTAACAGGTATGCCGGTATTGGTATTGTAGGAGCTCGTGCAAGCACTTTACCTAATATCTCACAAAATATTGGTTTACTGAACCCTAAAATCCTAATTGGACATTCAGATGCCGACGAAGAACATTCATATACGAATGTTTTGAATCTTTACAACGATATAGCTGCGAATACAGCTACTGGAGAGACTTCCTTTGTGAATTACATAGGTGAAAGCCATAATCAGTCGTTGATTTCCGCTTTTGACCCTGCAAGCCCTACATCAATTTATGCTTGGCTATTTAATAGTATGGAGGAGACAAATTTAGCAGGCTCATCTTTTTCAAGCGATGGGAATGACCTGATAGATAGTTTAGGATCAAAAGGAAACGAGTCGCGGGTTGTGAATTACATGTTTGATCGTAACTACTCATTAGACTTATTTCGTGGAATAGAAATAGAACAAGATGAAGTAGTAATCCATAATCAGCTTGGACAAAGAGTTCTTCACTCTAAGAACTTAAGAAATATTACGTCTCAATTGCAGAATTTGAAAAATGGTATATACTTATACTATTATGTTAGGAATGGTACAGGAGAGTTATACCAATATGGTAGAATTGTAATTAAGTAGTTATCCCCAAGTTGGAAACAGTAATAATACTATCAAAATCACTTCTTTAAAGAGAACCAAAAAAATGAAAAAAATACTTTTTTTAATTCCATTCTTAATTGGATGTTCATCACAAAAAGAAAAATCTCCATATGAAAAACTTCTTGATTATGAAGGGAAGTATGAATACATCAATGAAACTACCCTAGATATTGTTGCTTCTGAAATGGACACTACCCTTTACGCGGTTATAGATAATGCAAAATATCCATTAAAACACATTAAGCTAGATAGTTTTGTCAATATTCAAAATAGCCCGGTAGTTTTTCAAAGGAATAAAGACAATAACATCTCAGGCTATAAAGCTGGCGGAGAAAAATTTAATTTGATTAGTAAAGAGTTTCAAAAAATGGAAATGTTTCCAAGAAGAGCTCTTTTTCATAATCCGGACAATTATAGATACAAGCAACCTGAAGAAGTAAATGATGGACTCAAAGCTGGAGCCTTAGAAGATGCATTTAAGAATCCAGAACCAATTCTGAATATGGTTAAGGAAACTATTAAAGGTGAATACCCGGATGTGCATAGTATACTTATCTATAAAAATAGTGAGCTAGTGCTCGAAGAATATTTCTACGGTTATGATAAAGACAAACCACATCAATTAAGGTCTGCCAGCAAATGTTTTATAGGTGGAATCTTTGGAATTGCCATTGACAAAGGTTTTATTAAAAGCGAAAAAGAAAAATTAATTCCATTTTTTAATACTGAATATGAAGACATTAAAAATATGGATGAAAGAAAAAAAGAAATTACGATTGAAGATTTATTAACCTATCGACACGGGATGGACTGTGAAGATAGTAACCCCAAAAGCGAAGGAAACGAATCGATTATGATGGAAAGCCAAGATTGGGTAAAATTTACGCTTGACTTACCAATGATAGCAGAGCCTGGAGAAGTTTCATCCTATTGTACTGGCTGTTCAACTACGATCGGTCGTTTGGTAGAACTAACAACAAATGAAAAAATTGAAGTGTTTGCTAAGAATTATTTCTTTGAACCTATGGGAATAACTAATTATGATTGGACTTTTGAACCAAACCCTAATAGTAAAGCAACATTTAATCAAATGTATATTACGCCAAGAGATTTAATGCGATTGGCCAAAATGTATATGGATGATGGAAAGTGGGATGGAAAACAAATTATTTCCAAAGAGTGGGTAGATAAAACATTTAGTGGAGAAGAAAGAAGTTTTGGTTACTTATGGAAGCATAAATATTTTATAGTTGATGGCAAACAATATAATTCTTATTTGGCTACAGGAAATGGTGGGCAAAAGATAAGCATTTGGCCAGAATTAGATATGATTACAGTATTTACTGGAGGTAACTATAACTCATATGCAATTTATGGAAAATCAACACCTCCTAATGAAATGATACCTAACTACATATTAAAAGCAATTCAATAAAAGTCGATATATACCAAGGTATATAAGGAATTTAATTTCCTACTTTTCATATACAAAACCGTTTATCAGACTAATAGGCTTGGCGATATTATCCATATTCGGAAATATCGCCAGCTCTATTTCCCAGTAAAAACTAGCCCTTCACTCATATCCCAAATGCCTCTTTAACTCAACTTTAGTATTGACTATCAGGTAATCAGAGATCCTATTTCCGTTAATCTAACTTTTTCAATTTCATTGCTCCGGTGATTCTCGAAATCGAACTCGAGGTTTTGATCGTCGTAGTTGCCGCGGTAAGCACCACATATTGAAGTTCCGGACGAAAGGTGGATTAGAATAATTTGTCCCACCATCAATTTCAGCTGTCTTAATCGATTTTCATTCATATTTTATCATTTTTATTTATGAGTATCTGTATGATATATGAACGCATAATTAAACCACTTGATGCTTATCATTATTGATTATTCGTTCAATAAATACGAATGGTAGCTGAGTGAATGATATCGGTCTTTGAATGCTATTTATATAAATTTGAAAACAATGGTATCACCTTTATCTTTTCAATGAAAATGGGATGAAAATTGTTACGATTCTCCTGATTCTTCCGTTTAAAAATGACACATTGATTTGAACATTGACAATCTAAGGGCACCTAATAGTATTCGTACCCAATCCATACATCACTTTTATCTAAATAGATACACTATGGAAGTAGTGTTTTAGTTTTGACTAGAATAATATCCCATAATTTCAATTTGTTTGCTTCGGTATAACAGGGGCTACTAGTGTTAGTATAATTATATTTTATCTTGAAATTAGCATTAATTTAACAACATCATTCTCCACAAGATCGATAACCATGAAACGACTCTTTTCGATCGGCATTCTCCTTATTACCTCCATTTTTCCTTCACTAGGGAATTCACATGATCAATTAGCTCAAGAAACAAGTCGATTAGATAGCTTAAAAAAAAACTTATCGCTATCAACAGATTCGCTTGAAGTAGCGGAACTCTGCTATGAGATTTACCATCATATTGCGTATGGTCTAATGACACAAAGGCCAGAAGAAGGAAGTTATCTGATGAGAGCGTTAAGAAATTTCAAGGATAACGAAAAATGGAGTAAAGTAGGCAAGGTTTATCGATCCATTGGTGGTGCGTACTTCGATAGAAATCAGTTTTCTACAGCAAGAAAGTATTGGATGCTCTCGCAAGATTATTTTTCAAAAACCAATGATCTAAGAGGAAAAGTAACAAACTATGGCAACCTTTCTGAGACCTATATGCATGATACAGCGCAAACCTCACAAGCTCTTGCAAAAGCATATTTAGATAGTGCGAATGATTTAGCCATTCAAATCAATGATTCCGTATTGCTAATGCATCCATTTTTAAATTTTGCTGAGTGGCATAGCAAAAGAAATGAAATGGATATAGCTGAGAAATATACCTCTCTATCTATTTCTCTAGCCAAGAGAGTACAAAATGCTGGATCCATTCAGGCGGGAATTTTCAAGCTTGGTCTAATCAAAAAGAAAAGAGGAAATCTGAAAGAAGCTATTGCTTTGATTGAAGAGTCTTTGAATCAAAAAGCACATAGGAAATCAAGCCCATTTTATCTGGATGCTATCTTGGAACTATCAAACCTGTATTTCAAATTGGAAAACTTTAAAATGGCTTATCGTTATCTTCATTTATATACAGTAGATAAAGAAACACTATTTAGAGATGAAGAAGCCAGTGCGCTTCTCAATATGGAGACAAGTCACGAAACAGAGAAAAGAGACCTGATAATTAAAAAACAGGAAAGTGATATTGCATTACTAGCCGCAACGGATAAAATCAAAGACCAATGGATTTTGTTCGGCTCTACTGGATTGATCGTTTTGTTCGCTTTTATCTTGGTGGTCCGTTCCAGAAGTAATTTCAAGAAGCAAAAGAAATCTCAAGAGAAATTTTCTGCAGGTCTTATCGAAGCTCAAG
Organism: Marinobacter alexandrii; assembly: GCA_039984955.1. Taxonomy (NCBI): domain Bacteria; kingdom Pseudomonadati; phylum Pseudomonadota; class Gammaproteobacteria; order Pseudomonadales; family Marinobacteraceae; genus Marinobacter; species Marinobacter alexandrii. Next base: position 80,470 of record JBDWTN010000005.1, read on the forward strand.
AAGAAGAACGCACCCGTATTGCTAAGGAACTTCACGACAGCATTGGACAACAGCTTACACTAATCAAGAAAAAAGCACAAAATGAAAATCAAAATGAACTTTCTTCATTAGCAAATGCAGCGTTAGAAGAAGCCAGAGACATTTCAAGAGCTCTGTACCCTTCCTCTTTGAGGCAATTGGGTTTATCAGAAAGTATTGAACAGCTACTCTATGAATTAGATGAAGAAACCAGCATATTTTTTTTAGTGAATATTGACAATATAGATCATGAAATGGACGAAGAGAAAACGCTCAATTTCTATCGATTCATTCAAGAGTCTGTCAGCAATGTAATCAAGCATGCAAAAGCCACGACGCTAGAAGTAAGTGTTAGCTTAAGAGAAAGTGCAATTAAAACTTTGATAAAGGACAATGGATGCGGCTTTAAAGATGTCTCGGAATTACAAATGAAGAGTCTCGGTATGAAAACCATGTCAGAACGCATTCGAATCATGAAAGGAACATTATCCATTCAAAGTATCGTTGGAAAAGGCACGACTATCATTGCTAAATTGCCCATATAAATGATTCAAAATTTAACCATTGTTGTCGTTGATGATCACCCTATACTACTTAAAGGGCTGATTGATGAGTTGAAAAGTTATGATTACAATGTGGTGGCTGAAGCTGAAAATGGTGCTCAGGCGTTAGACCGAATCATCGATTTAAAGCCTTCAATTGCAATATTGGACATAGAATTACCTCTACTTTCTGGGTTCGAAATCATACAAAAATGTCAGGAAGAAAGTCCCAATACCAAATTCATCATCCTAACCTCTTTTAAGGAAAAGAGCTTTGTTCTCAAGGCACAAAAGCTTAATATTTCAGGATATATCTTAAAAGATGAACCCTTTATTGAACTGCATAATTGTATCCAAAAAGTAAGCAAAGGAGAGTCTTATTTCAGTAAATCGTTCAACGAAATTCTAACCAATGAGATTGCCCCTGAAATTGAAAAAATGAAGTTTTTATCTCCTTCTGAACGTACGATTGTGAGGATGGTAGCTTCCGGAAAAACGTCAAAAGAAATAGGAGAATCTTTAAGTATTTCTAATAGAACGGTAGAAAAGCATCGCTCCAATATCATCAACAAATTAGACCTACCACATCAAGGAGATGCTTTAGTAGTTTGGGCTAAAGAACATAAAGAACTTATCCTCTCTATTTGAACAGTAAACCCAATTTTCATAGCAACATTTCATCTGTCTCTTTTAACGAAAGGTAAGCAGCATTTTTATTCAAATAGCTGAGTTCACAAAGCGCTAATTCATACGTAACCCTACGTATTTTATGCCATCATCACGTATTCTCTCAGGATAGTCATGCAACTACCTTGCACTGCAATTCAGTTATCAATCAGCTTTTCTAACTCACTAAAAACTCATTATGAATCGATCTATTATCCCACTATTATTCTATTTGATAGTTGCTTTTTCGACAACAGCTCAAAATACGTATTATGTAGATGTAAATGCCACCACTGGTTTGAAGGATGGTTCTTCTTGGACCAACGCCTTTACCGATCTTCAACCCGCTCTGGATGAAGCTCAGCCAGGAGATGAAGTATGGGTGGCCCAAGGCACCTATCTGCCAACAGAATCACCCAATCAAACCTCCACGGATACTAGAGACAAGTCTTTTCATCTTGATAAGGACATTAGGTTGTATGGAGGGTTTACAGGAACAGAAACACAGCTGGATCAACGTGATTTTCAAAGTAATCTGACCATACTCAGTGGGGATTTTAATGACGATGATGCGACTTATGGGATGGGAGAGTCATTACAAATCTCCGATAACGGAGAAAACGCTTATCATGTCATGATTACAGCTAAATTATCGAGCCATGCCATCATTGATGGTTTTACAATTAAGTCTGGACATGCTCATGGCACTGGAGGATCGATAACCTTCAGTGGCATATTATTTATGAGGTCGATGGGAGGAGGAATGATCAACCGTGACTCCTCCCCTAGTATGACAAACATAATTTTTGAAGAAAACAAAGGGCTTCACGGTGGAGGCTTACTCAATAGAAGTTCATCACCTAGTATAAGCAATGTCACTTTTACAAGAAACTATGCTTCGAATGCCGCAGGAATGCTCAATCATCAATCTTCCTTCCCTATCATTTCATCTACATCATTTATTGGTAATCGTGCGCAACACAATGGAGGAGGAATGTCTAATAATAGCAATTGTGCCCCTCAAATATATAACTCGACATTCGTAGGCAATTTCTCATACTACGGAGCGGCTATGTACAATGTTAATGCTGTTTACCCAACGATTGTCAATTCTACGTTCACTATGAATACAGCCGGTTTCCATGGTAGCAGCATATATAACAACACACTATTGTCTCCTGTTTTTAAAAACTGTATTATATGGGAAAATAGCTCTTACTCCTCAACAGCAAGTATTTATAACATAAACGGATCTGATCCCAGTTTTTCATACTCTATTATTGAAGGAAGTGGTGGAAGCAACAATTGGGATAGTAGTCTGGGTCAAGATCTAGGAAACAATTTGGATGAAAGACCATATTTCATTGATTCATCCGAACCCAATGGTCCAGATGGTATCCCAAGAACATCCGATGATGGATTGACTCTTTTGAAAACATCTCCGGCTATTAATTCCGGGACGAATTCCGGAGTGAATGCAGAAGATATATTGGGCAACCCTAGAGTCTATGGAAGTAGCGCAGACATGGGAGCCTATGAATTTCAAGGAAGGATTTGGTATGTAAAACCCAATGCTGTCGGTTCAAACAATGGCACCTCATGGGAGAATGCTTTCACTGACCTTCAGCCTGCGTTGGACACAGCTACAATCGGTGATAGAATATGGGTAGCAGAAGGTGTTTATATGCCCACTGAATCTCCAGATATGTCAAGCATTGATGATAGGGATAAGTCCTTTCATCTTGATAAAGACCTGTTGATTTATGGTGGATTTGCCGGCAATGAGGTGAAACTTGATGAACGAGATGTGCATAATAATCCTACTATTCTGAGTGGCGATATAGCACAGAACGATCTGGTCTCTGGTTCTGGTAGCACTTTGAGTATTACCGATAATGAAGAGAATACCTATCATGTATTGATCAATTTTAATCTGACATATGAGACTGTTATTGATGGGTTCACTATCTCCGGTGGAAATGCTGATGCAAATGGCTCCATAGTATATAGCTCGCAATTCTTTTACAAAATGTTTGGGGGAGGAATATATAATTGGAATTCATCCCCAACATTTAGTAATATAATCATCACCGCTAATAGCGCCGATTCTGGTGGAGGCATATATAATGAACTGGCTTACAATACTGTTGCACCAGACAGTGATATGATCAATCTTTTCATTAGTAAAAATGAAGCTGAAATTGGAGGAGGTATGTATAATTCATCTTCTCATCCAAGTTTAGTGAACGCCGTTTTTGTTGGGAATAGAGCCAGCCTTGCTGGAGGAGGTATCTACAACACTCTGGTATCTAATCCGTCGCTCATCAACGACGTGCTTACCGACAACATGTCTATCTACGGTGGAGGCATGGTCAGCGAAAATGGGTCATTACCGACTGTTACTAACACCATTATTTGGGGGAATGTTGCCTCAACTTCCGGACCTGAGCTACACGGCAGTGGTATGTCAATATTTACCAATAGCCTTATCCAAGGCAGTGGTGGAAGCAGCATGTGGGACAGTAGCTTTGGTACTGACAATGGAGGAAACCTGGATGCAGATCCACTTTTCTTTGATGCATCCAACCCCATTGGAACAGATAATATTTTTGGAACAGTGGATGATGGCCTGACATTGACAAATCCCTCGCCAGCTATAGATACTGGCGATAACAATGCTTCTCAGATTGATACCGATATTGCAGGGAATCCCCGACCTTATGGAACCAACGTAGACTTAGGAGCTTATGAGTTTCAGGGAGGGCTTGTCCCACCTAGCCCTTTTAGCGCACGTGCTGCTACCAAGCAAATAGCTGATACTTTATCAACTCCTGAGGAAGAAACTAGAATATTAACGATTTACCCGAACCCAGCTAGCGATCGAATATCCATAGCTGGATTACAGAAAGAACATACGGCAATCATATATTCCTTTTCAGGATCAAAAATCTTAACTACAAAAGGAGAAAGTAAGAACATTGATATCAGTTCATTGAAAAAAGGAACGTACATCCTTATGGTCAATGATAGATCTGGAAAAATGGTGTATCAAACCAAACTAGTGAAAAAACACTAGGTGGTAGTGTTTCTTAGGTGGCTTGATACATCTGTGTCAGGTCACCAATCTTAGCTTAGGTATTTTTAGAATCAATAAATAGTGTTTGCGCTACGTATCCCTACGTATTTTAGAAGATCCAACTATACCATCTGACACTAAGGAATGGCCCTTGTCATCAAAGTAGTTTTCTGAAATTTAAGGACACCTTTTTCTGTCTCATTACCGAATTTTCCATCCTCACTAATCTCCAAAGATTGCTTCTCCTTTCACAAGCCAGGAAATACCGAAACTTTCAACTGCGAGTACTTCCATCCAGTAGGTTATTTTCAAATCATCATACAGTTGTGCTGGCATCCATTTTAGAAAACCGAGAAAGAAAATAACACCTATTGCTAAAAACATAATTCCTGAACATATCCGATATATTCTATTTCTAATGACCTTTTTCTTACCTCTCGAATTTTTCTGTTTATCTGATTTAACAAACAAAAATCCAGACATATAAGCCAGGCCCAGAAGAAAAATAGCAGCCGATATATAGTGAAACCCCACCCTAACACTGCTAGGATTAACATTTGTAATGATATGGCTGCACGGTTCGTCACAAGCATATCCCATGAGATTATCTGTTGGAAAAAGTATGACACAAATAGCAGCCAATCCGGAACCTACAGATATTAGAAAATCTTGGGTTTCTTCTCCCTTATAAACAATAAGAAAAACGGAAATGGCACTCATGATTCCTATGAATATACTATTAGCTCTTGTGAAGTAGTAATGACTAATTGAAACCAAAACTTCCGTCTGCCCAGAATCAATGTATAAGAATAGCCATAACATTAATGGAAGTAACATGCCGTTCACTCCAACCAACATCCTGAATTTTTTTCCATTGTTTATCCAAATAGTAAGATCAGGGTTTTTATAATTTATCTTAAGCATTACAAATGATTAGATTGGTTATGTTTAAGATAACGGAACTAATTCCCAATAACAAAGAGAGCCAGTAGCAACACTGTATCTGATTTAGGTAGATTCAGCTACTTTCACACCCATTTCTACAACGAATTCAGATAATCCTTCATCATTCGCATAAACGACACCCATTTCGTTCATAAATGTGGTATTAGGATTATTAAGATCAATTGGGTTGCCAGATACATTTGAAACAAATAACCCTAACTCCTCGAAAAACAAACGTGTAGCGGCATAGTCCCAGATACTGCCACCTCCATTCTGCTTCTTAGGGAATTTGAAATAACAGCCCATACCTGAGTTCATCACACCTAATGCATTTCTAACAGCACCGAATCCAACATGATATTCAATCTGGCCAAGTTTCTTCTGTATCATCCATTGATTCAACTCAGACTTTACCCGTTCAAAGTATGACTCAACACATAGGCTTCTATCCATATATATATGAATAATATCATTTGCATTCACCTCAGTATATTGAAATAATTCATTATTTAATCGCACACCTTTTCCCTTCACAGATGAATAACATTCCTGTATGTCAGGAATATAAACCACTCCAATTAAGGGATTACCGCCTTTCTCAATAAGAGCAATCGAGACAGCATACCCGGATTTTCCTTCTATAAAAGGTAGAGTACCATCCATTGGATCGACACACCAGAAATAGGACTTTATGGTTCTAGATTCATCATCTGGCGCCTCTTCAGTTAGTAGTCCTAGATCATATTTCGTGATGCTTTCCTGTAAATGATCAAGGATAATTTCCTGCGATTTTAAATCTACTTGAGTCACTATTTGTGAAGCTAAAGAGTCGATTCCTATCTTATGCTTCTTATCAAGATGACTGTTCAATTGTGACTGGATGTATTCACCAGCAGCAATAGCTGCTTCCTTAGCCACCTTGGATAGTATGAATAGATCCTCTTCTGTAAAAGTCATACGATTTTCAATTCCTCCAACACTTCTTGAGTCATTCTTTCACTATAGCTATGCATTTTCCAATGGCCAGGACTCCAGCCGTCCAGAAAGCGATAAAAATCTGCCCAAGCATAACGATACAGCATACTCCATTCTTCTTTAACTGATTGATAATCAACTATTTTATTTAATGCTATTTCAAGTTGCTTAAAGTAATGATTGAGAAGTTCGGGCTCATATTTCTCACACGCTTCTTCATCAAAACAACTGCTAATAAAATAGACAACATCCTTTATCCCACATCCTCTTCCAACATATTGAAAATCGACTGCAGCAACTGTCCCATTTTTATTAAAGCAAAAGTTAGCAAGCTTAGCGTCTCCATGAACCAATGTTTGATACGTTGAATTATTGAGTTGCTGATCTATGCCATTAGCCGCTTTTTTAAGCGAAATATTTTCCATCCTTTCTAATTCATCTGGTCGTGTATTCAAGTGCCAATAAGTGCCAATTGGCCATAGCCCATCACCTGTATCTCCCATGAACCTTGCATGAAAATGAGCCAGCCATGAAAGGCAATTTTTTGCATCTTTTAAAGCAACTTCTTCATGATGGAGCCTGATATTAAAACCAACCGAATCCAAATCTTCCATGACCAGTAATAGATCCGTCCCCTCTTCCACAGCATAATAGCTCTGCGGAACTCTGCAATGTATATTCGTTTGGTTTGCATACTGTTGATACCATTTCCTTTCCACCTGATAAGACTTTAGCTTTCGATGGTGTGATAATGAAGTATTCCATCCTTTGGGATGTATATCAGTATCTGACAATTGAATATGTTTGACGATAACATTAGGATACTTTCCTCCTTCTAGATAATATCGTTTTATCTCTCCATAACCACTCCATAGTGTTTGAACAGACTCTGTGCGAATAATAGCTTTAGCCTCAGTTATCTTAAGTATTTGATTATGCAGCTCTGCCATGTTAAATCAAAACTGACCTTTTTAGTTGGATCAAACAAAGAATAGGATAAAGAGACTAGGTATCAACATGCATTTGACGGCATATAGCTTCATTGTCCTTATACTTTGATAGTTTAGACATTAGAATCTAAAATACGTGCAACTCAAGGATACAATCAAAAAGTGGGTTTTCTTTTTCTATGCACTAGATGTGAATCGTGATGGTGTATTAGAACCAGCTGATATGAGTGAAATCATTAACAGATTGGTTAGTGCCAAACCCGGACTATTTAGTGAGTCTGAGACAAATCACCTGAGATATGTCACGCTTAAAAATTTTGACAGGCTTCTTATTGAGGCAACCAACGGCAAGGGTCGGAAAATCAATATATTGGAATGGGTTGAAATCATCAAACGAAATAATGAGACGGATAGGGAATCGTATTTTATACGCTGGTTCTCTGTTTCTGCTGTAAGGTTTCTATTTGATCTATTTGATCAAAATAAGGATGGGGTCATCGATTTTGATGAGTTTGAATCTCTATATCGAATCTTAGGTTTAAATAGAGCGAACATCATCTTTGCTTTTAAACAGCTCGATGTAAACAAAGATGGAGTGCTGAGTAAAGCTGAAATGTATGATGCGATAAGTAACTACTTCTCATCCAGCAACGCAACGATAAACAATTATACCTTTGGTCAATTCCGATCTCTTAGTGATGAGTATCTAGAGAAAGTGCTAGCAGTTGCCCTCTAGTTGATATCTGAATCCTTATGTACCCTTCAAACACCTTCGTTTCAGTCAATCTTTTGAAACATTTACAGATAATGAAGATATGATTGTTCATCATATCTTCAGTTTTCACTGAGTAGTTAATCCTCTTTAATAATAGCTAATATGACAAAATCATTTTTTCTGAAAGTGGAGTACAAAAAAAAGTGGATTCACAAATAGTAAATCCACCTTTCACCAAAAAATAGGTGTGTAATTTCGATTAGTTCAAAACCTCTACGTTCACAGCATTTAAGCCTTTTCTTCCTTGTTCTGTCTCGAATTGTACTTTGTCATTTTCTCTGATTTCATCTATCAGACCATTTACATGTACGAAAATATCGTCACTAGAGTCGCTTGGAGTTATAAATCCAAAACCCTTTTCACTGTTGAAAAATTTTACTGTTCCTTCTTGCATTGTATTTTAATTAAATTGTCTTTTAATAATTGTGAACTGCTTAGATCTTAATCTATGCGCTCAACGTTTACGGCGTTCAAACCTTTTTTACCTTCTTCTACTTCGTAAGCAACTTTATCGTTTTCCATGATCTCATGGATTAATCCGCTAGTGTGTACGAAAATATCTTTGCTTGAATCACTTGGCGTGATAAATCCAAAACCTTTTTCACTGTTGAAAAATTTTACTGTTCCTTCTGGCATTTTTTTTTAATTATATTATTTATACTTTTTACGATGGACACTATTTTTTTGTTGAAGACAAATTCAGATATCCATTGAGTGCTTCAATAATGAAGGAAAGACGTTTGATTTTAATTTTCATTAAATCAAATTGAGTTGAAACGTTGGGAGGAAATTCTTAATGGAAATTACTACTTAAACGGATACTACCTACTGTTAGGAACAGCGTATTTACTTAATTATTAAATCAATTCTTTTTTGACTGTTGCAAAATTAGAGATTTTATTCGACAATTTACTTAATTAGATAAAAATACCATTCCAGCTACAATATTTTTCAGGACACAATGCATCTTATTTTCATAAAGAGCTTATTGTATCATATGATAAAATTCACGTACTATTTTTTTACTCTTTCGTAGTTCTTGAGTACTTAAAAATGTATTTCATCGCTTGCAATCTGTATTTGCTCGATTTATAATTGATAGTTGAAATACACTTTGTATATTATCAATTGATAATATTGTACAATGAAAGATTTAAGCGGTTTTATTAAGGTTAGTGCAGACGGTAAGTTGATGATGTTAGATATAAAAAAAGAGAATGGTCAAGTAATTATTCTGGGGAAAGAATGGGAAAAAGCAATTGAGTATGCTTGTCGATTTGATATTGTTAGCGATTTGTGCAACGAAATGTGGAAAGAGGTTAACTCAAAGAAAACTTAGCATTAAAAAGCTTGTGTTGGATCTATGTAGCTATAAATTTGATCCTCAAACAGGCTTTCATATTGCCGTCTAGATTTTACTGGGTTTATCAGCTTAAATATTATAGAAATAGAAATCATATAGCTACTTATGTTTTATTAGATATTGAATTCAAATTCACAGATAATATTAAGTATTAAGTTCAAAGCTTAACATTAAAATGATTTTTAGGGCAGTTTGTCGAATCATTGACAAGCTACTTTGATGATCTGATTGTGGTATGTACTTTTAGTAACAGATTAACCAACAATCATACTAGCCGATGAAATACCTAATTGCATTTAATCTCCTGGCATGCACTCTCTTTGCCTCAGCTCAAAATGAAGATATTGTTTCTATTATCGATGACTTAACGGTGAAATGGGACAAGCAAGCAGCGGCATTGGAAAAATATTCGGGAATGAAGTATTACTGCACATCAGAAGTATATCGGGAAAAAACAATCGGTTTGCTAGACAAGATTCATCACTACGATACCCTTTTGTATAGCATTGTGAGCAAGAAATATGAAAATGTAAAAGATCGTGAGGCAATAGCTACATTGAAAGATATTTTAACCGTTGAAACAGATTACACCACCCCAAATTTTAAAAATTTTCTTGGAAAAGAATGTGAGACCTTCACAGAAATCGAAGAAAAATATACGAAACATAGCGGTTCAGACTATTACAAGGAAATCGAAAAGCTTGAAAAGGAACTCACTAAGTATGTATCTAACGTTACTGAGCGGATTGATCTCATAGATGAGCATATTCATCATCTAAAGCTTAACTAATAGATCCATTTAGCCATTCTATCGTTCAATAGTCAGTTGCATTAAGATGTTTCTATCTTTATGTAGAACTTTCATTGAATGAATACTCATCTAGACATATCCGAATTAGATAGAACCTATCAAGAGGATAAAGAAACCTATCATAAATTAGTTGAGAATCTTGCCGTAGGTGTTGGTATATATAATGCAAACGCTATACCCTTAGAATGCAACAAGGCGGCCTTTGAATTATTAGGACTTTCCAAAGAGCAGTTTATGGGTAACACGGCCATGGATGCATATTGGAAAGTGACCCACGAAGATGGACGCAAGTTTGAAACTTATGATTTCCCTATTATTGATGTAATTACTAACTACAAACCGAAACTTGGAGTAATTATGGGAGTTTCCAGACCTTTATTGAATGATAAGGTTTGGTTAGAGGTAAATGCCCACCCTATACTTTTAAGTGGATCTATAAAGCATGTGATTTGTACATTTAAAGATGTGACAGATCGATTTGAAGTTGAAACCTAGATTAGTTGAATCATCATTCTTTTATCCGCTATCTTTTTTAAACACCTACTCAAAAATATTTGTCAAGTGAGATAAACCACTAAACGAACTTATCTGACATCTCGACTAAAAGAACATGCAGTTCTCCGAAATTTTTATTCTATTTATGCTTGAAGTAAGATATCAAATGGAACCAATAAAAATTTACCCTACCAGAAATACACCAGCTGTTTTACTTGATCCGTCAAAAGGCGTTTTTAAGCTTTACGGAAGGTCAAGCCCAGAGAACGCACTTCAGTTTTACGAATCTTTAAGAAGCACATTATCAACTAAGATAAGTGCGGAAAAGATGGATGTAAGAATTAAGATGGAATATTTTAATACGAGCTCTTCCAAGTGTATATATGACCTTTTGAAAGAGATAAAGGCTTTAAAAGACAAAGGGAAAGAAGTGATGGTTCGTTGGTACTATGATGAAGATGATGAAGATATGTATGAAGCTGGTGAGGACTACAGCGACTTGTTAGATCTTCCTTTTAAGTTCATAGAATATCATCCTAAAGACCAGTATCAAAAGAGTGCATAGATACCATGATCTAAACTCAGATCGTTAAGGGCTCAATAGTCTTACTTCAATTGTTTTAGTTAATAATCTATTGCATAATTTTTGTGATCATCTACGGTAATGATGATTGTACCATCCCAACCAGTAGCATAGATAGATTTATCTATTAGCCGTTCTTCGAAACGATCATAGGGCACATTCTTACTTCCCCTACTCTCCCCTTTTAATCCTACCCATTCTTTGACAGAGATGGCACGAGTTTCTGTTGTTCCATTCAATAAAAAATTAATGGCATTTTCGTGTGGATGACCATATTGACTAGCAGTCCAGCTAGTTGTATTTGTCCATTGTCCCACGGAGATCACAGAATGCATAGGTGTCATCGCATTCATCAGTTCTTCATTTGTGCCATTTTTGGCTCCATGATGCCCTACTTGATAAACATCAATGTCAACCATATTATTTGGTTGTGGGTTGTCAAAAGCTGAATAATGCTTTAACATAGTCTCAATTCCTTCAAAATCTAAGTCACCAGTAAATAAGAATGAAGATTCTCCATATTCTACCTTAATGACGATGCTGTGATTATTGCCATTTTTCTCAAAGTCAGTATTAGACCAACCAGGTGGTCGATTCTCAAATGAACCTGAGAGCAACCTTATTTTAGGATCTATTCCATTACAGTTTATCGGATCTATGCTATCATTCGTTAGTCCACTTGCATTACCTCCAGCAGTGATTGCCTCAAAGCTATACGTGGAATGAATGGATTGATACTCTTGTTGCATCCACTTCTGGTTCTTCTTTCCGGACCCTTTTTTCAATCCATTGTCTATATAGTTTTTTATCGTGAATCTATTTGCAATAGACTGCAGAGCTCGGTTATGATCAACATGACAATGCGTTACAATCACTAAATCTAATGTTTTGTTCAAATCACTACGTCGTTCAAAAAAAGCGTCAAGGTAAGTAGTCAGCTGTTCAATTCTTTCATTATTGGCAACCCCAGCATCAATCAAAATAGCGCCACAAGGAAACTCTAGAAGTGATGCATCGGCTTGGCCTACATCAATATAATGGACTGCCATTGCTTTGCTTTGAGGTGTAATTTGTGCGGTTCCGCTTAAAGCAATTAATGCAAGCAGAATGAATAGGTAGTGTCTTGAGTTAATTTTCATATTTTATGATTTAGAGGAATTCATAACATGAATAAGTTGCTTTATAAAGTTGAACTAGTTATCATCCATATGCAATACCCATTAAAGGGTATTTTGCATTTTTGAATAAGTAGAGAGGGTTGATAGAATTAAGGAATGAACTTGTGTTGTCTTAAATAAAAAATGCACCGCGTTTATGCGGTGCATCCATAGCTTGTTCTTAAATGACTAATTAATCTGACTGAATTAACTTAGTACGTGAGAATTCTTAGTAAAGAAAGGGTAGATTTATTTGAATCAGTCATTTTTTTCTTCGGTAAAAGGTCTTTTGGTTAAGTAATTGATTAATAGCTATATATGAAAATATTCTTTACAAATAGTAAGAAAAATATTCTTATTATAATTAATATTATGCCTAAACTCTTCAATTGGACTTAATCAACAAAAACATACGAGCTCTCAGAAAACTGAAAAACATTAAGAGTCAAAGTGAATTTGGCGATATGATAGATGTGCCCACACATAATATCAATAAGTATGAACACAATGTGATACCGAAACCTGAAGTGCTTCGAGTTATCGCATCTACGTTCAAGATTAATCTGCACTTATTCATAACAAAAGAACTTACAGAATCTAATTACGAGGAATTCAAAATCGAGCTTAACACAGAAGTCAAACTTGAAAGCTTACTAAACGAGGTAAGTACGGAATATCAAATAAAACGCAGTGACTTAGACCGATTTACTACATTGTTTGGAGATAAATTAAAAAGACTGGAGAAAGATGAATTGAATGCGATAGACCGTCAAAAATTATTTGATGATCTAAAAGCTATTTTCCTATCATTCAATAAAAAACTGACTGAGTTTTACGTCATGCAAGATAATCTCGCCCAAATCATTGGTGAGAACAAGACTAATCAACTTTGATATCCAAAAAATCTGTTTGAATTTTAGAAACAACTTCTGATACTTTTTTCTTCGACTTAGATCTATAGTAAATAAATACTATTGAGTAGATTAATGCACCAAACCCTAGGATTAAAGCTAGAATAACCAAAGGCCTAGAAAAGAGTGGTACTGGTTTATTAAACTCATCATATTCACTCACCACATTTGCGAAAAGTATACGTTCATTTAAAATTTTATACTTCTCTCCTTGAGCTAATATGTTTTTCACATTATCAGTATAAATCTCAGAATAAGTTAGTGCTTCTTTCACTTGATTTTCTGAGCTCAATACCTTTGTCAGGTCCGAATAGATTTTTATATGTTCTAAGCTGTTCTTGTTGTGACTCTCTGTCAAAGCATCTTTCCAAGTAGCTATGGCTTTTTCGGATTGGCCAGACTTCATTAGAATGGTGCCAAGATCATATTTTGTAATAAAAATAGAACTGCTTACTGTTTTGAATTCCAAAGCTTTATTAAAAGCTTTTTCAGCTTCTTCCAATTTTCCTTCAGTCATGTATGAATCACCTAAATTATGATATGCTAACCCCACAAATTGATTCATTTCTGAGTTGTCTCCAAAGGTTTGGATTATCTTAGAATAAGATAATCGTGCCACCTCATGATTATCTAACTTTTTATACATCGACCCAATCTCATTATATACAAGAGCGATATTCTCTTGGTGATCTATTTCCTCTGCAAGCTTCAATGACTGAGTGAACGCCTGTTCCGCTTGGAGAAATGCTGCCTCTCCACCTTTCATCTTAAGAGATCTACCGTAATTATAATAAAGATCTGAAAGTTGTTTCTTGGATAACTCATTTTCGAATTTAATGGCCTCTTCATAATTGGAGATTGCAGCATCATACTGCTCATACATTCGATAAAGAATACCTAAGTTATTGTAAATACTCATCTTCAATGATACATCATTGGTCTGCAAGATATCTTCGAGTGCATCATAGTATTGATTGTAAGCCAATGCTACATCCTCTAAAACATCATCATAGATGTATGCTTTATACCATTTAGCTTTTCCAGAGTAATACTTTGAATGGATCGCATCGGCTCTTTTAATAATGTCGTCAAGTTGAGTTAGTGCTGATGCTGGACTTTCTTCCATTAAATCCAGAGATTCTAATAGCATCTCATCTAGATTGGCATTTATCTTTGGACTAGTGACCTCCAAAGAAGAATCGTGATTGCAGGAAATAAAAACAAATGAGGCGAAAAGAAGAACGCCAATGAAATGCTTTAAGTTTTTAGTGAGTATTGTCATCATAAGTATACTAGTTGACTAAATTTTAATGAATGAGCAAATCAGCTTTGATCCAATACCTTTGTTTTTGGAGAAGCTTTTACATCTTTACCCTCATCCGTCGTTTCTTCATCCTTGAGTTCTACATTATCATAAATGTCTACACTCGCATCTTCACATGCACTAAATACAAATGCTACAAGACATAACATACTTATTAATTTGGCGATTTTTTTGAGTTGTTCTGTCATAACAATTCTTTTTATGCGGCTCTTATACATTGTAAATTAATTATTGTTAAGAAACTTCGTTTTCTTAGACTCAATCAGGCTAAAATCCTTGTTAAACATGAGCTTATCAAGATTATTTTTCCTAAGAATAAGAATATTATTCCATATAGCTTATTCACACTTTATGAAGAATAAATTTAAATAGAAAAGATGATTAATGCACAGCGCCTAGGATTTCACGTCCACTATTAAAATGAATTGACGTGTTCTTTTTTACAATAAACTGAATTTCAAAGGTTTAAGTCAGCCATAGCTAGATTTAACTCGTATTCTTAATAGACTCAAACACTACTCAAGGACTATTGTATGGCTTTTGCTAGAATATTTAGCTGGATGCTTTTTCTTACATCATTATTTATCCATCTGCCAATTTATGGTCAAATGGATATTATGCTGGACTCGATTTATTCAGGAAAACATATTCAACTTACTGCAATTGACCATTTGAATGAAAGCTCACTTCAATCCGACATCTACACTAATACAAGCCCTTTGGGTTCCAATGCGCAACTTTTAAGAGCATCTACGTATTCATGTGATTCAAAAGAAAAAGAGACTGGAATATGGATAAAATACCTCAATAAATTCTATTTATATAGAAATCATGAACTCTACCAAAGAAATGATGGGTTGGATGAACAGGTCAAGGCAAAGAGTCTTGGAAAAAAATTGAAACTTGCGTTGAAGTCACTAAATATTTTGGAAAAGAGGTCAGCATATGCTGAAAACATCATTCAAACACTTCAAAAATCAGAAAATAGGTTCGTCATCTCTATCGTAAATAGCATAGATAGTTATACTTTATTTCCCCTCCCCAACGACAAATTGGGTGTGTTAAATAACAATGCCTATGCATTCCAGGTCATAGACTCTAGAAGCCACATGGTTGATTATGCTCCTTTTGATCGAATTGGTAGCGGAGCAGAGATTAGGTGGCAATCTAAGCAAGGGATGCTTGCCTTAGCGCATGAGCTTGCCCATGCCTATGATGCAAATTTTGGGCTTTTGGATGATAGGCTAATGTTGGTTGGTGGGATTGCGATGAGCGCTCGAGAAGTTCGTGCACTATTTCATGAGAATATGATAAGGAAGGAACTCAATAGAGACTTCAGAATAGAAGTAACGAGCGGACATGCGCTAATAGCTGATGGCAAACCTTATACATATCCAATACCAGATATAGCTAGTCATTGATGATTTTTACTGATCGCATAGCCATTTCGAACGCTTCTGGTTTAATGATGTCCACATAACCGATTGTATAGCGTCCATAAATAGCTTCCTTCCAAAACTTTTCATTTTGTTGTATTCCACCATTTACGATGCTGTCATATTTAGTTCTATTCTTTGAGTATGATTCAACCCCAATTCTAAGCCTATTCTTATAGTTTAATTTGGAACCCGAATAGCTATTTGAGGAAACATAGAGAGTTGAGTTGTCTTGATAGTTGAATTGATACTCACAGAAACCATAATCATCTCTAACTTTTGTCAGGTCATAATTCTTAGGCACATCTAGCTTGATATAATCGTAGCTTAAATCTTCTCCACAATCCTTAAAGCTTATTTTTAGCGATTTAAGATTTTCAGACGCATCTATCTTTTTGACAGCAATACATCCGCCCACCAGCATAACAATAATTAAGAATATTCCTCTTCGCATGAACAAAGCAAAGATAAGGTGCTAAAGAAATGATTTGACTTTTTTTAACTCTATGTCTACAAGCTTTAGAAATGGGTTCAATTCTTTCCAAAAATTATCTGCCTTATAATTTGGAATTTGGGCAGCCAAATCTTTTAAGTCGACATTGGCCAGACTAGACTTCATCTTATGAAGCGTATCATGGGCCTTATCTCTATCCTTTGAATCAAATAATTCATTTAATTCAAGTAAATTATTTTCCAGAGATTCTACAGTCATCTTTAAAACAGTCATAATTTGCTCAATATCACCAGCAAGAACCTCATTTAGAAACGTGAATTTGGTTAGATCTATAGTACTATT
Organism: Marinobacter alexandrii; assembly: GCA_039984955.1. Classification (NCBI taxonomy): domain Bacteria; kingdom Pseudomonadati; phylum Pseudomonadota; class Gammaproteobacteria; order Pseudomonadales; family Marinobacteraceae; genus Marinobacter; species Marinobacter alexandrii. The sequence goes on from JBDWTN010000005.1 coordinate 97,293, forward strand.
TGGTTCTTTAGAAACGTGTTGATTAAGTTTTTGCAAATTGACATTACCAAGCCGATTTACTTTTTCAAAGAGCTCATTCGGATCAAAAGGTTTTGAAACTATTTCCGTCATTCCACAGCTTTCCATTCGAATTCTTGACTCTACCAACGTACTTGCTGTTAACGCAATAATTGGTACTTTTTTGAAATATGAGTCATCCATTGATCTGATACATTTCGTAGCTTCATAGCCATCCATCACAGGCATTCTAACATCCATCAGAACCAAATCGTAGTTCATACTTGTAATTTTCTTAACGGCCTCTTCCCCATTGTTTGCAACATCTACTTTTATTCCCCATCTACTCAAAAATCCTTTTGCAATTTCCTGATTTGCTTGATTATCCTCCACCAAAAGAATAGTTAGATCTATAGCTTGATTAGCTGTATTCTCAATACTTTTCTTGGTTGCTTTGGCTTGAGATAAACCTAATGGAATTGTGAAGTAAAAGCTTGTTCCGGTACCAACTTTTGATGTTACTTGAAGCTGTCCTCCCATAAGTTCCACTAGCCGTTTCGAGATAGATAGTCCGAGACCAGTTCCTCCAGTCTTAAGTATTTGTTGGCTATTTATTTGCTTGAAGCTTTCAAAGATTAAATCAATCTTATCCGAGGGTATACCTATTCCCGTATCTTTTACTGTAAATTGAACAAACCCGTTTTCAGATAGACAAATATCTAGTTCGACTTCTCCTTCTTCTGTAAATTTCACTGCATTGCTGATAAGATTATTGAGGACTTGGGTAAGTCTAACTCCATCGCATACATAGTAATCTCTAAGTTTATTTGAATATGATTTTTTCAGAGATACCTGTTCATTTCGGGGGACTGCTTTCCATATTTCAATTATATTATCTACTAACTCATGAACATTGACATCTTCTTCTATTATCTCCAGATTCCCAGATTCAATTTTTTGAAAATCCAGAATATCATTGATAAGAGTGAGGAGGTTGTTACTCCCAAACTTTAACATCTTTAAACGACTGTTATTAGCAAGTTCAGGATGCTCTAATTCAAGAAGGTGTGTAGTTCCAATAATTGCGTTCAAAGGAGTTCTAATTTCGTGGCTCATAGTAGAAAGAAACTGCTCCTTAATATTGCCTGCCTTTTCTGCTTCTTCTTTAGCTGTTCTTAACTCAACTTCTTGTCGTTTTATATCCGTAATATCGTTGCTGAAAATGATTATGCCACCAATCTTTTCTTTTGATGTATACCATGGATGAATCTCTCCTTGAAGCCACTGTATGGAACCATCAGTCCTTTCGAATTTTTCTATCCCAGGTTTGATGATCTCCCCTTGCAATGCTCGCTTATGCATTTCTTTCCATTCATTCTTTATTTCAGGAAATACTTTATAATGAGACTTACCAATAATGTCTTCTTGTAGGTTTTGATCTTCATACCAGCGCTTGCTTGCTGAGATATAAATCATATGTTTATCAAACATAGCTATCGCCGCAGGCGCATTGGACACAAATGTCTTCAGTAAGTGTTGTTCTTCTTTAGTTCTACTTTTTGTTTCTTCAATTTCCACTAGGTTTCCAACCCATTTTGATACCAATGAGATAAAATCGATTTCATATTGTGAAAATTTAGTCCTTCGAGCAGAAACACTCGAGAAATTGATAGTTCCAAATACCTTTCCATCTACCCTATATGCAGCACCGATATAAGATTCGATTTTCTGGCGTTTGTAACTGGGATAATCCTTGAACATTGATTGACTCATATTCGACTCATTAAAGAGCTTTTCCTTTTGGGCCAAAGTGATGTCGCAATAAGTATCAGCTAATTTAAATTTCTTGCTGTATTCCTCTTTCTTCCTTTGAGGATATGAAGCGATTACTTGATACTGGTCCATCCAAATGTGACTAACTACACCCGTTTCTAAACCAAGAAAATCTAGGCACAATTGTAGACCATCGCTAAGTTTCTTGGCTAACTCTTCGTTGGGTCTGGAGTTAAGTTCATTTAAAAGCCTGAGGCCATTCTTATACTTTTCCTCTTTTAAAGAGTTTTCACGCTCATTTCTAATGTCTCTTCCAATATTATATATCTTAATAACTTCTCCTACTTTATCATACGTAAAATCTATGCTATGTCCAATCCAAATTTCAGTCCCCTGTTTCCCAAGGATTGGAAATTCATAGTAAGCTGATTTTTCTTTGTTTTGAATCTTCTCGTCTAAAAAAAGAAGAATATTTTTTTTGTGACGTGGAGGCACATAGTCGTACCATTTCTTTCCTTTCAATTCAGATAAGGAATAGCCTAAGAGGTCCTCTAAGGCTTGATTCAAATAAGTGTATCTGCCTTTAGCATCCAATTCGTAAATAATTTCTTGGGTGCTTTCTAAAAGGTTTTCATAAGTCTTCTTAGCTTCTTCAATAGGTTCAAATGCGTCTTTGTAGCTTTTAATCTTCGAACTAACAAGTTGAAAAGTAAACAGAAACACGAGAGTCGCTGCTAGTATAACAGTTCCTCCGATAAGCCAATACTGAAACTGTATCCTTGTGTTTAAGCGCTCATTGATCACATTTGCAATGGACTGATATTCGTTTATAAGTTCGCTTGTGAGTGGAAGAAATAGTTCATCATGTTTGATAATGGATAAGCGAAATGTGTTAAAGTTTCCTTCTTCTTGAATTCCATAGCTACTTTTAATCAATGCTGATAAAGAGGGTTCTAGTTGTGCATATAAGCTATCAATGGTTTTTATCTGAAGTCCCAGGTTTTTCAAGCGAAGGTTGGCAGCTTCTATTTCATAATGTGTCTTGTGGAATAACTCCAGGGCAGTATCTAGCCTGAGTTTGACTAAATTCTGATCTTTAATGGATTTAGTATTATCCAGAAGGAAAACGTTTTTTGATAAAAATTGACTGAGAAGCCTTTGCTTATTACAATCACCAAGAATATTATCTAATTCGGTTCTTACTAATGCCTGTTCTTTGACAAATCTATTTGCAATGAAAGAAGAAACTAATACAGCAGAGACGCCTAAAAGAAAGGCTAAAAGAATTGCACGCATTATTCTACGTGCATCAAGTACATGATCCTTACTTGGAATTTTACTCATCTATTTCTGGTAGTTCATTCACTTTTGTTGAAGATTGTAACGATCATAATTAAGTTTTTGAGCTTATTATCACAGGCTGTTTCAGTGTAACAAATTATGAGCATGATGTTAACTAGACATGGGTATGCTATTACTTTTATAAGTTAACAATAAACAAGATTAAGAAGAATACTTCATTCTAGTAACTAGAATTCGTAAATTCGCGGTTCAATCCAATTAAGTCTATGATTTCTACAGAGAATATATCCTTACAGTACGGCAAAAGAATCTTGTTTGATGAGGTTAATATCAATTTCACTTCGGGCAATTGCTACGGCATAATAGGTGCAAATGGCGCTGGTAAATCTACCTTCCTTAAGATTCTTTCTGATGAGATCAATCCTAATTCAGGTTCTGTAAATATAGAGCCTGGCAAAAGAATGGCGGTACTTAAGCAGAATCATCATGAGTATGATGAAGTTTCTGTCTTGGATGCAGTGATGATGGGCTACAAAGAGCTGTGGAATATCATGAAAGAGAAAGACGCTATTTATGCAAAACCTGACTTTTCTGAAGAAGATGGAAATAGAGCGTCCGAACTAGAAGCAAAATTTGCTGATATGGATGGGTGGAATGCAGAGTCTGATGCCGCAGCTCTTCTAAGCGGCTTGGGTATTATAGAGGCAGATCATTATAAATTGGTAAAAGATCTAAATGGAACAGAGAAAGTTAGAGTCCTTCTGGCTCAAGCTTTATTTGGAAATCCTGATATATTGATTCTGGATGAGCCTACTAACGACTTGGATATCCAAACTATTTCATGGTTGGAGGATTACTTACTTGAGTTCAATAATACATTGATTGTTGTATCTCACGATCGTCACTTCTTGGATACTGTTTGTACTCATATTGCTGATATTGATTTTGGACAAATTAAACTCTTCACCGGAAATTATACTTTCTGGTACGAATCAAGTCAACTTGCTCTTAGCCAACGTTCTAGTGCTAATAAAAAGGCTGAAGAAAAGAAGAAGGAATTGCAGGAATTTATTGCTCGTTTCAGCGCAAATGCTGCAAAATCGAAGCAGGCAACAAGTAGAAAGAAACTTCTGGATAAAATCAATGTAGATGAGATACAACCATCTAATAGGAAATATCCTGCTATTATTTTTACTCAACAGCGAACTGCTGGAGATCAAATTTTAGAGACTCAAGGATTGACTAAAGAACTTAATGGAGCACATTTATTTAAAGACCTTGACCTATTTGTTAATAAAGGTGATAAGATAGCTGTAGTGAGTGACGATAGTTTAGCAGTGACATCATTTTTTGAAATTTTAATGGAGGAGCAAAATGCTACTTCAGGTACTTTCAAGTTTGGCCAAACCATCACCAAAGCTCATTTGCCAAATGAAAATTCTGCGTATTTCAAGTCGGACGAAAATTTGATTGATTGGTTGAGGCAATATTCTGAAGGTGAGAAAGACGAGGTTTACATCCGAGGTTTTCTGGGTAAGATGCTGTTTTCTGGACAAGAAACATTGAAGAAATGTAACGTGCTTTCTGGAGGAGAAAAAGTAAGATGTATGTTATCCAGAATGATGTTGCAAGAAGCCAACCTGTTAATCCTGGATGAACCAACGAATCACCTTGATCTTGAATCTATTACTGCGTTAAATAATTCCTTAAAAGATTTCCCAGGTACAATTTTGTTCACATCTCATGATCATACATTTACGCAGACTATCGCAAATAGAGTACTTGAACTCCGTCCTGATGGTTATACAGATACCCTTAGCACCTACGATGAATTTCTTGAGAAGAAAAAAGCTGTATTAGAAAAAGCTTAGGCTTTAAAGCCAATGACCATTATATCGTCATTTTGACGATTAACCCCGGTCCAGTCTGTTAGGTGCCGCAATGTCAGGTTCTTTTGATCAACCATCGGTGATTTACGTTTATCACGTAAGAATTCACCTAGCTGATTTATGGATAGCTTTTTAAACTCAGATCCTCCAATAAGATTGAAAACACCGGTACTGCATAGATAGAAATTGGAATCCGTTGTGTCTTCAAGGGCAATAGAACTATAGCTATGCCTATTTTCTCTTGTTTCTCCTACTTGAATTTCTTCGCCTTGAATTACTTTAATACCTCTTCTATGGACCTGGAGCAAATTCATATTAGCTCCTGCAAATTCCATCGCTTTTGTTTTGGTATTGAGTTTTACAATGCCAACATTGGCATTTGTATTTAATAGAATATTGTTTTTATCCTTGAATCGAGCTTGCACTTCTCGGTGCAAAAACTGTAAGATGGATCCTGTGAAATCTATGGAATAGCCTTCAACCATCTTCTTCAAAGCATTCATGTAGATTCTAATCATCATGCTTGCTAAATGACCTTCACCAATACAAGTAAATAGGGCCAAGTATACATCGTCATCATGACCATGAAGCCAAAAACCATCCCCTCCTACACTTCCCTTAGGTTTGTTGATAACGAATGCTTCAGAGAAATACTCCATGAGACGTTGCTCTTCCGGTAATACGGAAAAGTAATTCCGTCTTGTGCTGTCTTCAATTTTATCAAAATTGATGATCCACTTCGACTCGTTACTTACCTTCTTAGGTTTTTGATCTCTCATTTATATCTAAGCTCAATCTAAACCTAATACAACAAAAGCTTCATGATTATTCCACTTTATTGGGATTACATACATGGTGACGTTTTCCGGTATTTGCAATTCTGTAGGCATCCCCTCAAAAACTGTAGGCACAGAAATCATAAAGTTAGCTCCCAAGTTTGCGCGGACATTACCTGCTACTACGTTAGAAATTTCCCCAGCCATATCTAGTATGTCTTCTTCTGAGGGATCTTCAATGCCAATAAACATATTAATTAGATCGGCAAACATCTCTCTATTTGCAGAGATATAAACAAAACCTTGCCTACTTCCAGAAATTCCTATCATACCCGTAAAGTCTTTCAGGACTAACCCATCAGACTCTTTCAAGTATGGTACCTTCATGTCTGAGTCGATTTCAGTAAGGTGCTTAAAATAATTGCTTACAGAGTTGATAAACAAATTGCAGGTAGCTTCAAACTCTTCTTTCCTACTCTCCATCCCTTTTCAATAATTTATCAAATGCTTTGGACAAGTCGTTTGCATTTACTGGTTTATACATAAATCCCCTTGCTCCCTTATCCAACGCAATTAGTCCGGTGAGCTTATCAGCTAATGCTGTAATGATCATTACTTTAGTCTCTGGATTAATTTTCATGATTTCTCCCAGACATGCAATGCCATCCATTTCAGGCATTGTAATATCTAAAGTTACAACATCTGGTTTTTTATCCATCACCATTTGAACGGCCTCCAATCCATTCGCAGCTTGTCCAATTATCTCCAAATCATAGTCAGCTAGATTTTTCTCAATCGTTCTACGCATAACTGAAGAATCATCAACGATTAACAATCTCTTTTTCATTCTTCTGTCTCCTCTCCTTTGATGATTGGCAACTTAATGGTCATTTCAAATGATTTCCCCGGTACTGACTGAATATCGTAAGCTCCACTTATGTCTCTAATAATAGATTTTACCAGATGCATTCCTTGACCTCTACCAGCATGTTCATCAGATTTATAAGCGGTTGAAAATCCTTCGTCAAAAATTAGATCTACTATCTCAGCTTCCTCCATCTTCTTTAAGTCCATCTCAGTCACAATTCCATTGTCCATTGCTCGTGTTTTAATGAGATCCATGTCAAGTCCATGACCATCATCCCTATACCTTATGAAAATTTCTTCATCAATGCTTGATAATTCAATTAACAACTCTCCCATCATTGCTTTGCCAGCATTCATTCGTGAATCAGGAGATTCTATTCCATGTACAACTGAGTTACGAATAAGCTGGATCATCATATCCTTGAATGGCTCAATATACACTTCCGGTAAGGTCACATTTTTAATGTTATCAAAAGTCAAATTAACTGACTTGCCTAGCTCCTTGGCAATTAGCTCTGCTCCACGCTCCAGTGTATCAATGACCATGATATTTGACACTGAATCTCCTTCTGCCGGGAATTTTTTGTAGATATTGATAATCTTATATAGCATATCAGATATCTCACCAATCATTCTATCAGCTTCATCTACCTCGTATAAGATTGCTAAGAAATCTTTACCACGAACGTTCTTAGCTTGAAGTGCAGTAATCGCATCTTCTATTGAATGGAATTTATCTGACATCAACTCCATTCCTATTACTACAGCATTTCCTTTCAGATTATGAATAGTATCAAATGTAAAACTTAATAGGTCAGAATATTCGTCATTATCATTCTTCTCATACCGCTCTGAAATACTCTTAAGCATTTTACGAGAGTTGTGCAAGAACCCTCTAAGAATGGAAGGATCAATTTTAAGAATACTAAGTACTCTTTCCGTTTCTTGTTGTTTTTTCTTCTCAGCTTCATTCAAATGTTGCTGAAGAAGGATAGATTCTGTTTCATCAGAAACAGATACCATGATGTTTTGAATCTTCTCTTTTCTAAAGATTCGGGTAAATTCCACTCTGATATATTTGGTTGAAACTATACCATCTTGTTCTGTGTGAATTTTAACCTGATCAATAGGATTTAGTTGATTGACAACCTCTTCATCCATATCCTCATTGAAAAGATGTCTCATAAACATTTCCAATGCCTCCAGTTCTCTTGGTAAGATGAGTGGGCGCATAAAATTCGAGAAATTTTCCCCTGCAATTCGTTCATTGCTGAAGATCTCTTTCATTGCTTTTGAGTGAAATTTTGAAATCTTAAATTCCTTGTCAAGTAGGAATATACCTTGTTGTATATTTTCAAATACAACCATCGATACTCCATAGATATTTTTATATAGAAATTTGGCCTTGTCTCTTTGCTTTCTTAATTCAAATTGAGATTTACGAATCTCAAAAACCATCCGATTGAATGTGTTTGCATACTGACCTAGTTCGTCTTTAGTAGGGATAACTACCTTTTTGGATAAATCACCTGCAGATATCCTTTTGGTAAAAGCTTCGAGGATACTTACGTTCTTTAATAGATTGGTGACAAGTGTTGTCATTAGCCAAAAGGCAATGATACCTATTGTCACATCCAATATTAAGAAGGTCCAGAAGTTACGAACCGAATTTTTAGAGATCTCTTCCGTCTGAGTTTGTATTTCGTCAGACATGTAGTCTTCCACTCGCTTAAGTAAATTGATTTTTGTGGTGCTCACTTCATACCAGTGATCAGGATCCTCAGTAAGTGTATCATTCGCAAATACAACTTCTCGCATTCGCTCTACTTCTTTAACTTCATTTCCTCTTACGATCTGATCATAATAGGCAAGTGATTCTCGATTTGTGATGATCTCAAATGCATCCAAATATGAATTTTGCTTTGCCACAAGCGTTGTAAAGCGATTGTATAAGTCGAAATCAATGTGATTGTGAGAAAAAGCTTGAGTTCCAATTGCCCGCTCAATACTTGCATACTCTTTCGACTTTAGGAAGTAAATAATTGCATGAATTTGTTGTGCAACCTCTTTGTCTCTGGTTTCGTCGATAAGTTTTATAACCGTATTTAAACCCACGTCATTAATCTCAGAGAACCTGCTTATTGATTCTTCAGAAGAAATTCTGTGTTCGTCTATACTTTTTCTTAGCGTAGAAATCTTATCAAAATAAGCATTGAGCTCGTCTAAATCGGATCGATGTAGTTGAACTAACTCATCAAGATCACTAGTTGCTATCTCTGAGTAGTATTTCTGAAGCGTACTATCTGTTTTTAGCCGCTGCTGTCTTAGTTTCACACCAAAGCTTTCACCCTGATTTGCTAAAAAACCAGAGGAAATGCTTCGTTCCTTCTGAAACTCATGTACTACATGATTAATTTCAATTCCAACAATAATGGCTTTATTCAGCCTTTGACTATCGGAAAAATCGAGATAATGATACCTCACTTGAAGGTAATCAAATGCCAATATGATAACTATCAATGGGATAATTATCACCGCAAATTTTTGGCGTATGGGTAAGTTGGTTAGTCTTTTAATCATGAAAATTGCATATAGTTTTATGCAAGTACTTTTTCAACTACTTTGAGTAAATCCTCTTCTGTGAATGGTTTTACAATGTATTCTGAAGCCCCTAGTGACAACCCTTTGTTAACTACAGTCTGTTGACCTACTGCACTTACCATTATCACTTTTGATGGCACCTCTTCGTCTTTCAATACCTTAAGTATTTCAAAACCCATCATATCTGGAAGGATGTTATCAAGCGTTATTAGATCTGGCTGTAGTTGTACAGCTAAATCAATTGCGCTCTCGCCATTTTGGGCTTCTCCGACTACTTCAAATCCTGCACCTTCCATTGCAGACTTGATTAATGATCTCATATATATAGAATCATCGACTACTAAAACTGTCTTGCTCATTTTCTAAGTTTTATCACTTTTGTTAATTAATAATTGACGTAATAATGCTGATTGGGTGATAATGTGTACTTAAACTAATTTTTTTATTTTATCCACAAATTTATTGTGAAATACCCAAATAAAGTCCGGGCAAATATCAAGCTCTTTTCCATGAAAAACAGCTTTAAAGTGAATAATTGATTCGAATTCACTTGATTCTTTTGTTATAAACTCATTTAATTCAGTTGCCTTCAATACTTTAAGTGATGGAACATTTCCATAAATTTCAGCATCTAAAAAATTTGAAAATTCTGTTATGACAGCTGCAGATACCATATTATCAATTTCGGTTAGAAAACCGAGTTTCATAATTGTGCTTTCATTCGAATCATCTTTTGCGATTTTTTCAGGTAAACAAGCTTCATAAAGCTTTGATACTTCTTTTTCTGAAAATATCAGGTGACTTGTTCCCTTAAGCTCACCCATTAGCTCGGTTTTAATCAAATGAACATCTTGGTTGGGGTCACCAAATCGATTCGTGTCTAATTCTGCACTCAAGTAGTCAATCTGCTCAATACTGATTGGACTCTGAAGAATTTGCTCCATTGATGACTTTGCCATGGATAGGCCATCAAAAATCAATTTGGTAGCTACTTTTAGTTCATTTTCGTTTAAATCTGCAATCATTTTCTTCTCAAATATGGTTTTGTGGTTCTTTGGTTAATCTAGTGCTTTATTGTTAATCTTTTAAGGGCATTAGCCGAACAATTAGGTTTCTTCATCGAGTTCTTTTAAGATACTCAACAATTCAGAATTATCGAATGGTTTAACTAGGTAGTGTTTTGCGCCATTTTCCTTGGCTTCAACAATTGCTGATTGCTGACCTACCGCACTGATCATTATTACATATAAATCAAAGTCATTTGTATTTATCGTTTTTAAAACATCCAGGCCTGTCATATCTGGAAGAATATTATCCAATGTTATCACATCAGGCTTTAATTCCATGGTGAGATCAATTGCCATCTCACCATTTTTAGCTTCTCCTACAACATTATATCCATGTTGTTCAAGGAGTGTTTTTAAACTGGATCGTATATATGTGGAATCATCAACTATAAGTATCCGCATATCTAAAGTTATTTATTTACTGGTGATAATTTTCTATATATCCTTGTCTTCACATCATATATCCCAAATAGTGTCTTCCCATGCTCGGGCATAATATCATAGTATCCTATGATAAGATACCCTCCCTCTTTCAAAGAACTATGTAATAAATTCAATACACTATTCTTCAATTTCTCATCAAAATAGATCATTACATTCCGGCAGAAAATAATGTCAAATTTTTGATTCATTGGATCCATTACAAGGTTGTGCTTTTTGAAAGTCACATTAGTACTGTATTTTGATTTTATAGTGGCGTGTTTATCCTTGAAATCAAAGTAGTCTTCCATTTTCCTATCGGGGAAAAATTTCAAGAAAGGAACCAAATATTGTTTTAATGTGATCAATGAATAGTCTCCATTCTTGGCCTTATTGAGGGCTTTTGTACTGAGATCAGTAGCTGTAAGACTTGATCTATTAAGAAGGTTTAGTGTCTCTAGAACGATATTCATTGTATACACCTCTTCTCCAGTTGAACATCCGGCATGCCAAATGTTTAACGATTTTGAAGCTAATAGGGGAATGACTTTATCTCTAAGATTAATCCATACATCAGGATTCCTAAATAATTCAGTGAGATTTACCAGAAGATCGTCAATTGCACCAAGGAAGAATTCATTATCCTTTAAAACCAGAGACCATAATTCGATGATAGACTCCATGTTATGCTTCAGCATCAGGCGAATAATCCCTCGTTTCAACGAAGTGCTTTCGTAATTCGTGAAGTCAAGCCCGTACCTATTATTAATGGCTTGCATCAGAGCTGTCAGCTCTTCATCACTTATCATATCGGTTGTTATAGTAGCTATGACTTTTGTGTTTTAGTGGTTGACTGAAATAGCAAATCCATAATGGAGGAAATATCAAGCACTGGACATACTTTTCCAGAACCTAATATGGTGGATCCGCTTAACAAGGCGCTGACATCTAGTGGTTTAGGTAGCTTTTTCTCGATTATCTCTTTTTGTCTATGAAGTTTATCTACTATTAATCCCATCTTTCTTCCAGAGTGACTAGCAACTATTACATTCATTTCTTCATCATCGGAGATTTCTTTGACAAATTTTTGACTTACGTCGTATTGACTCATTGACACAAAATCTGTTACAGATAAAAGTCCTTCAAGTGAGATTATAGGAATTGATTCATCATTGTAATTGACCATCAAACTATCACCAATGAGATGACAATCTGCTTTCTTGAGGTAAGTAACTGAATCAATGTAAGTCAATGGTATCGCATATTCTTGATCTTTTATGTCGAACAGCAATGCTCCTTTCAAAGCAAGAGATGAGGGGAGCAATAGATTAATAGATGTTCCTAAACCGAGCTCTGTATCTACCAAGACTTGTCCTCCAATAGACTCCACAGCTTTTTTCACCACATCCATTCCAACTCCACGTCCTGATATTTCAGTTACTTTATCTGCACTGGAGAAGCCTGGCTCAAAAATGTACCTGATGACCTCATTGTCGCTTAATTTTTCCGCAACTTCTTCTGATACCATCTTTTGCTTGATTATTTTCTCTTTAATCTTAAAGACATCTATACCCCTTCCGTCATCGGAAATCGTGAGAACGACATTGTCTTTTTCAAGCTTGGCATCTAGTGTGACACTCGCTTTTGGGTCCTTTCCAGAATCTTTTCTTTCTTCAGCATTCTCAATTCCATGAGAAACCGCATTTCTAACCAAATGAATTAATGAGTCGCTGATTATTTTCAGAATATTGCGATCTATTTCAACTTCAGTACCTTTTAAAATAAGCTCTACTTCTTTTTGCTCCGTAGAGGCAGCATCTCTTAAGACTCTATGAAATTTATTGAATAGAAAGCCCATTTGGACCATACGAACATTCATCACACCGTAGTGGAGATTAGAGGAAATTCGTTTTATTCGTTCGAATTCTAACGTACTCTTTCCCTCAGAACCAAATAGTGATATAAGTCTATCTCTCTCAATGACTAACTCTCCCACCATATTGAGGAGTTCATCCATCTTTTTTACGGGAATTTGAACAACATCAGCAAAAGCAATTGTCGTATTACCAGATTCATCCTGCGAATCTTCTTCTGTCGAATCGTTTTGAGTTTCTTCTAATTCAGGTTTTTCGGATGGCTGATCCTCCCTGGCATTTTTTAAATATACGGCAAGCTTAGTTTTTATTCCGAGATAACTTACTCGATCTCCAGAAGTAATTGCGTTGATTAACCCGCCTAATTTATCATTCGCTCTAAAGAGACTGTCAACTAATTCTTTGTCTAGAGAAACTTCACCATTCTTTATCGCCCCAAAAACATCTTCAACCACGTGGGAGAGATCGGCTATTTTTTCATAGCCCATGCCCATGGCATTTCCCTTTAGGGTATGTACGATTCGGAAGATATTTGCAATTATCTTCTTGTTGGAATGGTCTTTTTCTAGATCAACAAATAATTTGTTTAGCTCCTCGAAATTTTCGAGGGCTTCAGTTAGAAATAACTGTTGATATTCTTCTTCCTTGGATTTCACTATAAGCTTTTGACTAAATACTTTCCAATTTCTTTAATATCTAATGTAATATCAACCGCTCCTGCTTCATGAGCAGCTTTTGGCATTCCGTATATTACACTACTTTCTTTGTCTTGAGCAATTGTAAATCCACCTGCTAATTTAATTGCTTTCAACCCTTCTACTCCATCCTTTCCCATGCCGGTCAATATGACACCAACCATTCGCTTTTTGTATACTTCAGCTGCGCTAAGCATCATTGCATTGATGGATGGATTATTATATTCTTTGTACTTCTCGTCTGTAAAATCAATTACTCCTGTTTTTTTAGATGCTCGAAAAATCAAATTTGAGTGACCTGGGCAAAACATTACACGACCAGGCATTGGCTGATCTCCTTCTGTTGCAGCAACTACATTCAATTCTGTAAGTGCATTTAGTCTTTGAACAAAAGGTGGAATAAATGCCTGCGGCATATGCTGACAAATAATAACAGGAATATTAAAGTCTGCCGGAAGCATAGTGATTACCCGCTCAATGGCGGTGGGGCCACCTGTTGATGCGCCAATGGCTATCAAGTCATATTTACTATTTTTCTTAGATAACTGAACTGGTTTAGCTATCGTAGGTTCCGCAATCTTGCGAGGTTTAGCCCTAGATACACTCTTTACCTTCTGGATAAGTTCTTTACTTATCTCACGCATTTTAGATTTGTTTCTATTGGGCTTATTCATATAATCAACAGCCCCGCTTTTTAACGCCTCAAAAACAGGTTGGAGGTCTGTGTTCCCGACAGAACTGAGAATAAGAATGGGTGTTGGACGTTCTTTCATGATTGATTTGACAGCATATAGGCCATCATAGTCACCCATGTTTAAATCTAAGATCACAACATCCGGTTGAAGTGAGATTGTTTTGTTTGTAGCTTCAAGTCCATCATTTGCTGTGCCTACCACCTCTATGTCTTGGTCCTCGGACACAAGATCAGAAATCAAAAGCCGCATAAAGGCTGAGTCATCAACTATCAGTATTTGAAGTTTTTTACTCATTATTCTTTTGAGAGTTTGTCCGGAACAACAATTGCTTTATCATTTTTTAGAAGTTCAATGACATCTAAATAGTATAGTAGTTTTTCTTCATGCTGAATGATTCCTTTGATATAAGAAACATCTAAAGATGCTGCTTCTATCATTTGCATAGAGCCAGATATTTGATCTCCATTTATCTTAACCGTTACCGGTAGAGTACTTATCATCAAACTTGCAGCTGTATCATTATCCGATAAGACTAGTAAGAATTTAGCTACCTCATCACCCGAAACCTTAAACTTTTTGGCGAGATTAAACACAGTATAAGTATTCCCCCTAATATTGGCAATACCGTTTATGTGATCTGGTGTATTGGGTGTTTTGGATAAGGGAGGCATGGGTACAACCTCTTTGATAACTTCAATGTCTATGGCATATGATTCTCCTCCCACTTCAAAAACAACAAACTGAATCATCTTGCCTTTCAATTCTAATAGCTCATGCTTGTATCTTTCTCTGAGTTGAGTTTTTAAAGCATACAACTCTTGTGCGATATAGATAGGTAATCCAACTTGTACTGACTCTTTCTCAGGTTCTGACTTTGGTATTGGGACTTTAGGACTCCTAACTATTTTCTTTTTAACTGGAGTTTTTTTGACTGAAGTTTTTGAAGAGCTAACTTTTTTAGTTGCCGGCTTTTTTACTGTAGCCTTAGGCTTTTTTATTAATTCCTTTTTCTTTGCTACTACTTTTTTCTTAGCTGTTTTAGGCTTAACAGATGGTTTATCATCTTCAATGAGCTTTTTTCTTTTAAGATTTTTACCTAGGGCCATATCAATCTTAATTTAATCTTATTACTTCTTCTGCAAAAGACATATAGTCCTTGCCACTGTTTGAATTTGGAGCATAAGCAATAACACTTTGCCCAAACGAAGGTGCTTCTGACGCCTTCACATTATTTCGTATCATGGATTCAAAGATTTTGAGATCGTAATTCTCTTTAATATAATCCGTAACTTCTTCAGATAATTTTCTGCGTTTGTCTACCATCACTGGCAAAATGCCTAAAACTTCCAATTTCTTTTTATAAGATGAATTGATTTTTTGAATGGTTTGAATTATTTGATCCAGCCCTTGTAAGCTGAGCACTTCTAAAAGCATAGGAACAATGACCTTGTCAGATGCATAAAGTGCGTTAACTGCCAAAATAGACAAAGAGGGTGGACAATCTATCAATACATAGTCATATTTTTTTGAGATCTTACTTAGATATGAATCAAGGACTTTGTGACGATCGTCCATTTCAATTAATGACAACTCTATATCTACCAAACGCATATCAGAAGGAATAATATCCATCCCCTCACGATCTTGAATTATATCTTGAATTTGGGCGTTCCCCTCAAACACATCAGAAATGGTCTCTCCATCATCAAGCCCGACGCTGTAACCCAGGTTTCCCTGAGAATCCATATCCAAAATCAGCACTTTTTGGCCAAGTTTGGTGAGCGCACTTCCCAAGTTAATGGACGTGGTTGTTTTACCAGTTCCCCCTTTTTGATTGACTATAGAAATTGTTGTCATTTACTACGAACTCTAAGAAAGCTTGAACTTACTCAATCCTTCCTTCAATTTTAGTGAAATATCGTTTAGTGTCTTAGATTTTTGGATGTAGTTAGTCATTCCGGCGGATAACTCTGTAGATGAGGATGCAACTTCCTCTGTTCCTGCCGAAGTTTGTTCTGCAATTACGACAATGGATTCAGTAATATTTACCACATCTTTGATCTTCTCAGACTGGATGTTCGAGGAATTCAATATGTCTTCAGAATGATTTAATGTTTGACCGGATGAGGAAGCCATTTCCTCAAATACAATAGAGGCTTCTTTGGAGGCTTCCACCCCCTTTTGCACACTTTGGCTCATTGATTCCATCATTTGAGCTGTCTTTTGGGTATCTCCGCTTACGGCAGAAATCAATGACTCGATCTCCTTCGCTGAACTCCTTGAATCCTCGGCCAATTTACGTATTTCTTCAGCCACAACTGCAAACCCTCTGCCTGCATCTCCTGCCTGTGCCGCTTCGATAGCGGCATTAAGCGCTAGTAAATTTGTTTGGGATGCAATGTCTGTTATTACTCCTAATACACGTTCGATTTCGCTTGATCGCTGGAGTAGAACCTGCATTGATTCATTTGTTGATAAAGAAACTCCTTTTATCTCATCAATACTTGATGTCACATTGCTGATTATTTGAGTTCCTTTCTCACTATTAGATACACCGTTTTTGGCTGCAATATTAATTTCTTCGGACCGGGATGCCATTTCTTGTGAACTGCGAAGGATATTCTCTACCAACTGTGATGATTCATCTACTTTTTGAACCTGCGATTGAGCACCATGACTCATTTGAGAGATAGCACTTGCTATTTCACCTGTACTGGTTGACATCTCTTCTCCGTTCGAGAGCATTTCAGATGTCGATTCATCGATAACGATGGCATTATTTAATATTTCATTCAATAGGTCACCGAGGTTTTGTAAAGCCAGATTCAAGCTATCCGTAAGATTTTTTATTTCACCTTTTGAATTTTCAGTATACCTAGGACTAAGATCTCCTTGAGCCATTGAGGTCAATATTTTCTCGATTGACTTAATAGGTATCGAAATTGAATCGAATAAATCATTTATTGAACCACTTAACTCTGCCCAAGCGCCCTCTTTATCTTCAAGGTTCAGCTGGCTATCCAATTTGCCCTGATCGATTACCTGCTTTACAACTTCATTGGTCTCATTGATTACCTTTTTCAAATTATCTCTCATCGAAATTAATGATTTACCTAATGTATCATCGTTACTCAAGAGTTCGTAATCTGTCCCAAGATTCCCATTTCTAATTTTTAGTGCAAAAGAGGTAGTTCTTTCTAGTCCGTTTCTAAGTTCTTGAAGCTGCCTTGTCATGTCCCCTATCTCGTCGGAGGAAGTAGTCAAATCCCATTCTGGCAGTTCACCTCTCGCCATTTTTGAAATTAAATTACTGAGTCTTTTTATTGGCTTCAAAATAGATCTGGTTGCAAAAATTGACCAAAACACACCTAAAAGTATTGAAATAAGCGTGAGTGACATGATTACAGTTTGAACCGAACTGAATGACTGATATTTTTCCTGAATCAAGTCATTGGATCTTACTTGCAACACCTGGACTTTCTTGTTTATCCAACCACTAACACTAGTGAGAACAGGAGTTATCTCCTCCTCCAGAATTGGCAGAGCTGCAAAAACAATAGAATCATTGTCATAGTCCTTATAACTATTTAGCATCGTCATTATCTGCTTCTGATAACCAATGCTTTCGTTAATAAGATCAAGTTGTATTTGAAGACTGTCATCGAGAAGTTCGTTTTCACGTATTTCCTGAATTGCCAAAATGTCGCTCTGGATTGAAGAAAATCCTACTTGATGGATTTTCTTTAATTCTTCCTTTTCATCCATATCGGGTGAGAAAACCCAGTTATTTATCAGCTTCTCAGATGAATTAATAACCAGGTTTAACTTTTCTAGTTTATCTACCAAAGGCAGATAATACTCAGTCACTTCTCTATCAATCGATCTGCTTTTTTGAAGAATAAAAACTCCATAAAAACCACCTATAGAGGTAAGCACTATGATTAACGCATAACCAAAGGCAATTCTTCGACCAACACCTAGCTTAATCTTTGGAAAAACGTTTTTCATAGTTTATTGGATTGAGATGACTTTACATTCAGGACCGATAGATGATTTTATTGAAACAGGAATTATTCCAATAGCACCTTTCGTATTATTGACATAGTCTATCAATGATTTGGAGTCATCAAAATCACGTGGAGCAACTCCGTTACCAGAAAAAACTCGCTTAGTCCAAAAACTCTTAAACTTACTTTCAGATGTTGAGATAGCTTCCCAAAAATTCGGATATTCTAATACCTGGTAAGCTGGCTTTACCTTTTCAAAGTTTTTCCACTGCGTGGTAAAACCAAAGTAAATTCTTCTTAACTCACTCTTCGATAATGATCCTTCGACTACACTAGAATTTGCAATTGCAACGTATCCTTCCTGAGCATTTGATTTAATCACAGAAATCACGATTAAAATCAAAAATATTGATATAGTTTTTATTGAATATTTCATTTTAATTGTTTTTATGATTAGAAACCAAGTACCACTGCTGCTTGAAATTCTGAAAAATCAACAGCATTAAACCTTGCATTTGCTTCACCAGAACTAATTCGGTTATACTGAAGCTTAAGGAAGTAGTTTTTATCTACAAGCGTGTTTAAACCGAAGCTCAACATGTTTGCTGTATCATCCTCTACATCCTTATCTGGATCTAAGTATTCATATCTAAAATATGGTGTAAACCTATCTTTCAAGGTATAATATAACATGCCCTCAAAAGCATCTTTTTTCAAATCAGTAGGATCAGATGGATCAGTCTTTCCTGTGATGTATTCAAATTCTAATCCAAAATCACCTACACTGTATTCTGCATGAGTGCTAAAACTACTAAGCTTAGTTCTTTCACCAGTATCCTCGCCAGTTGTATCATCCAATTCTGTAATTCTGTCTGAATACGTTGAAAATCCTACTTTCAAGCCAGGTATTGGTTGCATTAAAAGTCTAGCAGCAATAGCCTTTTGTGTATTATCATCTTCCTCAAAAGGATTGGTGTTTTCCTGATATCCATTGCTCACTTGAACATTGTATTCAAAATTGATAGTATTAACTGAAAAATTACCTAGCACTGATATTCCTGTGGCCCATCTTGGATAAAATCTTTCATCCGCTCCAAACTTATCTGGCTTATTCGTACTTAATGGTTCTTTAACGGCCAAAAAGGCAGGTTTTGCCGTATGAATTTCATTATAAATTCCAAATGGTAAAAACATTTTTCCGACTCTTACCTTCAACCAGTTTCTTATAGTATACTCTGGGAATGCATACTCTACAGCTGCATTTCCAATTCCTTCTTCAGTGGCTGTTCCGTGTTCCCAGGTAATATCTGTAGCAAACCTTAATCTGGAGCTTATATCCACATTAAGAACGATATCGAAAAGATCAGCATCGAAGGAACCATTAGGATCACTATTGCCCTCATCAGAGAGACGGTATTCATATTCAAAACTTGAATAACCATTAATTCTTACTTTTTCTTCTATTTGTGCCTGCGCTGAATTATGCAACCCAGCAAAAGCCAGAAAGAATGAAGAGATCAAGAGCAATTTTCCTTTGGACCTCCTTTCATTAATTATAAAAAATATTCCTTTTTTTCTCATAGTAATAATAGTTTAGTATTTGTGAGACATCTTCAAAGTCTGTACAAATCCATGAGCTGACTGAGCTAAAACAGTATTGAATCTAATCGACACTCTATTTTATGTGAGAGAGTTCTATTAGGTTATTCTAAATCGGAATTTCAAATCGTGAGGTACTCTTCATAAGCTTAATTTTTGGTTACTTTATTATCACTTGATAATGCTAAGCTATCCCATAAAAACGCATTAGTATGTGAGATTAATTCGCAATTAAATCTAGCTAAAATGACTATTTTAATAAAATTTGCAGATAACTAAATAATATTATCATCTGATTAATATTGCAATGGTAATGGGTTAGCTTAACTTGAACTAATTAGTTCGACCAATTGATAAATCAGTCGTTTGAAGTGGGTGTTTTTGAAGAGATAAAAAGGGGTAGTTGTTCAAACAACAAGTTCAATTTTATTATAATATATTTTCCGGTTCATAGAGCGTTTTGAAGTATTCCAGAGTGGCTCTATTCTGTGAGAATATTCATTCCAGTAAAAAGCTAGCTTGATTAAAGATTACCCTTAATCGTCTCCTGAATTCAGCTTGAACTTACTCAACCCTTCCTTCAGTTTTAGTGAAATATCATTTAGTGTCTTAGATTTTTGGATGTAGTTGGTCATCCCTGCTGATAACTCGGTAGCTGAGGATGCCACTTCCTCTGTTCCGGCTGAAGTCTGCTCTGCAATAACCACGATCGATTCTGTGATATTTACCACGTCTTTGATCTTGTCAGACTGTGTGTTTGATGAATTTAAAATATCTTCAGAATGGTTTAATGTTTGACTTGAAGAACTAGCCATTTCTTCAAATACCACCGATGCTTCTCTTGATGCATCTACTCCTTTTTCTACACTCTGACTCATCGTCTCCATCATCTGAGCTGTTTTCTTCGTATCATCATTTACGTCAGTAATCAGTGATTCAATTTCCTTTGCAGAGTTTCTAGAGTCCTCAGCCAATTTGCGTATCTCCTCAGCTACCACTGCAAAACCACGACCGGCATCCCCAGCTTGTGCAGCTTCTATGGCAGCATTAAGTGCCAGTAGATTGGTTTGTGATGCGATATCAGTGATCACCCCTAATACACGAGCTATTTCACTTGACCGCTGAAGCAAAACTTGCATAGACTCATTTGTAGATGTAGAGACTCCCTTAATTTCACCAATACTTGATGATACGTTATTGATTATTTGAGTTCCTTTCTCACTATTTGACACACCATTCTTAGCCGCCATGTTGATCTCTTCTGATCTGGAGGCCATTTCCTGCGAACTACGAAGGATATTCTCTACTAACTGGGATGATTCATCTACTTTTTGAACCTGTGACTGGGCGCCATGACTCATTTGAGATATGGCACTTGCAATTTCACCTGTGCTGGTTGACATCTCTTCTCCATTGGAGAGCATCTCTGTGGTAGACTCGTCAATGATATTCGCGTTACTTCTTATATCGGATAAGAATGAATTCAGGTTGGATAAGGCAAAGTTCAAATTCTCTGTAAGTTTCTTAAAATCACCTTTTAAATCTGCTTCAACACGAACGGATAAATCTCCTGCCGCAACTGATTCGAGCACTTCATTCATTGGATGTAGAGGGCGAGCAATAGATTCGAAAAGTTGATTAATTGAGTCACTAATATCTCTCCAAGCTCCTTCTTTATTTTCTAATGATAGTTTCTGCGACAAATTACCTTCCTCGGCAACCAATAGAACAACAGAGTTGGTCTCATCAATCACATTTCGTAGGTTATCTCTCATCGCTGTAAGAGATTTTCCTAAGATGTCATTTTCACTCAATAGTTGATGATCCACCATTAAGTTTCCTTGTCTTATTTCATTCGCGAACTTTGCGGTATTTTCAAGTCCAGCACACAGGATTTTCATAGATTTGGTCATATCCCCTACCTCATCTTTGGTTTCCTTTGCTTCGAATGAAGGTATTTCGCCTTTGCTCAGGTCTTTAATGAGTTCATTAACCTTTCTTACGGGGGTTACAATGGATCTGGTGGATAAATAGGTAGTCAGTATTCCTATCAAAATTGCTAACACAGTCATACTAATAATGACTGACTCAACTCCATCAAAAGATTCAAATTTTGATGCTAATAGCTTCTCTGATTGAACTTCAAGTTGCTGTCTTTCACTAATGGTCTTTTCATTCAGAGCCTTAAGTGGAATGGAAATCTCATCATCTAACATAGGAATCAGGTCGAATAACAAAAAGTCATCTTGATATGCTTCATCTGAATTGAGACTATTTTGTAGATTTTCAATATGTGGAATGACCTTATCATAAGCCGTTAGAAGTTGTAGAATACTATCTTTATTCTCAGGTTTCCAAGAGTCAATAATGCCTTGGATATCAATTTTTAATTGTGGGTAAATATTTTTCTGAATATCAATTAATACCTTTTTATCCTCTGGATTAGGTAAGTACATCCAATTGGTGGATAGACTATTCGTTTTAACGATGAGGTCTTCAAAATCCTTCAAATTACTGATCAGTGGATAGTATTCCTTGGTCATCAGGTTGTCTATACTTCTGGTTGACTTCAGAGTAACCAGGCTATAAATGCCGCTGATAGTGACTAGAGATATAACTATCACACTACCTAAGGCTATTTTTTTTGCAATGTTGAATCTTCCGAAAAGTGAAACAAATACACCTGTCATAATGGCTATTAATTGTTTTGTAGTTAACTCTTACAAGTTGCTAAAATCGAAGCAATCAGTCAAAAGATTGCTTCGATTTATCTTTAATAAATTATTGTGTCGTAATCTAGTTCACAACTTTTCCGACGGAAAAAAGCTTTTCTCCAACGGAAACTCCAGACTCCTCAACCGCTGATTTATTTATCAGGAATTTCAGCTTATTACCTTCCATGTAGAAGGCAATTTCGGCTCCTTTATCAATCATTGATTCATCCTCTGACACAAGCACAATTGGTTTATTTCCTATCTTATCTTGTATCAGACTAATATTTCTTGATTGCGATGTAGGCAAAAAAATCATTTGGCATTGATCGACTGATTCGCTCGCTGAAATTTTTCTCAAAGACAAATTGGGATACTTCTCTACAAGTGATTCTAACTCAATTAAAGCCTTGGAATTTCCTACCACTCCAATGGTAACATTATTTTCCGACCATTCAATGTTCTTTGTGAAATTCAATAGATAGAGTGCTTGAAACTTACCTATCTGAGCTGAAAGTTTAACTCCTAAGCTTGAAATCAGTAGAATGGTAATACTTAGTATTATTCTTTGCATCATTCGATATTAAAATCCAACTGATAATTGTACTCCAAATACATTATCATCCTCATCTATACCATCATCGCTTATCAATTCATAATTGACTTTAACAACAGCTGTTTTGGCTAAATAATAGTTAGCACCAAAGGTGATCCTTGATCTATCTCCTTCAGGAGCTCCATCCAATTTAATTGCATCGTATCTTACGATTGGCTCTAATTTATCTGTGATCATGTATCCTCCCTGAACAAAGAATCCACTTTTGTTCAGATCTGCTGATCCAAGAGTTGCATCAGTGGCATCTAGGTATGCTTCTTGTTTAGCCATGTGGTATTCACCCCATATGCTAAATTTTTCTTTATCCATATAGAACGAAGCGCCAATAATAGAGAGATTCAACTCGTTATCAGCTGTATACTTTCCTGTATAATAGTTGGTTGAAAGCGTAATGTCATCCCCTATATCTACACCAAAGGCTCCTCCAAATCCTTTATTCTCATTACCGCTCCCTTTGCTATCTCTGGCATTGCCTCTTAAGTTTCGGATACCATCTCCTGATTCCCCACTTAAACCGTTTACAACATATACGGAATAAAAAGGTGTGGCTGATCCTAAAGAAGATAATCGACCTCTCACCTGAACACCAACCTCAGCCCACGCTGAAGGCGAAATCTCACGATTTACCCATGCTCTACTTATAGTTTTAGAAAGGTATTCCGGATATAAATATTCATTGAATTGACCTGCTGGTACTAGGAACTTTCCTGATCGTATCACAAAAGCATCTGATACTTTGTAATCTGCATACGCATATCGAACGTCAATATCTTGACCACCGTGCTCGTACTCCAGTTGTCCTTCAATAAAAATTCTATCCGTCAGTTGAGAAGATATGAATACGTTGAAATAGTGATTATCAAATGTGGAATTATCATCACTTTGCGTTGCAAAAAATTCATTGGTAATGTATCCATTGAAATTAACGAAGCTAATATTCTTCGCTAGATCTGCTCCAAAACCGCCTGTAGCAGTTTTTTCTTTGTCTTCTTCTACAGTAGCGTCAAAATCATCTTGAGCATATATAAAGTGACAAAATAGAATTGTGGTTATTGAGACAAAAAGCCTCTTTGAAATTCTCGACATTGTAATTAATGGTTATTTATTAAGTCAATTAGTTATTTGTAAAATAACTAATTGATATTATCAATTGATAATTAAAACAAGATTAAGACTTAGGTTTAACTAATTCCAATTTGTTCGATGAAGTGAATTATTTACTATGTGAAGTAGCCTTTTTGCACTGTTGCACTATCTGATTATCCGCTACTTTACTGAAGATGCCAATTTTATCAAATCTTCTGTTACACCAACTTTTGTTTTGTTTACAGCCGTTTGATTCAAGTTGAACGATATTTTATTTCCACTTAAAAAGAAATTCACATGAGAACCTGAATTCAATGCTCCATCAAATGCGCTCATGATAATCGAGTCGTCACTCGCAGAATTGATAACTGAACCAAGCTTATCTTTTCCTTTCTTGCTTACAAAAACAATATCTTCTATCAACGAACCTGAAATCTCGCTAACCATTTTGACTTTAACAGATTTCCCGTTTATCCGTCTGTCAGCAGCTAACTTTTTCAATTCATTTTCTAAGGGCTTATCATTTCCAACGATCAAAATATTGAAGTCAGAGTTAGCACTACTCCAAACAAACTTTCTTGCCACACCGTTAATAAATACAGCTTGAAATTTAGGATTTATACTTTGCGCCAAAGCCATTCCCGAATGAAGGAAAAGGCCCAGCGCAATTAGAGGAATGATTTTACGAGAAAAATTTCGCTTTATACTCATGTCTATCAGTAGTTATGTTAAAATCTAACCTTCAAAGATCCATAGTATGCTGCCCCCGCTCGTCCTGGAATTGAGTTTATCAAACCAGTGGTAAAGTCAGCGTAGTTTACTTCTTGATCAAGCACATTAGTTGCATAGAAGCTAAGAATTGCATCTTGTTTTATATCCAGATTTAAAAGCTTAGGAATATTAAATGAGATGTTAGCTGTAAGAAGGTTTATACTTGATAGGCTACCATTTACATCAGCAGTTGTTACCAGTTCTGACTTACCAGTGTTAAATGCAGAAATATAACTGTTAAAAAGTCCTATAGTAAATCCTTTGTCAGTTGTTTGGTAGCTTACACCTATTTTCAGTAGGTCATTTGGAGCTGTAGTGAAATCTTCTATAGTTATCCCTCCAAATTCCACTTCGTTTTTTTGATGTGAGTACGATCCTGTAACAAGGATTTTTTCATTTGGGATGTACTTGGTTTCAATGGAAAAACCAGAGCCTTTAAGTCCCTCACTGAAATTCACAAAAGTGGTTGTTTGGTCAGCTGTTCCAGGATTTTGCTGCACTTGAGAGATCAATTCATCAGAGGTGTAATTGAAATACGTAGCATAAACCTCGATTTTCGAACCAGTATAAAATAATTGGAAATCCAGATTCGTTAATTTTTCAGCATTCAAATCTGGATTTCCCACTGATCTACCCGGCAAATTTGTAGTATTCTCTACCGCATAAGGTGCTCTGAATGATTGACCCCAGAGCCCTTTTACTCCTATATTATCCGTAATATTATAAACCAATCCTAATCGTGGAACAAAGTCGTTATCTAATCCTTCTATGCTATTGAACTGACCACCAGCTATTAACTTCACATTATCAATTATGCGATAATCTATCTGTGTATAGGCGCTGTACCATGTTTTATTATATTCGGGGATTAAGAAGACCCCCGGCTGTATTTCCATTTCTCCAGCTTGTCGATAATAGGTACCTCCAAATAAAACATTAAGTCCCTTCATCGGCTTGTAATAGTTAGACACCTCAAATAGCCAATCTTTAGAACCATCGTCAGATAAATCAAATGTGGTTCCGTTAACAGTTTTATATTCAAGACCAAATCTATTGTGCGTTACATTTACGTTAGAAGAAATTTTCTCATTCCACTCATGCTCATAACCTAAATCATATGTTTCCCTTCTTGATTTAAGTAATCCATTGGACCAAACTGGCAAAACAATTCCAAAAGTCCTCTGCTCACTTGTCATATGTACGGCATTGAAAGTGAAATTCTTATAGTTACTTAATAAGGCAAAAGACTGATTTTCTTCCGAATAGTCTGTAGATGCTGTAGTTCCTAGAATATCCGTTGCTTCAAAATTCCAACCATCTTCAGTATAATTTTTGAATGCTGCAGTTACACTTAAGTCTTCATTTACATAAGTCACATCTCCAGAGATATCTGTTGTTCCAAAAGAACCTGCAGTGAATTGAGCTGAGCCTGATGTTTCACTTTCTTTCTTAGTAATAATATTCACGACTCCTGTATAAGCATTTGATCCATAGAGTACTGATCCAGGACCTCTTATCACTTCAATTTTATCAATGATATTGATTGGAAATGAAAGATAGATGGGAGAATTAAATCCACCATAAACAGTTTCTCTCATTGGTCTTCCATTAATGAGTAGTAATTGATGTGTGTCAAATTCGGAGGACAGATCACCACGAACCGAGAAGACATTCTGTGGATATAGATTTGAACTCACATTCATTGCTCCCGTTACACGGTCAAGTACTTCAGCCAAATTGAGTGCACCAAATCTTTCGATTTCTTCTGAAGTAATTACCTGAATAATACCAGGAGCATCCGTTTGTTTTTCAGATACTTTGGATGCGCTTATTACATCCATGTTCAAGAGATCTTCTAAACTTAAATTATAGATATCATCGTCATCCTGCGCAAAGACAAAACCAATGCTAAAGATGCTTATGAGTGTGATTGAAAGAGCTTTAGTAGGTAGTATTTTAAGTTTCATATTATAGCACATTTTTATTATTGCAAATACATCATTTATTGTTATCATATGATAATAACGCAACATTAAGGAGATAAAAAATCAAGTGCTAAATGTTTCGATGAGTGTGATACGCCTTTAGCTGAACCCCTCTTTCACATCGAGATGGATTTTTCTACTTTGCGTGTAATCCTCTCTTTTGAGATTGATAAATACAATATGCGAGTCTAAAATGGCAGGTGCTATTTCATTGACGAAAGCGACTTGCTCTCTATCCTAAGCGACGATTTTTCACTAAAAGAAGGTATTGATATGCTGTTAGCCTAAATAGTACTTTAGAAATACTAGTTGCCGGAGTTGTCAGTGAGTCTAAAGGTATTCACCTTTTCACGTAAGGTACGTGAGATCTCTGTGACCTCTTCTGATTTCTGGGTATAGTTTTCCATGCCTGCTGATAACTCAGTAGCTGAGCTTGCTACTTGCTCGGTTCCGGCAGCTGTTTCTTCTGCAATCACTACAATTCCTTCTGTGATACTTACGACATTTCTGATACTATTCATCTGTTCATCGGTAGCATCAAGTATTTGCTTAGAAACTTCAAGGTTTTGACTGGAAGATGTTGCAATTTCTTTGAAAGCATCTGAAGCGTCATTAGAGGCACTCTCACCTCCAAGAATACTCTCACTCATTACTTCAATGACTTTAGCAGCTGAAGCTGTGTCATTTTGGACATCCCGAATAAGTGTTTCAATTTCCCTTGCTGATGACCGTGAGTCCTCTGCAAGTTTTCTAATCTCTTCAGCCACAACGGCAAAACCTCTTCCTGCATCACCAGCTTGTGCTGCTTCTATTGCTGCATTCAAGGCCAATAGATTCGTTTGTGCAGCTATATCAGTAATGATGCCCAATACTCGTGTGATTTCTTTTGAACGCTCTGTAAGGACTTGTATTGATTGATTTGTATCGTTCGCAAAGGCTTTAATATCCTTCATACTAAAGCCCACTTTATTGACCATTTTAAGTCCGTTTTCCGAACTCTTGGACACATTGTGTGCAGCCGCGTTTATTTCTTCCGCTTGGCCACTCATAATCGCTGCGGCACGTTGTATACTTTCTATCAGGTTAGACGATTCGTCAACCTTACTGACTTGATTTTGAGCTCCGCTACTCATCTCTGCAATGGCCGAAGCTATTTCTCCAGTATTGCTGTTCATTTCTTCGCTTGCAGAAAGCATTTCCATCGATGAGTCACCAATGACATTTACATTTTTAACTACACCATCTAGTAGCTCATTCATACTATCAAGTGCTTTGTTTAGGTTATCAGCAAGGTTTAGAATATCTCCTTTTGCGTCTTCATTATACCTTACTGTAAGGTCTCCTTCAGCCATAGCATTGATGATTCTATTGACTATACCAAATGGCTCAGAAATAGAACTAAGAAGGTTGTTTACAGATTGACTCAACTCTTTCCACGCTCCCGATTTGTTATCAGGATTCATGCGAGAACTCAAATCACCATCTCCTCCAGCTTGTTTAACAACTTCATTTGTTTCATCAATTACGCCACGAAGATTTGTTCTCATCATAATCAGAGAGGCTCCTAAGACATCATTTTCACCAGCAATCTCAAAATCAGCATTTAAGTCACCTTCACCAATTTTTCTAGAAAATTCAACCTTCTTGTTCAACTCTTCCATAAGCAAATTAACAGATTGAGCGATCTCTCCTAATTCGTCTTTTGATACATAGGTAAGTTTTTTGGATGTATCTAAATTTCCACGTGCCAGGTCTTTCAAGATAGTATTCGAGTGGTCGAGCGAAGTAGTAATGCGATTGGCCATATTCCACACTATAACTGTAAGAAGAACTAACCCAATTAATCCAATTATAATTGTTTGAATCAATGTAGCATTGAAAGCTGCTGTAATTTCTGAAACTGGGACAACAAAAACCGCGGACCACCGATCGTTTGATTTACCTATTGGAATGCTTGCGAACGAAACGTAAACCTCTTCTTCTAACGAATCGTCATATATTCTATATGAAAAATTCTCACCTGCTTGAACTTTAGATAGAATATCATAAGAACTATTTTTAATGACGCCCAGTGTATCTATTGGTAGGTTAAAAAAAGCTGGCTCTTTGTGTGCCGTAATCACTCCGCCATGAGACACTAGCAAAGCGTAGGCTTTATCATAAAAATCAACTTCCGAAACACTTTGGAAGTCATTTACGGACATATCTGATCCAATTAAACCGGCGAATTCTCCATTAACTTCCATTCGCACTGTCGGAGAAATACCTAAGAGTGAATCTGATGTATTAGAATCATAGTTATAATCTTTATACCAATAAGGTTCACTAAGCATTTCCTTGAGGCTATTGTCGGACCTAAAGGCTTCATAGATCGAACTGCCTTTGCTGCCGTCCATTTGTGCCAACTCTGTAGAAGACTTCACCTGATTATTTTCCAAGTATGAGTTAAAACGCTCTCTGCCGTAATTTTTATTCCATTCGGGATCAATAAACCTATACTCTAAACTCATCCAAGTTGCGTCATACTTCGGGTAGAGTAGCAAGATTTTATCTAAAAATTTCTTTCTTGAGTTTTTTCGTTGTTCTTCAGGAAGGAAGGTGTGATCTTCAACAGCTTTAGCCATAACTCTGGCTACCGCGAGATCTTCATCTATAATATTTTTGATGTCATCAGCTTTTATCTGCGCATACGAGTCTGCTAATTTTTGCGCTTCTGTAATAGCATTGCTTCGAAGGTTGTAGCTAATGTAGCCAAGTGTAACGACATAAATAACGACTGTTATTCCAAGAATAAACAGCATCATTTTCCGTCGTATCGTGAAATTTTTAAGCATACTAAAAATTATAAATGCAAGAGCTTAGGCTGAAATTTCTGCAAACTTACTTCCCGTAATCATTCCGAGTACATCAAATAGAATAATCATTTGATTATCTTTTCTTATAATACCCTTCAAATACTTCCGGCCTGTTACAGATTTAATTCCAGAAGCAGACAGCTGTTCGATCATGTCCTCAGCAATTAATAAGGTGTCGGGTACCTCAGGAATAATGATAGCCATTTTGAATTCCTCATGCTCTATAACAAGTAAATAGTTGGTACCATCTATTTTACTTGATTCATTATTAAAGAATATTTTAATGTCTAAAACCCCATAAATATTTCCACGAATATTAGACATCCCAATAATGTACTTCGGCATTTGAGGAACAGGCGCAATTGGTGGTATTTTCACTACTTCCTTTACAAAATGTATAGGAATGGCATATTTCTCTGCTCCTGACTTGAAAACACAAAACTGTTTTACTTCGGATTTTTCATCAGAAGAATTTTCAACAATTTGTACATTGGAGTGATCAGTGGCGTTTGACGCACTCTCCTTTTCTTCAGATGTAGATGCTACATCTTGTTCTGTTTTTTTAAGATTTTTACCTAGAGCCATTAATATGCAGTGAGATGTAAAAATGGTATATCTAAGAGATTAAATTTGATTGATTTTCCCTTAACTGTATATGAGCAAAATGATTAGTTACCAGCTTGATCTTTTTTCTTTTTTTCCTTATCTACTGGAGTTTCTTCAGGCTTTTCATCAACAATATTTCCAAACTCATCCACATAAGCAATCATATCTGATAGCTCTCCGCCTTTAGCATTATTCTCCTGACGCTCCTTCTTTCTCTCTTCTTTTTCCTTCTTTTTTTGCTGCTTACGTTTTTCTTTTTGACTTTTTATGAATTTATTCTGCGAATTTGACATGTATTAAATTTAGTATTAAAAATTAACAGATAACCAGATACCTGTTTTTTACCTTAAAATTAGACAAAATGATTATCTTCTTCTTCTTTTAGAAGGGCCAGATCCGTTTCGTCTACCACCACTACCACCACTTGATCGATTGAATTTGGATTTCTTCTTGTATTGATTATTGGATTTTCTTTCATCACTTCTGGATTCGTTATCAGGATTTACTCTTACGTTTCTCCCTTCTAATTCTACTCCTTCAAACTTTTCACTAAACCCCTGATCATACCCTCTATCTACTTCAAAATAAGAACGGTTATTCAAGATTCTTATCGTTCCAAAAAACTTTTTATCTACTCCTGATAAGTCAGACAGTAAATGAAGCATGTCTCCTTTTATAAATCCGTCAACGGAACCAACATTGATGAAATACTTTCTGAACTGACTGTTATCTCTTCGCTCAGGTGATCCACCAGCCGTTTCATTTAAATTGGCCTCTTCTCCTGCTTGAGATGAAGTAGCTTCAAGATGAGTCCCAATCAATTTTTTAAGTATGTCTTCTTTACTGAGCTCTTCAAACTTGCTTTTTACTTCCTCGTAGAGAGAGTCAACATCAGATTTGATTTCAAGAGCTAAAAGTTGCTCCGCCCAATTTGACACTCGGGAAGCTTGCATTTCATCAATACTTGGTACTTCTATTCGTTCAAACTTGACGTTTATTTTTCTTTCAAGTTCCGAGATTTTTCGTGATTCTCTAGGGTTTATAAAAGCCAATGATACTCCTTTATTACCGGCTCTCCCTGTTCGACCACTTCTGTGTGTGTAGCTCTCTAATTGATCTGGCAAGGTATGATGAATCACATGAGTCAGGTCATTGACATCTATCCCTCTTGCTGCAACATCTGTTGCAATCAATAACTGCATAGAGCGAGTTTTAAAACGCTTCATAACTGCATCTCTTTGAGATTGCGATAAATCTCCGTGCAGCGCTTCTACTCCATACCCCATATTGCCAAGTTCATCAGCAATTTCTTGAGTCTCTCTCTTGGTTCTGCAAAACATGATTCCTCGCATCTCTGGTTGCTTATCCATGAAACGACGCAAAGCTGGGATTTTGTTTTTAACCTTGGTTGTTACGTATTTGTGAGAAATATCTTTGTTACTCTTTTCACCTGAGTTGATTGCCACCTCCTTAGGCTGTGACATATAATTTTTCACAATCCTTCTAATCTCAGGGGGCATAGTAGCCGAAAAAAGCCATGTAACTCTTTCTTCTTTGGTGTGCGATAATATTTCATCTATAGGCTCCTGAAAGCCCATGTTTAGCATCTCATCAGCTTCATCTAGTACAACATACCTGACCTGATCAAGCTTTATCGCCTTTCTTTTAATAAGGTCTAAAAGTCTTCCTGGTGTAGCAACAACGATTTGAGTTGGTCTCCTGAGGGCCTTAATTTGA
Organism: Marinobacter alexandrii; assembly: GCA_039984955.1. NCBI lineage: Bacteria > Pseudomonadati > Pseudomonadota > Gammaproteobacteria > Pseudomonadales > Marinobacteraceae > Marinobacter > Marinobacter alexandrii. The sequence continues at coordinate 129,222 of JBDWTN010000005.1, forward strand.
TTTACTATTGCAGCTCCTCCGTAGACTACCTCAACATTTAAGTTTTTGTTACTTTTTGAGAAATCTTTTAATTGCTTTGCAGTCTGTTGCCCGAGCTCACGTGTAGGAGCCATTACCAATGCCTGAGTGCTATTGCTGTTGGAATCGATTAAATCAATGAGAGGGAGCCCGAAAGCTGCAGTTTTACCTGTTCCCGTTTGAGCCAAACCAATAAAATCTGTAGGATCTTCAGTAAGTAATATTGGAATGGCTTTTTCTTGTACTGGAGTGGGGGTCGTAAACCCCATTTGGTCAAGGACTTTCGCTATAGATTCTGAGAGTCCAAGTTTTTGGAAATTATTCAAAGAGCATATTTTAAAAATGAATCGCAAAGCTACTGGAACGAATTAGAACACCAATATGTATAGTCAATTATCTTCATGGACTAATCGAAAAGATAAAATTGAAATTCGGAAGAGAACTAGCGCGTTCAGCATGTATTTTTGAATCGATTTAACGAATAGATGAACAGTAGAAAAAGACATATCGCTAAAACGATTACTTGGAGGCTGATAGCCACGAGTACAACATTCATTTTGACAATATTTTTTTTCAGAGAAGATCCAAATGCCACTGAGAAGGCTTCATGGGTAGCGTTGATTGAAACATCTATTAAAATGATTTTGTATTATTATCATGAAAGAATATGGTTTATCAACACGATAAAACTTAAAAGTAAAATCCGACATTTTATTAAAACTATCACTTGGCGAATCACCGCTTCTATCACCACTTTTGTTATTGCATTATTTATTTTCAAAGAAGATCCACAGGCTATGGAAAAAGCTACTGGCATAGCTTTGGTAGAAAGCATTTTGAAAATGATTTTCTATTATTTACACGAAAGAGCATGGCACACTTCAAAATTTGGGCTTAAATAGTGAGCATACGGGAAATAGCCGCAATAAGTGTTTGAAGAAAGTAATTAATAGATTAATCTTGAATTTGAATTGATGATAAACAAACCAATCTCATGAAATGAGCATGATTAAACAATCACCATTTATTTGGTGAATGAATAGTATCAGGCGAATTCCATGTGGCGATTGAAAAACAGACAATACACATGAAAAAGAATTTTATAACCCTTTTATTTTTAGTCTCCGCATTCTTCTTAATCTCATGTAGTAGTGGATCAAGCTCTTCTGGAGAGTCTACTGCCGAAAAGAAAGAAGAAATTGAAGATTTCGTTGAGAAAGAATTCACATATCCCTTGCCAACTGCGTTCGAGGTATCGCAAATGCTTGGTAATGCAAATACATCATACTCTGAGAATATTGTAAATGATCCAACTAAAGTAGATCAATATGTTGCCACATGGCAGAAAGCAGTGAATTTGGGGGTTTATGGTGCCGACCTTAGCTATGCGGCAACCTTTGATAAAACACAGGAGACAATAGATTATTTAGATGTTTCCAAAAAGCTAATTGATGATTTAAACATCACTTCTGCTTTTAATTCTTCCATGGCTCAAAGAATCGAGAATAACATGGATAACATTGATTCACTTATTTTCATAGTGACTGAGTCATTCTATGATACATACAACTACCTCAATCAAAATGGAGAAGAAAAGACTTCAATTTTGGTAGTAGCAGGAAGCGTTGTAGAGGGACTACACATCACCTGCGAATTGGTTAAGATGAGTGAAAATAGAGGAGAATTGATGGCTGTACTTGCCAATCAGAAATCTCAGGTTACTAAGCTTCTTGAATTAATGGATAACTTCCAAGATGATGAAAATGTAAAGCGTATGCTTCCAAGTTTACGATTTATTAGTCTTACTTATGATCAGCTTGGCGAGGGAGTGGAGATGACTTCCGGACAGTTTGATGACATTTCAAATAATGTTAAAATTATTCGAGATGAGATAGTTGGCTAATCTTTTTTAACAATATTTGGAAGCCTCAACCATTTAGTTGAGGCTTTTTTTATATTTAATCCAAACTATGACCGAATCCATAATAAATGCACTAGTTCACCTACTTGCCATCATTGAAAGCGCAAAGGAGGATACAGATGCTGTGGATTCAGGAGAGCTGGTTATCAGACCCTATCTTCAAAAAACACTCAATAATGAAACGCTCACTACGGAGTATATCAAGCTCTTTTATGATTATTTGAACTTTTACAAAGATCAGCCCACTGCAAAGAGTGATGAAGAAATTAATATTGATAGTACTAGTATTCTTCAGATAGCTAAAATTTGTAATCAGCTTAACAAGGAGTTACTTCGATCAGAGAGACTCATTGTATTCATGCAATTGATGGAGCTCATCAGGGCAGATGAAAAAGTTACGGCAAAGGAAGAAGAGTTTGCTGCTTTGGTAGCTTTAAACTTTAATCTTGATCAAGAAGACGTAATTAATCTTAAAAACTTCATCCTTAAACATGATGAGGGGGAAATAAATAAGGACCGAATATTAATTGTTGACAATAAACAGACCGAATGGCCAGAAGAAATGGCTTGGATCATTCGGAAAAAGAAGAAAGAAAATCAAATTAGGCATTTGTTTGTTCAGAATCTCTTCGGGAAGATTACCGTCCTTTATTTAAAAAGTGTTGACACTTTTGTTTTTCGATATGATGGTCCATTAAACCTTTTTCTTGAAGGTGTCAAAATCATCCCTTCCAAATCATACATCTTGAAACCGGGATCCATCATTAAAGGACCAAATATTTCATCCATTTATGAATCTGAAGTCACTAAGAAATTTATCCAAGATGAGACCAGTACTCGAGTAGTCTTAGCTGGAGATAAGATAGAGTTTAAGTTTAAAAATAGCAGTAATGGGCTAAAGGCTTTCTCTTTCTCTGAAGATTCTGGAAGACTCATTGGAATCATGGGAGGAAGTGGCACTGGTAAGACCACTCTAATGAATATTCTGAATGGAAAGCTCCATTTAGATGGTGGACGAATTCATATCAATGGATTCTCTCTGGAACAAGCAAGTACTGAAGGGGTAATTGGCTATGTGCCGCAGGATGACCTCTTATTTGAAGAACTCACTGTATTTCAAAACCTATACTTCAATGCTAAGACATGCTTTAGTGATTTTTCTGAAGATCTAATTGAACGAACAGTTCTTAAAGTTCTTGACGATCTAGATCTCGAGGATATTAAAGATTTAAAAGTCGGAGATCCCCTTAACAAAACTATTTCAGGAGGTCAAAGAAAACGTCTGAATATTGCACTAGAGCTCATGCGTGAGCCTTCTGTGTTATTTGTAGACGAGCCTACTTCCGGATTATCCTCAATGGATTCTGAAAAGATGATGATGTTGCTTAAGGATTTGACCCGAAAAGGAAAATTAGTCGTTGCTATTATTCATCAACCTTCGTCTGAGATTTTCAAGTTATTTGATAAGCTGTGGATAATGGATAGAGGGGGGTATCCAATCTACAATGGAAATCCTATTGATGCTGTAGTGTATTTCAAGACGATGAATACACAAGTAAATGCGGCCGAAAGCGAATGTCCTAGGTGTGGAAATGTGATACCTGAACAGATCTTACAAATAATTGAGGCCAGAGAGATTGATGAGCGAGGAAGGTCCACCAAGAAAAGACGGGTAAACCCATCTATTTGGTATTCTAAGTATAAAGAAAACATTCAACCGAAACTTGTTCGCCTGAAGTACGATTCGGTACTCCCACCTACTAATTTTCGAATTCCTGACAGCTGGCATCAATTCAAAATATTTAGCCAGAGAAATCTTTTATCTAAGATTTCCAACAAGCAATACATTCTAATTAATGTACTTGAAGCTCCACTCTTAGCTTTTATTCTAGGTTACTTCTCAAAATATTCACCAGAAAAAGTGTATGCTTTTTCTGAAAATATTAACCTCCCAGTATATCTTTTTATGTCCATCGTAGTTTCCTTATTCATGGGCCTAACTGTGAGTGCTCAAGAGATTTACAAGGACCGACAAATACTGGAACGTGAGTCATTTCTGAACCTCTCGAGGATGAGTTATATAAACTCTAAGATTGTCTTCTTATTTGTTCTTTCAGCTATACAAACATTGTCATTCGTCCTTATTGGAAATTATATACTTGAGATTCACGGAATGACACTTTACTATTGGGCGGTACTATTTTCCATTTCTTGTTTTGCCAATTTGGTAGGGCTAAATATTTCATCGGCACTAAATTCTGTTATCAATATTTACATTCTCATTCCGTTTATTCTAGTCCCACAGCTTTTATTAGGGGGCGCCATGATAAAATTTGATGAGCTCCACCACTCTATAAATAACCAAAAAAATGTACCAATTGTAGGTGACATGATGGCTTCTCGTTGGGCGTATGAAGCACTGGCAGTCGCTCAATTTCGTTATAACGATTATGAGAGGTATTTCTTTGAAGTCAATAAAGAAATAAGTAGAAACTCAGTTTACAGGTCTTTTATGGTACCAGAAATGGTGAGCATCAATAAAGAAGTTATGCGAGACACTTCCAACTGGGAATCAAAGGAACAATCGTTTAGGATCTTAAAAAATGAGGTCAAGAGTTTAAGCGAAATTCATGGTTTACGAGCTTTTTCTTACGTGGATCAACTAAATCCTGAATATTTCAGTCGATCCATTTCAGATAGACTTCATAACTACTTGTTATACGCTCGAGATCACTTCGCCAATGGGTACCTGGAATCACAAAAAAATAGAGATCAGCTTTACGATAGTGTTGTCAGTGACTTAGGTCGTGATGGGTTTATCATATTAGAAAAGAAGTATCATAACGAATTTTTAGCTGACCTATTGATGAATAGAGCGCATCTGGACATGGTCTATCGCGGTGAGGATCAACTCATTCAAAAGAAAGATCCCATATTTATGCATCCTTATTCCGCTATTGGTAGAGCTCACTTCTATGCTCCTTTCAAGGTTTTGGGGAATTGGAAAGTGCCTACGTTTTATTTCAACATTGCCTTCATCTGGTTTATGACAATTGTTTTATACCTATCTCTCTTAGACAACACGCTCAAAAAGATTATTAGATTCTTTGAATCTAGAAATAAAGATGAAGGAAGGCCTAATTCATGGGTGCGCCTCTGGGATACATTCCAGATAATCATCAGCTCTCCTAGAGTATATAAGAGAGCCCGGAAATTGAAAAAATCAACGAATAACTAATGTTGCATCCTCATCTGGCATCCCTTATTCTTCGGTTAAGTTTCAGCAGTATGATGCTCGGTCATGGATGGGGTAAGTTCAATCGATTGATTAATGGAGATATGTCTTTTGCCAATCCCATTGGTATTGGTGAAGGTCTAAGCTTATTTCTGGCTGTAATTGGCGAGTTTCTATGCCCTATTCTTCTGATTATAGGTTTTAAAACAAGACTGGCCACAATACCTCCCACAATTACGATGCTTGTAGCGGCTTTTATCATTCATGCACAAGATCCTTGGGGAAAGCAGGAGTTTCCGTTATTGTACTTCTTTGGATTTGTTGCCATATATCTTCTCGGCAGTGGAAAGTATTCACTTGACTGGCGATTGAAGAAGGTTTAGTTTCTTGTAAAGTACTTTTTCACTAATCTGCGATATTTCTCCGGACTTCAAAGGTGATAAATCTAAATCTTCAACAGCCACTCGTATTAGCCTCAATGTTGGATGTCCAACTTTTGCTGTCATCTTTCTTACCTGCCTATTTTTACCTTCAGTTAAACTAATCTGAAGCCAAGTCCTGAGTGGATGTTTTTTATAGTTTACCGGAGGATTTCTTTCTTCAACCTTTGGTGTAAAAACTTCCACCTTTGCAGGTTTGGTGTTATGTTTTTTCCCGTTTACATTGATTTCAATTCCTTTTTCAAGCATCGCAATAGCTTGTTGATCTGGTGTACCATCTACCTCGACAACATATGTTCTGACATGTTCATTCTTAGGATTCAGAAGCCTATTATTAAGTGATTTATCATTAGTTAAAATAAGCAACCCTTCGCTATCTAAGTCTAGCCTTCCTACTGGATACACATCTTTGGGTATATCCTTAAAGATTGAACCTAATCCTATGTTCTGTCCTTCATTAGAGAATTGGCTAAGCACTTTAAATGGCTTATGTATAATGAAATATAGTTTTCTTTTAGCCACGAAAAATCAATTTAAACAGACCAAAACCGATTAAAGACCCAAGCACGTTAGCACAAGCATCAATCCATTCAAAGAAGCGATTTGGAAAAAATATATACTGCGCAAGCTCAAGCGAGAAGCCATAGGTACTTGCGCTTATTAAAATTGCAAGAGCAATTCTATGATTTAGAAGTTGCGCTTTCTTGAATGCAATCAGAAAACCAATTGTCAAAACCAGATAAGCAAAGCAGTGCTCAATTTTATCTAGGTAACTAACCCCTTCTACTTGAACTGGAAAGGATAAGAATGTAGAAAGTAAGAAGATTCCAATCGCAACTGCGATTGGTGGGATAAACCACAGATATCTATTTGTCATTAAAATTCCATTCGTTTTCCATCATAAAGTCGATTTAATTCAAAATTTTCAGCTTCTATGACCTCTTGAGCCATATGACTCAACCAAAGTTGTTTGCAATTGAGTAGTGCTCTTTTTTCCAATAGTTCGTGGTAGCTCAAATGCCCAAAACTTACTTTTTCAATAAAATTACATTCACAAATAAAAACATCTGCACCTTTCGCTAAAGGAATGAGATTCTCTGTCCAGGAAGTATCTCCTGAAAAAGCAATTTTTTTATTCCTCCATTCCAATCTTATCGCATGAGGAACTGAGACGGGACTGTGATCTACTTCCCATACGCGAAGCAATTTATCATCCAAATCTACAGGTTCATCTTGTGCATACTCATGGAATGTCAAGTCTAACTCTTTAAGCTGCTCCGCTGTTCCAGGATACATAGCTTCCTGTAATTTGTAAACTTGATCTCTTACACCTCTTGGCCCTATAATTTTGAGAGGTTTCTTTCTTCGTTGTTCAAATAAACAGCAGATTAGCAAAAAGGGAATACCTCCAAAATGGTCTCCGTGGAAGTGAGTAATAATAATCGTGGATATTTTTTCAAGGTCCACTTTTTCATGCTTTAACCTGATAAGCGTACTTGCCCCACAATCCATTAGTACGTGCTCCTCTCCTTCTGATATGAGAAAAGCAGTGTTATTTCTTCCCGCATTCCCAAATGCATCACCACAGCCAAGTACTGTTAATTCCATCGGCTAAATTTAGCCTGAATAATTCAGGTGATAATTATGAGATAAATGATAATTTATTAGTAACAAACTGATGTTTTAAGCTAAACAATCTCTTTATTAGAAGATGATTTTAGCTTTTTTGAATTCGATGTAATGCATGAAATCAATGTGCTAAGTAAATGAATAAACTGATTGTGTAATGGAGTTATACCTCAATGATAAACTTGGAAAAATCACTATTGAGATGGATGAATCACCGAAAGCATCAAGTATATTGATTGTAGCTCATGGTGCTGGTGCTGGAATGCATCACTTCTTCATGAAAGAAATTGCACAACTAATCTCCAATGAAGGAATTACAGTTGTCCGGTTTAATTTCCCATATATGGAACAAGGGAGAAAGTCACCAGGCTCTCCAAAATCCAATATAGAAACATGGAATATTGTCATCGAACATATCTTAACAATGTATCCGGAAATGCCAATAGTTGTCTCTGGTAAATCATATGGAGGTAGAATGGCTTCTCACCTACTTGCAGAGCATAACTTCGAAAGAGTAAAGGGTATCATTTATTTTGGGTTTCCACTTCATGCTCCTGGTAAGGATTCAAAAGATCGTGCACAGCATTTATGCGAAATCACGCTTCCGCAACTATTCTTGCAAGGGTCAAAAGACAAGCTAGCAAACCTTGACCTTATGAAAGAAGTGATGAAAAGTCTGCACAAAGCTGAGATAAGAGTCATAGAAGATGCTGATCATTCTTTCCATGTCCCCAAAAGAAGTGGAAAGACAAAAGAAGAAATATTACTTCTGCTTGCAACAGAATCTATCAATTGGATACGGACCAATCTTTAGTCTTTAAACCAAAAGGGTATCTGTACAAAGTCACTAAATGTAGATGATTCTAAGGTATCAATTTCAACCTTTTTTATAGCTAGGACATTCTCGCCTTTGTTAAAAGCCACAGTAGGAATGACCGTAATAAGACCTTTTTGGTCTTTATGCGGATGTATGTAGAACCTGAATTTCAGGTCACTATAAATCGAGTCGTTAATGGCTATTTGATAAATAGATGCATGACAAGAGAGTAATTGCTCAAAATCTTCACCTGAATAATCCTTATTGGTAATCTGAAAACCCCCATTATTGGTACCAATTCCCAACCTGGAATTTAAACCATCATCTTTGAGAGGCACAAAATCAGGACAACTTGATTGAATGACTGAATTATCCGAAGGATTATATCTTAAAAAAAGAGGAAAGAATGGTTCGTTTATAAACTTTGACGGAATGCTAACATCAGAAACATATTCTTTTTCAGGCCTTGTATCATCATATGCATTCGTTTGAACAACAAACTTACTCTGTGAATCGGGAAAGTATTGATGCTGATCAAACTCTACTAAGAGCATGAGTAATACGACTCCTCCTAGAAGAGAAAATACCAATCGAATCTTCCCTTTTGAAAATTTGCTTATTAAATAATAATAAATGCTTTTACTCAGCCTCGATAACGTAATGAAATTGAAGAGACGGTAAAAGGGATAATATATTCTAGCAAACCACTTTATACGCTTAAAAAAACCAAGAGTCAAGTAATCAATCATATAAATAAATCCCATGACCATGTAGCTGACAGCAACTACTATCGAAACAATTAACACAATACTGGAAATGGCATCAGGAGAAATTACAACTAATTGAGAAAATATAAAACCCATGACTCCAAGCCCAACCAAGTACATCCCAAATGCGATCAAAACAGAGATGATTAAGAAAGAAAAAGCAAAAATGACACTGCAAATTTCATCCAATTGCACGACCATTTTATCGAGACTTATTACGCCATTTTTTTTAAGTTTTTCTGTGAAAAACTTATTGTAGTTGAGTTTTTCAAAATCTACTGTAGCCTGAACAGAGCGTAGGCCAATTGTGCCGATCCAGAACCCACGCAACATCAAATGAATGATCAGAGAAATGGCCAATGCTTGAATGGAGTTCTTAATGATAATTAAGAAAATGCTGAAAATACTCAGGGCTCCAGTTGATAAATTGTATTTAAAATTTAATCCATAAAGGAACTCACGAAAGGCAGAATTTGCCCCGATAAGTAAGAAAATGGTAAAAGCAGATACTAGAAGCTCAAGTTGCCAACTTTCGCGCTCCAACTTCTTTAACCATTCTTCTATCTGATCTTCCGAAATATTACTCATTGCTATCTTTTTGTATCATCTAAACTACTAGCTATCGGAAATGTCCTTATAACAGTTCTAGTTTGTAGAACTTCTTAATTTCAGCTGGCATCTCTCCACTTTTATACATCTTCATCGCTTTATAATTGGCTTTTTGGACTTTAAAATATGAATTATTCTCGTATTTGCGCGCGGAAACCTTTACGCTTTTAGGGATTATCTTGAAGGAAACAGAGACCTCTTCCATCCTATCCAGAAAGTCATAGTCCTCCATGATAACATACTCTTCATCAAAACCTCCTAGCTTCTCAAAACATTCTTTCGTAACAAAGAGTGTTTGATCTCCACCTCTACACCACTTAAAAGGAAAACGTGTAAAGAAGCCATTAACATGAAGAAGAGGGTTTGGGGGGTTATCAAATTTGAATCTGTAACAACCACTTCCATAACCCTGGTTGACGGATTCTTTGATATCATAGACAAAACTATCTACAAGTTGAACATCAGCATGCACAAAATACAGGATGTTTCCTTTTGCATGTTTAGCTCCCAAATTCATCTGACAAGCTCTGGAGCACTCTTTTGATGATTCGACCTTTACTGGAAATTGTGATACGAGCGTTCGCGTTTTATCTGTACTTCCACCATCGACAATGATGACTTCAAATTCATTTTTATCCGGATGGTTAGATAAAAATTTGAGGAGAGAGCCAATTTGCTGTTCCTCATTTAACGTAGGAATGATTATGCTAATAAACACTTGCAAGTGATTTTATAGCTATTTACGAAGAAAAAAAAGAAGTTGGCTTCAAACTAACTACTATTTACATCGCCTTCTTATCATGATCTTGCATTTGAAATGAGCCTTTTGCTTTTTCCATAGGCTTCTTGGCTTTCATAATCATGAATTTAGCAGCCATATTCAACAACTCGGGCTGGCCAGAATAAGAATAACCCAGTTCTTTCAATTCTTCAATTATTTTGCCATATTCCTCAGCCTTAGAAAGAGAAAAATTATCAGAATTCTGAAGGTAAACTGCTTCTATCACTCCTAATGAATGCTTCAGCATTCTGAAAAGTTTTTGATTTTTAGTCTCACGTTCCTCTCGAAAGTGTTTAGCATAGACTTCAGGCATCAACTCCTTCAAGCGTTCGAAATGTTCGTTTAGTACAGGATGCTTGTCTTTTGTCATTTGGCTATGGAGTTTAATGTTTTAATAAGTTCGGTTGCTGTATGATGTTCACTACTTGGAGCTAACTCAACATATTTATTAATACTTAGGATGGCCTCATCGTATCTCCTAAGAGAAATCAGAACCAAACCAAGGTTGTAATAGCTATTTGGATACTCTGTTTCGATTTGAGTGGAAAGTTCATAATGCACTTTTGCTAATTCTAGATTACCTAAGTCTGAGTAGACATTACCCAAATTATAATGAGCCTCAAAATGCCTTGGGTTCTTCTTTAGACATAGAGTAAGATAATCAATGGCTTTACTTAAATCTCCTTGACTTGATTTAAGAATTCCAAGATTGCAATATGCATCTTCTATTGACTGCCCATTTTCAATAGCCAATAGATAATATTTTTCAGCCTCAGGATTGTTATTTTCATCAAGACTCAATGCCTCTTCAAAGAAGGACCCGGCTTTTGGTAATGAAAGTAAAGGTGTATTATCAGGAAGCTGATCAAACATATTTAACTGCCCATAATCTTCAAGATTAGGCTTTCTCCTCCTTCGTGCCTTCTTGGGACCTAATTTTTCTGGAGGATTAACCGGAAATTGGACAACTTTTGTCATTCTCTTAGCTTGCTTTTCGCTTCACTTCTTTCTCTTCTACTTTATCGCTTTTATCAACTTTCTTCATTGGCTTTTTAGACTTTTTGGCTTCATCTATGCTTGCCTTCAAAGCTGTCATGATATCAACTACTTCGGGTTCTTCTTCTACGAATGATACAACTTCATTACCCTTAATCTTGCTATCAATCATTTCTCTCAATGCGTCATTATACGTATCCTCAAGCTCTATTTTCTTGAATTTCTTGGTCATAGACTTGATCAGCATATTGGCAAGTTTCAACTGCTCCTCATCTGCATCTTCCTCAATTCTCAAATTAGGAACATCTTTGATATTTCTTACTTCACTTGGGTAGCGAAGTTTATGGATCATAATTCCACGATCATGAGACGTTAATAAAACCATACTCTCTCGATCTCGCAAGACAACTTTTCCAACACCTACTTTACCTGATTCTCTTAGGGCTTGACTTAATAGAGCATACGTTTTACTTGCCACATCTCCATCAGGCCCAGCAAAGTAAGGTGAATCATACAGTGTTTCATGAATTTCATTAACATCCACAAATCCCTCTATCTCAATGACTTTTGTGCTTTTTAACTTGACTTTTTCAAAATCATCAGACTCTACTATCACAAACTGACCTGGCTCATATTGATATCCTTTTACGATATCTTCCTGACGCAAAACATCACCAGTAACTTTATCTCGTTTTTCGTATTTAACAGGATTGTTAGTCTCTTTCGAGAGTAAATTGAATTGAACCTTTTGGGCAGTATCTATGGCATTATATATCCTTATTGGGATTGTTACCATTGAAAATCGAATATGACCTTTCCAGATAGCCCTCATATGTATCAATTTACTGATTTAGCCAGTAAATTAAAAATCTTTAACTTTTAATCCAAGTAAAGTATTTTAAGTTATTGATTTATAGTTATTTATGTATTTGCTCATTCATCGTAATCAGTGTTGCGCTCGATGTATTTTATGATCTCTCCTGCAATATTTTTTCCAGTAGCTGCTTCTATTCCTTCTAAGCCCGGCGATGAATTAACTTCAAGAATAAGTGGTCCTTTTGATGATTGAAGTAAATCGACTCCTGCAACACCAAGTCCCATAGCTTTAGCAGCCTTTAAAGCAGCGCGCTCTTCTGCATCAGACAATTCAATGATCTCTGCAGTACCTCCTCGATGCAAATTGGAACGGAATTCTCCTTCCTTCCCTTGCCTCTTCATAGCTCCTACAACTCTATCTCCAATGACAAATACTCGTACATCTGCACCACCTGCTTCTTTAATAAATTCCTGTACAATAACTCTTGCTTGAAGCCCATTAAAAGCTTCTAGCACTGACTCTGCCGCTTTCTGTGTTTCTGCTAATACTACTCCCAGTCCTTGTGTTCCTTCCAGCAGTTTAATAACACACGGCGCTCCTCCTACGGCATTTATTGGAGTCGTAACATCTTTAGAATAGTTGGTGAAAACAGTCTTAGGAAGCCCCAATCCCGATCTCGAAAGTATCTGCAAACTCCTCAATTTATCTCTTGATCTTACAAGAGCAACGGATTCAGTAGTCGAGAATACGTTCATCATTTCAAATTGACGAACCACAGCTGTACCGTAAAAGGTCACAGATGCCCCAATACGAGGTATAATAGCATGAAGCTCCGTTATATTCTCTCCCTTATGATAAATTTTCGGTTTCTTTTTTTCTATTTCAATATTACATCTGGAATGGTCCAGAACTCTCATTACATGGCCTCTGGCCTCACCAGCTTCTAATAGTCTACTAGTTGAATACAATTTAGGATTTCGGGAGAGTACTGCTATATTCATAATCTATATTGCTTTTTTGTTTTTTAATAAAGATCCTTCTTCGAAAGAAGGATACAAATCTTCGTAAGATCTAACTTCTGATAAAGATATCCTACGATTAATATGAGCTCTTCTGATTTCTGCTGGTGACCTCATGCCTGCTGCCCCTATTAATTCATAAAAAGCCTTTACGGTTTCTTCTTGGAAGTTTGCCACACGTTCGGCTTTATCATTGGGATCAAGCCCTCGCATCAACATCTTGTTCTGAGTAGCAACTCCTGTTGGACAAGAATTGGAGTTACATTGCAGTGCTTGAATACAACCAAGGGCCAACATCATTGCTCTTGCAGAATTGCATAAATCAGCGCCGAGAGCCATCGCCCTTACCATATGGAAAGAGGAAATTATTTTACCAGAGGCTACAAGTTTTATGTCCTTACGTAAATCAAACCCTCTCAATGTATCATGAACGAAAGAGAGTCCGTCACGTAGTGGAGCCCCTAATGAATTTGAAAATTCCACAGGTGCTGCTCCAGTTCCTCCTTCTCCTCCATCTATTGTGATAAAGTCGGGTTTTATTCCTGTGGAAATCATTGCTTCGCAAAGACTTATAAATTCATCTTTTGAGCCAACGCACAACTTAAATCCAATGGGCTTTCCTCCAGATAAATCACGCAACCGCTTGACAAACTCCAATAACCCAATTTCTCCACTAAAAGCAGAATGGGTGGGCGGTGAAAAAACCATGGTATGAGGTTTCACGCCTCTTATTTTAGCTATTTCTTTCGTATTTTTCGATGCAGGAAGAATGCCTCCATGACCAGGTTTAGCACCTTGCGATAGTTTGATGTCAATCAGTTTGACACTAGGTAATTTGGCTTTTTCTGCAAAGGCTTCAGGGTCAAAATTTCCATTTACATCCCTGCATCCGAAATAACCTGTTCCTATTTGCCAACACAGGTCACCTCCATGCCTTAAGTGAAATGGGCTAATGGCTCCTTCTCCTGTGTTATGGAAAAAGTGCCCCTCTTTAGCCCCACGATTCAGTGCGAGAATAGCATTTTGACTCAATGAACCATAACTCATTGCAGAAATATTTAGCAATGCAGCTTCATATGGTTGCTTACAATCTGGTCCTCCTACTGTCACACGTTGACTGTGATCGAGATCTTTGTGGTCCAATGCATACATAGAATGACCTAACCATTCATACCCTGAACGATAAACTACTTCTTGAGTACCGAAGGGAGTCGTATCATTTACCTTTTTTGCTCTACGATAGACTAGCGAACGATATATTCTGTTAATCGGGCGACCCTCTGTATCAGTCTCAACAAAGTATTGCATGATCTCCGGGCGAATACTTTCAAATAGATACCGAAGGTTTCCGAATACGGGGAAGTTTCTTCGGATAGCCTTTTTTCTACTAAATACATCAGTAATCCCGATGATTGAGACAGGAAATACTATTAATAGAGTCCAAAGGCCAGGCTTCCAAAAAAAGAAAAACAAAATCTCAATGATTAAAATCACTGCGATGATTTTATAAAAAATATATCTCATTGCTTAGTTAAGTAAGGTTAGTATACTGCTAGAGAGAGTTAAGATACCTACTTTCAGTATAAATCTTTAGTCATCGAATGTAAAGCAAATAATAAGTTGAACGTAAGACATATCCCACCTATTTTTGCGACCTGATTTTTAATATTATTTCATGAAAGATTTTGTTGAAGAGTTGAAGTGGCGAGGAATGGTCCATGATATCATGCCAGGTACACAAGAAGAGCTAAATAAAGGCATGACTGTCGCTTATATTGGCTTTGATCCAACAGCGGATTCTTTACATATTGGCAACATGGTTCAAATCATGACATTGGTGCATTTCCAAAAATGTGGACATAAGCCAATGGCCCTTGTCGGTGGGGCCACCGGAATGGTTGGAGATCCTTCTGGAAAATCTTCTGAGAGAAACTTGCTAGATGAAGAAATATTAAATCATAACCTAGAGTGTGTACAAAAACAGCTTGAACGATTCCTTTCGTTTGAAGGCGAAAACTCTGCTGAAGTGGTCAACAATTATGACTGGTTCAAAGAGTTCGGCTTTCTTGAGTTTATAAGAGATGTAGGCAAGCATATAACCGTTAATTATATGATGTCTAAAGATTCTGTGAAGTCTAGACTTGAAACAGGTCTCTCATTTACAGAATTCTCCTATCAGTTAGTCCAAGGTTATGATTTCTATTATCTATGGAAACACAAGAAAGCCAAACTTCAATTGGGCGGATCAGATCAATGGGGGAATATTGTAACCGGTACAGAATTAATAAGAAGAAAAGAGCAAGGGGAAGCTTACGCAATGACCACTCCCTTAATAACAAAAGCGGATGGATCTAAATTTGGGAAATCTGAAGGAGGAAATATTTGGCTTGACCCAGAAAAAACATCGCCATACAAGTTCTATCAATATTGGATAAACTCCTCTGATGAGGATGTTGAAAAATATATCAAAATATTTAGTCTAAATGGGCGTCAGGAAATTGAGTCTTTAATAACTGAGCATCAAGAAGCTCCTCATCAAAGATTACTTCAAAGAACACTCGCCGAAGAATTGACAGAGCGTGTGCATTCAAAAAAGGATTTAGATATTGCCATAAAAGCTAGTTCGATTTTGTTTGGAAAGTCTACCACCGCGGATCTGGAAAGTTTAGATGAAAATACACTTTTACAGGTCTTTGAAGGAGTACCTCAAACAGAAGTCAATAAAAATGAACTTGGCAATGATGTTACAACATTCTTGAGTGAGACAACCAAAAACATAATCTTCAAGTCCAAGGGTGAAGCAAGAAAAATGATTCAAGGTGGTGGAGTAAGTATCAACAAAACTAAGGTAGAAGTACCTGATCAACAGGTAGATTATAAACTCCTTCAGGATAAGTATTTACTAGCACAGAAAGGCAAGAAGAATTACTATTTGATTAAAGTAAACTAGCTACTCTTATTCAATCCTTTCTTATCCATAAGTCTTACAAAAACTTGTGCCTGACTCATATTTTCCAAGGCCACCTTACACATAAAGGTTAATGGGACGGCTAGTAACATCCCGGCTGTTCCCCACATAAATGCCCAAAAAACAAATCCGAAAAGAACTGATACGGTGTTAATGGAAAAAGTATCTCCCATCCACTTGGGCTCAATTACATTCCCCATAACTAATTGGATGCCTTCTAAACAGACGAAAACAACGAGTACCTGAGACACACTACTACTATCAATAATAGTCAAAACCAAAGGAGGAACAATCGCAATTAAAGATCCTATGTAAGGGATATAGTTTAAGACGAAAGCAAGAAAGCCCCAGAGCAAGGAGTATTCAATACCAAAAAACCAGCACATCAGACCAGTAGCTAAACCTGTGATAAGACTTACAAAGGTTTTTACTTTAATGTAAGAGCTAATAGAGTCTTTAATGCGATTAAAAGTCACTAGCGTTTTTTCTTTATTTCGAGAATCTCCAATTATGTATGAGATTGTTTTATCAAACTGAGTAATAGCACCCAGCAGCCCGGCAAAGTATAGTATCGTCAGTAGCAGTGATGCTGATATACCGCTTAAGCTTGAAATAAACGAACCTGATGCCGACCAGAAAGATCCTGATTGTAGCAATTCAGCTACAGCATCTCTCAATTCTCCTTCTCTAAAAGTTACGCCTATGTATGAGGTATAATCATTAATAAAAGGTCTTAAATCTGTCGAAATACTATCTAAAATAACTTCACTATTTTCCACTAGGGCTTGAACCACATTGAAAAGGCCAAAACCTATGAAGAAGAAGATTGTCATGGTAACCACGGTAGTCAGGGCTATACTAATATTCAGAGAAAGAAACCTCATGAACAGATGAACCAATGGCTGAAATAAAACAGCAAAAAATAGAGCAAAAAACAGAGGCACAAATAGATTAGATAATTCGCGCATTAGGTACAAAAGGGCAATTCCTAAGAAAACAGCAAGGATCAATTTTATTTGACCCAGTGATCGCTCCATTGGTGATTGTTCTATCATAATCGCAAAATAATTGAATTAATGTAGGAAACGACTAACTTTATTAAGATTCAAAAATCAAATGTCATGAAAAATCTAACACTTCTCTCATTGTTATTCGTACTTCTTTTGAGTTGCACCGGACAAGAAATCCCAAACAAGGAATATCAACTAAGCACCGCAGTACTTGCTGCCCCTGAACATCAACGAGAAAACGCTACTGTAATTGGGTTTAATGCAAATGGAGATATGATAATTCTCCGAGAAGGAACGAACGATTTTATCTGCATCAGCGACGATCCTTCCAAAGATGGTTTTAGTGTGGCTGCTTATCACAAAAATTTAGAACCATTCATGGCTAGAGGAAGAGAACTAAAAGCACAAGGTTTAAATGCGAAAGAGGTATTTGACAAACGTGAAGAAGAAGTTAAAGCAGGTAATTTAGAAATGCCTGATAAAGCTACTTTATATGTTAGCACAGGAGAACCAAATACAGAAACGGGGGAAATTGATAATCTATATACCAGATATGTTATCTATATACCCTACGCAACTGAAGAAAGTACAGGTATGCCACTAAGTCCTCCAGCTCCCGGAGCTCCATGGATTATGAACCCAGGAACTCACAGAGCTCATATTATGATAAATCCTCCCAAGAATTAATCACATAACTACGGGCCAAAAAATGATATCAACTCTCCGATTTTTACGCCTCCCCTCCCATGTATCATTGTTAAACACTGGATTGAATTGTCCGAAATCTCTTTTTTCTATTTGATTTGATTTAAAATCAAAAAATAGCAGTCGTTGGATAACTGCATCACCACGCATCTCAGACAACCATTCGTTGTATTCTGCTCCACCAATATTATCAGTATGACTATGAATTGTAATGGTATAATCACGAATATCCGAAACTGAATCAATCAGGTGCTTTAACTCCTCCAATTGATATTCATCTATATAATAGCTACCTCCCCCGAAATAAATACTCTTAAGAATATAGCCCTGCGGTTGATCTTGTGCATAAGAGATTGTGGTTAGAGAAACTAAAAGTATAATAATCAGGTATCGCACTGTATATCATTAACGACGATCAACTCGTGTTGTTTCGAGTAATTTATATGATGAATCTACCACTCATCAATTTCAGACTTTCCTTCTGCATGATCCTTTTTAAATTACTGAATCTATAAAAACAGAAACCTAAAAGATATGAAGTACAAATTACTCACTATGCTTCTTGTTGTAAGCTCCGTGTCATTGGCACAAAAGCTTGATATGGAAGCACTAAAAAACATGGCTCCTAGGAGTATCGGCCCAGCTGGTATGTCTGGCAGAATCACTTCAATTGATGTAGTTGCTGATCAACCTGATGTAATGTATGTTGGATCTGCATCTGGTGGAGTATGGAAGTCTACCAGCGGAGGAATTGATTGGGAACCTATATTCAATGATCAGACAACAGCATCCATTGGAGCAGTAACGATACAGCAATCTAATCCATCTGTTGTGTGGGTTGGAACGGGCGAAGGAAACCCTAGAAACTCACTCAATGGTGGCGATGGAATCTATCGAACTTTAGATGGAGGTAAGAACTGGCAAAAAATGGGCCTGGCAAAAACCCGACATATTCATCGAATCATTATCCACCCGAACGATCCAAACACTGTTTATGTAGCGGCGATTGGCTCTCCTTGGGGAGAGCATGAAGAACGGGGTGTTTATAGAACTACTGATGGTGGTAAAACCTGGAGTCGTATTTTATTTAACAATATCAGAACGGGAGCTGCAGATCTAATAATGGATCCTGAAAATCCTAATAAATTAATAGCTGCAATGTGGGAACACAAACGTGATCCTTGGTTTTTTAATTCGGGAGGTCCTGGTTCAGGTATCTTCATAACTCACGATGGTGGAGATACTTGGGAGCAGCGAACAGATGAGGACGGCTTACCAAAAGGGGACTTGGGTCGAATTGGTCTAGCTATTGCACCATCAATGCCAAATGTGATATATGCGTTGGTCGAATCTAAAAAGAATGCACTGTATCGCTCAGATGACGGTGGTTTTAAGTGGAGAAAAATTAATGATAAAAGTGATATTGGGAATAGACCATTTTATTACTCAGAGATTTATGTAGATCCAGTTAATGAGAACAGAGTATATAGCATATTCACGTATGTGAACGTTTCAGTGGACGGAGGTAAATCATTTTCTCAGCTAATGCCAGCATATGGAGCGAATAATGGAATTCACCCCGATCATCACGCCTGGTATATTCATCCATACGATCCAAATTTCATGATGGATGGAAACGATGGAGGATTAAATATCACTAGAGATAGAGGACAGACTTGGAGGTTTGTAGAAAACCTACCCGTAGGACAATTCTATCATATAAATGTAGACAATGAAACTCCATACAATGTATATGGTGGAATGCAAGATAATGGCTCTTGGGCTGGACCTGCATATGTTTGGAAAGCACAAGGTATTAGAAATCACTATTGGCAAGAGATATCTTTTGGAGATGGATTTGATGTTTTACCAGATCCTACCAATAGCAGGTATGGTATATCAACTTCTCAGCAAGGTTTTGCTTCCATTTATGATCGTAAAACTGGCTACAATGAAACCGTAAGGCCTACATATCCAGATGGAGATGACGAGCTTCGTTTCAACTGGAATGTTGGTATGGCGAGAGATCCTCAAAGCCCTTCTACTGTCTACTTTGGAAGTCAATTTGTACATAAAAGCACCGATGGAGGTCAAAATTGGGAGGTTATTTCTCCTGACTTGACAACCAATGATCCCGAAAAGCAGAAGCAAGGAGAAAGCGGTGGTTTAACAATGGACGCAACAGGTGCTGAAAACTATTGTACTGTAATTGTAATTGAAACATCGTCGTTAAACTCTGATTTGTTATGGGTTGGTACCGATGATGGAAATGTACAAATCTCAAGAAATGGAGGTGATAGTTGGACAAATGTTGGTGGTAACCTTCCAGGGCTTCCTAGTGGTACATGGATCACTCAAATAAAAGCATCCAATAAGAATGCAGGAGAAGCATTACTGGTTGCTAATGATTATCGAAGGTTTAACTATACTCCATATGCATACAGAACAAGAGATTATGGACAAACCTGGGAAAGAATTGTTGACGGTAACGATG
The DNA here is from genome assembly GCA_039984955.1 of Marinobacter alexandrii. NCBI lineage: Bacteria > Pseudomonadati > Pseudomonadota > Gammaproteobacteria > Pseudomonadales > Marinobacteraceae > Marinobacter > Marinobacter alexandrii. Next base: position 149,448 of record JBDWTN010000005.1, read on the forward strand.
TTGTGAGTTATGCATTATCAATCGTAGAAGATCCAGAAGAGTCTAGACTACTCTTTTTAGGAACAGATGATGGTCTTTATGTATCTGTTGATGCAGGAAGTAACTGGACAAAATGGACCGAAGGTTTTCCTACTACGAATGCGTACGATTTGGTTATCCATCCTGAAGAACATGATTTGGTTATTGGAACTTTTGGTCGCGCCATATGGGTAATGGATGATATCAGGCCTTTAAGAGAAATTGCCAAAGAGGGTATATCTACTCTTAACAAAACACTAAAGGTTTATTCTGCTCCAGTTGCTTATGCAGCCTCAAACCAACAGCCAAAGGGCTCAAGATTTGGTGGTGATGCTCTCTATAATGGAGAAAATAGACCTTATGGATCAATGCTTTCTTATTCCATCAACAGACCTGAAGACGAAAAGAAAGAGGAGATGGATGATACTAAAAAAAGTAAGAAGGGTAAGAAGAAGGAGGAGCCGATGAAAGACGAAAGTGATGAAGAAGAGAAAGTGTCATATGATTCACTCACTATTGAAGTGTTTGATGGTTCAGAACTCATTAGAACGTTGAAATCGAAAGCTCCTAAAGAGAATGGTCTCCATAGAACTTTCTGGTACATGAATGAGAAAGGAACAAATTTCATGAGTCGCAGAGACAGAAGTGGAAATAGAGAACCTGGTGGAGTTACTGTTCTTCCAGGAATATATAAAGTACGCTTCACTTTTGGGGATCAAAAAGATTCAACAGAGGTTCGAGTCAAGTACGATCCAAGAATCGAAATGTCTAATGCAGCAATCAAAGCTCAGTATGATGCGATGAAAAACTTAGAGTCTAAATACTCAACCGGTGTACAGGCAGTAGATAGGCTTAAAGAGAGTTTGAAAATAGTCCAGGGTGTCCAGGGTGATTTAAAGAAGAAAGACAAAGAGGGGTACAAAGAGCAACTTGAACTTTGCAAGTCTACAATTGACACACTTAATAGTATGTTAAATATATTCTTAGGTGAGGAAGACGATAGACAAGGGATCACTAGAGGAACTCCAAATAGTGTGAATAATTCATATTTTGGAGCTAGAAGATACACTGCTAATGCTCTCCATTCACCTGGTATAACTGAGAACAAATTGATCAAAAAATTTGAAGAGGATCTAGCAGAAGCTATGAAAACGGTAAATGGATACTATACCGAAAATTGGCCTGAGTTTAGGTCAGCGGTTGAGGATTTAGACACCTCTCCTTTCAAGGATTACGAGGAAATAAAAGAGTAACACAAAAGCCATCTCAATTTGAGATGGCTTTTTCATTTTGCTTCAAAATTCAGTCAATGAAAATTATTAAGATAATCGGCGCTATTCTACTCCTTGCCGTCATTGGTATCGTATCATATGTTTTTTACATAAAATCAAGCCTCACTCCTTCTTACAGTGGAGAGAATTCCCTTGCTGGTTTAACAAAAGATACGGAAGTATTTTTCACAGAATATGGTATTCCACATATCTATGCTCAAAATGAATCAGATGCTTATAGATCCCTTGGATACATTCATGCCAAAGAAAGGCTCTGGCAAATGGACTTACTAAGGCATGTAGGTAGTGGTCGACTATCCGAACTCTTTGGGTCTGATATGATAGAAACCGACAAGTTCCTCAGAACCATGGGATTGAGTCGATACTCAAAAGAATCTGCAGAAACCTATATTAAAAGAAACCATCAAAGCTTACCATTAGTAAAAGCCTATATAGAAGGTATCAATAACTACATCGGAAATAATCCAAAACCACTCGAATACATCATTCTAGGTTTGGACATAGATCCTTTCGAGATTCAAAATGTATTTGAAACGCTAACCTACATGTCTTTCAGCTTCTCAAATGCTTACATCACTGATCCTGTTCTCACAGAACTATCCAGCAAACTAGACTCTAGCTACTTGAATGACCTGAACATTTATCACTATGAAGGAGAATCCGTCCTTCGTTCACATGATGATCGCTACAGCAAGCACGCTAAAAACACCATAGCTATGCTTGAAAAATTTAATGTTCCGGAGTTTATAGGAAGTAATAGCTGGGTCCTATCAGGAAGTAAGACTAAAAGCGGAGAAGTCATTCTTTCCAATGATCCTCATATTGCCTTCTCCCAGCCATCAGTGTGGTACGAAGCGCACCTTATCTCTTCAGAGAACGAATATTATGGCTATCATATTCCAGGAGCGCCTTTTCCCCTACTCATGCATTCAGAAAGTCAGGCAATCGGAATTACCATGTTTGAAAATGATGATATGGATTTTTACGTTGAAGAAATTCATCCAGATGATTCAATGATGTATCGACACAAAGATCAATGGAAAGAAATCAACACATATGAAGAAGTCATCAAAGTAAAAGACGAAGAGCCAATTACTTTTTCCATTCGGTCTACAACACATGGACCAGTTGTCTCAGATATCATAAAAGAAGATCCATTGGATGATTTAGTGACTATGTATTGGGTAACCTCTAACCACTCAAACTATATGGTCGAAGCTACCTATGGACTAGTAACTGCTCGTAGCATTGATCAAGTAGAAGATGCCTCATCTATTATTCATGGTCCTGGATTGAACATTATGTATGGAGACTCAAGTGGAAATGTAGCTTGGTGGGCAGTAGGTAAACTAATAAAACGACGAGATGAACAAACAAGTAAGACCTTTTATGACGGGTCTTCTGGTTTGGATGACCCGGATAGCGCGTATTCTTTTACCGAAAACCCTCATGCCATTAATCCTACATGGGGATATGTTCATAGTGCGAATAATCAACCAGACTCAGTTAATGGCATTGCCTATTCCGGCTATTATTTACCAGATGATCGAGGAGAGCGAATTAAAGAAATCCTTGATCAGTCTTCAGAGATTGATGTCAAAGAAATTCAAGGGATGCTTTTGGATGATAAATCCATGATGCAAGAAGCTATTAAAGGAATACTGCTTCAAGCCATTAAGGATACAGAAAGAGGTGATTTACTAAGAGAACTTTTGAAGTGGAGATTCACCTTTCACAAAGATGATTTTAGACCGCTAATCTTTCAAAGATGGGTCAATGAAATACTAAAAGCAGCTAAGAAAGATGAGATTGGGGAAGAACTATGGCCTATGTATAAGAAAACGCATACCTACAAAGTATCAGCTGAGCTTCTGATAAAAAATAATTCATCAAAATGGTGGGATGATGTGAGTACAGAGCAGATTGAAAGCAGAACTGAAATCATACAAGTAGCTTTTGAACAAACCATTAAAGATTTATCCAGCTTTTGGGGGCAAGATTTTACTCAATGGAAATGGGGAGATGCTCACAAACTGAAACATAAACATGCAACAGGAGATGTATTATCTTTTTTAAATGTGGGTGACTTTTCAATTTCTGGGGCAAATGAAGTGCTTAACAATCTAGGTTACACCTATGATGAAGGCTCAGAGCAAACAATCCTTTTCGGCCCTTCAACTCGGAGGATTGTAGATTTCTCAAATATTAGAAACAATAGCTGGAGCATTCTGCCTACGGGCCAATCGGGCAATTATTTTAGCCCATATTATGCAGACCAGGCTAAGATGTATGCAAATGGTCAGTTTAGAAAAATGATTATGAATCATAGTCTAATAAAGAATTCTTCAGATAAAATCGTACTCAAACCAAAAGACTGAACCACATGCAGGTTTAGGGCGTTACATTTGTGTTTTAACCAATCCTAAAAAGAAGATATGGATAATAGAAGATACCTCCCGTTTGTGATTATCGGGATCATTGCTTTCATTGTATTAATTTCAGCGTTTAATCGTATTTTTTATAGAATAGAAGCGTCAGAAAGAGCCGTACTATTCAAAGCTTTGAGTGGAACACTTGAAAAAGAAAATATCATTGGTCCTGGTTGGCACATGAAAGCACCTTGGAATGATATTTATAAGTATGAAGTTTCTGAAAGTAAGATTGAAGAGACAATGGACGTATTGGACAAGAATGGCTTGAGTATTAGTGTGGATATTACCATCCGATTCCATCCTAAGTATGATGCCATAGGTACTATTCAGGAGAATTTCAGAGGAGACTATATTCAACGTCTGGTTATACCAGAGGCAAGATCTACCGTGCGTCAAGTGATGGGTCGTTACACCGCAGAGGAAATTTATTCAACCAAAAGACCAGAAGTAGAGGCATCCATAAAAGAAGAAACTCGGGTCGTATTGGGAGCTGCTGGAAATGAAGTTGAGATGAAAAGCTTGCTTATCAGATCAATTAAACTTCCTGAGCAAATCAAAACTGCTATTGAAAATAAATTGAAACAAGAACAAGAGGCACTTGCCTACCAATTCAGGTTAGATAAAGAAAAAAGTGAAGCCGAAAGAAAACGAATCGCGGCTGAAGGTGAGGCTACAGCAAATAAAATTATAAACAGTAGCTTGACTCCTGAGTTATTAAGAATGAGAGGAATTGAAGCAACAATGGAAATTGCTAATTCCCCTAATTCAAAAGTTATTGTAATTGGTGGCGGAGATGATGGACTTCCTTTGATTTTGAATGGTAACTAAACCTTCAAAATCTGGATTTAAATCGTTATTTTCGTGGAAATTTTAAAATCAGCAAACAAGAATTAAAAGCATGTCAAAAACGGCCCAAATTATCATTGATGGACAGACTTATGAGCTTCCTGTAACTGAAGGTACGGAACAGGAAAAAGCGATTGATATCAGCGCTTTCAGAGGTCAATCTGGTGTAATTACTTTAGATAGAGGTTTTAAGAATACTGGTTCTTGTGAAAGTGCCATTACATTCCTTGATGGAGAGAAAGGAATCTTAAGATATCGTGGGTATCCAATAGAGCAGTTGGCCGATAACTCTACATTCCTCGAAGTTGCCTATTTGTTGATTTATGGTGACCTACCTTCCAAAGCGACATTAGATAATTTTGCTGGTGATATTACACATCACACTTTGGTTAATGAGGATATTAAAAAGATCTTGGATGGCTTCCCCTCTGCTGCCCATCCAATGGGAGTACTTTCCTCATTGATCACTGCACAAACTGCTTTTTATCCGAATAGCCTCGATCCGAATAGATCAAAAGAAGAGACAGAGTTAGGAATCATTCGACTACTTGCCAAAATGCCAACGTTTGCTGCTTGGGCATATAAGAAAAAAGTAGGTCATCCTGTAATCTATCCTAATAACAAAAAGGATTATTGTGGAAACTTCCTCAATATGATGTTTGCTCTACCTGCTGATGATTATGAAGTAGATCCAGTTGTTGCTAAAGCACTTGACAAACTGCTAATTCTTCATGCTGATCACGAGCAAAACTGCTCAGCTTCTACTGTAAGAATTGTGGGCTCCAGTCAAGCAAGCCTTTGGGCTTCAATTTCTGCCGGTATCAATGCACTTTGGGGGCCACTGCATGGTGGTGCCAATCAGGCCGTCATAGAAATGCTGGAAAACATCAAAGCTGATGGCGGAGACACTAAAAAATGGATGGCTAAGGCAAAAGATAAGGATGATCCTTTCAGGTTGATGGGATTTGGTCACAGAGTATACAAGAACTTTGATCCAAGAGCTAAGATTATTAAAAAAGCCGCGGACGATGTATTAGAAAAACTTGGAGTTGTAGATCCAATATTAGACATAGCAAAAGGTCTTGAGGAAGAAGCACTACGAGATGACTATTTCGTTGAAAGAAAGCTATATCCAAATGTGGACTTCTACTCAGGTATTATTTACCGGGCTTTAGGTATTCCTACCGATATGTTTACTGTAATGTTTGCACTAGGAAGGCTTCCAGGATGGATTGCTCAGTGGAAAGAGATGCGTGAGATGGCAGAGCCTATCGGTCGTCCTAGACAAGTCTACATTGGAAAAAACGAGAGAGATTACACAGATCTAAAAAACAGATAAGAAACCTCGATATATAAAAAAGCCATAATTCATTTATGGCTTTTTTTATGCTTAAGAAATAGTGGATTAACAAGAATAGTGATTAATAAAATCGTTCCGTATAAAAACCTATTAATCCAACTACCTTACCGTGCTCTCCCTTTAGAGGAAACTTACAAGTCTCAATCCATCTTTTTTTCATACTAGAATCGGTCTGTTCCTCTACTATTCCAATTTTAAAAATATCGTTGGAGATAACCTCTATATCAGCCAGACGAAAAGAAGCGGCTTCCTCTTTTGTCCATGAAAGATCATAATCTGTCTTCCCAATCAATTGTGTCAAAGACTCAACTCCACAATCTCTTAAAAAAGAATTATTGCAATTAAAAAATCTTGAGTTGACATCTTTACAAAAAACACTTAGGTCTTTCTCTTTCAATAAATATTCAAGGATCATTTGAGAATTAACGTCGAGATTTTCTGGATCAAACATGCTACTTGTCGTGATTAGGTAATAACAATTTAATCAAGAGATTAGGAAAAATAAATTTACTCTTAACGCTACAGTATTAATCAGAAGGAGCCATTGGGAACCTTTCTTCCTTCACACCGCTAACATGACTATTCAGAGCTTTCCACTGTTTATCTATTTTAACAAATGATGTACTAGATGTATAGGTTGTAATATATGCCTCATCCCCCTCTAAACCCTTCATTGTTCCTTTAGCAAGTACTACAGCAGAACCAATCTCAACGATATCTACCTCAAGAATTTGAAATTCTAATGAGTTGTATGAAGGCCCATACTTTCCAACATAGCTCAATTCATCTTGCTTTGTATAGCGATCTCCATTATCATCGATCAGCTGAAAATGCTCATGAAGTAGTTTGTCAAGCAAAACCGTATCTTGTTCCAAATATGCTTTGACCCATTGAGTCTTTTGTATGTCAGTCAATACTTCTAAATCATTCGCATCAACAATATTTTGCTTGACTCCTGAGGTACAACCCCATGCAAATAAGAAAAGTGTGATAATCGGTAAGTGTTTCATTCCACTAAAATTAGCATTAAACAAGTTTTAAAAAAGGAATTTTTGTAATCTATTCTGGTAAATTGATTAATGTTGAGAATGTCATTAGAAGAATTGAAGGAAAAGGCAATTAAAGCTTCTGCAAATGCCTATGCACCCTACAGCAAATTCAAAGTTGGTTGTGTGCTAATTACCTCTACTGGAAATATTTACACCGGTTGTAATGTGGAAAACGCTTCATATGGACTAACTACCTGCGCGGAACGAAATGCAATATCTAACGCGATAAATGCAGAAGGAACGATTGAGATTGACAAGATCATAGTATTTACTCCCACACCTACCCCAACTCCACCATGTGGAGCTTGCCGACAAGTAATTAACGAGTTTGGAAATCCGGAAATAAGGAGCTATTGTGAAGGTGGCGATTTCAGTATTTATCAATCTGATGATTTACTCCCCCATGCCTTTAAGCTAAAAGAAAGCTAATATTTTCTGGTAAGTATTTCGCTGTAGATTACTGCTTTTTTAGCTTCGGACGAATTAAGTCCATCTCGAATTTCATCAGCAATTGACCACTCCTCTTCCTCTCCATCTTTTGAACCTTTAAAAAGACTAGAAGTAGCAAAATGCTCGTCTCTTTCAAAAGTTAAGTCAGCTCCTTCTGCCATTTTAATCGAATCCTCGTAGACCTTTCTACTTTCAGCATCAGCAAAAGATCTTCTTTCTCCTTCTAAGCTAATACTTTCCGCTTCTTGAGTATCCTCTATAACAACAGGCTCTTGTTTTATGATTAGATCCTCTTCATCTTCAACAGAACGACCTTCAGTTATTTCTTTTAATAAATCTTCAAATGATTTTGGCTGAGTTGATGGAGGATTTTTTTCAGAACCAGGCCTTGAGTTAGGTTGATCCTTTTTCTTCTTTTTACGAGTGAAGAAGTAAATAACAGCTGCTATGATATACCACCAGAAATTAAAATCATCCATATAGCTAAGTTAGAAAGAAGAAAGGATAAAAGTGCCTAAACTAATCGTTGATAGTCGACTTCAGCGTAGTAATGATGTTCTCCTTATCAAAAGGCTTACTGAAATAACCCACAATAAGGTTCTGATCTATTGCATCCACTACTTCTTGAGCCCCACCATACCCTGTCAATAAAAAGCAGGGTAGATTCTCACGTGTTTCTTTCACCTTGGTAATAAATTGAATACCATCCATTTCAGGCATTCTCACGTCACTTACCACAGCTGCAATTTCATCATGTCCTTTAATAAGGTCTAATGCTTCTGTACCTGAAGTAGCATTAAGAATTTCAAATTCGTTCTTAAATGTAAATTCAAATAAAGTGATATTGAACTGATCATCATCTACGTACAGAATGGTTGGCTTTGTCATATTGGTTTACTTGCTGCTGCCTAAGTCAAATAAAAATAAGTGACTTTTATCAAAATGTTATGTTATTCTACGAATAGCAATAAGCTATTTTACAATAATGCAACGAACATTTGAAATACTCCTCTATCATTCGATAAATCTTTCAAATAATTACATGAATTTTTCATCTATTCATCAAATGCTAGGCACTGGGGAAAAATGGTGGATAAATAGGGTAAACAAATTACCTGATGAATTAACGAGTTGGGCCTGAATCTTATATTTTTGTCGGCTTCACCATTATTTATCGATTTCTCTTGCATGCAGTTAACGAAGTTAGAAATAAAGGGTTTTAAGAGTTTTGCTGACCGTGTTGTTATCAATTTTGATGAAGGCATAACAGGCATTGTTGGCCCCAATGGGTGCGGAAAATCAAATGTAGTTGATTCAATCAGATGGGTACTTGGTGAGCAAAGATCAAGAGTGCTGAGATCTGACAAAATGGAGAATGTAATTTTCAATGGAACCAAAGCAAGAAAAGCAACCCAGCTAGCCGAAGTTTCACTGACATTTGACAATACTAAGAATCTGATTCCGACAGAGTATTCGCAGATAACAATTACCAGAAGGTATTACCGCTCCGGTGAAAGTGAATATTTATTGAATGGTGTTACATGTAGACTTAAGGATATAACCAATCTCTTTTTAGATACAGGAATTGCAACAAATAGCTATGCTATCATCGAACTAAAAATGGTTGATGATATTCTAAATGATAAGGATAACTCAAGAAGATCACTTTTTGAAGAAGCAGCTGGAATATCAAAATTCAAAGTTCGAAAAAAAGAAACGCTTAAAAAGTTAGGCGATACAGATGCTGATCTCGAAAGAGTTGAGGATTTACTATTTGAAATAGAAAAAAATCTTAAGTCGTTAGAACGTCAAGCCGGTCAAGCTAAGAGATACTACGAGCTTAAAGATGAATACAAGAACTCAAGTATAGCCTTAGCAAAGAAGGCGATGAATAACCAGCAAGAGAACTTTGATACTATTCAACAACAGATTCAGGAGGAAAACGATAAAAGAACGTCACTAAACACCCTAGTCAGTGAAAAAGAAGCGGCAATTGAGAAGGCTAAATCAGAGCTAATTAATAAAGAGAAACTTCTCTCCTCACGTCAAAAAACGTTAAATGAGCATGTAAGTAGTATTAGACAGTACGAGTCTGATAAAAAGATTAAAAATGAACGCCAGAAGTTTTTAAACGATAAAATAGAGACTTTAAAAGAACAAATAAGCCATGATAAACAGAGTAGCGAAAGAGCAGCTGTTTCTTTAGAAGGGTTGAGGTCAGAAGCAAAAGATGCTGAAAAAGAAGTAACGGAGCTTCTTTCCAAAGTAGAGAAATTTAAAGCAGACTATGAGTCTCAAAAAGAACTTACAACAGAGGCTCAAGAAAAACTTAGCTCGCTTAATCAATATTTCTCAGAAAAGAAGGATAATCAATTCCAGATAAATAAGGACATTGAAATTAAGGATATTCAGCTTCGATCTATGATGAGTGAGCTGAGTAAAACAAGTGAAGATTCTAGTGAGAAGAGTGCCAATCTTGAGGAATTCAAAAATCGACTTGCAGAAATTGAACAAGAAAGAGGTGGAAAACAGGAAAATTATGATCAACTAAAAAGCGCTGAAGAAAGTCTCAAAGATCAAATTGAAAGTGTTGAAGAAACGATAAGTAAAAAAAGAGAAGAGTTAACAAAAATTAATCGTACCCTGGATGCTAAACAAAATGAGTTTAGCCTTACCAAATCCCTGGTAGATAATTTAGAAGGATTTCCTGAAGCGATTAAATTCTTGAAAAAGAATTCTCAGTGGAAGGATGCCCCACTCCTCTCTGACATTATAAGTTGTCCTGAGGAATATCGTGTTTCAATAGAAAATTTCTTGGAGCCCTATATGAATTATTACATCGTGGATTCAAAAGATGATGCGCTCAATGCAGTGAATCTTTTAAGTGAATCTACTCGAGGAAAGGCTCATTTTTTCATTCTAAGCTACCTTGATAATTACAGTTCTGAAAGCATTGACGTTCCCAAAGGAAGCCTACCTGCATTGGACGTTATTGAATTCGATGAAAAATATGAAAGCCTTATAAAACATTTACTTTGGAATGTTTTCATCACCACAAACCCCTCTGCTCCCGAAAGTGAAAAAGTTATCCTTCTAGATAAAGAGGGCAAGATCACTTTCAGACGTTATAGCATATCAGGCGGTTCTATTGGCCTTTTTGAAGGTAAACGAATTGGTAGAGCTAAGAACCTTGAAAAGCTTGAGACAGAAATAAAAGACTTAAAAAAGCAACAATCAGCTACTGAACAAGCATCCAATAGATTTAAATCTCAATTGGAGGAATTAAAGTTGTCTTCCAAAACTTCTATCCTTGAAGAGGTGAAAGACGAGCTCTCAAGAATTAAAGAAATTGAAGTATCTGTAAAAACTAAACAAGAGCAGTTTATAGAACTCCTTACTTCTAACAAGAATCGCAGAGAAGATATCCAGCAACAAATAATCGAACTGGAAAAAGCGCTGGAAATCTTAAGACCAAAAGCTGAGAAAGAACAAAGTGATCTGTCCGACCTGGAAAATAGTTTGGAGGCAAAGAAAGAAGAAGCAATCTCGCTTCAAGAAGCGCTTGATGTAAAGTCGGTAGTCTATAATGAAGAAAACGTAGTTTTTCACCAGAGACAAAATAAACTTCACAGCATTCTACAGGAAATTTCTTTTAAAGAAGAGTCGTATGAAGCGTCTCTGGGTAGAATAGAAAAAAACAAAGAAGAACTTGATTCAGCAGGTTCAAACCTCAATGAACTAGTCAAGAAAAGTACGGCCAGCGACGATGAACTCATCGCTATGTATGAAGAAAAGAAATCGCTGGAAGGTGGAGTAAATGAGGCTGAAAAAGAATACTATGAAGCCAGAGGCTTGATCGATGAAGAAGAGAAAAATCTACGCGAAACTCAGCGTAAGCGTGAAGGAATAGATCACGCTTTAATGGAATGGCAGAATAAGCTAAATGATGCGAAGATTGGCTTAAATTCAGTAAAGGACAGGCTTTCAGTAGAATTCAATATTAGCTTGGAAGATGTTAAAGAAGAAAATATTGAAGACTACAAAAAGTTTACCGAAGAAGAGCTAAAGACGAAGGTAGAGAAACTGAGAAATAGACTTGATAATATTGGTCCTATCAACCCAATGGCCATGGAGGCTTTTGAAGAAATAAAAGAACGACATACCTTTATTATTGATCAAAAAGAAGACCTCCTAAAAGCCAAGGAATCGCTTCTAACTACAATTAGTGAAATAGACGAAGTAGCAAAAGAGACATTCATGGAAGCTTTTCAGAATATCAAAGACAACTTCATCAAAGTATTTAGAACACTTTTCACCGAGGAAGATGATTGTGATTTAATCCTTACAAATCCTGATCAACCTCTAGAAAGTACCATTGATATTATAGCGAAACCTAAAGGAAAAAGACCATTGACGATCAATCAACTTTCTGGGGGAGAAAAAACACTCACAGCAACCTCACTTCTGTTTTCCATTTATCTGATTAAGCCCGCACCCTTCTGCATTTTTGATGAAGTTGATGCACCTTTGGATGATGCTAACATTGATAAATTCAACGAGATTATTAGAAAGTTTTCAAAAGAATCTCAGTTTATCATTGTAACGCATAATAAGCGCACAATGGCTAGTACAGATGTGATTTACGGAGTAACCATGCAGGAACAAGGTGTTTCTAAGGTAGTTCCTGTAGATTTACGAGAATTAGCTTAACCTAATTAGAATAGCAAGATGAAACTATTTGCCTTTATGTGTTTCATTTCTCTTTCGATTATTGGGTGTAATCCTGAGTCGAAAAAGTCAGAAAATAAAAGTTCATTACCTCTTGCCAAAGAAGTAAAGAAATCTTTTGACTATCAACCTCAAAAACCCGTAAATGGTCAATTAAAAGCAGTTATTGAATTGGGCTCTTTGGGACTCAACTATTTTATCGTCAACATCGATGATAATGGAAGGTGGGAATTGAAAAAATCAAATTATGGTAGGAGTAATATTATCTACGGAGCTAATACTTCGAAAGAAGTAATAAGCAACATCATAAGTTTTCAAACTGAAATCATAGATTATGGTGTTGAGCTTGAAAACATTTACCTAATAGTTAGTTCAAGTGTAGTCAAGACGGAAGACATAACAGGTTTGGAAACAAAGATGACTAAAAATAATCTCCCATTAGTCTCGGTAAGTCTTGAAAAAGAGGCTCAATTAGCTATGGCCGCTACCATCCCAAAAGAATTTTTAGAAGAGTCTTTTCTCGTTGACATTGGGTCTGGTAACACAAAATTTTCTTGGGTTGAAAACCAAGATACTCTTAGCATTGAAACCCACGGTTCTAAATACTTCCTAAATGACATCCAAGACACAACTGTATTTAGACAAGTAAGGGATGCCATTCTTGAAATACCTAAAAGAAAAAGAAATCTATGCTTCATGCTAGGAGGTATAATTTATGAGATGGCCAAAGTTGATATTGAAAATTCGAGCGAAAGATACCATGTATTAAAATCTCCTGATTTATACACTTCTGACAATGAGAAACTTAAGGCAGGTAAAGTGATTTATAATGCCTTGCATTTAGAACCTACTTACTCATACATCTTTGACACTCAATCAAACTTCTCAATTGGGTATTTAGTAGGACTGAATCAATAATATGTCCAGTATAAATTGGTTGGTTCGTCTTTGAACTAAACATTAACACATACTATTATGAAAAAATTATCATTAAGTCTACTTGGTTTTTTACTAGTAACCATTGCAATCTCACAAACAACAATTTCCAAAGAAGAGAGAAAGAAAGCATTGAGCCATTTAAAAGATTCTCAATCTAACTTGATGTCTCTTGTTGGAGGACTAAACGAAGATCAACTTAACTTCAAAGTAAATGAAGAATCATGGTCTATTGCAAACTGTATGGAGCACATTGCTATCTCAGAAGAGAACCTTATGGGAATGGTGAAAATGAGCCTAAAAGAGCAAGCAGACCCTTCTAAAAGAGCGGAGGTAGCTATGAGTGACAATCAACTAATTGGAATAATTACGAGCCGTGAACAAAAAGTAAAAACAAGAAAAGAGTTTGAGCCCACAAACAGCTTTGGAGGTTTTTCCAGTACAATCAAAACCTTTAAAGAAAGACGAAAGGAAAATATGAAGTTTGTGAAATCAACAGATATGGATCTTAGAAATCATTACATACAATTTCCTTTTGGGCTAATCGATTCATATCAAGGAATCATGTTCATATCGGGACATACACAACGTCATGCAGACCAAATAAAGGAAATAATGGAAAGTGAAGGTTTTCCGGGTTGATACTAAAACTCAATTTAAAGGCCCAATTTAGCAATTGGGCTTTATACTAATCTACTCCTGAGTTTTTTAAGGCCATGTTCAGAAATAACATCTTTATTCTCAGCTGACTGTAACTGTGCTTCAGCTAATTCTACCAATACTCTAGTTAGCTTCTTAGCTGAAGAAGATCTAGAATTATTCAATTGGTGTGATTCGATATTCTTGTTCATGTAGCAGTGTCAATTGTATTTGGCTAAGATGAAAGTCAAATACATCAATATCAATACCATTTTTAGGGTATTTTTTCTAACCAAAACATGTTAGTTTTTTAAAAGCGGCACATCAAGTAGTTAACTTCAAGTCATAAAAAAGGAGCTACACACAATGTACAGCTCCTTTCTCCTTTAAAGGCTTTGTGATCTATCTACCTAATGAATAAAGCATTTTTCCATGCGAAACAAGAGCAGACATAAATGTTGGATGAGACTTATATGGAACGTTATATTCTTCAGCTGTTTTCTTAACAATCTTAGAAATTTGCTTGTAGTGCACATGACAAATATTGGGGAACAAATGATGCTCTACCTGATAGTTAAGACCGCCAGCAAACCATGAAAGCACCTTATTTCTTTGTGCAAAATTGCAGGTCGTTTTCAATTGATGAACTGCCCAATTTTCTTCTACAACATCTGTATTTTCAACGTTCTCAAAGGAATGATCTTCCATAACATGAGCTGGTTGAAAAATGATAGCTAAGATGAAACCAGCTACATAATGCATTAAAAAGAAACCAAGTACAATATGGTACCAAGGCAATGAAGAAAAAAGAATAGGTAAGGCAAGGATATATGAGTAGTAAAAAACTTTTGTAAGTATTAACCAAGCCCATGCTCTAGTCACACTTTTTGTCTGTTTCTTCAGCATTCCATCTTTGGTGTATTCTGCCAATTGGCTGAAGTCTTTTACAATGATCCAGCTCATCGTCATAAGTCCGTAAAGAAACCATGCATATATATATTGCCATTTATGATGGGCTTTGACAGGTGAATTTGGATCAAATCTTAACATGCCTCCTTTTGGAGATATGTCCTCATCCATACCAGAAACATTGGTATATGTGTGATGCTTAACGTTATGTTGAATTTTCCAGTTGGTAGCATTGGCTCCAACCAAATTCAATGAATATCCAACAACACTATTAATCCATTTTTTTCTTGAATAAGCTCCATGATTCGCATCATGCATAACAGAAAGACCTATTCCTGCTTTTCCTAATCCCATTAAAAAAGCCATTAAATAGAATATCCATAAGTTCTGAACTACACCAAAAAGAAACATAAAATAAGGCACTAAGTATAGACTAAACATAAAGATGGATTTGATAACCATCTCCATATTCGCATACCTACCATATTTAGAATTCTTGAAGTATTGATTGACACGTTGGTTTAATGTCTTGTTAAATTCTTCGTGTAAATTGTTTTTAAATCTGACAACCTTTCGGCTCATCATTGCTACTGACATACGCTAATTGTAAATTTCTATCCTTCAAAAGTAATTAAGAAACGTGGTAATACAGATATGATTTTAATCAATGGGTTAAATTATCGATCTAGCCACTCTTTGAACTCACCAACTCTTTCTCTTGCTACTATGATTTGTTCTTCATCAAATGATTCAACTACTATTTCCAATCTTGAGTTCGTAAACGCAATAATATCCTTGATATAATTTATGCTAACAATAAACTTTCTCGATATTCGATAGAATTCAGATTGACTTAATAACTCTTCTGTTTTATCCAAAGTATAGTCAACTAGAAATCTCTTCCCTTTGTTTGTAAAAAGATAAGTTGCTTTATCCTGACTGTATACCAATTGAATATCTGCTGTATCGACAGTTTTGAGATGATCTCCTACTTTCACCACAAATCGCTCTTTTCCAGATGGTTGAAGTGATTTTATCAGTTTATCAATATCTGGATTTTCACTTGATTTCTCTTCCTTTTGAGCAAAATTGGTTTCAAACTTCACGATCGCTGTTCTAAGATCTTCATCCCCAATTGGTTTGAGTAGGTAATCCACACTATTAGTTTTAAATGCTTTTAAAGCAAACTCGTCATACGCTGTGGTAAATATGATGGGCTTATTGATACGAATTTGATCGAAGATATCAAATGAAATACCGTCAGCTAGCTGAATGTCCATGAATAGAATATCATACTTTAAAGCAGGTAATGAAATAGTTGCTGATTCAATTGAATCAAACTTTGCAACAAACTCATAATTTGTACGAATTCCCTCTATCAAAGACCTTAATCGCTTAGCAGCTAGCTGTTCGTCCTCTATAATTATGTATTTCATTTTTCAATTTTAAGCAATGGCAATTTCACAACAAATGTATTCTCTGTCTTTTCAACTTTGACTTCCTTATCTGTCAAATATCGATACCTGGAGATCAAATTATCCAGACCTATTCCTGTCGAATCTTTTGTTTTCTTTTCTTTTAAGTTATTGGTTATTGTACAGTACTCATCATCTATATCCAATTTCACATTAAGGGGGTACTGCTCACTTACAACATTGTGTTTTACTGCATTCTCAATGAGTATTTGAATTGCGAGCGGAGGCACATATGCGCTTGGATTTGATGTGTTTATGTCAAAACTCAGATTGTCACCAAACCGTATTTTTTGTAGAAAAATAAAATTTTTAGCGAAATCCATTTCCTTACTAAGTTCAACCACTTCTTCATCTTTGCACTCCAGAACATATCTGTAGACATTAGACAACTTTCTGATAAATTCAACTGCCTTATCCTGATCCTCATAAACCAAAGAGCTTAGTGCATTAAATGAGTTAAATAGAAAATGAGGATTTACTTGATTTTTAAGGCTTTCATATTGGGTAGATACCTGTTCAGTCTTCAGTTTTTCCACATCAATCGAAGCTTGTCTCCAGGAAATCAAAAAACCTCTCCCATGCATGAAAACATTTATACCCAGAGTAATCATTAGTGAAGTCGTAAATGAAGAGTTTGAATCTTCAAAGACTTCCGAAAATGATTTTTCAAAAAACACCAAATCAAAATATATATCAAGAGCCCATACTACCAGAAATACATAAATAGTGATGGAAACCAGGCTTACGAAAAATCGTTTTAACGGAGCTACTATCCAAGGAATATGTTTATCCCATAACTCAACTAAGAACTCACTCCCCTTCCAATATGCGGCCCATGCCGCTCCACTGTAGCAAAAACTAATATTAAAATTTCGAGAAAGGAAAAATGGCTCTTTTAGACAATTCGGGCAGAAAACAGTCATGTTTACGAT
Source organism: Marinobacter alexandrii (assembly GCA_039984955.1). NCBI lineage: Bacteria > Pseudomonadati > Pseudomonadota > Gammaproteobacteria > Pseudomonadales > Marinobacteraceae > Marinobacter > Marinobacter alexandrii. The sequence goes on from JBDWTN010000005.1 coordinate 166,514, forward strand.
TCCGCCCAAAAAGAAAATAAGGACTGTGCCAATAAGGTGGTATCTCGCGTACTTGCTCATAGTGATATCACTATTTTCTGCAATCCATCCTTAATTTCGAATTGGCAATCTTCAAAACTTGGAGGTCCGAACATTCCTTTAGCATTGTTGGAAAATGCATAGGGCTCTGATGGAATCCCCATAAAATTTGAATCGAGTTTTCCATTATCGTTTACATCATGAAAAATCGATACAGCATACGTGCCCTCTCCTAGTCCTTTAAAAGAAAATTGTACGCTATCGGATTTTATAAGCTTATCATCACCAAAAATCTCCTTGCTCAGAAAATGATCATGATGATCGTAAACAGCAATTTTTAAAGACCCCTGGATTTTTTTAATGTTTTCCACTTTGACGACTAGCTCACAGTTCTCCTGTGAAAAAGTCAGTTGCGATATCGCAATGATCAATATGCTTAGAATGATTTTTTTCATCAATTAACTTTTTCTCAAAAATGCAATCATATGTACACCAATATCAATTTGACGTTACTCAACTGTTAATTCTGTTGCCTGAATTGTTGATTTCTTTAGATAAGGCAATAATAGCCAATGAAAGAATCAAAAATATTTCTAATTTGTTATGCATGCAGAGTAAATACACGTATATTTGTTATGCATGCAGAGTATTTTAAATTTAAAAGAATCAGAAACAATATTATAAAATGGAATCAGTAGTCGAATCAGTATCGGTAAAAGGTGGAGAATTCTTGGTAAAAGAGACAAACTCTCAAGATGTCTTTATACCTGAAGAGTTTTCTGAAGAACAGAAAATGATGGCGGCAGCCACTCAGGACTTTATTGATATGGAGATCAACCCCATCACCGATCGTATTGAAAGCATGGAAGAAGGTGTAATGTCAGGTCTGATGGATAAAGCCGGGGAACTAGGCTTATTAGGAGTTAATATTCCTGAAGAATACGGGGGCTTAGGAATGAGCTTTAATACAGGTATGTTGATCGCCGATATAATGGCAGTTGCAGGATCATTTTCTACAGCTTATGGTGCTCATACAGGCATAGGTACACTTCCAATCCTCTATTATGGAACTGAAGATCAAAAGAGTCAGTACCTTCCTAAGCTTGCAAGTGGTGAGTGGAAAGCATGCTACTGCTTAACGGAACCTGATGCCGGATCTGATGCTAATTCAGGAAAAACGAAAGCAAAGCTATCGGATGATGGAAAGCATTATCTGATCACCGGCCAAAAAATGTGGATCTCCAATGCAGGTTTTGCTGATCTATTAATCATTTTCGCGAAAATTGATGACGACAAAAAACTGTCAGCTTTCATCGCAGAAAGAACATGGGATGGAATCACTATGAACGATGAAGAGAAAAAGCTTGGTATCAAAGGCTCTTCCACTCGTCAGGTATTTTTCAATGACCTTAAAGTTCCTGTTGAAAATTTACTCTCTGAAAGGGAAAATGGATTTAAAATAGCAGTGAATGTTCTTAATGTAGGACGTATCAAACTGGGAGCTGGGTGTATTAACGGCTGCAAAGATGTAGCCACAAAATCTACAGCATATGCCAATGAAAGAAAGCAATTCGGTGTTTCAATCTCCAGTTTTGGTGCTATTAAGCAAAAACTTGCTAAAATGGCTACTAAGACTTATGCCACTGAATCCGCTTCTTATAGAGCAGGACAAAACATCGAAGATTTAATAGCTAAGCTTGAGAGTGATGGCCTTAGTCAAAGTGATGCTAAGATGAAAGGCGTTGAGCAGTACGCTATTGAGTGCGCGATCATCAAAATTCACGGATCGGAAGTCCTAGATTTTTGTGTAGACGAAGGTGTACAAGTATATGGTGGCATGGGTTTTTCGGAGGAAGCACCTATGGCCAGAGCTTATAGAGACGCTAGGATTACACGTATCTATGAAGGAACTAATGAAATAAATAGAATGCTTCTGGTAGGTATGATGTTTAAAAAGGCTATGAAAGGAGAGATTGATTTGCTTGGACCTGCAATGGCCGTTGGTAAAGAACTTACTGGTGTTCCATCATTTGAATCTCCAGACCTATCTACACCTTTAGCAAAAGAGAAAGAAGTAATAAAAAACTTAAAGAAAGCTGTATTAATGGCTGCTGGAAAAGCAGCAGAAAAGTTTGGCCCTAAGTTGGATCATGAGCAAGAGGTATTGCTAAATCTTGCCGATATGCTTATAGAGGTATATGTTGCCGAATCGACTATACTAAGAACTGAAAAACTTATAGGTGTTTACGGCGAAGAAGGAAGTAAGCTTTATCAAAATATGGCAACACTTTATTTGAACGAAGCACTGACTAAAATCAAAAATTCAGGAGATGAAGCTGTCGCTTGTTTTGCTGAAGGAGATGAATTAAGAGTGATGTTGATGGGAATGAAACGATTTACCAAAATGGATCCCATCAATACAAAAGAACTAAGACAATCTGTAGCCGATGTAATGATTAAGGAAAACAAATTCCCTTATTCACTATACAACTAAGGCCTACTCATTTACGTAAAAAACAAAACCGACTTAAAGTCGGTTTTTTTGTATACAAGTTTGTTTTGGGTATAATTCAAAATAGCTTTGCATCTGCAGCAATTGCATCCATAATGGAAGAATTCAACAAGAAATTAACCACAAAAGAGAAAGCGTTACAGCTTAATCTTGATACAAGGATTTATGGCACAGTTGCTGAAATCGGTGGAGGACAAGAAGTAGCATCATATTTCTTTAAAGCAGGAGCTGCATCTGGCACCATTGCAAAAACTATGTCTGCATACGACATGACATTTAGTGATGCAATCTATGGTAAATGTGATCGGTATGTTTCCAAGGAAAAGCTTCACAGAATGCTCGATCGTGAGTATTCTCTTTTAGATCAAAGACTAACTCAAAGATCTAAAAAAACTACTTTTTTCGCTTTTGCCAATACCGTTGAAACGATTAATTACGATAGAAGTAATGTTGGTCATGGTTGGATGGGGTTGCGTTTTCAGCGACACTCTCAATCTGAACCCAATGAGTGTATTATTCATGTATCCTTGAAGGATAGAGATGCAGAATGGCAGCAACAGGTCTTGGGAATTGTTGGTGTTAACCTGATCCACTCTTGCTACACATATAATACTCCTGAGGAAATCATAGACTCTCTCGTAGATAATGTGAGAAAGGATCGTTTGGAGATTGATATGTTTAGTATTTCAGGTCCGGACTTCCACCATGTTGATAATCGTCTAATGACATTAAAGCTGGTTAAGAATGGCTTGACCAAGGTGGCAATGTTTGGGCCAGATAAAGAAGTGAGACTTCCTTCTGACATCCTTTATCGTAAAAACGCCATCGTCCTTAGAGGTAGATTTCGCCCGGTCACACATGTCAATGTGGACATGATGATTACCGGAATGCGTTCATTCAAAAAGAAATTGGGTCATTCAGAGGATATTGTACCTGTAGTTGAAATTACGCTTAAGGATTTGACGCTAGAAGGCGAATTAGATGAGCAGGATTACCTAGACAGAGTAGATCTACTTTGTTCTCTAGGTCAAAATGTAATGATTTCCAATTATCAAGAACATTACAAGCTTGCCGGATACCTATCCCAGTATATCAAAGATAAGATGCTTGGTATGATCATAGGATTCAATAACCTCACTCAGATTTTTGATGAAAAATATTATAAAAACCTGGATGGCGGAATACTTGAATCTTTCGCTAGGTTATTTGGGAGTAATGTAAAACTCTTCATATACCCTATCCTTGATTCAAAATCGGGAGAAATCAAGACAGGAAATGACTTTTCACCTGATCGGCATTTACAAAGCCTCTTCCATTATTTTGTTGAAAATCATAAGGTTTTGAGTATTCCTGACGCTAAAACTGAAAACCTACATATCATATCTGATCATGTACTTGAATTGATCGAGACAGACCAAGATGGTTGGGAAGAAATGGTTCCAAACAGAGTAGCTGAATCCATAAAAGAGAATCATTTATTCAACTATCCCTACAAGGTTGAAGTCGACGAAGAAGATTTGATTTAACCAGTTATAAAATTGCCCTTTGAGGCTACCCTCCTTTTGCTATATTTGACGTTTTAACCCAAATCAAAATATAGTATATATGAGTGCACGCGGAAACTTTTCCAGCAGACTAGGATTTATTTTAGCAGCAGCTGGATCAGCAGTTGGTCTAGGAAATATTTGGAAATTTCCTTTTGAGGTGGCCGACGGTGGTGGTGCCGCATTCGTATTGATTTATTTGATTTTCGCATTTATTCTTTGCTTTCCTGTGATGGTGACTGAGGTTGCTATTGGCAGAAAAACAGAGAAAAACCCCATTGGTGCTTTCAATTCTCTAGGATTCAAAAGGTGGAACATCATTGGAAAGTTTGGAATACTTTGTGGGGTCCTCATTCTATCTTTTTATAATGTTGTTGCTGGCTGGGCATTTGGCTATTTCTTAGAAATGATCATGGGGAATTTCGGAGTTGGAGAATCATTTGGAGCTTTTACTTCAGATATTGTAAAAGTCGGAGGTTATGCTATTATTTTCATGCTTACCACAGCTTTTTTTGTTTCAAAAGGAGTCTCTGGAGGCATAGAGAGATTAGCCCGTATTTTGATGCCCACATTGATAATAATGATATTGTCGCTAGTTATTTATTCATTTACTCTTCCGAACGCTATGGAAGGTGTGAAATACTATCTAGTTCCAGACCTTTCTAAATTGACCAATATTAACACAATAGGTGGAGCTCTAAGACAAGCATTTTTCTCTCTTTCACTAGGCATGGGTGCACTCATAACATACGGTTCTTATCTTTCCAAAAAGGAGAATATAGTTAGTTCATCAGCTTTAATTACCCTTTTTGATGTAGGAATAGCTTTTATAGCTGGTCTAATGATGTTTCCATTAGTTGCATATAACCTCGGTGGTGAAATGAGTAATGTACAAGGCGGTGCTGGTTTGATTTTTGTGACGCTACCAGGAGTCTTTGAAACATTAGGCTCCACACTCGGTGTTATAGTTGGTGGTTTCTTCTTTCTCTTACTTTCATTCGCTGCACTTACCTCAACAGTATCCTTACTAGAAGTCCCTGTTTCATATGTAGTTGACGAATATAAAGTAAGAAGAACCAGAGCTGTGGTCATTATGTCCGTGATTATATTCATTATAGGAATCCCATCTCTTATTGGCAATGGGTATAGTGAATTCTTTTCGACTGCTTTCTCTCTGCCTGGTGGATCGTCAGATTTCATGACTTTGGTTGGTTACATCACTGATGTACTCCTCATGTTTGGCGGATTCTTGATAGTTACATTCGCTGCATATATTTGGAAGAAGGAGAACCTCGCTGCAGAGATCTCTCAGGGTTATGAAGGATTCAATGAAAGCATCATTAAGAAGATTCTTAACTTTTGCATCTCCTACTTATGTCCGGTATTATTAGCGATCTTATTTGTAATGGTAGTGTTGAATAACTTCTTTGGAATAGATCTTCTAGGTTAATTATTCTTTTATAAAAGTACCCGGGTCTTTTCCATTGAAGTAGATAACATACTGTCCTTGTCTAAGGACAGTAACATCTATTTCTATTCCTTGACCCTCCAATACTAGCTTACTCCCTGCATCATAAATCTCATAATGTGTAGATCTGGACAAGTACAATCGTGTTTTAGCTGATTTTGGCTTGAAGTCAACGGGTTCTGGGTAGTGATCAAAATCCACTTCCCATGAATACAAGTATCTAGTTCTGCTGCCTCTTGGGAAGTTATATTTGATTCTGTACTGGTTTGCTCCTTCTTCTAAATTGGGAAAGTGCGTATAATTAGCAACCTTATACAAACCTGATGCTTCTTGGACTTCTTGATCTACCCACACTCCATTCATCAATTTCTCAACTTCAAACTCCCCCATTCCAGTTTCTCCTTTAGTTGACCAGACTAAAGCACTGTCTGTTAATGAAACAGAAGTAAATCGAAAAATAGTATGGAATAATATAGCCTCCGGATTGATTATAGTCGGAGTACACAATGTATCCCTATGAACAACACGGATTTTCACAGGCGTGAACAAATCATATTCCTTAAAATCAATTTTAATGGCACTCAGCTTATAATTTATATTAAGCAGTTCTTCATTGATATATATACTTTCAATACAAAATTTGCGATCTGATTGATCTAATGGATTTTGGATGAAGAGTGTATTACCTTGATAAACACCTGCGAGATTGGTTTCAGCTTTTGTTGCAACCTGAGAAAAAGTCAGATAGGCAATCATTATAGTAAGAGTAAAGGAAAGCTCTCGCTTTATCATTTTCAAAAATTTGTCTTTGTCTCTTCAAACATGATGCTATAACAATGAAAAGTATCAATTATTTCGATGAGTATACGTAATAACCCCCTAAAATATTTCGTTAATAGAATTAATCGAAGAAATAGTTTTCATATTCAAATCTTCAATCTTTGTATGAGAATTACCCAATGATGTCAAATACAAAGCTCATATGGTTCAATCCCGATTCAAGATTTTATGAGTCTGGTTTTTATGGGGATTACAAATCAATCACTAGAAACAGTCAAAATAGTGACCGATTCGAAGTATTGTATGAATTTACCGAAGAGACTGTACGCCTAGTTGATAAAATTTTATCTTCCCTTAATAAAGCTCACACATATTCTAGAACTCTCAATTTATAGTCGGGGTAAATTGATAATTTAGCCTTCGATGAAAAAGTGGTTTTTAATTCTCCTAGCCGTAGGTGCTTGTAGTCCTAAAATAGTTTCGTACGTCAATTCTAAAGCTGATTTCAAGAATTTTGAAACATACCGGCTTGTAAGTGCTAAACTGGAATCGAAAAACGTCACTCCAGAAAGCACTTTGCTACTTGATCAAATCAAGGAGAATATTCATAATCAAATGTCGAAACGTAACTACCAAAAATCCAGTGTTTCCCCTGATCTTACTTTAAGATATGAAATTTCCTCTTCCACAAGAGTAGAATCTAGTAATCAGACAAGTCCGTATTTTTCAAGAAATCAGTTTTCCAGCAGAACGATCTACGAATCAGTTCTCTTATTGGAGCTCTTCGATCAAAAAAAGAAATTAGTTTGGCAAGGCAGCTATGATCTAAAACAGGAAAGAAAGGAAAAAAAAGCTACTCGAGCCATCGAAAAAGCAGTGGCCTATACTTTCACATCATATCCTTATAATGCACTATCAAGTCAGCAAGATGAAGCCTTGAAAATTGTTGTAAAGAAAAAGAAAAAATAATGACAGACTATGGATTTTGGTCTTTGATACCACCCCTATTGGCAATTGGACTAGCTATAAAGACTAAACAAGTCGTTTTTTCTCTTTCACTAGGAATACTTGTTGGCTATTTAATTATTCAGCAAGGAAATATCTTGGAGGGATCCTTAGCAACTATTGGGGCATTTGTTGAAGTCTTTCAAAGCAAAGGGAATACAAGAACCATTATCTTGACCTTAATCATTGGTGCACTGATACAACTAATTAAATATTCGGGAGGTATAAATGGATTTATCAACTGGGTTCAAAAAAGACTATCGGGGCAAAAAAACTTCAAGGGTAAAATTCAAGCTGCTTCGGCCCTGACAGGGTTTCTAATCTTTGTAGAATCTAATATCTCCATTCTCACTGTAGGTACTATTTTCAGACCTCTTTTTGATAAGCATAAATTGCCCAGAGAAAAATTAGCTTACCTCGCAGATTCAAGTTCAGCTCCGTCATGTGTTTTGTTTCCTTTGAATGCATGGGGAGCTTACGTAATGGGATTATTATTAGCATTTCCAAATATTGATCCTTTCAAAACACTGGTTTATTCTATTCCTTTTAACTTTTATGCCATATTGACATTAGTCTTTGTATTCTGGCTTTCGCTTTCTGGTAAAGAATATGGAGAAATGAAGAAAATAGCTGAAAGGAAGGCCCCTGAAATAAGGCAAGAAGATCCCGGTTCAGAAAGAACCTCTTCTCCCCTCAATATGGTAATTCCGATAGCTGTAATGGTTCTTACTATGCCTTTGTTTCTTATTTATGGTGGTTGGGATGGTGCGTTTGAAGGTGATTTTTTTGATAAAGTTTGGAACAGTATTGGTACCGGTTCTGGTTCTGAAGCAGTACTAAATGCATGTTTTAGCGGGTTTCTCACTGCTGCTGTAATGTACGGATTTCAAAAAATGCTTACAATAAAAACCTTTATTGATCAGTCTTTCAAAGGAATGAATGATATGGTGATTATGGCAGTATTGATGGTATTAGCCTTCGCCATAGGAAACTTATGCAATGAGCTGGGGACTGGTATCTATGTATCCAGAGTAACATCTTCCTGGTTAATTCCAGAAATTGCTCCAGCGTTAATTTTTATTATTAGTAGTTTCATTGCCTTTGCAACGGGCACATCATGGGGAACCTTTGCAATCATGATTTCCATTGGAGTTCCTCTATCTTTTGCTGTAGATGCTAACCTGCACCTTGTCATTGCCGCTATACTCGGAGGAGGGGTTTTTGGAGATCACTGCTCTCCTATTTCTGATACAACATTGATTGCCTCAGTAGCATCTGGATGTGATCACATAGATCATGTCAGAACTCAATTGCCATATGCACTTTTTACTGGAGGATTGGCAGTCATTTGCTATTTGATTACAGGATTTATCCTATAATCATTACTTACAATAATCTTTAATTGCTTTTGCTGCTTCAGGGATATTCAACGATTTGGCAAATTTGAAATCTTCACATGCAGATTTCATTTGGTCTTTTCCTACCTTAACTGCACCCCTGTAGAGGTACGCTTCTCCAAAATCACGATTTATTCTTATTGCATTATTATATGATTCAACAGCTTGATCTAGATACCCTAGTTGATGCTCAGCTCTTCCAGCAAAAAAATGCGCCTGAGCTGAGTTTTCATTTAGATCAATTGCATTCCCAGTATGGATCAATACCTTGTTATATTCATGTTTATTATATGAAATCTTGGCTAAACTGAGGTAAGCAGAAATATTCTTCGGGTCTAATTCTACGATCTTTTCAAAATCAGAAACAGCTTTTTGCACTTGTCCTATTTCCTCGTAAGATCTACCTCTATTATAAAGACTTTTCACATTGTCAGGATGTGTTTCTAGATAAGAAGTATAGGCTTGAATAGCATCAGCATATTTTTCATTGTCGAAAAGGTCATCTCCATTTATGGAGGCTTCATTCTTACAACTAGCCACTGACAGCAAGATAAATGTTACTACGAAGTATTTCATATAATTAGATAAAGTCGGCAAAAGTAGGCGGATTATTGGGAATCAATCCCGCTTTTAACATTTTTATACGAAGTAAGCTCGCAATAAGCTGTCCCAAAGTTCATATTTGCTTTTACTTTTAAAGGAAGTCGATTGGCATCCGCTGAAATCCAGAATGTTACAGCGTTATCTCCTTTAAATACATTATTCTTTTGCATGATAGGAACAATCTTAAAGCAGTAGATTTTACCAACCTTAGTTTTAACTTTTTCAATACCGTGATAGATCATTTCAAAATCATAGAATTTTTCATCAAAAAAAGCATCCAATCTTATTGTATCACCTTTTTCCAGGGACTTGAAGTCAACACTTCGTGCATACATAAGACCTCCCATCATATCTAAAACATTGTCTTTTTCAATATCAAAGTACTTTATTGGTCTGGTAGTTGGTTTTGAAATCGAAGAACTTTCTACGCGCACACGCATTGAATCGTAATCAAAATACGATTTCTCTTTTAAATCTTGATCTCCTTCTGAAAGATCCCTATATGAATAATATGGCATAAAGGTATTTTTATCGACAACTGCTCCCCACTTATCATCGACTTTTGAAAAAACTCCTACTAAACCGGCTGTTCTTCCTGCTACATTTATTTCAATGCATTCTTTGCCATCTTTAATTACATTTTCATCGGAGATCTTGAATGTGCCTCTACCAATTGTAAACCATCCGTACGATAATTTAAACTGTAATTCTTCACCGTTGCTCACTGGCCTACTATCAACCATTGTTTGAGCACTTGTGAATAGCCCTAGTAATATCAATGTGAAAGTCTTCATGATCTTCAATGTTGGTACACTTCTCATCATTGCAACTTAGATGCCAGTATTAAACTGAGACGTTGTTTTCTCTTAAAGCTTCGTTCAATGAAGTCTTTTTATCGGTACTTTCCTTTCTCGTCCCGATGATTAAGGCACATGGGACTTGAAATTCACCAGCAGGGAATTTTTTAGGTATGGTTCCGGGAATTACTACAGATCTAGGAGGAACGTATCCCTTGTATTCTTTTGGCTCAGCTCCAGTTACATCAATAATTTTAGAACTTGCTGTTAATACCACATTAGCACCTAAAACAGCTTCTTTACCTACTCGTACCCCTTCAACAACGATGCATCTGGATCCTATAAAAGCATTATCCTCAATGACTACAGGAGCTGCCTGAACAGGCTCTAATACCCCTCCTATCCCAACTCCTCCACTTAAATGTACATTTTTGCCGATCTGAGCACAACTTCCTACTGTAGCCCAAGTGTCGACCATTGTCCCTTCATCAACATAAGCTCCAATATTGACATATGAAGGCATCAGAATTGTATTTTTTTGAATAAACGCACCGTATCTGGCTATGGCATGCGGTACTACCCTCACTCCAAGCTGATCATATCCAGACTTAAGTTTAATCTTATCATGAAATTGAAATGGGCCAACTTCAATTAATTGCATTTTCATTAATGGAAAATAAAGGATTACTGCTTTTTTGAGCCATTCATTTACTTTCCAATCATCATCATCAGGTTCCGCAATTCTACGCTTGCCGTTATCTAAATCTTCAATGACTGTTTTAATCGCAACAGAGACATCTTTCTTATTTACCAGAGATCTATCTTTCCAAGCTTCCTCTATGAGGTTTTTTAATTCCATCTAATATTCAATATTTACAGTTATATGAAGAAAAAGATTGTGATAGCTTCCGTACTTAAACCTGTAGACGATGTACGGGCTTTTTGGAAGTTTTCTCAATCAATGGCGAAAACAAATAAATATGAAGTTAATATCATAGGAAATAGCACGAAAAAAGAAATAGATACCCCAGGAATTTATTTACATCCTCATCTATTAACACGAACAAATTGGTTAGTAAGACTTTTTATCAGACCTAAAATTTTATTCAAAATTCTGTCAATTAGACCTTCTTTGCTAATCATTACGACACATGAGTTAATCGTCACAGCATTAATTGCAAGAGTCTTAACTCGTTGCAAAGTGGTTTATGATGTGCAAGAAAACTATTCGAGTAATCTTAAGCATTTGAGTCGATCAATCATAAAAACGATTTATGCGGAAATTATTCGCTTTAAGGAAAATCTATCAAAGAAGTTTATCAATGAATTTTGGCTGGCAGAAAAGTGCTACGATGAAGAACTGTATTTTGTTAGAAATAAGAATGTAATCTTAGAAAACAAAGCTATATCCACTGCAGAATCCAGCAGGAATTGGAATCAAACAAATCTGATTTTTTCTGGGACAATTTCTACATATGGAGGGATAAAGAATGCAATCAATGTATTTCTTGCTATTCAAAAAGTAGAACCAGAAACATTAATTCATATTATTGGACAAGTTCATAGTATTGATATAAAGAAATGGCTTTTGGAGCAGCAAAAGAATCACTCTAATATTCTATTAACCATCTCCTATAGTCCAATACCTTATCCTGAAATTCTTGATGCTATTTCAAAAGCAAATCTTGGAGTAATTGGTTATGAAACAAATACTGTCAATCGTAATAAAGTACCGACTAAACTTTATGAATACTCCAGATATAGGCTACCTTATTTAGTTTCAGAAAATACCAATTGGATGAGCAAAGGTGAAGAATTGGGAGGCGCAATTCCTGTGAATTATACCACAATTAATGCACAAGAAATTTTAAAATCATTATCTAAAAAGGATGAATTGTTTACTGGACTTTATCCGGAGAGCGCAACATGGGAGTATGAATCACTTAAACTAACATCATCACTTGATCATTTAATAAAAGTGGTTAAATAGCTTGATTATTAGCGCTTTAATTATTTTAAAATAAGTACTTCTAAATTAATATTTAGATTAATCTAAATATTAATTAGCTTTGTCACATGGTTTCTAAACTGAGTTTTACTGAAGAAAACTATTTGAAAGCAATCTATCACCTTTCTGATGGTGGGAATGAAAATGTAAACACAAACGCGCTTGCTGAAAGCATGAATACCACACCAGCTTCAGCAAACGACATGGTGAAAAGGCTTTCACAGAAAAAACTCATCGGATATCAAAAATATAAAGGAGCAAAACTTTTACCTCAAGGCAAGAAGATCGCATTGACTATTGTACGGAAACATAGGCTATGGGAGGTCTTTCTTGTTGATAAACTGGAATTCAAGTGGGATGAGGTTCACGAGATCGCAGAGCAGCTTGAGCATATAAAATCACCTGCACTAATCGAACGTCTTGATCAATTTTTAGGACATCCAACTATGGATCCTCATGGTGATCCTATTCCGAACGCCGACGGAATAATGACCAAGACTATAAGAGCATGCATATCAGAAGTAGATGTAAACACAATGGGTATTTTAGTCGCCGTAAACAATGATAACGCATCGCTACTTCAGCATCTTGATTCATTAGGACTTAAAATTGGATCTAAAGTTCATGTTCTTGAGCGTATGGATTTTGATGGGTCTTTATCTATTACCATCGATGATAATGAAAGACAGTTTCTATCTCAAACAGTCGCGAATAACTTGATGATCACCATAATAGAAAAGAAATGAAAAATATTGCTACTTTTTCAATATGCATAGCTCTTTTTGGTTTCGGTTGTTCTACGAAAAATGAGCAGACAACTAGCACTCCTCATGTAGTAGCCACAACAGGAATGCTATATGATGCTGTCATCAATATTGCAAAAGACAAGGTTACTGCGGAAGCAATTATGGGCCCAGGAGTTGACCCCCACCTTTATAAAGCTACACAAGGAGATTTATCAAAATTTAATAAGGCAGATCTAGTTGTTTATAATGGAATTCTTCTGGAAGGCAAAATGAGTGAAATCTTGGCGAAGTTGGGTAGGCAGAAACTAGTTGTAGCAGCTGCTGAGTCAATCCCAAAGCATATGCTTAAATCTGCTATTGGATATAAGGATGCATATGATCCTCATGTCTGGTTTGATATTAACAGATGGAAGTATGCTGTTAAATCTATTAGCAAATCCTTAGTCAGCTTAGATTCTACCAATCAAGCATTCTACCAAAAGAACACTACTGAGTATTTACTTCAACTAGATAGCCTTGAAGAATATGTAATACAAAGACTCAAAGAAATCCCCAAAGATCAGCGGATTCTTGTCACTGCTCATGATGCCTTTGTCTATTTTGGAGATGCCTACAACATTCAAGTAGAAGCGCTTCAGGGTATTTCTACTGTAGCCGATTTTGGTTTAAAAGACATTGCTCAGATTACAGACTTGATTATTGACAATAACATAAAAGCAATTTTTGTTGAAACTAGTGTGTCTGAGAAGTCCATCAATGCCGTTGTGACAGGATGCAGAGAAAGAGGGCATGATATAAGGATTGGTGGGTATCTATATTCTGATGCAATGGGTGAATTTGGCACAGAAGAAGGAACCTACATTGGGATGTTTAAAAAAAATATTGAAACAATTGTGGAGGCTTTGAAATAGCTTCTAGCAATTGGTAATTTGGCCATTGGAATATGAGAGATTTTAGAAATCTAGAGGTATGGCAGGAAGCACATCAAATAGCTTTGAAGTGCTATCATATATCTAAAAGTTTTCCTAACGAAGAAAAGTTTGGTATTACAAGTCAACTTAGAAGAAGTGCTCTTTCAATTCCAACAAATATTGCGGAAGGTTGCGGAAGGAGTGGTCAATTAGAGTTCAAACGATTCTGCGAAATAGCTATGGGATCTGCTGCAGAGGTTGAGTATTTGCTCTATTTCAGCAGCGAAATAGACCTAATTAGTAAGCCTGATTACAATGAAATTAATAATGAGTTAATCACATTGAGGAAGAGACTAAACGCGCTTATCCAAAAACTAAAAGTCAATGTCTAATAGCTTTGTAAAACAAGTTGAAAATCCGGCACTTGAGATCCATGATCTCACGGTAAGTTATGATAAAAAACCAGTCCTATGGGGTATTGACTTATCTGTACCTAAAGGTGCTCTTTGTGGTATCATCGGTCCTAATGGAGCAGGTAAATCAACGCTTATTAAGGCTGTAATGGATCTAGTGGACATGAACTCTGGATACGTAAAACTTTTTGATCAATCTCTAAAAGAAGTAAGAAAGCAAGTAAGTTATGTTCCACAAAGAGAATCTGTGGATTGGGACTTTCCAGCATCTGTACTCGATGTAGTATTAATGGGAAGATATTCAAAACTTGGGTTATTCAGAAATCCGAGAAAAGCAGATAAGGAAGCTGCAATGAAAGCTTTGGAACTGGTCGGTATGGACAAATACCATAAGCGTCAAATATCCCAGCTCTCAGGCGGTCAACAACAACGTGTATTTCTGGCAAGGGCTCTAACTCAAAATGCCGACATCTATTTTTTAGATGAACCATTTGCTGGAGTAGATGCGGCAACAGAAAAAGCTATCTTTAAAATACTTCAAGAGCTCTCAAGGGAAAGTAAGACTATCATAGTTGTTCACCATGATTTACAATCTGTAGAAACTTATTTTGATTGGGTTATCCTTCTAAATCTTCGCTTAGTTGCGTCAGGACCCACCAAGGAAGTGTTTAGCCCGCAACTTCTGGAAGAAACGTATGGTGGAAAGCTAACCCTTTTAACAGAAGTTGGAGAGCTCGTCCAAAAAGGGGAATTTCAAGCGAGAGAAAAGCAATAATGGAAACCTTAATTGAATTCTTTTCTTTCAAATATCCAAACATCAAATACGTAGTATTCGGTGCAGTTCTGCTTTCTATTAGTTCAGCCGTAGTGGGTTGTTTTACATTCATAAAGAAAAAATCCCTTGTGGGAGATGTGATCTCTCATGCAGTTCTACCCGGAATTTGTATCTCTTTCATGATCTCAGGAAGTAAAGATCCATTCCTACTAATTATTGGAGCATTTATCTCCGGTTGGATATCGATTATTGTAATGGATGCAATTATTCAAAACACAAAAATTAAAGAAGACGCAGCTACAGGCCTATCCCTCTCTGTATTCTTTGGCATTGGTATTTTGTTGATGACGTACATACAGCATTCCGGTAATGCTTCACAAAGTGGTCTGGATACATTTCTTTTTGGCAAAGCAGCTGCACTTGTAGGTAAAGATTTAGTTGCATTCAGCATTATTGCTTTTATCGTATTAATCACAGTTTTTGCATTCTATAAAGAATTTAAACTCATCAGTTTTGATCCAAATTTTGCGCGTGTAATTGGACTTCCTATTAAGAAATTGGAAATGGTTTTGACATCTGTCACGGTTTTAGCTGTTGTAACTGGCATACAAGCTGTAGGTGTTGTTTTAATGGCAGCTATGCTTATTACTCCTGCAGCTGCAGCTAGGTTTTGGACAAACAGGTTATCCAAAATGATTTTACTAGCCTCCGTATTTGGAGCTTTTTCAGGAGTTAGTGGAGCCTACATTTCATACAGTGCTCCTTCTATGCCTACCGGACCATGGATGGTTATGATCTTATCAATAATCGCGTTATTCTCTTTTTTCTTCGCTCCAAGAAAAGGGATCGTGGTAAGGCAATGGAGAAGGTTTTCCATTCGAAGACAACTACTGGAAGAGAATCTATTAAAAGCATTTTACAGGATTGGGGAGAATAGCGGCGAACATTACAGTGTCGTAGCAGTAGATGATATTCGACTTATTAGAAATTTCTCTTCAGCTCAATTAGTTAAGGGCTTAAGAAAGTTAAAAACACATGGGTATGTTAAGAAAACAAGCCAAAACTGGTTGTTGACTAAAGAAGGTTTTGAAAAAGGCAAACGGATAACAAGACTTCACAGGCTTTGGGAACTTTACCTAACCAAATATTTACGAATTGCTCCTGATCACGTTCATGAGGATGCTGACACTATAGAGCATGTAATAACTCCGGAACTTGAAGCACGACTAGAGAAGCTACTAGAGTATCCTACTTCAGACCCCCACTCTTCCGAGATACCAAAATAATGGATGCTTTCTGGATTATATTGACAGGTTCCTTAGTTGCAGTTAGCTGCTCCATGCTTGGCACGTTTCTCGTTTTAAGAAAAATGTCAATGGTAGGTGATGCTATTTCACACTCAGTATTACCGGGAATTGTTATCGCTTTCTTCATTGCCGGAAGCATGCAGTCAGTCTGGATGCTATTAGGTGCAGGAATTCTAGGAATACTGACCACCTTCTTGATTGAGTTCTTTCACCAGAAAGGAAAATTACAAGCTGATGCCTCCATTGGTGTAACATTTACCTGGCTGTTTGCTTTAGGTGTTATACTCGTAACCTATTATGCGGGCAATGCCCATATAGATCAAGACTGTATTCTTCATGGTGAAATCGCCTATGTGCCAATAGATCTTATCTATACAAACTCTGGTAATCCTATTGCGCCGAAGGCCGTCATAATCCTCACGGTAGTACTAATTCTTATTCTTCTTTTTATCTTCTTATTCTATAAGGAACTATTCATTACAACATTTGACTCGTCTTTTGCTACTGCTATAGGTATATCCACATCTAAATGGCATTATGCTTTAATGAGTCTGGTTTCACTTACAACAGTCGCTTCTTTTGAATCAGTGGGAGCGATCTTGGTTGTTGCTCTCTTAATTACTCCCGCAGCTTCAGCTTATTTAGTAACAAACCAATTGAAGTCTATGTTAATACTAAGTTCCGTTTTTGGAGTTTTTAGTTCTTTCTTAGGCTATTGGTTAAGCTATATTTTAGATGGATCAATTGCAGGTGCTATGGTGACTGTTTCCGGAGCTATTTTCGCATGCTGTTACATAATTACAAGATTTAAAAAATGAAGAATATTCTTTACGTTCTATTCACTTTACTCTTAACATCTTCCTGTTATGATAGGTTATCTATGGAAGGTTTTGACGAAGAGCTATGGATCAATTCCAAAGAAGATTGCAGCACATATCGGCTGGATGTAGCTAGTTTGATAATAGAAAAACAAGACATTCTATTGAAAGGGACTCAGAATGAAGTGGAGAGTTTATTAGGCAAAGCTGAGGAACATGAGCTCTATAATAGAAATCAGAAATTTTTTCATTATCGTCTAACTCCTCCAAATAGTTGTGGAGATCAGAAGACAATCAAATTCCTTTCGGTAAGATTTAACGCAATAGGAAGAGCAAACTTAGTCCAGGTAATGCTCCGTGAGCCTCAGTAGGTTATTAAGGAATGCACATCGCAATCGTAAGGCTTAAGGGAATTAACGCCTTTTAAAAAGCCTAATTCAACTAAAAAGGAAAATCCCGCCACTTCTCCACCAGATACCTTGATCAACTCTGCGGCCGCCATTGCTGTTCCCCCGGTAGCAAGCAAGTCATCATGAACTAACACTTTTTGATTTTGGAGGATACCATCGCGATGTATTTCCATCTCAGCGGATCCATACTCTAGATCATACTTATAAGAAAAGGTATCTGCTGGCAGTTTTCCTTTCTTTCGAATAGGAATAAATGGGATTCCCAATTTTTGTGCAAGGGAATTCCCCCAAATGAATCCACGTGATTCGATTCCAACTATTGCATCAATGTCTATCCTACTCCAATAGTCAGCTAGGGCTTTTGTAATATCTGAGCTGAGGCTAACATCTTTCAGAAGTGGTGTAATATCTTTAAAAACAATTCCTGGTTTTGGAAAATCAGGTACATCTCTAATTGAATTAATAATTCTTTCTTGTAGATTCATGAATAAGAAAAAAAATAGGTTTTAAAATTGAGGCATCATATTTGAAAACATAATCACAAAAAACTCTGTGACTATGAAAACGGCAAGATAAGGTCATTTGAACTTTCTATTCAAACCCATCAACTTGCATATTCAAAGTCCCAACTTAAAATAATTATCGACATGAAAAATCTATACTCAATATTATTTTTTCTGTGTTTAGTTACTGCAACTCAAGCACAGAAGCTTTCTAAAATTGAAGAATTACTTCAATCAAAGCAAAAGTGGAATGTAATGGATGTTAAAAGCAGGCGTCCTTATTTCGAAATTGGAGAAACATTTACCATTCGGATAGACCGTAAATTCTATCACGATAGAAATAACTATGCAAAGCTAGGTGGAGACTGGAGTCTGAATGGCAAGGATTTAATCCTAACATATGATTCTTTCACTGAAGAAAGAAGAAGGATTCCTTATGTATATAAGATCAAGAAGTGGGGGAAAAATGGTTTTCGACTTTCTTATCGGAACAAATACAATAAAAAAGAAAAAGTCTATTTGAAATAATTCAGCCCCTTTTTAGGGGCTTTTTTCATTATCAATGACTACACAGTAGTCATCGACTATTAAAGACTATGAACATTAAGCTAGCTACATTCTCATTAATCTTATTTTCATTAGCCTTTTCTGGCTATTCTCAAGAAACTTCCAGTGAGTATTCTGATTATTCTTATTTATGGGAAGAAACGGCAAAAAAGAAAAAAAAGAAGCGAAAGAAAAAAGATCAAATAGTCAAAATAGATTCATTACAAATTCCATCTGATAGTTTGCTTCTGGATAGTCTTAAACAACAAGCATTACTAGTTTCATCTGATACACTAAAACCAGATTCCACTATTGTCAGCAAGATTGATTCCTTAGAAAACAAGGAAACAATAGAAAAGCCTAAACCTAAAAGGGAACGAGTAGAGCGTCCTTCCATCAGTGATTTCAGAGAACCAATGGTGCTCCCAAACGATAATGGCAGTATAAATGGAGGAATGACTTACACACAGATCGATGGAAAAGATTATGTAGGATTGGTGTTATCTCCTGAGTTTAAACTTGGGAAGGTTGGTGTCGGACTGAATGTTCCAATTCTCTATGGGTTGGACGACAAGTCTATACGCACGGAAATATTCGAAGATGGTGTCGGTGTTGCTAGGTTATTCAGATACATAAGGTATGGAGCTCAAAAAAAGGATCCTGTGTATGTAAAGGCAGGAGAAATTTCAGGTTTAATGCTTGGCTATGGAGGGTTAATGAATAACTATACTAATTCTACCAGTTACGAAAAACGCAAAGTCGGGATTCATGCTGATTTTAATTACGATCGATTTGTAGGCCTGGAATTATTATATAGCGACTTGAACCCTCAATCATTCAATCTTTTTGGTGCACGACCATATATCAGACCTCTTTCTGCATTCCCATTGAAGATTATCAATACACTTGAAGTGGGAGCCTCATACATCGTAGATAAGGATCAGACGGATATCATTACCAGTGATTCTACCAGCACGACTTATACGTTCACAAAATCTGGAGCAAAGGGATTAGGAATAGATATGGGCCTAACGTTGTTAAGCTCCCCTTTTATACAGATTGACATGTTTGCTTCTTATTCTAGGCTAAATATTGAGAGTGATACCTTGACTCAACTAGCGAATGCTTTTGGTGAAAATGATTTTAAAACAGGTTCAGGAGTATCTGTGGGAATGAACTTCAGAATGCATTTTATCGCAGATGTTTTTAGCACAGATATACGTATCGAACGACTCAACAACTCAGACCATTATATTCCTCAGTTCTTCAATGCGACATATGAAATAAATAAAGATGCCAGAATCGCTTCTTTGATCACTACAGAAGGGAAAAATGGTATTTATGGATCACTAAGAGGCCATGTATTGAAGAAGGTCTCTCTTGGTGGTAGCTTGATGATACCAGATGATATTTCAGTTGCATCACCTGCGTTCGTAGAATTATCTGCAGATATGGAAAGATTAGCTGATAAATTTTCATTTCATGGGAATTATGTAAAAGGAGATCTGGATGATTTAGGAGATGCGTTCAGTTTCGACGAACGCTCATTAGCCAAAATGCGCTTTATCTACCACATGAATAAATTCTTGGCAACAGGTGTAGATTACTACTGGTTATTTACCCCAACAGCAGAAGGTGAATTCCAAGCTACAAAATACGTGATGCCTTATTTTGGAGTAAGTATCGCTCTCTAGAAGCTTTTATTCTAATTATTCAAACCTCAATGAGTCGATAGGGTCAAGCTTAGACGCTTTGTAGGCTGGGATATAACCAGATATTAATCCTACTGCAACACCAATTAGTACTGCGATGAACATCCATAGCCATGGAACTACAAAACCGGAATTAAATATCAATGATGATGTCAGGTTTCCTATGGTCATTCCCAGTACAATACCTCCTATACCCCCCATTTGACAGATTACAATTGCTTCAATTAAGAACTGCTGACGAATTTTTAATGGTGTGGCACCCAAAGCTTTTCGAACCCCAATCTCTCTTGTCCTCTCTGTAACAGAAACAAGCATGATATTCATCAAGCCAATTGAAGCTCCTATAAGAGTAACGAAACCTATTGTAAATCCACCTGCTCTAAGGTAGCCCGTGATTTCTCCCATACGCTCAGCAAGCGATTTACTAGCGGAGAGTTCAAATGAATCTTCATCTCCAAGTCTATCTTGACGAATCGCTCGCATTAAACCGCGGGCGATTCCCATCGCATTTTCCATCTGCGTAGGATCAGTAACAGAAACTGCTATTTCATATCCAAAATTTCTTTCTGGTGCTATTATCCTAGCCGTTTGCATCGGAATAATTATGGTCCTGTCTATATTCGAATTACCACTTGCTCCTCCCTGTTCTGCAATTGTCCCCACAATTCTGAACTTATTCCCCATCAAGCTAATTTTCTTACCCACAGGACTCTCATTGTCATCAAACAGTTCATCGATTACATCACTCCCAACAAGAGCCACATAACTACCATTTAAGCTTTCATTGGCTGAGAATGGCCGACCTTGATCTACATCATATCCATCTACTGTGAGGTAATTTTCATCCCCACCCCTAACAATTTGATTTGGGTTAGTAACCTTCGATTCATACTTCACTTCAGCTTGCCCTGTAATTACCGTATATATTGAGACAACTCCAGGTCCTTCATACTTCTCTTTGAAAGTTAATAGTTCATTATAAGTGACCTTAGGATACCTCTTCGCCTTTTTTCCATCTGAAGATCCTCTATCTCTCCGCTTATCTTCAATATCAAATGTGTTTGCGCCAAGACTAGAGAAGCTATTATTAATTGAATTCTGAATTCCATCTATGGCAGTTAAAATACCAACCAAAGATGTGATACCAATGGAAATAATGGCTGCAGTCAGGAATGTTCTAAGCTTATTAGCCTTAATGGATTTAATTCCTTCTTTAATGTTTTCGCGAATGTTCATCGTTTGGCTTTAGTAAAACACATGATTTTGATTAACGTTGTATATACAAAAGTGATGCATATGCGGGGAATATTGTTACTAATTTTCTTAAATGTATTTATATCCAGTCAGGCGGCATATATCCTTATCCCAATGGATGAGGGTCAGTCTAATCACCTGAAAGCTTATGGAATAGCTTATTGGATTCTTGAAAAAGAAGTGGAAGTTGATTGGATGCTTAATTATAAGGGTGGAAGTTTTATGATTAAACATCTGCAAGCCTTTGAAAATGAATGCATTATAAGAGGAGTTTCTTATCAAGTCATTTCAGATGCGGAGGCCAATGATGTTCTCAATCTGATTGCTAGTCCATCTTCCAACATGGATGTGATGAAACTTGAGAAATTTCCAAAAATTGCGGTCTATTCTCCAAAAAGTAAGCAGCCCTGGGACGATGCTGTTACATTGGTACTGACGTACGCTGAAATACCTTATGATGTAATCTTTGATGACGAAATCATGGGTGACGAACTTCCCAAGTATGATTGGCTTCATTTACACCATGAGGACTTTACCGGACAGTATGGCAAATTTTATAGAGCATATCATCACTTTCCCTGGTATCAACAGCAACAGCGTGAATATGAGGAATCTGCTAAAAAGCATGGATTTAGTAAAGTTTCACAACTTAAGTTAGCTACTGTCCAACGAATTAAATCTTACGTAGCTAGCGGAGGATTTTTGTTTGCCATGTGTTCAGCTACGGATACATACGACATTGCTCTTGCTGCCGAGGGATTGGATATTGTAGAAAATATCTATGACGGAGACCCAGCTGATCCACGAGCGCAATCGAAGCTTGACTTCTCTAAGACTATGGCATTTGAAAATTTCACTATTGAGCGAGACCCAATGCGTTATGAGTACTCCAACATAGATAATCAAGCAAATGAGCGAGGCTTGATTGAGAGGAATGATTACTTCACTTTATTTGAATTCTCCGCAAAATGGGATCCAATACCAACTATGCTAACTCAGAATCATCAGCAGATCATCCATGGCTTTATGGGGCAAACTACTGGTTTCAAAAAGCAACTGGTCAAAGGAGATGTAATCGTGATGGGGCAAACGCCAAGTATCAATGAAGCGAAGTATATTCATGGAATAATGGGACGAGGATTTTGGACGTTTTATGGTGGGCATGATCCGGAAGATTATCAACATTTTGTCAATGAACCCCCTACTGATCTAAACTTACATCCAAATTCTGCTGGGTATCGATTGATATTAAATAACATTCTATTTCCAGCAGCAAAAAAGAAGAAACAAAAGACCTAGTGAAACGATATTACTCAGAAACAAGTACTATGACCAAATGACGATATACCTATATCTCTTACAGAAGAAAATGAATTGATAGCAGAAATCATTAAAATCAACCCACAGATAAGAATAAGTATTTCTTCTAGTGCATTCGATCTGGACGTGGCACAAGATCTCTCATGATGTCTGCTTCTCCGGTGAGGAATTCTTTCCAACGCTTCTCAACCCTCTCTTCGTCCATATATTCTTTAGCCAAATCAATAAAATTGTGATAATGACCAGCTTCAGAAATCATTAAATCATAGTAAAATCGTTGAAGCTCCTGATCGTCCAGGTTTTTCCAAAGTAGTTTAAATCGTTCACAGCTTCTAGCTTCTATTAGCGCATTCATCAATAGCCGTTCAACTAATTGTTCTTCTCTGGCACCTCCCTTCTTTATAATTCCATTCAATCGAGAGACATATTCATCTTTTCTGGGCTTCCCCAGGCCAAATCCTCGCTTCTTCAAATGTGAAATTACCAACTCAAAATGTGCCCACTCCTCAGCCACTACTGGTGTAAGTACATCCACAAGTTTTTCGCGTTCAGGAAACATGATGATAAGTGAAATACAAGAGGAAGCAGCTTTTTGCTCACAATAGGCATGATCAACCAAGATATCCTCAATATTTTTTTCAGCAATGTTTACCCATCTTGGGTCTGTGGGTAACTCAAGTCCTAAAGTCGTTTTAGCAGGATTCATTAGTCAAAAAACATCCATCTAATAGCTAAATCAATTACTTTCTGCTGGCCAGGGTAATTTGGAGTAACAAAGTATCCATCATTTCTTGGCTCATTAAAATGAGTCCACTTCAGCATAAAAAAGAATTTATCAATCTTCATATTCAAGAAAAGGTCGGTAGCCATATATCCGAATATCTCTTGATCATTTTGAAGATAAAATTGCTGAATCTCAGGAGCATATGCATTACCTAAATAAGAAGAACGTGCGTGTGCATCTATTCCAAATTCTACAGGTACAAGGTCTTTAAACCAATTTCCTCTCCAAAAATAACGTCCATTGAAATAAAGGTCAGGAATTCTAATAAAATCAGATGAACCTCCAGAAATATTAGTTGCTATAATTTCATTTTCAAGATGCCATCCCTCCTTTTTATCATTGTATAATCGAAGGTTAAAATCTCCGCCAAACGAAGAGATAAGAACACCATCACTGGATTGTTGTGGGTTTATTTCCTCATCGAAATACACAAAATTATTGTAGGCTGTAAAACTTGCTTTAGGCCTCAATTCGAAAGAATTAAAATTCAATTTTATTGTTCCTTCTAATTTATTGGTGAAGACCGGGTCAAACGAATTGTGCCATTCGTGATGATTTCCAAAGTAGTCTGTATAGATAAAGGGAACATTAAATTTCATGGAATTGTAACTAATATCAATAAAATCGCTGGATAGATTACCTCCAAATTGATATTCTCCTCCTCCTAAATATTCAGCATTGGTAGAGATTTTAAATTTTTCCTTCCAATTAAATCGAGCATATGCTCCTAGGTATTTTTCAACTGTTGCTTCTCTTGGATCGTAAAGAAGGTATTGCCAGTCAATGGAGCGCAAACGAGCATAAAACCGATAGAATACTGACGAAAGATCCCCTTTTATTCCTGCCTCATTAGATAAAGACGTAAACACCGCTCTCTCATTTGTCGAGTCAGTTCCTAATAGAAATTCATCATAAAAATCTAAGTACGGATTATATCCATCAGCTGCTGATCCATCAGCAACATCCTGATAGATATTCGTTTCTTTCCGATAGTCAAAGGTGTGATACAGCTGAAATTGCTCTGCGATTTGATAATCCTGGTAAAGATGCCATCTAGAAGTCTTTACAACACTTTGTGCCTCTTCTAATCGGACGAGAGAATTGTTAAAAAGAAAAAAATCACTTCTTAAGTTTTCCGAAGTTGGTCGTGCACCTCCTACCTCAGCCACCTTGTGGCTCATACTGGAGTAGTTAGCGGTCATTTGATAAGGAGCTGTTGAATGCTTATAATGGGTATAAGCGACGAAAGAAGTTCCTAAAACTTGCCGATCTGTTTGATTTGTTGGTGCTAGTTGCTTGTTTGCAGTAATCTTACGAACATCAAAGCCAAGGTTCCAGTTTTCATTTACATTTCTGGAAAAGCCAATATCTACGATGTTTCGGTTGCCCCCACCCAATAGCACAAATAACTCTATAAATGGGGATTTAGTATCATAATATTTGATCTCAGATGGTTGGAAAGCATACTGATCATAAGCATTAAATCCTGATGTCCTTCCAAACATTTTCTGTGGAGTATAGAATATCGGAAATAAAGCTGTTCCTAAGTTTCCCAGATTTTGATATTTCCTTCCAGATCGATTTACAAAGGATTGCCTTTCGAAAAGATAGATTGAAGTATCTACTTTTTGATAGAGATCAATATTATTAAGGAGATTATTTTGAAACGTATACTCAGTTGTACTTGGTCCATAAACCTGCTTGGTAGAATCATCTACAATCTGGGCTGAAAGGTTTATAAGAAAACAAACTGCTACTAGTGATAAAATTTGACGCACGCACAAATCTAATGATTGGTTTGGATGGATTGAATGCATTTTGCAGACATTTACAAAAAGCATTCCATTTCATTGTTATTTGCTTAAGGTGAAATCAAAAATCCATCTAGGATAAACTATAATTGTAGAGTGCGAATAAAGAATTTTATGCAGATAAAAGATATTACTGAATTTCTAGATTCTTGGGCTCACCCCTCACTTCAAGAAAATTATGATAACTCCGGTCTATTGCTCGGCGAAAAGAATGATACAGTTAATCAAGCTCTTATTACACTTGATGTGACAGAAGAAGTTGTTGATGAGGCTATTAATTCTCAATCAAATCTCATTATTGCTCATCACCCATTCATATTTAAGGGAATCAAGCGTATCGGAAACTCACATTGGATTGATAAATGTATAAGGAAAGCAATAAAGAATGATATAGCTATCTATGCTATCCATACTAATCTAGACAATGTTCACACGGGGGTGAATAGAAAAATAGGAGAAAAAATAGGACTCACTAATCTGTCCATTTTATCCCCCAAAAAGAACACACTATCCAAGCTTACGGTTTTCGTTCCAAAAGATAATAAAGAGGATGTTCTAGCGGCAATGTATACCGCTGGAGCTGGTATGATTGGGAATTATGATCATTGTAGCTTTCAGATTGATGGGACTGGAACCTACCGTGGGAATGAAGCGAGCAACCCCACAATAGGTACACAGGGCATGAATGAACAAACAGAAGAAACCAGAATCGAAGTAATCGTACCAAACCATAAGTTGAATAGTGTTTTGTCTGCAGCTAAAAGTAGCCATCCATATGAAGAGGTAGCGCATTATATCAATGTTTTGAATAATCTGAATCAAGAAGTTGGATCAGGTATGATAGGCGAATTGGACAGGGAGGTAAATCCAGAACAGTTTCTATTGGAATTGAAATCTGCTATGAATTTAAATACCATCCGTCATACGAAGACTGTCAAGGGTAAAATCAAGAAAGTAGCAATTTGTGGGGGATCGGGAAGCTTTTTATTAGATCAAGCTATTTCTAAGCAAGCAGACATATTGATTACTGCAGACTTCAAATACCATGACTTTTTTGAAGCGAATAATCAGATAATTATTGCTGACATTGGTCACTATGAAAGTGAGGTATTCACTAAAGAGTTACTACAGGATGCTTTAACTAAAAATTTCACTAAGTTTGCGTTCTGTTTGTCGAAGGTAGACACGAACCCGATCAAATATCTATAGAAAACTGAATGGAAAATACAGTAGCTAAAAAGCTAGAGGCTTTAGAAAAACTTCAAGCGTTAGACTCAAAAATTGACGAAATAAAGAAAATTAGGGGAGCACTCCCTGAGGAGGTTCAGGATCTGGAAGATGAAATAGCCGGATACCAAACCAGAATTGATAAGCAAGATCAAGATCAAAAAGATTTAGAAGAAGCAATATCTGCTAACAAGACTGCTATAAAAGATGCTGAAAAGCTGATTAAAAAGTATGAAGAGCAGCAGATGAATGTTCGAAATAATCGTGAATATGATGCGATTACTAAGGAGGTTGAATTGCAACAGCTTGAGATTCAAATTCTTGAAAAACGAATCAAAGAGGCTCACGAAAAAATCGATTCTAAAAAGGAAGAGATAGGAGAAACAAAATCTACTCTAAGTGAGAGAGAAAAGGATCTCAAAAGCAAGAAAGAGGAGCTTGATAATATTGTGAAGGAGTCTGAAGCTGATGAGCAGAAGATGGAGAAAGATCGAACAAAAGCCGCTAAAAATGTTGATGACAGACTCATTAAATCTTACGATAAGGTAAGAATAAATATGAGAAATGGTCTAGCTGTTGTTCCTGTTAAAAGAGGAGCTTGTGGCGGATGTTTCAATGTTGTACCTCCTCAGAAGCAAGCAGAAATAAGAGAAAAGAAGAAAATTATAGTTTGTGAGCACTGCGGAAGGATTCTTTCTGATGTAGAAGACGTCATTGAAGAGGAAGTAAAACCAAAAAGAAGAACCACTCGCAAAAAGGCAGAGACGAAATAGATCGTTGAAAATGAAATAAAAAAGGCTTCCAAATGGAAGCCTTTTTTATTTGCTAAATACTTTAAGTCACTCCGTTTTCAGGATTCTTCCCTTTGAATTGTCGGAAATAATCTTTTATTTCTTCAATTTCTTTATTCATATCACCCTTAGTATAAAATGGTTTATCTACGAATACTGTTTTAGTTGCGTAATCAAACCCAATTTTAACAATAGGAACATTGGCTTCATTTGCTATCCGGTAGAAACCAGTCTTCCACCGCGGAGCATGGCTTCTGGTTCCTTCCGGTGTTATGGTCATAATGAATTCTTCTCGTTCGTTGAAAAGATCTACAACCTGCTGAACCAACTGGGTACTTTTCTTCTTGCTTCTTCTGTCAACAGGCACACCTCCTATAAACGATAAGAACCAACCTATTAAGGGTATTTTGAAAAGTTCACGCTTAGCAAGGAAGTTGGGTTTAAAGCCGATTACATTTCTCGCCCCCCACCCAACAAAAAAGTCCCAATTACTTGTATGAGGAGCTACGATGATGACATATTTCTTAACATCAGATGGTTTACTTCCATCGACCTTCCATCCAGACAATTTGTATAAACCTCCTAGTATTGCGCTTATCATAAATACTATTTATCCAATTGGTATTTTCTCAACATACTTTCAAGTTCTTTAGCATCCTCTAAGGCAGCTTCATACTTGCTAACCTTACTTTGAATAAACGCAGTATACAGTGAAAAAATCATGATAGCATCAGAATTTTCATCCCCGCCTTGTTCACCAATGCTTTTTTCTCCAGTGAAATACTCACTTTTACTTACAAACCATGGAATTACCTGATCCATTAAAAAAGATACTTGAAAATCTCCTTGTGCTACTAATTCTTCTGAAGAATTCTGGTAGGATAATATCTTTTTTTTGAGTTCGAAATCACTTATCAAATCAAGTTTTCCTGATGATATAAGACTGTTGATTGTAATATTTGTTGGAGCATAATTGTTAATATCAAAAAAGACAGCCATTTTTTCACTTAAGCTATCTCCTCCCTTTTTCAATGTCAACAATTGAATAGCCTCTTGCATGAGTGCCAGTTTCTCCTTGTTGTCTGGAATCTGATAGGACTCAAAAGTGTGTATATCTGATTCTACCTCTTCAAGAATGGCTACAACATTGAGCTGAAAATCCTTTTTCTCCTTAGCTCTTTCCGATTCATTGGAAATAATAAATGCCAATGAAACTCCCAGAATAACGGAGAAAAAGCCCATTAGGTGATCAGCCCAGTTGATCTTTTTCATATTAACTATACGAACCCATAGCAGAGAATTTCTCTATACGTTCTTTGATTCTTTCATCAGGTTTTTTCGCTGAAAGTTCTTTAAGCTCTTTTAGGATTATCTTTTTCAGTTCTTTCGATGCTGCAGATAAATCATTGTGTGCTCCACCAAGCGGTTCTTTAATGATTCCATCAATCAATTTGTTTTTAAGCATATCATCAGCTGTCAATTTAAGAGCTTCGGCTGCTTGTTCTTTGTAATCCCAACTTCTCCATAGGATTGAAGAACAGGATTCAGGTGATATTACTGAATACCAGGTATTCTCCATCATAAATACTTTGTCTCCAATGGCTATACCTAGAGCTCCTCCAGAAGCTCCCTCTCCTATTATAATACAGATCACTGGAACTTTTAATACAGCCATCTCTTTGAGGTTTCTCGCAATGGCTTCACCTTGCCCACGTTCTTCAGCTTCTAGCCCAGGAAAAGCCCCAGGAGTATCAATTAGTGTAACAACAGGCTTATTGAACTTTTCAGCCATCTTCATCAGTCGCAAAGCTTTTCTATATCCTTCAGGATTGGCCATGCCAAAATTTCGCATTTGGCGTTGTTTTGTAGATCTTCCTTTTTGCTGGCCGATAAACATAACCGATTGGTCTCCTAGCGTGCCAAACCCTCCGACCATCGCTTTATCATCTTTTACCGTTCTATCCCCGTGTAACTCAATAAAGTCATTGGTGATCTCATATATATAATCAAGCGTGTAAGGTCTCTCCGGATGACGAGACAGCTGGACTCTTTGCCATCTGGTTAGGTTACTGAACGTCTCTTTCTTTAATTTCAATATTTTCTTCTCTAGTTGACTTACTGCATCAGACACATCAACATCACTGGTTTTCGCCAGATCCTTCATGTCAGTAAGTTTAGATTCTAGTTCAAAAATCTGTTTTTCAAAGTCTAATAGCATAAGATTGAGTTTGCAATAACAAACTTACTGTGAAAGCATTAAACAGATTTAAAATATTCTTAAGAAAATAACCATTTAGCTATTGTTTAGAAAAATATAAGCTCTTACTTTTGCAACGCTTTACAGCACGGTCCGGTAGTTCAGCTGGTTAGAATGCCTGCCTGTCACGCAGGAGGTCGCGGGTTCGAGTCCCGTCCGGACCGCTTAAAGTGAAAACCCAGTAAATGTAAATTTGCTGGGTTTTTTATTTGGATTGATAAAATCAATCTTCTAGACATAATTTCGTTTTTATTAGAATGATCACAAACAAAAAAAGCAAGACTTGCATCTTGCTTTTTTGTTTTATTTCTGTCTTGTCTTAATTCTTTATAAACCTCACTCGTTGGATTCCTAAGATTGAATCAAACTCCAAATGATAAATACCTTTAACCAAGCTAGACACATTCAATGTATTAATTCGATCATTAACTGCAGGATAATCCATGATGATCTTACCAGACATGTCTATGACTTTCATTCTACCAGATGTAGGTAAAGTCGTTGCAATATTTAAAGAGTTGGTCGTAGGATTAGGGTAAACACTAACCTCCCATGCATCATTCGTAATAATTACAAATTCGATTCTTGTATACTCAAAGACTCCATCAAAATCTACTTGCTTTATTCTATAGTAATTGATCTGATTCAATGGATTATTATCAGAAAATTCGTATGAATTAATTGCGTCGGATATATTATTTGCCTTAAACTGGCCAATTGTTTCGAAATCAATTCCATTTCCACTTCGTTCGATTTCAAAACGATCAACACTTACTTCATTTGTAGTTGTCCAGCTAAGTAAAGAATTGCCTCCACTCTCTTCTACAACAAATGATAAGAAATCCAGAGGAAGAGGTGTACTGGCTCTATCGATTGTTGCAAGGGTAAAGAAGTCTTTGTTAGAAAAATTTGAAATATCGACTGATGAAAAAGTATAGTTACTTCCATTCTGTGACACAGCCGGACTCAGTACTGTAGCATTGCTAAAATCGCCATCAGAATCAACGAGTAATCTCAAATCAGACGCTTGATCAACTGTTGCCTCGGACAGATCAAATGTCATATCTATCGTTCCACTAGGTGAGCTAGTCAGTTTAATTCTCCATTCTCGGTCTAATCTACTTTCAGTACCGGAAGGAAAATCAGTCGCTCCAGATGAACCGACAACTGAACCATTATGTGCCCACATTATATACTGATCACTTCCATCAAACACTTCATTCTTAGTTACAGAAAGAATTGCTGTAGTGTTTACTGATCCAGATGATAACTGCTCATAATTTGCATTATCATCTCTTCCAATTCCAGCCACATCTGTTCTAAACGAAGCGAAATCAGCATCAGAGTTTCCAGGGAAAAAGACTGTTCCTACGGCACTGACATAATCAAAGTCACCATTGTTTAACGTAATACCATACTTGGTTGCTAGATAAGATTCGATTTGCGCACGATCTGTACCAGTAGAAAGTAATTGATCATATACAATTACCTCTGCAATATCTCCATCAAAAAGTGACGCACTTGAACCAATTCCTCCTATAGTGAAATTATCAGAAGCTTCAGTTCCATGATTCGATGTAAATGTAGTCTGGCTTGTGCCGTTAACAAATACGGTCGAACCAGCTGCAGCACCTTCATCAAAAACGACTGATGTTAAACTTGGAGAGCCTGTTACAAATAGGTCTGTAATGTTATTATCACTACAATCCGTACCGTTAGATACTGCATCGGTACAGCCATCTGTTGTGACATCACTTAAGAATCTATCAAAACCTCCATCATCTTCTCCCCATACAGCGCCTGCATTGTCTATACGCGGAACATAAACTGCAATCACTGCAAGATCCGGAGAAACTGATTCATTGATACTTAGCGCGGTTATCAATTCATCTCCTGTCCCGTCCAATGTTATTGTATTATTAAAATTAAGTCCCTCGCTTGTCAATTGAGGGTCTCCGCTTGCAGTTGCATCATTCCCATTACCCGATTGATCAGTCCAGGCAGTAATTGGGGCTGATCCGGTAACTCCCACATTCGCTTTTAACCATAATTGCAAGCTTGTTGAAACTCCTCCAGGCGAAGGTGCTACAAGTGATGTTGCTAAAGAGAAGATATCTCCATCCTCGAAATCCACATCAAATGTGACAATTTCATTTACTGCATCATAAGCTGTGGCAGCTATGCTTCTTGAAATACCATTGCTAAAATCTCCTCCATCATCAACCATTAATAAAAAGCTAGTAGCTGTTCTTCCCGTAAAGTCCCCACCTCCATTAGCAGTAACTCCACTGATATCAAATTCAAGAGTAGCATTCCCAACAGTTCCCTTTTCTTGAACCCTCCATTCCCTGTCTAACCTAGTAACAATATTAGAAGGCACCTCAGTGGTTACATCTTCAATCGTACCATCATCATCGTTATCATTACCCCAAGCCAAATAAGAAAGATTGTTTGTAAAAGCATTAGGACTTGCAAATGTTCCTCCATTATCTGTAACCGCCATGGTTACGATAGCTCCCGTATTTATACTAAGCGATTTTCTCTGATCCAATTCGCTAATGTCATCTCTTCCTATCCCTGCTATATCATTATTATAGTCAGCAGGTACCACAACCGTTTCATAGATAAAATCGCCATCAGAAGCAATATAGTCTGCCTCACTTCCATCGAGTGTAATTCCATATTTAACAGCCAAATAAGATTGAATCTTTTGGTGGTCTGTATCACTTGTCTGGCTATTGTATGTAAGAAGTTCTGCAACTTTTCCGTCAAACTGATTTACACTAAAAGCATTACCTGTATTAGATCTTCCTATATCATAATTTTCATCTAGCTCAGTAATAATTGTTGCGTCCAGTAAGTTATCTACATCTGTACCTCCTAAGAAAATATCAGATATGGTTGCAGTTGGAGCATTATCTCTCACTGCAACTAGCAGTGGAACTCCAGCTCCAAGTGTAATTCCTGATACTCCGGTTCTATATCTAGCTCCAGAACCACCAACAACATGGGTAATAACTTCACCTGCAAATGCACCTGTTACCGATCCGAGTACTAAACCTCCAAAGTTGTCATTTGCACTTGGCGTATCAAATCCGAAAGGAGCTTGTCCTCCAGAAGCATCTGTTATTTGATCATCAGGCTGAAAAACAATGTAATAACTTGGTGTATTTGCCCCACCATTAGCGCCTCTTAAAGACTCGGTATTTGTATCATCAAAATCTAAAGCTGGATTAAAATTGATAACATTTGTTTGTAATTCAGGACCGTTGGCTACTGCCGTAGCTCCATTGCTATTTCCACTCTGATCCGTCCAAACTGTTACTGGGTTTGTGCCTGTCGTTCCTGCATCGGCTTTTAACCATAGTTCTAGATCAGGAGCTCCTCCAGGAGTGGAAGGCACTGTAGCTACAGTCATTACCTCATCGTCATTTAAAACTACATTCTCGAATGTAGCTGTAGATCCATCCCAGGTATTTGCAGAAATTGTACGTAAAAATCCATTGCTGAAATCGCCATCGTCATCTATGATCAGAGCAACATTATCCGAAACTGCAGGGGTACTGGTGGTCCCGCTTAAATCAAACGAAAAATCTACGGGATCAGGAGAATTGGTTGTGGCTACTCTCCATTCTCGCTGTATACGATTTGTTATCCCTGTACTAATCTCTGTGGTATTGAATGTTGTCCCACCATCGTTATTACCCCAAACCAAAAACTGTCGATCAATAGCAAATCCTTCCGCTCGACTTCCGGTAAGAATGGCATCTGTGTTGATACTTTTTGATCTTAGCTGACTTAGTCCAGATCCATCATCTCTTCCAATACCGGCTATATCATTATCAAAGGCTGCATAACTGGCCGTTTCCGTAACAACCGGATAAATTGGATCAGCTACTGAATTCAGATAGTCTTGATCGGTCGTTTGATCTATGGTAATGCCATATTTAATTCCTAAATAGGAGGATACTTTTTGTCTTTCTGTATCTGTGAGGATTCTACTAAAGTAAATAACCTCTCCAATCTGCCCTCGAAGTTCTCTTGTATTATCGAAAGCAGGTGTAGTAAAGTCATCTAGGTCTTGTCCTATCACAAAGGTCCCTGCTACATCAAGCGTTCCGGCTACTAAAGCTGCGTTTGTTCCCGATCCATTGTTTAAATAAATGTTTGCATCTACGTTATCATAATCTGTCGCTATAATTCGGGTCTCATCATTTCTTAAATCCCCTGTACGATCTATTGAATTATCTAGTACACGCTTCCTAATTCCGTCAGAACCACCATCATTTGTAATGCCCAAATCTAGTTCATCATCCTGACTGTCATTGGGAAGATAGGAGTAAATAGTCTGATCATTTGGACTAGCAGCAGGGAAATTCACAACGGAAAATGAGGTTATCTCTCCTGTACTTAAATTATTGAAAGCAGTAAAAGCCAAATAGTCATCGTTATCAGCTCCTTCATTAAAAGAAATAGAAGAGTTGAAATTAAAATTAGGATTGGAACTTGTTTCAGTATCTGTAAAAGATCCCGCAATATAGTCTGGTGTAGTACCGGTAATACCGGTAACAGCCGTTGTAGTAGCTGTAAAATTACTTGCGCTAA
The DNA here is from genome assembly GCA_039984955.1 of Marinobacter alexandrii. NCBI lineage: Bacteria > Pseudomonadati > Pseudomonadota > Gammaproteobacteria > Pseudomonadales > Marinobacteraceae > Marinobacter > Marinobacter alexandrii. Next base: position 200,836 of record JBDWTN010000005.1, read on the forward strand.
AATCGTTCCAAGCACTTACTTGATTACTGCCATTATATGTGACATTTTGCTCAGGATTGAACCATATAATCGCATTATCAACACCTCCTGGTGCTGCTGGAGCGGTGGCAATCAAAGGGCAATCCAGGCTTGCAACTGGCGGTGTAGTAAGTAACGTAACAGCTCCATCTCCTCCTGTTGAGGTATCATCCGGTGTACCTTGCGTAGCACCCAGAGCACCTCCAGTTACATCAATTGTAGGGGTAGCTGTGAACTCACCTCCTCTACGGACCAACATCACGTTTCCTCCGCTTCCACCTCCACCTCCTCCATCGGGAGATGCAAAAACCTGAACACCAGTAAGACCGGCACCATCACCTCCTGTAGAGTTTATGGTTAAGTCAGAAATATCTTCAGAACTGGTAATAACAATTACTGTTCCTCCTGCTCCTCCGCCTCCCGCGGAACCATCGTCATCAGCCACTTGGTTTGCTGCGGCAAAGGTATTCCCATCATCGCCATTCGCATTGATTACTCCAGTCGCTCCTGTACTCTCAAGTACACCTGCCCGTATAAGCACTGAACCAGCACCAGGTCTACCACTATTTACATCTTCAGGAAACCCATCGTTCAACACATCAGTCTGACCACCGGACCCTCCGCCTCCACCAAGAATGAGTCGATTTCCATTTTCTAGATCAATAACGGCACCTCCACCAGAGCTTATGGTACCTTCGTTGGCGCCATTTCCACCACCACTACCATTACTTCCACCACCACCACCATTGTTGAGTAAGCCTCCACCACCGGCGTTACCTGCTGCACCTTGTCCTCTATCTGCAGTCCAAACAATATTAATATTATTAAATACATTGCCATTAAAGTCAATATCACAATCTATATTTTCAGTTCCTCCCGGATACCCTTGAGCTAATCCAGTATTACCAGCTATCGTCGTAAAATCATCGTTATACCCAAAAACTTGGGTAGGAGAACCTGCAATACCTTCACCTCGGAATCCATTATCTGGGTCAGAATTATCTCCTCCTGATAAGTCCAGGTGTCCCCCTCTAAAGCCGGCAAAATCTGCATCTATTGTTCCATTTAAGTTCATTGTACCCAAAGCATCTATGCTAATAATGCCTCCAGTCTCTCCATTCCAAGGAACCGTTGTGATTTCTCCTCCTGTGTCAACCGTCAAATCATTGTAATTACCTACTTTGATTACCTGAAAAGATCTTTTTCCTATTGTAGCAATAGGAGTTGTGTTTGCTATGTATGAATTAGTTAAAGGATCTTCGATTGTAAGTGTACCTCCCCCAGCTCCGATAGCATTTGTTGCCATCACAAATTCATATTGACCGGCGATGTAATTTCCGTTATCTACAAACCCTTCGTGATCCAACCCCCCAGGGCCATCCCCATAATCAGAAGTGGTGTAGTCGTCTGCTCCTGCTACGAAGGTTACCGTAATATCTGAAATAGTAGGGTCTATTTCAGCCCCTTGCATTTGAATGATCATTAAAAGATCTCCACTTGCTATCGTACCTGCATTGTCTATAAAAGCTCCTGGAATTGTTCTTTTTGCCCCAATGGTAATACTAGTACTTCCAGCCACAGCATTAGCACTTCCTGAATAATAGGCATTTACAACGACTGTTTGGCCACTTGTGACAGTTAGATCCGTAGCGGAGGCTACACAGTTACAATCTTGACCTTTTGTTTCAAAAAAAGTAACTGCAGTCAACAAAGACAGTAAAAAAAGATTTCTCTTCAAACTATTGCTTCTCATCCTCTAAGATTTAAAATGACGGTTAATGATTCAAAGATAATATATTGTCATTTGATAATGTATGTAATAATCAACCCATTAGTCGAAATGTCGTGGAAAATTCAGTTTAAAAATCATAGTAAAAAGGGCATTAATGGAGTCTTATTATTCAAAATATTCCTAGAACATTCCTCTTTAATGATCGAATTTATCAGCTTAAAAAATGGATTTTTGTTGATTTTTATAGCGCTTCAACTTTGAGTTCTAGTCTTTAAAATATGACCTAATACCTCGAAAATGATCATAAAATCATATTCCAAATTTCGGTTTATCGTAAAATAATGCTTGAAGACTGCTGAGAGGACTCGTTCATCGAAATTACCTCAGAGGACCAAATGGCTTAGATAATTTTGTAATTGAGATTATTGTATCGGTATGCAATCTGTTAGTGAATTTGATTACGTACTTATATAAATAGTTAACCAGTCAACTGAAATTACTTAAAGCCCATGATCAAGATCGTAAAGTCATTCTTTGCATTTTTAATAGCGTTCATTTTTGCTTCAGTCTACCTATATGCTCAAGACAATTGTGCTGCCCGAGCAGATTTTGACTGGGATGATCATACTGGCACGCCTACTGGCAATACGTACACGGACAAAACAGTGGATTTTGCCTATTCAGTTTCCGGATCTGGCGGAATCACTTTTAATGACGTAGGTGCATTCGCAGAACTTCCTACAGCTTTTGGAGTATTCAACACCGTTTGGGGTATCGCTCAAGGCGATAATGAGATAAATACATATGTTATTGATTTTAGCGGAGATCTGCTTTACGACTTCTGCTTCCAATTATTGGATATAGATACCGGTGAAGGAAGTGCCGATTTTGTAACTGTCAATGCATATGATCATAATAATGTTCTTATAACGCTTGTTGCAGGAAATTTATCGGATCAGGGTGATAGAATTCAGTACAATGGCGCAAATGTTTTTGAGGGAATTGGTGCCTCTCCTACATTTTTTGGAAATAATCCAAGATCGAATGTTATCATTTGTTTTCCCGGAGCAATTCAGCGATTAGAAATTATTTACGATAGCAATGCCGGCACCAATGGTCAGTTTTTTGGAATTGGCGATTTTGATTATTGTTCTCAGGACTTTGACAATGACGGTATTAAAGATGATGCTGAAACAGACTCTGATGGTGATGGAATACTTAACACAGTGGAAGGATACACTCCAGGAGATGCAGATTCTGATGGAATTCCTAACGTTTACGATGCTGACTTTGCAGGAAGAGTAGATGCAAATGGAGATAATACAGACGATAACTTCGATAGTGACTTAGATGGCGCACCAGATGCCTTAGACCTGGATTCTGATGATGACGGGATCTTAGATTCAATTGAAAACTTACCAACCTCAGGAGGTTTACCGGCTAATACCGATGGGATAGATCAAAGGGATTATTTAGATAATGACTCGGATAATGATGGTGTTAGCGATTTGATTGAGGGGAATGACATTGATTTTAATGGAGTTGCAGATTTAGCCCTAGCTGGAACTGATGCGGATGGAGACGGGATAGACGATAATCTGGATATCGTTAATGGAATCTATGAAGTAGGAAACTTGACAGGTTCTGCAGCTATAGTAGCTGCGAATCTTGTGGATGACGATACAACACCAGATTATAGAGATACAGATGATGATGGAGATGGCATACTTACGTCTGCTGAAATACCTGATACTAATGGTGACGGGATCCCTGATTATATTTCAGCATGTGAAGATGGGTCTATATTAGATTTTGAAGATTTTACTGTTGGAGATACGCCAGGGCCTGTTTTCACCGTAGAAGCCTCAAACATCACATTTGACTTCACTGATCCTTCAGGATCTGCAGTTAATTATGAAATAGATAATGATATTCATGGAGAGAATTATGTTCTTGTTGGTCAAACGCTAGCTACCAATACAAATTTCTCCGAATTGTCTATCAAATTTGACCGTCCTTTAGAAGGCTTCTGCTTCGACCTACTTGATATTGACTTTGGTGCTGGCAACTGGCTCGATTCAATGGCTGTCAATATTTTCAGAGATGGAGATTTGGTTGTTTTGGATAGTGATAATATCATCAATGGCAGTTCCAACATCCTTAAAGACAACAACTTTATTGTGGGTAGAACAATCTCAGAAGATGATGAGTATTTAGCGAATGTCAGAATCTGTCTAAACCAAACAGTCGATTCTTTAGTCATCAAATATGCAGATCACATTGTTCCTGATGGATTTCAAAAAATAGGTATCAATGATTTTACCTGGTGTGGTATTGACCATGATTACGATGAAGTACTTGATATTAATGATCCTGATGACAACAACAATGGTATTCCGGATATTATAGAAGGTGGTGGTGTAGATCCTTCACTTGATACTGATGGAGATAAGATTCCTGACTATCTCGACACAGACTTTGCTGGTTTTACAGACACCAATGCGGATGGAATTGATGACCGAAGAGATTTAGATTTAGATGGTGTACCAGATCACATAGATAAAGACACAGATAATGATGGCATACCTGATGCTATCGAAGCTAATGGAGGATTTCTTCCAGCTAATATGGATGAAGACGGAGCATACCCCCCATCATATGCTCTAGCAAACGACTCTGATGGAGACGGAATCGTTAATGATGTAGACACATCTACCGGAGGCACTGCATTTACTAATCCAAACACGGATGGTGACACAGCAAATGATTTTAGAGATTTGGATAGTGACAATGATGGAATTATGGACCTGGTAGAAGCTGGTGGTGAGGATACCGATGGTAATGGTCAAATTGACAATTTTGTAGATGCTACTAATGATGGTCTTCATGACGCATTTGATCCAGATCTTTTTGGGACAACACTCCTAAACGGTAGTATTGGGAAATTCGCAAGAAATACAGATGGAGATTCACTTCCTGACTACCTGGATATAGATACCGATGAAGATGGAATTACGGATGACGTTGAGGCTCAATCGATCGCTGGGTATATAGCTCTTTCGAATGTAGATACTGATGGAGATGGGATTGATGATTCTTATGACACTGATTGTGCTCCATGCGGAGGTGTAACAGGAGTGGCTATTGTTCCTGTCAATACGGATAGCGATAGCAATGCGGACTATCGAGATACAGATTCTGACGATGATGGCATATCCGATAGTGTTGAAAGTAGAGACACAAACGCAGATGGTGTAGCTGATCAACTAGCTTCAGGGACTGATACTGACAATGATGGTCTCGATGACGCCTATGATGCTGATTGTGCGCCATGTGGATCTATCACTGGCATCACTGCTCCTAATCAAGATACAGACACAGATCTCACAGTTGATTTTAGAGATATTGATGATGATGGAGATGGAGTAGCAACCTCTGCCGAAGATTTTAATTCCAATGGAAACTTTGCTGACGATTTTACACAAGGCGGGTCTCCTACTCCAGATTACCTATTTTTTACCAATGATCCTGATGGAGACGGAGTAGATAATGCAACAGACTTAGATGACAACAATGATGGAGTTCCAGACTCACAACAGTCTGATGTAGTAGATACGGATGGAGATGGCATTGTAGATAGATACGACTTAGATATTGATGGTGATGGTATTCCAAATGCGATAGAAGCAAATGACGGAGTATTGCCTGCCAATATGAATGAAAATGGACAATATCCTACCACTTATGCTGCTGCTAATGATATAGATGGAGATGGGTTGGTTGACGATATTGATAATACAGATGGGGCTGTCACAAGTGGCACTCCTCTTCCTAATAATGATTTTGATGGTGATGGGCTAAGTGATTTTGAAGATGCTGATGGTGATGGTGACGGTATTCCAGACTCGATAGAGTCTGTAGGAATAGATACAAATGCAAATGGCATTCCTGATCTATTCACAGATTCTGATGGTGACGGAAATCCAGATTATAGAGATGGAGACTCAGATGGAGATGGCGTCTTTGATCTTAGAGAGGGACAGTCTACTGCTGGTTACATAGGAACTCCATCTGGAGTGGACACTGACGGAGACGGAATAGATGACTCGTTCGATGGTGATTGTACTGGTGCAAATTGTGGAGGAGTTACAGGTATTCCAATCATTGGTAATGATCATGACGGAGATGGTACACCTGACTTTCAGGATGATGACAGTGATAATGATGGCATTTCCGATCTAATTGAAGCCAATGATAACAATGCTGATGGGGTGGCTGATAATACTCCTTCTGGTGCTGACTTAAATGATAATGGAATTGATGACGACTTTGATGCAACACCTGTTGTACTTCAAAATACGGACAGTGATAGTGAGTCTGACTGGAGAGATAGTGATGATGATGGTGACGGGAGGCCTACATCTGATGAAAGTGTGGACACTAGCCCAGCTAATGGAACACCTGATTACCTAGAATCAAATGGTAACACTTGTGGACCAGGTAAGACAAACAATGGTACTGCCAATGCCTTTGCTGTAGCTACAAACAATGGAGGATCCAGAACAGGATCTGCAATTGGAGCTCCCGACTATGCAGGAAGTGGTGATAATCGCTTCACCCTGGCATTTATGGATGGAGCCGGTCAAAATTATACTCTTGACCTTGGAGAAACTGTAGCAGCAGGTTCTAACATTTCTATTGTGATGAGTGCAAATGAGGCTGCATCTGCTCAAACAGTTTCTGCTTCAACCGATAATGTTACTTTCTCGGGCGATGTTACCTTTTCTAATATAACCCAAAGAACAGGTTTTGAAACTAACGATTACACAGTCCCTGCTGGTGGAGCAAGGTATATTCGATTCTCTTTTGTTTCTGGTGTACCATATGTAGATGCCTTAACATTTAATAGTTGTGCAGATGATTCCGACAATGATGGAGTTCAGGATTCTGCTGATAATGATAGTGATAATGATGGATTGACAGATATGGAAGAAGGTAATGGAACAGACCCTTCTGCAGATGCGGATGGAGATGGAATATTGAATTTTCAAGATAATGACTTTGCTGGGTTTACCGACATAAATTCCGATGGTATCAATGATAATTTTGATCAGGATTTAGATGGCGTACCAAATCATCAGGATTTAGATTCAGATAACGATGGTATTCCAGATGCAATAGAAGCTAACGGAGGTTCATTGCCAGCAAACATGACGTCTGAAGGTGCATACCTTTGGTCATACATCAATGCGAATGATACGGATGGAGATGGTCACGCTAATGATGTTGATACGGATGATGGTGGTGTAGCATTGTCGAATCCAGACTCAGACAATGGAACGGGCTATGATGATGGTCTCCCTGATTTCTTAGATAGGGATTCAGATAATGATGGTATTACAGATGCCGCAGAAAACAATGGCGTTGACAATAATAGAGACGGGATATTGGACAACTTCGTTGATACAGATGGAGATGGACTAAATGACACAGTTGATCCAGATAATGGTGGCACTCCCCTAGTTATTTTAAATACAGATGGTGATGCAAATCCTGATTACCTTGATTTGGATTCTGACGGAGATAGTGCCGGAAACCCAGGATTGGGGGATCTATTTGAAGGTCATGATTCTAACTTTGATGGAACACCATCTTGGGACGATGATAACGACTTGATCCTGGATACCAATGAAGGAAACATTGATCTTGACGGTGACGGCATTTTGGATGCTTTTGATCCTGATCAAGGTGGTATTGGTGCTGCACTACCCAATGCAGATGGTGACGGATTGTCAAATTTCAGAGATGATGATGATGATAATGATGGAAACCCTACAATCTCTGAGGATACAAATGGCGATGGAAATTACTTCAATGATTTTACCGAAGGACAGAGTGGACAGTTTGCTAATGTGCCAGATTACCTGTACAATTCTGTCTCACCACTTCCTGTTGAACTGATAAGTTTCAAAGTGTCTTTGGATGAAAGAAATGCCGTTCTGGAATGGGTTACTGCCCAAGAAATAAACAATGATCACTTTGATATAGAATACTCCAATGATGGAATAGACTTTTTAAAGGTTGGTGAGGTTGAAGGAAATGGTACGGTGAGTTCAGTTTCTGATTATGCATTTACACATAGAGATTTAAACGCTGGATTCAATTTCTATCGACTGAAGCAAGTAGATTTTGATGGAGCATTTGAATACTCTGAAATCAAGCGTGTAAGCGTTGGGGCTTTTGAAGATATATCCGTAAGCGTTTATCCTAACCCATCTACTGATCATGCAACGGTAAAATTAAATTCAGGTGCAGCTACTCGTATCGAACTAGTAACTCTTAGTGGAACCATATTGAAATCAGTACAATATGAAGGAGGAACGACTGAGCATACCTTCGATGTAAGTAGCCTTAAGTCTGGGATGTATCTCATCCGAGTAAGTGGTCCGGAGCTTTCATCTATTAAGAGGTTGGTCGTTAGATAGTTTTAAGATACAAAGGATAAGCCTAAGCCTGATGATTTTTATAGTCAGGCTTTTTTATTGTTTACTCCTACTCGTTTTTGATATTCAATTACCGGCCTGAAAACAATAAACTAGAGGTTTAAATCAATAAGTATTATTGAAAGAGCATAAAAAAACCCTAACAATTTTTTGCTAGGGTTCAATATTATCTAAGAAATTTCTTACTTCTTCACAGCATCAACGACAGCTTTGAAAGCTTTAGGCTCATTCATTGCTAAGTCAGCAAGCGCCTTTCTGTTGATTTCTATACCTGCTGCACTCAATTTACCCATGAATACAGAGTAAGACATTCCGTGCTCTCTTGCTCCAGCATTGATACGTTGAATCCAAAGAGCTCTAAATTCTCTTTTCTTTGCTTTTCTATCACGATAAGCATATTGCCATCCTTTTTCAATAGCGTTCTTGGACACTGTCCAAACATTTTTTCTTCTACCAAAGTATCCTTTGGCGTGCTTCATCATCTTCTTCCGACGAGCTCTTGAAGCTACATGATTTACTGATCTCATTTTTGTTTTGTTTTGGCGATTGGTGTACTGACATTTTATCGTCTGTATCTTTCAACCAATAACCGGGTTTTACATTTAACCATCCGCCACCTGACGGATCTACTTAATTGAAATTACAGATTCAAAAGACGTTTGATGTTTGGCTCATCCGCCTTATCCACAACTGACATGTATCGAAGATTTCGCTTTTGCTTCGTCTCCTTCTTTGTCAAGATGTGATTTTTGAATGCATGCTTTCTTTTAAGTTTCCCAGTACCTGTAAGCTTAAATCGCTTTTTAGCACTAGAGTTTGTTTTAAGTTTCGGCATTTCTACTTATTCTAATTTAATTTATTTCTTCAATTGCTTAGGAGCCATAAACAAGATCATTCGCTTACCCTCCATTTTAGGAAGCTGCTCCACCTTACCATACTCCTCAAGTGCTTGCGCAAACTTCAGTAGCAAAATTTCTCCTCTGTCCTTAAAAACGATTGTTCTTCCGTAGAAATGAACATACGCTTTTACTTTAGCTCCTTCCTTCAAAAATTTGATTGCATGATTCAATTTAAAATTGAAATCATGATCATCCGTATTAGGACCAAACCGTATTTCCTTTATGACAGTTTTTTGGGCTTTGGCCTTAATTTCCTTTTGCTTCTTCTTCTGTTCGTATTTGAACTTAGAATAATCAATCACTTTGCAAACGGGCGGGTCAGCATTTGGTGAAATTTCTACCAAATCCAAATTTTGCTCTTGAGCAATTTTAATGGCCTGTTCTGTAGGGTAAACATCAACCTTCACGTTTTCTCCAACCACTCTTACCTGGCGTGCAGTGATCTTGTCATTTACCTTGTAAGGCTCTTCTTTTCTGATTCTGGAAGGGCCTCTTCTTCTTAGTTTAGCGATTGTACTCCTTTGTTTAAGTTGAACATTAAAAACAAAACGCAAATATCGTGATTATTTGCTCTTATAAAAACTCATTTGATAAGTTCGGACACTTTATTATTGAAAAGTTGAACAAATTCTTCTTTTTTCATCGATCCGATATCTCCTTCTCCATGCTGTCTAACTGATACAGCCCCTTCTGCAGTCTCTTTTTCCCCTACAATTAACATGTATGGAATCTTCTTCACTTCAGCATCTCTTATTTTCTTTCCTATTTTCTCATCACGTTCATCCACAAACCCTCGAATATCATGCTCTTGCATATCTTGATATATCTGCTTTGCATAATCATGATACTTTTCAGAAATGGGAAGAATGGCAATTTGCTCGGGAGCTAACCATAACGGAAAGTCTCCAGCACAGTTTTCAATCAAGATTGCAATGAATCGTTCCATAGACCCAAAGGGTGCACGATGAATCATGACAGGTCGATGCTTTTGGTTATCACTGCCAACATATTCAAGCTCAAACCGGTTAGGCAAACTGTAATCAACTTGGATGGTACCTAGTTGCCACTTTCTTCCTAAAGCATCTTTTACCATGAAATCAAGCTTCGGTCCATAGAAGGCTGCTTCACCATGCTCTACTACTGTCGAAAGTCCTTTTTCATCAGCTACCTCCTGAATCTCTCTTTCTGCTCTCTCCCAGTCATCATCTTTACCAATATACTTATCAGGGTTTTCGGGATCTCTCAAAGAAACTTGTGCGGTGAAGTCACCAAAGCCCAAGGCTCCAAAAACATACAATACCAAGTCAATTACTTTGGCGAATTCCTCTTTTACCTGATCCTGACGACAAAAAATATGAGCATCGTCTTGAGTAAACCCTCTAACACGTGTAAGTCCATGAAGTTCTCCACTTTGCTCATATCTGTAAACTGTTCCGAATTCTGCATAGCGAATGGGAAGATCCTTGTATGACCTTGGCTTTGATTTGTATATTTCGCAATGATGAGGACAGTTCATCGGCTTGAGTAAAAACTCTTCATCTTCAGCAGGTGTCTTTATTGGCTGAAAAGAATCTTCTCCATACTTCGCATAATGTCCTGAAGTCACATAAAGCTCTTTGCTTCCGATATGCGGAGAAACTACCTGATCATAGCCTGCTTTCAATTGAGCTTTACGCATGAAACTCTCCAAACGCTCACGCAATACGGCTCCCTTTGGCAACCATAATGGGAGCCCTTTCCCTACTTTTTCAGAAAAGGTAAAAAGCTCCAATTCCTTACCTATTTTGCGATGATCTCTGAGTTTGGCTTGCTCCAAAAGCTCAAGGTGCTCTTTGAGTTCCTTTTGCTTAGGGAAAGAGATTGCGTACAGTCTGGTTAATTGTTTTCTTTTTTCATCTCCTCTCCAATAGGCTCCTGCTACACTAAGAATTTTTACAGCTTTTATATATCCCGTATTTGGAATATGTGGCCCACGGCAAAGGTCAGTGAAGTTGCCCTGATTATAGAATGTAATCTGACCATCTTCCAAGCCATCAATTAACTCAAGTTTATATTCGTCACCCTTTTCCTTATAATAAGCTATCGCATCCGCTTTAGATACTTCTTTACGGGTAAACGAATTCTTCTCTCTAGCAAGTTCGAGCATTTTATGCTCTATAGCTTCAAGATTGTCAGCATCAAATTCAATGTCTCCAAAATCGATATCATAATAAAATCCATTTTCAATTGGAGGTCCTATTCCTAGTTTAATCCCAGGATATAGAGCTTCTAATGCTTCTGCCAAAAGATGGGCTGAAGAATGCCACATCGTAGATTTACCTTCATCATCATTCCACGTCAGCAATTGAAGCTCAGCGTCCTCCTCTATAGATCTGAAGGAATCGCGCACCTCTCCATTGACTTTTGCTGCTAGTACATTACGAGCTAATCCTTCACTAATGCTCATGGCCACATCCAAAGCTGTAGCGCCTTTATCATAGGATCGTTTTGATCCATCAGGCAATGTAATGGTGATTTGATCACTCATTAATTTCTAATTGTTTTAGGTTCTAATTCTATTGTAGGAATTTTATTTTCCTCAAATTTTAAGCGCTGCAAATATGCAATTTTTCGCTCTATAAGGATAATTCTTTGTTCGGCTAAAGTATCTCTAGGATTCTTTTCTTTTAAATGTTCGAAGTATGGTAATGCAGTCAAAAGCCACCCTCTATCTTCATACAGCCTACCTAGCTTCCAAAATGCTTGATTATTAGATGAATCCTTGTTTATTACCTGCTTCAAAACGAAGGTTGCCGAATCCCACAAGAGATCATCCCTGTACCAATCTGAAAGTAAGTATGCGATAGAATCTTTATTGTGAACAAAGGGCTTTATAATGCCTCTTGCATGGTTCTTACGACCTACCGCATTCAACATTTTAGCATATGCCAATTGCTTCTTGCTGTTCGTCTTATTCTTTATAGTAAAATCATCCAATACTTCAATTGCTTTATTAGGATAATTGAGCTTAAAAAGGATGTTGCCATATTCCCACATCAATTCATGATCAATATCTAACTTTCTCACTTTAGATAAATTGTATGCAGACATTAGCGTATCATTCATTATTAAATATTGCTCTGAAGCAAAAACAAGATCTTCAAGTGAATGATGATCTATTAGATAGTTACGCAACTCAACTGTCGCTCTTCCGGTTTTGCCTAGTCGCGTTAAACCATTGATATAAATATAGTTGTACTTTTTCTTTAGATCATACTCATTATTCCATTGATCCATCACTTCAATCAAAAGTTGATTTTCATCTTGACGGATATAATAAGCGATGTATTGATCAACTAACTGGTTTGTCATTCCATGCTGATCTTTATACTTTTCTAAAGCTGAAATGCAGGTTGCTGGCCAATCTAATTGCTCACAATAGAAAAGTTTCTGATCTACCAGTAATTCATTTTTTGGGTCTGCATCTAACTTATCATTGATTTGGTTCAATGCTTTTGCATAAAACCCAGCATGTAGCTTAGGCACAACAATCCTGTCGTCCTGAGATCTGGAACATCCAAAAAAGGTTAATAATGTAATAAAGACAACTCTTCTCATTCAAAGAGTCAAAGTTAGTTTGAAACTTATGGATTAGCCATTAATTCAGGAATGCTTCTTTAATTGTTCTACATCTTTTTTGAGATTTCCAATTGCATCCATCAATTGGTCCATGGATAAATCATTGGAAGAGTTGGGGTCCGGAAATTCAACGGATATATATGCTTTAGCTTCCCAAATTTCTACCACCTCTGAAGGATCAAGTTCATAGGCACTAAAAGACTTGTTGTCAGAAACCAAAAACAGTTTCCCTTTTTCTTCTACATAATTAAAGACTCTCTTATATACTACTCCTTCAGATTGAGTGACTAGCACGTATGTATTGCCGTTCTTTATTTCATTAAGTTGCTCTATGTATTTTCCTATGACGATACTGCCAGAAAGCAATGGAAGCATTGAGTCACCGGATATTTCGAATGCGCGATAGGTGCCTCCTTTTGGAAGGACCGGTAAATGAAACCTTGGAAGGTCTGTCAAGTATTCCGGATCTGCATATCCATTTGTGTAACCTGCTGCTGCCTTCGTCGGAACCAACTGTATATATTCTTCATCTGCATTTTCGTCGACCGTAACCGCAAGAACTTTGACATTTTGCTTTGGCACCCTATTCTCATTCGTAAGGTCTTCATTAATTAATTCATCTACAGAGACATCAAACAATCTCGCCATCTTGGAAAGAGTCGTTAAACGAGGATCTGCCCGACCCTCTTCATATGCACCTACTGATGGTCGATTAATATCTAATGCATTTGCGAAGGTTTCTTGCGTGTAACCCTTCTTCTTACGCATGTACTTTATGTTATTTGGTATTGATGCCATTATCTAAAAATCATCAAGTTATTAGGATGAGATGTTTGATTGATATTGCATAAGTGAAGATTCTTGTGTGATACAGCCTGTTCTAATTCTTGAAGTCTTCTTCTAATCCTGCCAATGACAGCTTTTAAAGTTTCTTCAGCCTCTACCAAAACATAGCCATACAATTGCTTATTACCCTTCACAGTAGCAAAAAACTTTACTTGATATCTACCAGACTTCAGCTTCTTAGAAGTAATTCTAAGCTTATAATAATCATCAAATATCAGATTCCTTGCTATTTCCATATCAATCTAATTTGATCTTAAATTTAGTAAAAAAAATTAAATACTAAAATTTTTAGATTTATTATGCAGCAAGTATGTAGTTCTTTCCCTCTACATAGCCTTGCTCATTAAGAAAGGCTCGTATTTCATCTCTAGCGCCTCTATTAGAAACGTAAGAAACAATGAAGCATTTATCAGGTGTTGGAATGTTACTAAAATGAAGAATACCAGGTTGTTTCTTTACATCTATGTAATCAGAAATGACGATTCCTTCAGATAGTAAAAGGTCACTTCTTCTTCTAGATAACCTTCCGGCACCCCAAACAATTATTTCGGGATGATGAACATTATTTTTCTTCAACCATTTTGCTAAATATTTCGCCTTAATACTGAAAAAAGCGTCTGGTCTGTAAATAGGATTGGTACGAGTAAGCCTAGTATCACTATCCCTCCATTCAAGTACTAAATGATCTACTTTCTCCATTAACACACTATTTTCTTGAAAACGAAGAAATAGTTCGTAATCTTCAGGAAAAGAGCCATTTGAGTATATTCCGTATTTTGTGAATACCTCTTTTCTAAACATTATTGAAGGGTTTGCCAATGGAAATTCAACGAATTGATTTAGCGAAATGTCCTTTTCGGATTGAATGGTGTTGAGCCAAGAAACATAATACTTGAATCCTTCATTTTTAGCATCTCCTTTATATGATATCAGTCCTGAAACAACATCGAGGTGTGGCCGTGACTTGAATTTGTTCAACTGATGCTCCAATCGACTCGAATATGAAATATCATCTGCATCCATCCTCGCGATAAACTCTCCTTTGCATTGTTCTATGCCTGCATTTGCAGCATAAACAACTCCTCTTTTAGGTTCTTGAATAAGCCTCACATTGGCATGAGAGCAGTATGCTTGGGCTACTGTAAGAGAATCATCCGTTGATTCATTATCAATCAAAATCAATTCAAAATCCCTAAATGTTTGATTGAGTATGCTTTGAATAGCTGCTTCTAAAAATGAAGCATTGTAAAAAGGAAGAATGACAGAAACTAATGGATTAGCCTCCTCCATTTTCTTCTTCGCTCTCTTCTTCAGTTGTTGCTTCCTCTGGAGCAGGGGCCTCCTCAGGGGTTTCTTCAACAGGAGGCATTTCGGGCTTCTTTTTCTTTTTGAAAAGGCGTTTGAAAAATGGCTCTTTTGTAGTTTGTAAAGAATCTGGAAGAACCTGTCCTCCTAATGTATCTAAGGGTGCTGGCTGAGGTTTAGGACGGTTATCAATGAATAAATACGAATAGTATTTATTGTAATACTCTTGTTCTACATTGAAATTATCGCTGGGATCATATCCATAAAGATATTTGGTTTCTTCTTTAGCAGCTACAGGCTGGGTAGCTAAGGAATCTGAAGATAAAGAATCCATAGCGACAGATAAAGAATCTACACCAAGGGAGTCTGCAAAGTCGGACGCCACAAAGTCATTGGAGACAGGTTCCGGTCCTAGAACATTCTCCATTGGGGCGGTACGCATCTGATATTTTTTAATTGGATACGGTGTGTTTTTAATAATTCCATACTTCGTTCGCTTTTGAACTCTCCATGGAACCACTTTCTCTCCTGCATAGGCATAATAATCAGTCTTTGGTTGCTCTACTAATCCTTGTGCTACGGTAACGCCTAATGTATCTTCTACTGATGGACTCTCTCCTCTTTGCTTAGCTAAAAATTGAGTTCGCGTATTTTCGTCTAACTGCCAGACGTATGAGAAATATGCATTTCTTGTGGAATCATCAAGTATGTAGGTACTCTGAAAGGCAGGACATATCACTCTGTCTTGACAAGACATTAGTGAGGCATAACACAAAACGACGAACAGTCTCTTCATAGAGATGATTGTGACAAGCAGGGATTTGGATCAAAAATAGGTGTAATTTCTCATATCATGGTAAATGAACGACGAAATTGAACTTTTAGTAGATTTATCTGGATGAAAGATTGTTAAACACATGATCATACATCTGATCAATCCACATTTCGTACATTTTACCTGAAGGATGTAGCCCGTCAGAAGCGATCAATGATGGATCATCTTTGGCTTTTCGTGACCCAACAGTTATGTTAATATATTTCACATCTCTTAGTGTAGTGATCTTTTCAGCTATCGCATTGAAGCTATCTAATTCACGAGAAATTTTTTCGGCATCAAGCAATTTCTTTTTTGCAAATGGTGTCACTCCATAATCTGGAATTGAAATCACAAAAACATTATGTGGATTACCTCCAGCTAACTTAATTGCCTGATCCAATAGATCTTTAAACTCTCTTTCATACTCATCAGCAGGATATCCTCTGTATTGATTATTGACTCCAATAAGTAAGGAGACGATATCATAGGTACCTTCAACATCAGCTTTCACGATTCCTGATTTAAGCTCATCGGTTGTCCAGCCTGTTGTTGCGACAATTACAGGATCGATTTTGATAGAGTCTTTCCTTAATCGTTTAGCTAACTGAACTGGCCAGCGCTCATCTACATTTACGGCTTCTCCAATTGTGTAAGAGTCACCCAAAGCCAAATGGATGAATCCTTCATTTGTCATAGGATCTGATTTTTTCGTAGCGCAAGAAGCTAAAATATATAGGGTAAAAATGAATAAAAAACGCATGATTAGGGATTTCATGCAAGGTACTTATTTTATGAGAATCAATCCAAAGCTATAGGTGCACTTAAGCAGTTATCAGGAATATTGAATGCATCAACTAAAGCAACAGCATCTTGCCTTACTTCCCAACATAGCTGATTGATCATCTTTCTAATGGCCTTTGTTTTGGTGCCAGACATGTAATCATGCTCGAGGTACCATCCTTTATTTTTTTCTATCTGACTCAATGCAAAAAGCTGACAAAGTCTATTCAATGTGTTTTTGCAATCTTCATCAGAAGTTTGATCAACCTGTTCTATGAATTTTTCGAGTATAAGTCGCTCAACGTACGCATATCCAACATTAACCATATGAAATTGTGTTTGATTGAATGCATCAAATGAGTCCATCCCCAAGTCCAGATGCTTTTTAAAGCGTTTAGCAGCCGAAGTTAATATGTCTTTTTCTCGATACTCAAAAGCACTCAGGTGAAAATCCGAATCAAGTAAATGCTCAGCGTCCGTATTTCTTACAATGATTGGATTCATTTCTGTAATCCCAGTTTTAGCTTTTTCTGCTACATAATTAAGCATCCCAAAGAAATTGATGTAACTGAATTCTTTTTTGAACTCAGACAACCTTCCTTTGGCAACTAACTGCATCAATACTGTATTGTCACCTTCGAATGTGGTATACACATCTGTATCGTTCTTCAAACGATCAATTCGATTCTCAGAAAGATATCCTTTTCCGCCACAAGCTTCTCTGCATTCCTGAAGTGTATGTGTCGTGTTCCAGGTTGACCAGGCTTTTAATCCTGCAGCCATTGCTTCGATCTCTTGCATTTCTTCTTCCTTCCGATTGAGAAATCGATTGGTCACATATTGCAAAGCAAAATGGGAAGCATAGCTGTTTGCGAGTAAGGGCATTAATCTCCTTTGATGGGATCGATAGTTCAATACAGGTACTTCGCTTCCATTTTCAGGGCCAAATTGTCTCCGTCTATCTCCATGTTTAATTGCAATTGTCAATCCGGATTTTGAAGCACTTAGCCCCGAACGTGGAATCCCTATTCTACCCCCTACCAATGTCCCCAGCATTGTAAAAAAACGACGATTATCACTGGCTATCGGGCTTTGAAATTGTCCATCTTCATCTATGCTGGCATATCTATCTAGCATACTATCATATGGTATTTCGACTTGATCAAACCATATCCGTCCATTATCTACTCCATTCAAGCCCATCTTTCTTCCACAATCTTCAATTTTCACTCCTTCTACGAATTTGGATGATTCCTCTCTCAATGGCACAATGAATGCATTCACTCCATAGTCAGTCCCATCAATGATTAACTTTGCAAAAACGGTAGCCATCTGACCATGTAGTGCCGCGTTTCCTATATACTCTTTGCCTGCCTTATGATTAGGTGTATGAATAGTGAAAGACCTCTTTTCATGATGGTAAGTAGCTGTGGTCTCAAGTCCTTTTACATTCGACCCGTGTCCTGTTTCTGTCATTGCAAAACAGCCAGGCAGAGCCATAGAACCAATAGCTTTTAAGTACTTTTTATGATGTTTCTTCGTACCAAGAAAAAACACACTCATCCCCCATAGTCCAAATTGTACACCGAATTTAATTACCGTGCTTAAATCATGATATGAAAGTGTTTCCATGATAGCAAAGTATTTTTTCATATTACCTTCTCCTCCAAATTCTTCAGGAAAAGCCATTGATCCAAAACCTTGATCTGCTAAAAGCTTGCACCAAGTGAATACTTTTTCACGGTATGTAGGGAGATCATTCGTTTCCAGATAATTAAAAGTTGGATCTGCCAGAACTTTCTTTACCCGCTCAATGATCTCATGATTATCTCCATCTAAAATATGAGTCATTTTATCGACTTCAAAAGACGGGTTTGTTTTCAGACCTTCAATTAAGGTCTTCGGTTTCTTCGATTGAAGATGGTAAGATGATTCATCAGATACAATCCCCAGTATTTCTTCAATCTCTTTCAATGAATTCTTAAGTTCAGAACTTATATCTGTACCTTTTAATTTCGAAAGCTTAATGCCAATATCAACTAAGCTATCATTTAATTCGAGTTCTAATTCATTGATTTTCTGTTTCCAGGTCTTAAGTTCTTTAGGACTTGGAGGATTCATTGGATTCAGAAATGATCTGAGAAAGACATTTTCTTTTTCTGAAAGCCAAACCTGCTTTTTGATATAAGAATCAATTGACGAAATCTCAGAAGGAAGAAGAATAGCATCAGCCCACGCCATATAAAAAAGTGGAAAGAAACTATACAAAGAAGGGTTGTCTTGGAGTAATGGAGAGTTTATAGATTCCGTCATGGTTTTATTTATCTGTTCAATTTAGTTACTACTTAAACATAGTATGGTTTCAAAGTCGCTTAGGAATCATAAGACGTCCCTCAACTCTTCATGTTTACTAAAGACAGATCTGGCAAATGGGCAAAGAGGCACAATACTAATTCCTTTTTTTCTTGCATCTTCAACTGCTTTTATCACTAGTTTCTCTCCCATTCCTGAACCACGATATTCATCACTCACGTCTGTGTGATCTATAATGATCCTATCTGTTCCGGCTACAGAGTAGGTCATTTCAGCCACTCTTTTACCATCAATTTCTACATAGTATGACCCTTTTGTATCGGATTCTTGATTTTTCACTTCGTAACTCATGACAGAAAGATAGTGAGTGATTTCATCTGTATGTAAAAACTTTACAATTTTATCCCTCAAATAAGGCTCTAGAATATTATTACCTGTCGTTAATCCTAAATGTTTGAAATTGCGTTTGTTATGATAAACACGTAATACCTTACCTACTATCAGCTTGAATCTATCTATCAAATCCAACTATATAAAGTCACTTATACGTCAGTTTATATTTTGGACTCCTGCTATTGTATTCTGGACACTCATGAGAGAGTTTGGGCAAGAGATCATTCGTCCTGGAGGACTTGAACCACTCACCTTTACTCAACAAATCAGGTTTCATTTGGCCCTGGGGTTAATGGCTGGACTTATTTTTGGATCGCTTCAGTTTTTTTTTGAAAAATATATTTACAAAAGAGTCTCCTTTGGCAAGACAATAATTATTGGTTCCGTTAGCTCGTTGATTTCCATTTTCTTGTTAGTCACATTTGGATTTAGGGCCTTTTCAAAGATTACCCAAATTGATTTTGATTGGGAGCTTTATCAAGAGTTTGTTTTTTCTAGGCAGATGATACTTTTGATTGTTTACATTTTTATCGTTGGGTTCCTCATTGATTTTTTTAAGGAAGTTGATAAAAAGTTTGGTCCAGGTAATTTGTGGAAGATGCTAAGAGGTGAATTTTACCACCCAAAAGAGGAGCACAGAATATTCATGTTTTTGGATTTAAAGAGCTCAACTACCATTGCAGAACAGCTTGGCCATCATAAATACAGCCGATTGATCCAAAGTTGCTTTTATGATGTTTCTGATCTTGTCATAGAGCACAAAGCGCATATCTATCAATATGTAGGTGATGAGATCGTGTTGAGTTGGTCTATTGAAGAAGGCTTAAAAGATCTAAACTGCATTCGGTTTTACTTCAAATATCGAGACTTACTTGAGAGCAAAAGAAACTATTATGAGTCCAAATTTGGGGTAGTACCTCAATTCAAAGCAGGCCTTGAAATGGGTCGAGTAATGGTAGCTGAAGTCGGAGAAATAAAAAGAGAAATTGCCTACCACGGAGATGTGTTAAATACCGCTGCAAGAATTCAGGCTTGTTGCAATGAATTCAATAGAAAAGTATTAATCTCTGAAAATTTAGAAAACGCCTTAAGCGAAATCACAGATAGTGAGTACGAACTGATGGGGGATATTCAACTGAAGGGCAAAAGCAAAAACCTTAAGATTTATGCCGTCAGTGATCTATCTATGGCATAAGACTTAAGTCAGCTAAGCTTACCTAACTCTTCTTTGACTTTTAAGGTGAGTTTCTCTACAATCAAATCATAACTATGATTGATCAAGGATTTCATTAGGTCGTCGGGCACACTACCATCCGTATCTACAGAGTTCCATTGCTTCTTATTCATGTGATAGCCCGGCCTTATTGATCCATCGTATTTTTCCCTTAGCTCTATAGCGTACTCAGGATCGCACTTCAAGTTGATGAAATCAAATATATCAATGCCGGTAATCGCATAAACCTTCCCCATCACTTTGAATACAAGCGTATCAGGGCCAAAGGGAGTCTCTTCGGTAGTTCCTGGCTTTGTTAAGCAGTAATCTCTGAATTCTTCGATGTTCATGATATGAAGTTAATGATTTTATGTAGAGCGGTATTTGATGATCTACCATTTTATTAAAATAATTATAATCAATTATTTTTAGACTAATCTAAATTTTTGATATGTTAAGCCTAATATTTAGTTTTGCATAATCACATCATTAAAGTGGTGATATGAAGTATCTACTATTTTCTTTTCTGTTCACCCCAACTTTTCTCATAGGACAGCATTCTATTTCAGGAAAAATAACTTCAGATGATGAAGGGTTTCCGGGAGCAACTGTCAGATTACTAAACACAGAATACGGAACAATCACATTGGTTGATGGTAGCTTTAAAATAACAGATATACCTAGTGGAGATTATCAATTAGAGGTACGTTCAGTAGGTTTTAAAATTTCAAAAAGATCAATCACAGTTCCCACATCTGAGAATATCAACATAGAACTTGAAGAAAGCACGTTAGCCATGGATGAAGTAATCGTTACGGGAACTATGAACCCCACGTTTGTTTCACAATCTCCTGTAAAGGTCGAAGTAGTGACAGCCAAACACTTAAGCACCTATATTCCAACTGCTGCTACAAGTATTGTTGAAGGTATCTCCCTCGTTAACGGCGTACAGGAAGTGACTGCATGTGGTGTTTGCTTTACAAATAGCATCTCAATCAATGGCTTGCCTGGTCCATACACGGCCATTCTGATGGATGGCTCTCCTATTTATGGTAATCTGGCTTCAGTCTATGGATTGAATGGAATTCCCAGCATGATTATCGACCGATTTGAAGTAATTAAAGGACCTAGTTCTACCTTGTATGGATCAGAGGCCGTTGCTGGTGTAATCAACATCATTACCAAAGATCCTTCTTCTCAGCCAAGGTTCTCCGCAGATGCCATGGGCACCTCTCATGGTGAGTCCTTTGGGAATTTTTCTTTGGCGCCCATGATTGGAAAATCTTCCGGTTACATTGGATTGAATTATGCCTATATAAACGATTTTGATGATGAAAATGAAGATGGGTTTGGGGATAATATCAACTTGGACCGTATTTCTTTGTTCACCAAGTGGAACATCAATCGAGCTTCCGGAAAACGGTTTACCATTTCTGGGAAGTACTATTATGAAGACCGAAGAAACGGTGTGGAAGATTTCTTAAAAGATCGCAATTATCGAACCCTCCGTGGAAGTGATGAAATTTACGGAGAAAGTATCTACACCAATCGCTTTGAGCTTTTTGGAACTTACGAATTGGCGTTATCAGAAAATATTAAAATTGACTATTCATTCAGTACACATGATCAGGATAGCTACTATGGTGCCGATTACTACAAAGCTTCACAGGATATCGCTTTCACCAATTTCATCTGGAATAAGCCACTGAGTAATCATGATTTGACAACTGGTATCACCTCTCGCTATCAAAGCTATGATGACAATACTGTGGCGACAGAGAATAATGGCACTAACCAACCTGATGATCAATACATACCTGGCTTGTTTGTTCAAGATGAGTGGGAGATCTCTAAAAAATTCACAGCCTTATCTGGAGTTAGGCTAGATCATTACTCCGATCATGGAGTGATTGCTGCACCGAGGCTAAACTTGAAATTTAAGCCAAGTGAATGGACTACACTTCGATCCAACTTTGGAACAGGATTCCGAATTGTCAATCTTTTTACTGAAGATCATGCCTTTGTGACTGGTCAACGAGAAGTCATTATTGAAGAAGAGCTACAACCAGAAGAATCCTACAACTTCTCTCTCAATGCGAATCATGTGTACACCATAGGAGCTAGTCAGGGCATGATAGACGTGGACGCATTTTATACGTATTTCACCAATAAAATTACTCCTGATTATGAAACGGAAGGCCAAATCACTTATTCAAATACGGATGGTTTTGCTATCAGTAGAGGAATCGGAATTAACATCCAACAGGAAATGTCATTTCCTCTAGCGTTCAATATTGGATTGAATCTACAAGAGGTTACTGAAACAGAGAATGACGAAACCAAGGATATTGAGTTTGCACCGCAATGGACAGGTATTTTAACTGCAAACTATACTATCAAGTCTGCAAAGATGACACTAGGATATACAGCTCGTTTGACTGGGCCCATGGCACTTCCTGTAGTATTTGATTTAGATGAAAATAGCAATCCAATGCTTTCATCAAGACCCACTTCTTCTCCTACATTTGGTATTCACAACCTTCAGGTTTCAAAGAATTTGAATAAGGGGTGGTCTATATACGGAGGCTTGCAGAATATATTTGATTATAAGCAACCATGGTCTCCAGTTGTTGGGACCAATGATCCAAATGCTAATTTTGGGTTTAGCGATAGCTTCGATACAGCGTATGCCTATGCCCCCATACACGGAAGGGAATTTTACTTAGGAATTAGTTGGAATCTTGCAAGAAATTAGAATCCAATTGCTGCTCCGAAACCAATAAAAGAATCCGGTGATATATCTGAAAGTCCAAATCCTCCAGATATATCAAACTGAACTTTATCACTGCAGAGGTAAATCAATCCAGTATTGAATCGTTGATCTGATTCTCCATCGTAAAAGAAGCCATAAGGTTCAGCAAAGACTGTCCAACCTGGAGCAAAAGAATAGCCTAAAACGAGTGTATATAATGTTTGAGTACTTTCTTCAGGGAAAGTCATTCCAATATTGTATCCTAATGAGAGAGACTCAGTTAAAGAATTAGAAAAACTTAGACGCACTTCGGGAATACTTTGACTTGGCTTAAAGGCCTCATTCCCGTTAGCAAATGTTACCTGTCCTATAATACTAACTTGAGGAATTGCCCCTCGCTCTTCTATCAAATGAACTTTCGTTCCAAGAGTTATTGGTGACAATCCACTAACGTCAAAATCAGAAGCATCGTCCTTTACTTGTAGATAATTCTGTGTTATTCTAAACTCCAGACCATCCAACAATCCCACCCTAGCCAAAAAATTAGCGAAAGTAATGTTTGTTACATCTCCCACGCTTTCGTGAATAAAGCCGTACTCAATAAGAGCAGACCCTTTTGGAACCACGTTTGATGCTGCAGATTGTGTCGGTCGATCGGTCACTATTGGACCAGACTCTTGAGCTGATATACCTAAGACAGACAAAACAAATAGTAAAGTGAGGAGATGTTTCATTTTCCTAAAATATACCAAATTGATCATCTGGTATAATTGTTAGATGTTTTCTGAATAAAAGAATTAATATCTCTAAGCTCTGGAAATAGCTCTCACAATCATCACGATCACTGCTCCCAAAAACATCAGCATTGAGATCTTATTGATGGTATGCATTGCTTTCAGATTGAAGCTTTTTGGACGATTAGGGTCCTTCTTTCGAAAGAAGTAGGTCAAAACCTCACTGAAATCAAAGTAATTAACCTTCTCTTTATTTGAATTTTTATTATCCATATCCTTCTATTAAACCTGCAAAGGTAGGAAAGTGTTTATTTAGTAAATGCAAATGAGTTGCATAAACTATATTTGCGATATGTCAAAGGATAACCTAAAATCCATTTTAAAAAATCATAATCTTCGAATTACAGATTGCAGGCTGGATGTAGTGCAGTACTTTCTCGATGAGAAGAGTGCGCTTTCTCAAGGAAGCTTAGAAAATAAGTTCACTCAATACGACAGAGTGACTCTTTATCGCACATTGAATAGCTTTTTAGATTCAGGTATTCTTCATAAAATTCCTAATGCTACTGGAGTTGCCACCTATGGCCTCTGCCATGAAACATGTTCTCCGGAACATCATGATCATAATCATATCCATTTTAAATGCAATACCTGCGGTCAAATTGAATGTCTGGATGACAAGGAAGTTCCTAAGGTGACTGTTCCTATTGGATATCAGATAGGTGCCGTAAACATGATTGTAGATGGCGTTTGCGCTAAATGTGCGTAAACTATGAGGATCATTCTGCTTACTTTTTTTTATCTCATTGGAGTGTTTGCATTTGCACAAACAAATCCATGTACCAGAACTATAGAAGGTAAAATCTTAGATATAGACTCCAAGGAGCCTTTACCTTTTGCCACCATTAAAGTTTTAGATTCTTCAAAGGGTGCTGTTGCAGGTGAAAATGGGGATTTTATTATCGAAAATATATGTGATGATGAAGTGGATCTGGAAGTTCGTTTTCTAGGTTACAAGACTGTCGTACACCATCATGATTTTCATCATGCTGATCCGATCATTTATATGGCTGCAGATGAAACACTGCTAGAAAGTGTTGTTGTAGAAGAAAAGTTGAATGTCCATGACCTTAAAACACTCAGTTCTAAAGAAATTCAGTTAGATGTTCTTGATGCAGCTGGCCAATCAGCAGGAGAAATCTTTGCTCAAACCTCAGGTGTGAGTTTGCTTAAAACCGGCCAGAACATTTCCAAGCCTATCGTTCATGGCTTGCATTCCAATAGAGTTTTAATCATCAACAATGGTGTAAGACATGCCTATCAAGCTTGGGGAACGGAACATGGCCCTGAGATAGACCCTACGCAAGTTGATAGAATTCAACTGGTTAAAGGAGCATCTACTGTCAGGTATGGTTCTGAAGCACTCGGTGGAGTGATTCTATTTGATGCCCCATCCCCTACTTACAATACTAAACTGAGTGGTGAAGTAAATGGAGGTTTTCAAACCAATGGGCGTGCTTACAACGGAGAGTTAAGTCTGACACAAGGTTTTGAAAGAGCTGCTTGGCGAGCTTCTATCTCTGGAATAAGACAAGGTGATTTAAGTGCACCAAACTATCAGTTAACAAACACAGGGAAACGAGAGTTAGGATTCTCACTGGCGGGAAAATTCCATTTTCCAATCATAGACATAAACATTTACGCTAGTAGGTTTAATCAGGAGCTTGGAATACTAAGAGGTTCTGTAAATGGAAACTTTGAAGACTTACTATTTGCTTTTCAAGCCGAAATACCTAATGAGACTTTTCCTTTTTCATACGACATCAATAATCCAAAACAGGAGGTTAAACATGATCTGATACGCCTAAAAGCATCGCTTTTCTTAGGCAAGCAACAGTTTGATATTCAATATGCTTTTCAGAATAACCTAAGAAAAGAATTTGATGTAAGGCGCGGAAACTTAAATTCACAGCCATCAATTGATTTAAAACTTATCTCTCACTCGTTAGACATAGATTGGGATCATCCCAGCGAAGGTGTTTGGTCAGGCACATATGGAATCCAATTGTTCACACAAAACAATGACAACATTTTTGGAACAGGAACTACTCCTTTCATCCCCAATTACAACACTTATAATATAGGAATATTTGGGATTGAATCATATACCGTTGGAAATACGGTATATGAGGCAGGAATCCGATATGATTTCATGAACCAGGATGTAAGGGGAAGAGATCTTTTTCAAAACATTTTTAGAAACAATCAAAACTATCAAAACTTCAGTTTTACCATTGGAATGGTAAAACAGCTAAGCAAAATCATTTCTGTTAGAACAAATATTGGAACGGCCTGGAGACCACCAAATATTGGGGAACTCTATAGTTTTGGAAGACATCAAAACATACTTCAATATGGTATTTGGAGACATGAATTCACAAGTGCCAATGAAATTGAATTTGACCGTGTCTTAACTGAAGAAGATCGTTCCATTAAAAATGAGCAAGGCCTGAAATGGATTAGTTCTGTAGAATTAAGGACAGAATCATTCGATTTGGAGGTAACGCCATATGTCAATTACATCCGTAACTATTTCTTCTCAAGACCTTTCGGTTTAAGAGGTTCGAGAAGGGGGACATTACCCTATTTCATATTTGACCAAACAGATGCTTTCTATTCCGGAATTGATCTAGATATTAAGAAGTATTGGAGTGAATTTTTTCAAACAGGAATAAAGGCTTCTTATGTTTATGCTGAAGACCTAAATAATGATGGATCTTTTGTCGGCATCCCTCCTTTGAATGTGCAAATAGAATTCGTCAGGAAATACAGAAATTTCAGCTTTAAAATAAATCCTGAATGGACAGCAAGGCAATTCAATGAACCTCCTGTCATTACACCTGATCAAATTATCGATGCTCAAGAAATACCTTTTGAACAAGATGAAATATTTGATTTGGTGCAAGCTCCTAATGGTTTCTTTCTTTTGAATGGTAGTATTGAATACAAGAAGAAAAATTTGCAATTTGCTATAAGAGGTCAAAATCTTCTAAATACTTCCTACCGTAGGTATACGGATTTCCTCAGATACTATGCAGATGATCCGGGCATTAATTTGACCGCTCACATAAGTTATTCATTTTAGTTCTTACAACACTGTTGCATTTATAATATTCCTTATTATACTTGCAATAGTATTGCATTAATCAATTAACAAAATGAAGAATAGACTTAACAATCTAATGAGCGTAGCACTTTTAGGAAGTGTTGTTTTATTATCTAGCTGTAGTGATGATGACGCACCTGCAGCGGAGAATGAGGAAGAAGAAATCACATCTGTAACACTTACCTTCACACCTGATGGTGGTGGTACTCCTGTTGTAGCAACTTGGTTTGATATAGATGGAGAAGAAGGACCAATTGAAGCGGAACAGACAGAAATAAATTTGGCAGCTAATACTGCTTATGATCTTTCCATTGCGCTGCTAAATACTTTAACTGATGAGGTCGAAGAACAAAATGTTACGGCTGAAATTCAAGGAGAAGATGACGAACATATGTTCTTTTTCGGTTTTACATCTGATGTCTTCACTAGTCCGACTGGTGATGGAAATATAGGTGCTTCTAGTAGAAATGATGAAATGAATTATGGTGATGATGATGGGACTTTACCTCTGGGTTTGTTGACTTCTTGGGAAACAGGTGCTGCAGCTTCAGGCTCAACATTCACTGTTATTCTAAAACATCAACCACCACTTGAAGAAGGAGGTACCCCTCAGAAAACAGCTACATCCACTTCCCTAACAGGAGATTCAGATATTGATCTTGACTTTGTGTTGAATATCAACGAATAGTCTGACGATAACTATAACTATCTCTCAAGTATATTAGGTTAAAACTTACTTTAGGTAGTTAAATCAGAGACCACTTTGACAAATGTTGAAGTGGTTTTTTTATGTCTAGAATCTATATGCTCAATTTTAAGACTGTTATCTATTTTTCTTTTTGCAAGAACCGTAAGTGATTCACTTTATTCTAGTTGGCTACCTTTGTCCCATGTCGAAAATACCTCCTTGCCCCAACTGTAAATCGCCATACGCCTACCCTACTGATAATTTACTCATGTGTCCTGAGTGTGGTCATGAGTGGAATCCTGAGGAAGATGAGATTGAAGAAACGGTGATCAAGGATGCCAATGGAAATGTACTGAAGGATGGTGACTCTGTCGTGGTGGTGAAGGATTTACCAGTCAAGGGTGCCCCCAAGCCTGTCAAAGCTGGCACCAAAGTGAAAAATATTCGCCTCACAGATAGCGATCACAACATTGATTGTAAGATTGATGGATTTGGTTCTATGGCACTCAAGTCGGAATTTGTAAAGAAGGCATAACCTTCTAACTAATAGAAAAAATCATTAAATCATAAGTGAATCTTTCTTGATTTAATCAGCGTCCTACCTATTACTGAATCGGACAATACTTCTTAGAATACGAATAAACTTTCTTCGATTAATGTATTAACATCTCCAAAATCAGTATTTTTAAAGATGATTTGAGTATCTATTGAGTAACTCATAATATAAACCAGCCTAGTTATGAAGTCAATGTCAAAAAGGATTGTTCTATCAATCCTCCTCACCCTTATTTCTGGTTTTCTACTTATCTACTATTTACAGCCTTCATCAATCAATTCTCTTGCTGTAAAAAATGCTGAATTCAAAGAGTTAGATAAACGTACACGGATGGACCTGGCCATTCAACAAGAATTTGAGCGTACCAAGGATCCCGCACTTGGAATCGTGCCAAGGAACAGGTTGTATGAAGCATACGAACTGAAGCAACAAATGAAGTCGCAGCAAAGTGGTGAAATGCTATTAGATGCGATTCCAGGTGTATCGTGGAAAGAAAGAGGGCCAAATAACCTGGGAGGTCGTACCAGAACAATACTAGTTGATCCAAATGATGTCACTAATAATACCATTTGGGCTGCCAGTATATCTGGAGGGCTATGGAAGACGACTGACATTACCAAGGTTAATCCCAACTGGAGTTCTGTGAATGATTTCTTTGAAAACATGGCCATTACGACAATCGCATATGATCCAACAAGTACCACTACCATGTATTTTGGTACAGGCGAAGGATTTTTCAATGTAGATGCAGTGCAAGGAAATGGCATCTGGAAAAGTACTGATGGTGGTGACAACTGGACACAGCTGACCAGTACAATAACCACTAATTTCTCTACCTGTGCAGGTTCTGGTGATTGTAACTTTCTTTATGTCAACAAGATAGTTGTTACTTCTTCTGGTGCTGTATTAGCAGCAACAAGGGGCGGGAACTTTGCCATTCGAGGAGGCATCATGCGCTCTGATGATGGTGGCACTACCTGGACAAAAGTATTGACAGGACTGGCTGGTCAAAATCAATGGGCCTCCGATATTGAAATTGGAGCTGATGGAGACCTTTATGCTAGTTTCGGTATTTTTCAGAACAATAGTATCTGGAAATCTACAGATGATGGTGCGACATGGGGAGCCAGTGAAATCTATACTTCTGCTGCAGACGAGCAAAGAATTGAGCTAGCTACAGCGCCAAGTAACTCCGAGTATATCTATGCACTAGTTCAAGAAGATGATAATACAATCAAGAAAATCATGCGGTCTACTAATGGTGGCACCTCCTGGTCCACCTTATCTACTCCTGACTGGTGTGATCAAAACTGTGCCGCATTATCAAATGACTTCACGCGAAATCAAGCGTGGTATGATCTAACTCTTGCTGTAGATCCTAATGATGAAGATGTCGTTTATATCGGTGGAATTGATCTTCTCAGAACTACTGACGGAGGAACTACCTGGGTTCAAATGACCAACTGGAGTGGTCAGGACGACTATACTGCTGTACATGCCGATCAGCATGCAATCGTTTATCAACCTGGGAGCTCCGATGTAATCTATTTCGGCAATGATGGTGGAATTTATTCCACTCAGGATGGAAGTGCCACCACTCCAACTTTTACCAGAAAGGAATTTGGTTATAACACCTCACAATTCTATTCCATTGCTATGGAGCCAGCAGCCTTTAATCCTGGATTTATTGGTGGAACACAAGACAATGGGTCAGCCAAAGTAACCAACCTTGGGGTGGCTTCCATTGTGGAAGTGACCGGTGGTGATGGTGGTTTTGCACACATAGATCAGGATAATTCTAATTTTCAGTTTACTGCCTTTACAGGAGCAACTCTTTCCAGGTCGACAGATGGAGGGTTAACATTTGATTTGATCATGAATCAACCGAATGGTGCTTTCATTAATCCTTCTGACTATGAAGATGCAACTGATAATTATTACTGTGGGCAGACAGGTGGATACTATTACATCGCAAATGCTTCTTCTTTAACAGCGGTTAGTTCAGTAACCGGATTTGGTAGTGTTGAAGTCACATCAGTCACTGCATCTCAAAATACCGCGCAAAGAGTATTCTTTGGAACTAATAACGGTAGTATTCTTCAAATAGACAATGCAGCTTCTTCCCCTGCGGGTGGTGATATCTCTGGAGCAAGTTTTCCTACCGGATCTATTTCATGTGTCGCAGTAGAAGATGGCGATGATAATCATCTTCTCGTTACTTTTTCAAACTATGGAGTCACAAGCGTCTGGGAAACAACTGATGGTGGAACGAACTGGACTGCAGTAGAAGGAAATCTTCCTGACATGCCAGTGAGATGGGCACTATTTAATCCAAACAATAGTGATCAGGCCCTAATTGCTACAGAACTAGGTGTTTGGTCAACCGATGATCTCGATGGAACATCTACTATTTGGGAAGCTTCAAACAATGGACTGGCTAATGTAAGAACTGATATGTTGCAGATACGATCTTCTGATAACCTGGTAGTGGCCGCTACGCATGGCAGAGGCATCTTCACTTCAGATATTTTCACGGCTGAACATGCAGACTTTACTTCGGATAAAAACACTATCTATGCTGAAGCTAGCATCAATTTCACGGATGCTTCTTATAAAGCAGCTTCATGGGAGTGGGATTTTGGTGATGGTGGAGTCTCTACCGAAGAAAACCCATCACATACCTACAAGAGATCCGGGGTTTATGATGTAACGCTCACGATCAATGGTGGTGGGGACTCACAAACAAAGTCAGGGTTTATTCATGTACTGCCGAATGTAGCAGTTCCATTCACTGTTGCAGATGGAGGAGATTTTGAAACTAACGAAAACTACTTTGGATCTGATGACCTAGCCGGAGGAATCAATCTCTGGGAAAGAGGTACACCTGGAAATGCAATAACCACACTAAGTTCAGGCACAAATGGATGGAAAACTGCTCTTTCATTAGACATTACCGAAGCTGATTATTCATGTGCTCTGTTCTCTCCTAATTTCAATTTTACAGAGGCCGGCACTTATACCATGAGCTTTAGAAAAAGCATGGAAGTAGCTTTTGCCAATGCCCCTATTGGTGTTCAAGTTCAATATTCCACAGATAATGGTGAGAATTGGACACGATTAGGTGATGACACCAGCGGAACTAACTGGTATGAAAGAGGCCCTAATTCTATGTTCAGCATGGAAACAGATGTTATTTTCGATAGGTACGGTTTCTCGAATTTCTATACCGATCAAAATACCGAATACGATGTTTCATTTCTATCAGGAAATGGAACAGTAGCTTTTAGGTTTGTCTTATACGCAGCAGCTGGATACAGTGCAGCTGGATATCAAGTTGATGGCTTTATGGTAGATGATTTTGAGATTTCAGGGCCTACCAACGAAGCAAATATAAATGTCACAGAAAATGATCCGGGAACACATCTATCTTTTAATGGAACCACTGATTACACTACATTATCCAACCTTGCGATCAATGAATCATTCACTGCAGAAATATGGATATCTCCTTCTTCTACAGATGATGGACAAACTTTCTTAGCCAAACATGATGCTACTGGAAATGATATTTTTAAAATCGGATTTAATGCTGGAGGAATTGAAGTTGACCTGCGAGGAACTACAACTTTGGGTGGCACGAAAGAAACAGGCCTCCAACACATTGCCGTAACAGTGAATAAGCTTACTGTAACCACTTCACAAATCACTGTATATAAAGATGGAATCGAAGAATTTCAAAATACGATTACTGAAGTTTTGGGAGATCCAGATGGATTGGATTGGGTCATTGGACAAGATTGGGATGGAGTAGCTACGCCATCAGATTACTTTGGAGGTACAGTTGATGAACTTAGACTATGGAATACGGTACGTACAGAGAGTGAAATAAGAGAAAACAATTTCCTAATTCAAGATGGGTTAGATACCAATCTAGTGGGCTACTGGCAATTCAATGAAAATACAGGAACGTCAACTGAAAACATCATTACAAGCAACATTGGAACATTATCTGGGGCCACATGGGCCACTTCTTCAGCCCCTGTTGGCAAAGGGGATAGTTATTCAGCTACTATCAGTGGAGATGGAACAACTGCTCTTGGAACTGGCTTATCTATCGAATTTACCGGAGTATCAGGCTCGTTTGATGTTGTCGCTTTCGAAATCGATAATAGTCCTATCGGGATTTTGCCAGAAGATGAGAATACATTAGATGAAACTATTTATAATCCTTATTGGATTATTGAAACTTATGGAGCTGGAACGTTTACGAGCGCTAATCTCACCTATACCTATGGCGCAGGTGTTTTTACTGAAACCGATCCATCCAACGTATACCTGTTTAAACGATCAAGTAAGTCAAATGCTTCATGGAATACCATCATCGCCGCAAACTCAGCTAATCCTGGTACAGGAACAGCAACCTTCAACGGAATCACCTCATTTAGTCAGACAGCTTTAGGAACTGGCACCACTCCACTACCTGTGGACTTGATCTCGTTCTCGGCTCAGCGAGTAAATAGTTCAAATCTATTGAATTGGTCTACAGCATCAGAGATTAATAATGATCGTTTTGAGGTATTGCGTAGCAACGATGAAAAAGCCTGGGAAGTAATTGGAATAGTAAAATCCAAAGTTGAATCTGGAAATAGCAATGAGACACTCAACTATTCATTCATAGACAATGAGCCTTCCACAGCTGGGAATATGTATTACAGACTCAAACAAATTGATTTTGATGGTACGGTCGCATTGAGTCCAATAGAATACATCGAAATCACATATTCAGAAGATCTACTAGTAACAGCGTATCCAAATCCGGTAATTGATGATTTGGAAATCCAGCTTGATATACCTACTGCTGGAGATCTGGTAATTCAACTTACGAACTTGAATGGTCAGCTTGTTCTATCAAACAAAGAAACACTGATACGTGGACTAAACTTCTTTACGATGGACACCAATAATCTTCGATCTGGCATCTATATTTTGAACGTGAAGTCCAACAATGGTGATTATACAAGCAAGATTGTGAAGAGGTAATAATTTGATGTATTACTGAAATCAATCCCCTGGCTTCTTTGTAAAACGTACGCCAAACTTAAAAACCAGTGGTCTTGCATTTAGATCGTTATTTCGATAGTTAAAGTCATACAAAATCATCGAGATCATCTGAACGAAACCTATCTTAAACTCCCTTCCTACTCCAACCATATAGGCAGATTGCCACTGAGCAGGAGTTGGGTTTTCGGCACCAAAGAAAGAACGATTCACCTGTCTTTCTACTTCTGCCCATGCAAAGAATCCTTTAGGAATATCGTAACGAGTAAATAAACTATAACCATGACCATCTCCTGTTAAAAGAGAGGTAGAGTCTTCATTGTTAAACTGCTCTCTTAAAGTTATACCAACACCACCAAGCCATTTTTTATTTATCCAATAACCCAACTGAAGGTTAGAGTCTAGGATGAAAGGATCAGTGGATTGTACGGTAAGATTCCCTCCAAAATAGATACGATTCTTGAAAGGTGCATCTTCCAATGAGTTCCTCTTTGTCCCCTCCTCAGGATAGCGTGTGTCTGGCAGCTCACTGTATTTCTTCTTCAGCTTCTGAATATCAGCCTGAGCTTCTTGAAATTGCTCCGGGTCAATTTTCTTAAATAGCTCTTGCGCTTTTTCTGGTTTAACAAGATTAGGGTTTGGTTTAGATGGAATTGTAAGCCCTTCTTCTGGGGAGTTAAGTCCATCAGCTGGATTGGTCAATCCACTCATGGGGTCTTCTACTGTATTCAATTCTTCTGGAAGAAACTCTTTTGCTTCATTCTCTAACAATGCCGTTGATTTGGCTAAAGCAACACTATCTGCACCCTCGGTATTGATGGTTGGATTAAGTACTATTGGATTCAGTATTAGTTCTTTGTATTCTAAGGGGAAATTTGTTTCAGCTAAAATATCTTCTGCTATCTGAATTGAGTCTTCTTTGGAAATTACTTCAATACTCAATGAATCTCTTCGATAGCTTTCAATGCTATCATATTTCAGTTTATACAACTTTCGAGCTTCAGCTTGTTCCTTCAGTTTCTTTGCTTGAGCTCTTCGTTCTTTAGCTGTCTGCCTCGCTCCCTTAGTCTGATTGATAACCTTAGCATGTTTGCCCGTTGCTTTTCCATCAACTTTTACTTGTGCTTCGGATAGGAAACAGAAACAAAACAGACAACAGAAAATCATTGTGAAGCGCATGTACTCAAAATTAAAAGAAACCTTACTGATTAATTGCTTAACCCAGGAATATGTTACCTGCAATTAATAAACCTATACTTATCTATTGCCAGAGTGCGGAATAGTAAACATGAACGACTTTTGTTGCCAACAAATCACTTTATAATAGGTCTTCTTGAAAGAATAAAGTCGTCAACCCAAAGTTCTCTCGCTCCTCCTCCAGTTTGGTAATCCACCCACCCTATCAGGACCTCTTCGACAATTGGAAATGACCATAAACCATTGTTTTCATCCTTAGCACAACCTTCTCCGATTGACTTTACAGTCAAGTCCTCAATTAATTGATCGTTCAACCAAAACTTCATCAGGTTCTCTTTACCATTGAAATACCACTTGATGTTGAACCATTCTTTCTCCGGTAGTTTAGTTTGAGAGTGTTGCCAGCAATCTGTGCTGATACCATCAGTATCGTAGTTGGCCATAAAACGCCCGGCATGTTGTCCTCCATATCGTACCATTGCTGAAAATTCCTGACCAGAGACTTTACCGATGTTCTCAATCATGGTCCAGTGTATTCCATCAGGTGAGGCTTTGTTTACCCAGAAATTGACACTACCGTAATACTCATTTTCCTCTGACCTAAAAAATTGATTGACTGGAAGCTTCAAAAATCCTCTTTCAGAATATCCTTCTCCAGTAATAAAGTGTACAGAATTTGTTCCACTCACAGATCGAGTATCGTCTACAAATATCTTTCCTTCTCCCTCTTTCTGCCATGGACTTGCAGGAAAAGTACCTATTGAATAAGATTCGAAATCATCCCGATATATGACACCTATATCCTCTTTTTGCTTACATGACAAAGCAATAACAGCTAACAATAGATATGCCTGAGTTCTTATTTTCATTGCGTTGAAACGATCAGCTAATTGGACCTACAAACTAAACTTTAATTACATTGATTATCAGGGTTTTCTTCTCTGAGCTCAAAGCAAGTGTGATCCTAGAAAAAGAAATATCTGATGCCCTTCAATTTGGTAGATCCTATTAAACTTCCACTCCCTCCGGCTCTACCCATTTACCGTTTTCTTTGATTAGTTCAATAAGCTCATCGAGCGCATTTTCGGATGGAACACTTCGCTTCACAACTTCTTGCCCTTTGTACAAGGTGATCTTGCCTTTACCTGAACCTACATAGCCAAAGTCCGCATCTGCCATCTCTCCAGGTCCATTCACAATGCATCCCATAATTCCAATCTTCACGCCTTTGAGGTGATCGGTACGCTTACGAATCATCGCCGTAGTTTCTTGCAAATCAAACAGCGTTCTTCCGCATGATGGACATGAGATATATTCTGTTTTGGTGATGCGAGTTCGAGCTGCCTGAAGAATTCCAAAGGCCGTATTATTGTATAATTTTAGTTGGTCAACAGATGATGTCTTTTCAGGAGAAAGCATGATGCCATCTCCAACACCATCGATGTACAAAGCACCTGCGTCAGTAGAGGCGTAGATCATGAGTTCGTCTTCTGAAAGCTCTGAATAGGTTTGCCGTAAAACCACGGGAACATGAATATTTTGGTTCATGAGTTCAACAACGAATCTACGGATGCTTGCTGTGGCATGTGCTTGCTCAGAGTGCAGTATAAGCACTGTATTAGCACTTTTCTTAACAAAACCAAATATTATTTGGTCATAATCATTTGCATCTATCAGTATGAAGTTTAACTTATTATGAATATGATTAACTTCCTGCAAGTCAGATATTAATGGGAATCTATTTATTTGATCACTACCTGATTGCCAGGTTTTATAATCTATGACCTCTTTGAGTCCATTAGGTAGCATAAACTCAACAGGATTCGAACCAGTATAGATGTAGTCTGCCCCCAAATCATTCATGCCCCATTTGTCTAGTTCAGGTAGGTAAGAATGACCGATCGCCTTCAGATCTTTCACTTCCACCTTCTCCTTTTTAGAGAAATCCGCAATCACTCTTGGTACATTTTCATGTCCAAAGTTGAGCACTTCTTCCGTTTCTCTTCGGTGATATTCAAATGGGTTTACCGGATAATTTTCAATAGATTCAATTTTGGATTGGTTTGATTTTTTAAGCAATCTATCCACCATGATTTTCGCAACCGGAGCTTCCACTTCTGGCTCCTCCGTCAACGACACTCGAACAGTATCTCCCAATCCATCTTCCAACAAAGTGCCTATTCCTACAGCCGATTTAATCCGTCCATCTTCTGCCTCTCCTGCTTCGGTAACCCCAAGGTGAAGTGGGTATGGCTCCAACCCTTCCTCGTCTAGTTTATTTACCAACAGACGATATGCTTGGACCATGACTTGCGGGTTGCTACTCTTCATAGAAACCACCAGGTCTTTATAGTCCATTGCTTCGCAGATGCGAATAAACTCAAGCGCCGACTCAACCATGCCAAGGGGCGTATCTCCATACCTACTCATGATTCGATCTGAAAGCGAACCGTGATTCGTACCGATTCGAATAGTCGTATTATTCACTTTGCAGATTTCAACCAATGGAGAAAACTTATCCTCAATACGTCTAAGCTCATCTGCATAAGCTTGATCGGTATATTCAATTTGCTCGAATTTCTTTTTATCAGCGTAATTTCCAGGGTTCACTCGCACTTTTTCAACGATGGTTGCAGCTAGTTCAGCTGCATTGGGCGTGAAATGAATATCTGCTACCAAAGGCACATTACAGCCTCTCTTTCGAAGTTCATTCTTTATGTTTTCTAGATTTTGTGCCTCTTTGATACTGGGTGCAGTGATACGTACATATTCACATCCAGATTCAACCATTCTAAGAGTTTGTTCCACCGAACCCATAGTATCCATGGTATCTACAGTGGTCATCGATTGAACACGTATAGGATTGTCACCTCCTAATGGTACTTCTCCTATATAAACTTCTCTGGTCTTTCGTCGTGAATACTGAGTAAGACTGTTACAGTATTTCTGGATCATATATCTCCTAGTTGTGGTCTTAAAACAATGTCTTCTATTACAGTTCGTTCACTCAACCGATAAGTTGCATGGATGGTTTCAGCAATATCTTCAGGCTTCATAAATCTTTCATCAGGCAGTTCTACTCCATCCCAACTAGGGGTTTTGACGGCACCTGCCAATATAGAAGTCACTCGAATGCCGAATTCCTTAAGTTCTTCCCGTAATGCTTGGGACAGGCCATACAAGGCGAATTTTGAAATTGAATAAGAACCCCCATTAGGATAAGCCTTTAGACTAGCTACTGAGCACAAGTTGAAGATATGACCACTATTTCCTTGTTTCATTTGAGGAATGATAGCTCTGGACATATGATAAGCACTGTAGAGGTTGGTGTTGATCATCTTCTCTAAAGTTCCTTCTTCTTCTTCATGTACCAGACCAGGGATGAATACACCTGTGTTATTGATCAATATCTCTACCGTTTTTGTTGTCATTCGAACAAATTCTATAAATTCAACTACACCTTCCTTCTTTGAAAGATCTGCGGCAAACGTATGTATAAGCACATCATATTGCTCATGAATTTCTTTTCTCAATTTACTTAGGTCTCCTTCATTTCGGGCACATGTTGCAACAGGCCATCCTTCTGAAGCAAATCGATGCACCAATGCTTTACCTATTCCCTTCGTTCCTCCTGTTATTACGACCAATCTTTCTGAAATATTCATACTATTATTTTATTGAGTCAAAGTTTGTGTAGAATCTGATATCAAAATTCAATTTATCAATATTGGAAAATTGCCTGGAATTTTAACAACGATTTCATATTTAGCTTTCTGGTTATTCCTTAAGGTGTTATGTTTGACAAAGCTAACAATCTTAGCTCACGCAATTAAATGGAGAGTTTAGGGAAATTTGTTTTGTTTCTAGGTCAGTTGTTTGTTCGAAGGGAATCCTTTGGAACTTACGTAAGCCGGGTAGTTGATGAAAGTATTAAAGTAGGTTATAATTCTGTTTTCCTTGTTGTTCTTGTTTCCGGATTTATGGGAGCAGTTACAACAGTTCAGACTGCTTACAATTTAATCTCACCATTAATTCCCGATACGACTATAGCGTGGGTAGTAAGAGATATGACTTTATTAGAACTCGCTCCTACTATAACTGCCATTGTCTATGCAGGTAAGGTTGGCTCTAATATCGCAGGAGAACTAGGAACCATGCGGATTTCTGAACAAATTGATGCTCTTGAAGTCATGGGAATAAACTCAACATCATATCTGGTGTTGCCAAAAATTATTGCCTCCGTTTTTATGTTTCCAGTTTTGGTAATAATTGCAGCCTTTGTTGCAATCACGGGAGGGTATATCGTTTCAATGCTGACTGGTGTAATCTCCACTACTGATTACATAACTGGTATTCAAATAGAGTTTGTACCGTTTCAGGTGGTATTTGCAATCATTAAAGCTGTGGTTTACGGATTTTTAGTAGCTGCCATTTCATCATTTAAAGGATTCTTTACTTCCGGAGGCGCATTGGAAGTAGGTCAATCTTCTACAAAAGCTGTTACAGAAAGCTGTATTGCCATCTTAGCAGCCAATTTACTTCTAGCTTATTTACTAGCTCCTCTTCTAACATCATGATTGAAGTTACCAATATCCATAAGTCTTTTGCTGATAAACAGATTCTAAGTGGAATTTCTGTGACTTTCGATAAAGGCAAAACCAATCTTATTATTGGAGCAAGTGGAACTGGGAAAAGTGTTCTTCTTAAATGTATCGTTGGCTTGGTAAAACCTGATCAAGGAAGTGTCACCTTTGATAATCGAGATTTTGCCAACGCAAACAAAGATGTACAGACAGAAGTGCGCCGCGAAATGGGCATGTTGTTTCAAGGAGGTGCATTATTCGATAGTAGTAATGTGGAGGAAAACGTCATGTTTCCTCTAAATGTACTCACAAAGCAGTCCATGGAAGAAAAGCTAGAGCGAGTAAACTTTTGTTTGGAACGTGTCGGACTGGAAAATGTAAACAAAAAGATGCCCTCAGAAATCTCCGGAGGAATGAAAAAGAGAGTCGGAATTGCACGAGCCATTGTAACTAACCCCAACTACCTTTTTTGTGATGAACCTAACTCTGGATTGGATCCTCAAACATCCATTCGAATTGATAATCTCATTAAAGATATTACTGACGAATATCAGACCACTACTGTGGTAGTCACACATGATATGAATTCAGTATTGGAGATTGGAGATAAGGTCAGCTTCCTATATAAAGGCAAAAAGCTTTGGGAAGGCTCTAGTGATGAAATTGCAAACTCAGATGTTGAAGAGCTGAACGATTTTGTGTTTGCCAGCAGAATGATGAAGGTATTGAAAGGCAAGTAGTAATTCATCCATCTGAACGTCAATTTGAAACTTATTCTTGATTCTTTACATCTAGCATGTAACCATTAAGTTGTGCCTCAGTAAGTTATTCTGGTACACAGACTCTGCTAACATGATAAAGAACTACTTCTTAACCTCATTTCGTCACCTGCTCAAGCAGCGATTTTTCACTTCTCTAAACGTTTTGGGCTTAGCTATTGGCTTGTGCGCTTTTTGGCTAATTAGCCATTATGTGGCTTATGAGAAAAGTTATGAGAACTTCATGGAAAATGGTGATGATATCTATCGTGTACAGTTAGATGTTTATAGAAATGGTGAGCTTATCTATAAAAGTTCGGAAAATTATGCTGGTGTAGGAGCTGCAATGAAAGAAGAACTCCCCGAAGTAGTGGATTATGCTCGTCTGTATAACATGGGCTCCAAAAACAATGTAATTATCACATGGGAACAAGCGCCAAACGGCCCCATCGTTTTCAAGCAGCAAAAATTCTTATACGCCGACGCTTCCATTCTCAGTCTTTTTTCCTACGAAATGGTTCATGGAGATCGTGAAAAGGCGCTTGAAGCCCCATTTACTATGGTAATTTCTGAAACTATGGCTAGGAACTACTTCGGAGATGAAGACCCAATTGGCAAAACGCTAAGATTAGAGGATGATGACTTCAACGATGAACCATGTATTGTCACAGGAGTATTCAAAGATCACCCTACCAATACGCATCTGAAGTTTGATGTCCTCATCTCATTCTCGACGATCTACGGAAGATATGATGGAGCTATAGAGCGCTACAAAATAGGTTGGGGTAGAAAGGATTATTATACATATGTTCAGTTAGAACAAGGAACTGACCCAAAGCAGTTGGAATATAAACTTGTGGATTTAGTAAGAAAATACAAACCTGAATTACAGGAGCAAAATGGTGAAAACGTTTTGCTTCTACAACCAGTTAAAGATATACACCTTACATCCAGATTAACCGATGAGGCAGAGATAAATGGGAATGGTGATGCGGTTGGATATCTATCCATCATCGCATGGTTTATAATTATTATCGCCTGCATCAATTATGTAAACCTAAGCACTGCTAAGTCTGTAGAAAGAGCAAAAGAAGTTGGGTTGCGAAAGGTTGTAGGCTCACAAAAGTCTCAACTCATCATTCATTTTTTAATTGAGTCAAGTATTGTTTTTTTCTTATCTATTCTGATTGCTTTCACTCTGATAGTTGTGATAACTCCCCTTTTCAACAATATCGGCGGCACACCATCTTCCTTCATTATCTGGGCCCAACCCTGGTTTTGGGTAAGTGCTGTAATTTTCTGGGTGGGAGGATCATTGCTTACTGGATTTTATCCAGCCATGGTATTATCATCATTCCGACCGGTCGAAGTGCTTAAAGGTCAATTTAAGGGAAAAGGTGAAGGAATACTGCTTAGAAAGGCATTAGTGGTGATGCAATTCACTACTTCAGTTGCTTTGATAATTGGCACACTCATCGTATACGAGCAGATGTCTTTCATGCAAAATCAGGATCTGGGCTATAGCACAGAACAGATAATGGTTGTTGAGCGTCCTGCGACTCGGGATACATCGAATGTACAAGCTGAAAATGATTACATGTCTTTTAAGAACAGCCTAGCAGACCAGCCCGCAATTTCGGATGTTGCAGGGTCGGGAATGCTTCCCGGCAAGAAACTTCGTTTTAAAACTCAGGTTAGAAAACTAGATCAAGATCCTGAGCAAGCTACCACCTTCGCATTCAGCAGCATGGATTATGAGCTCTTTGATCTGATGAGCATGGAGATGTTGGCAGGAAGAAACTTCTCAAGAGATTTCATCAAAGATCCTGACACAGCCATTGTTATTAACGAATATGGTGCCAGAGCTTTAGGATATGCCCCAGAAGAGATTGTAGGCAAATATGTTTCAATAGATCGATTCCAATGGAAACCGCAGGTTGTTGGGGTACTAAAAAATATCCACAACGAGTCCCTACAAGAAGCTATGCAGCCACTTGGGTTTTTTCTACAACAATACAATCATGAATATATGATGGTGAAAATGAGTACTAGCAATATTGAAGAAACGGTAGGCGTTGTAAAAGCACAATGGGATCAGAGTTTTGCCGGGAATCCGTTTGAATTCTTCTTCCTCGATAGTTACTTTGATAGCTACTATCAATCTGAAAAGAGTTTCAGAGATCTGTTTTTAATTTTCACCATCCTTGCGATCGTAATTGGTTGCCTTGGGCTTTTCGGGCTTTCATCATATACCGCCGTTCAAAAAACCAAGGAAATCGGAATACGGAAAGTACTAGGTTCATCTACTTCTGGCATCATCCAATTGATGTTCAGAGATTTTCTAATTCTTATCGGGATTGCAAATTTGATTGCCTGGCCTACTGCATGGTATTTCTTGAGTGGATGGTTAGAGAATTATCCTTACCATGTATCCATCAATTTCCTATTCTTTGGATTAGCCGCTTTCATCGTATTGTTGATTGCTTTTTTGACAGTCAGTTTTCATACTTTTAAGACTGCCCAGCTTGATCCCGCAAAGACATTGAAATATGAATAACCAGCTTGAAACGTACTCTATTCATTAAGGGTAAACATATTGTTGTATTTGCACAATATTTCCTGAATTTTAGCATTATAGAAATATTCAAATGAGTACATTTGATCTTTGAATATTTCTATTTCCATACATGATCACCCGGCTTTATCTCACCTTTTCGCTGGTCCTGGCCTTTCTTGTAGGTTTTGGTCAATGCAGTCTTTTAAGTACAACCATCAGCGTCGACTTCAGTGCCGACGGTACATGCGCTCCTGTTACCGTAAACACTTTTACCGTAACCTATACTTTCAATGTAGCGCAGAATCCTGCAGACATTGAAATAGAATTCACATGGAATGATCCTGCAAACACAACAGAAACTATTTCAGGCCTAGGACTTACTGTCTCGAATGCAAATAGGACTTTTCAAGCAACAGCTACGCCATTTCCTTACCCTGATACCGGGCCAGAGTGTTTTTTTGAAGCTCAGGCTTTTATTATTGTTGCTGGCGATATCTGTGAGACTTCAGAACAAACCCAAATTGTTCCCTCATGGAATGTAGACGATGAAAATGGAGGAGTCATTGCTTTTGACCCAGGTGGATATGACATCTGCCTAAATACAGCACTTACTAATGTGGTATTTGATGATGCTTCTACTTTTAATTGCAACATAAATGACAATCCAGATAACCCAAATCAAATTTCCAGATGGGTGCAGTTTGTGTACGGAACAGATCCAGTACCTGCTGTTGGTAGATTTAGAGACTTGACACTCGTTGACGGAGGTCCTGTCACGGTAACTCAGCCAGATGGATCATTAACAGCTCCTCAGACTAGAGGTACAGCCGGGCTTATGGTTACGGGAGGTCATTTTGGGCTCGTTGAAGAAGTTCCGTTTCCTGCTGATGTTCCTATCCATTCTACATTTCCTATATCAGCACCTGCAAATGCAGCAAATCTGATAGGTACCACATTTGAAATCACACTGTACAACTGGAATACATGCAATCCATTTAATGGCGACCAAGCCAATCCAAATTATGTAGATGCGGTTACAGAAACACTGGTTATTCAGGTAATTCCCCCACCTGTTCCTGATTATGATGCTAGAGATGGTGGCCCTGGAGGAGCTATTCTTACTGAGTTTTGTATCAACTCAGATATCTATTTTGATAATAATACTCCAGGTGGCCCATACAATTTTCGTTGGGAGTTTTATGATGGTCCTGCGGATACAGATCCTTTTTTAGATTTTTCCACTGATGTCAACCCCACTTTTTCATTTGAAAATGGTGGACAAAAATTGGTTCGACTTATTGCAACTGATCCTAATGCAGATGGGGTTTGTGTTGTTGAGTATGATGATTTTGTCAATCTCTCT
The DNA here is from genome assembly GCA_039984955.1 of Marinobacter alexandrii. NCBI lineage: Bacteria > Pseudomonadati > Pseudomonadota > Gammaproteobacteria > Pseudomonadales > Marinobacteraceae > Marinobacter > Marinobacter alexandrii. Next base: position 244,685 of record JBDWTN010000005.1, read on the forward strand.
CCTGATGCAGTAGCTGATTTTGATTTTTATGATGGTGCTTTTGCTGCCCCTATCAACCCTGACTTTTGTCAAACAGGCGCAGACGTATTTACTGTTGGTTTCAGAGATAACACAATCGATCAGCCTAACACAGAATTTAGATATGAATTTTATGACGAGAATGACATACTTATAAGCACTCAACCTACTGATGGCTCTTTTTTAGTAGACCCTGTACCTGATTTTACCAGAACTTTCTCTGCCGAAGAATATACGATTGTTCGCTTAGTGGCTAGAAATACATCTACGCTATGCGGAAGCGTAGATCAAGACACTGTTTTTGTCTATGGCAGACCACAACCCAGTTTTGATTCAAACGAAGCTTGCGAAGATGCTAGAACAACTTTTTCAGCTATTGCCGATCCTATTCTGAGTCTAACTACACAAGTCGATGACGATGAAGTGGACTTATACGAATGGGACTTTAGTTTTGATGGCACATTTAATGTGGAACTGACAAGAACCAATAATGCAAACTTTGATTGGTTTCTAAATGGAATGGATATCGCTACCGGTGTTGAGCCCATAACCTCTGTCGCAGGCACTTACACGGTTGCACTCAGGATGACTACAATGAAGGGTGGCTGTTCTGACATTATAAGTCAACCAGTGACAATCAACCCCAACCCTGTAGCTCAGGTATCGAATAATGCTATTGGAGATATTTGTCCTGGAGACGAAATCACTTTTACTAACCTATCAAACAATCCAGGATTGCCATCTTCTTATCGATTGGACGTAAGCCATCCTCCTTCTGGGTTTATATCGAACACACTATTCCCGTCACCCACACTTGATTTTACTTTCATAAATCCTGACGATACAACAAGGACTTATTTCATTCAATTAAGAGCTGAATCCACTGATGGTTGTGTGACTTTTAGTACGATTGAAAGTATAAGAGTTTCTCCTGATGAAGAAGCTCAATTTGATGATCCTGCATATAATGTGTTCAACACGAACTGTTCTCCTTGGACAAGTACCGTGTTTGTTGATCCCGCAACTCAAAGTTTGACGGCAGACCTATATCGATGGTCTCTCCTAGATCCTGATGATGCTTTACTTTTAGGATATCCAATAACAAAGAATAGTGGTGATGCAGACTTTCATGAATTGGACTATGAAATCATTAATACTTCTGCCACCATTGTTAACTATCGAATGGTTTTGGAAGCAGAAAGAACAGGTGTCTGTATAGCCAATGATACGGTTAATATTCAAATAAGCCCACAACCAATCTCAACTTATAGCCTAGAGCGCGAAGAAGATTGCGAACGGGTGAATTTCACACTTGAAGCGGTACAAAAGGGTCTAGCCGACTATGATTGGAGCTTTAACCCTGCTCCTGACATCATTGTTGATAACAATGATGAAATAATGATTTCGTACAATCGAGAGCCAAATACGGGAAATGACATCAATGCTCAGCTTTCTTTAATTACCACCAATCTTGCTTCATGTCAAAGTGATCCAGAAGTTTTAAATGAAACCATTGAAAAACAACGTCCAGATCTGGTATCGAATTTCATATTATCTACCACAACACTTCAGCTTCCTGATAATACAGTAATCATTACAAATAATAGTTCCATTGGAGCGGGACTTACGTATGAATGGAGTTTTGGAGATGGTAGTACATTCTCAGGGTTTGATGCAGTATCTCACGATTATGATCGATTTGGCACCTATGAAATTACCTTAGCTGTAACAGATGATTTCTGCACTGTTGAAAGTTCACAAACAGTTACTGTAATTCCAACAGCTCCTATTCTTGATTTTGAAGCTGATATTTTGGAAGGTTGTGCTGCTTTGACCGTTCAATTCACCAACCTTTCGCAGTTCGCAGTACCTGGAGAGTTCTTGTGGGAATTTGGAGATGGAAGCATCTCTCGATCTGATAATCCTACACACACGTTCTTTGCTGGGGGAAATTTTACGGTAAGACTTAGAGGACAAAATGAGGTAGGTGAAAATTCAGAAATAGAGAAAGAACAATATATTTCAGTCTTTGAAAGACCATTTGCTGATTTTCTTGTATCAACCAGAGTCGTTTTTATTCCCGATCAGGAAGCAGTATTTAAGAACCTAAGTGACAATGCAACTTCCTTTTTTTGGGATTTCGGAGACGGTGTTACATCAACTGATTCGGATCCTCGCCATGCATACACTGAAGAAGGGTTTTATGACATCACCCTAATTGCTAGAAATGATTTCGGATGTGTGGATACGCTCTTTCGCTCAGCCGAAGTAGAAGCTATTTCTGGTGGTCAGGTAAATACCCCAAACGCATTTACTCCTAGTTTAAACGGTGCTACAGGTGGAGAAGTCGGTTCTGGGACTGATCCATCCAGAATCAATGACGTATTTCTCCCCCGCCTTGAAGGAGTAGAAAGATTTAGAATGTTCATTTATAATAAATGGGGAGAATTAATTTTTGAGAGTAGTAGTCAGAGCAAAGGATGGGATGGGTATTATCGAAACAAGTTGGCTCCTTCAGGAGTCTATGTATATAAATTAGAGCTGAGGTTCTCGGACGGTAAGGATATTATAAAAGTGGGCGATGTGACCCTGATACGTTAATGAAGAATCTTTGGATTTACATCTCTTGCATGACCTATGCACTTATTTCCGGTGCACAAGATGCTCAGTATTCTCAGTTCTACTCAAATCCGATCTATCTTAATCCAGCTTTCGCGGGAACTGCTCCGGATACAAGAGCTGTGTTTATTCATCGCATCCAATGGCCCAATTTACCACAAGCTTTTTCGAATTCCACTGCTTCAATAGATTATAATGCTGGCAACATCAATAGTGGGTTTGGAGCAATCGTGAGTTCAGAACAAGAAGGAACTGCAGGTTTAAGAAATACAACTGCCGCCTTTATTTACTCGTATGAAGCAAATCTTAATAATAAAGTTGTCGTTCGGCCAGCAATAAAGTTTGGTTATTCATTTAGAGACATTGATAGAAGCAAACTTGTCCTTGGGGATCAAGTAGATTTTGGAGTCGATGGAACTCCATCTCAAGACCCTCAAATTAATTCCATCCGCCTAAAAAATCATTGGGATATCGGAACAGGCATCTTGATATATACAAAGAAAAATTGGTTTGGAGTAGGTATCGATCACTTAACACGCCCTAATAGGTCTCTTCTAGAAGGTGAAGACAACTTGCCTATACGATACTCATTTCACATTGGAAGTAGGTATCCATTACAGAAACTTGTAAACATCGGGACGATTGTGCCAAGTATTGCACCAAGTATTCTTTACAGGAGACAGGGTCAATTTCAGCAAATTGATGCAGGCGCTTCGGTACATCTGCAGCCAATCATCATTGGATTGTATTATAGAGGTATGCCTTTGCTTAAAAATGATTTTGGAAGACTAAATCAAGACGCAATCATCTTAGTCACTGGAGTTGAGTATTACAACTTTGAATTTAACTATAGCTTCGACCTCAACCTCTCGAAATTAGATCCTGTGAGCGGTGGTGGTGCACATGAATTTTCTTTGGTATACAATTTTAAGATGCCAAAAGACCCATACAAGACTCCTAACAATAGGAAAAAGCTAAGTTGCCCGACCTTCGTGCATAAATTGAATCACTAAAAGGAAGCAGCAACGAATCTGCTTTTTTTTGATTGAGCGAGCTTTAGATTTATCAAAAAGAAAAATTGTACCCAATCCTTGGAACCAATGGTCTTTGATTCAGCGTGTTTTTCTTGTAGTTAAAGTCATAAAGCAATGACACGCTCAAGCTGACTTTCTTGGATATACTGAATCGTCTCCCTGCGCCTAAAAGTGCGGCATATTGCCAAGATGCAGGTCTGATAGTCTCCTGGAAGAGCGACTTGTTTTTGACTAACTGGTATTCTCCATAAAGAAAAAAGCCTTTTAGAATATCATAATTCGCAAAGAAGCTAAACCCATGGGCGTCACCAGTTAAGGCTGATGAATCCCGATCATTGAGCTGTTCCCTTAGCAAAAGCCCTAGCCCTGTTGAAAAGGACTTATTCCATTGAAAACCTAATTGAATATTTGTATCTAGAATGACAGGGTCCGTTGATTGAATCGCAATGTTTCCATTGAGGAACAATCGTTCTTTTAGAGGAGCCCCCTTAAGCGATTTGCGCTTTATTCCCTCCTCTTCTTTGCTCAGATCTGGAATGGTTGAATATTTTTCCTTAGCGGCTTTTAGCGAAAGCTGTGATTTAGTAAACTCCTCCGGAGATATCTTTTTGAAGAAATCTGAAACTCCTGAGCGATCAATTTTCTTCAATTGGCCATATTCATCCATTTCACCATACAATAGTTGCTGTTCAATCTTCTTGTCACTCTCCTGAGCTAGTTCTGGTGGTAAGTACGATTCCAATCGTTCTTTCATTTTGAACCGATCTGATAAAATAAGGCTGTCCAGACTAGTAGAGTCTGGGTGGAACTGATCGATATAGGAAGAGTCATACTGCGCGTAAGCTTCGTAGATTATTTGAACTTGTTCAAAATCTCCTCTCCTGGAGAGTTCCTGCAATGCCCAGTCAACTGAATCTATTGGAGGCTCAAATTTCGTATAGTCTATTGCGTACTCCTTCGGCTCCTTGATTTGATATTCGCCTAGAAGAATTTCTCTTTGGTGCGCCTTAGCTTCCTTCCACTTACCGACAGACTTCAGACTGTCTTTATTCTCTTTTCTATAAGTCCTCCAAGCCTTCTTGGCTACTCTTAGACTGTCTTTTGAATAAAGCTCCTTGTAGTTCTTGAGTTTTGAGCGAGCGTCCTTGGATCTTTCTACTTTTTTCAGGTGCTTTTCAGAGACGTTCACATCAAATTTGATCTGAGCGATAAGGTCTCTTTGAAAAAGAACAAGAATGACACACAAACATCCAATTCTGAGCATTATACAATGATAGTTAATTCATTCCTCCACCATTTCCAGTATCAAATGTATCATCGATTGTTCCATCACCTCCATTTCCATCTCCATCACCTCCTGTTCCTCCTCCATTGGAGGAGCTGCAACTAATTATACTAATTGACTTGGTGGGAGTGTAAAGGAATGTACTGCAGTTATCTGTGTATTCGCCACGTATCTCAATGTTAAATGGTGTTCCTTGATATCTAAATGCATCCTCTGGCAGCTCACCTGATCTTGAGTTGCTAAATTCAATCCATTGTCCTGCGTAGTTTTTGTATTCAAGCTTAGCATTTCTGTAGCCAGGTTCTTGACACACAGCACCCGTACCATCAGAATTGATGGTTACCCAAACATATGGATAGGTGCCATTGCTTCCATCTACAGTTTGCGTAATGTCATCTTGCTGCTCTGTTGGTGTGAAATCATCAAACTCTCCTATACCACCAGATGTGCAAAGTTCAACCTCATTAGGTGCGGAAATAGCGTATGAAGCTTTTACATCATACACTGTAACAACCCTCGTTGCTGTTGTTTCAATATCTGGATGATCTGGGTTAGTGACTTTTACAGAGACCGTATATTCTCCTGGCGAGTAAAATCGGTATGAAGCTGATTCTCCTGTTTGACCATTATCCCACTTATAGCCTGGAGTTCCATAGGAATTTCCATAAACAATGGCTTTTAGTGAAATAGATTGATTAACAAGATTAAAGCCGTCATAAGTTGCAATACTTGCTCTTAGATTACCATCATTTTCTTCAGAAGCAAGATTGTATCGGTATCGCTTGATGATATTCTTTTCGTTATCCTTAGTGAGATGTAACCTGTTTCTTGAATCATATTCGTAATACATCTTTCTTCCATTTGGATGGGTTATTGATTTCAAGCCAACAAGATTTTTATAGGTATATTTTGTCTCTCTCATTAATGCATCAGGTCCTGGATCAATAGTTGTGGTCTTCAAATATCCCTTAGAGTCATAATCATAAATTACTTCAATCTCATTTCGCCTCTTTTCGTTTGCCAATAGACCTTGCTCGTTATATCCTAACGTATTCACCAAATCCAGATCATTACCCCAAAGAACTATATTTTGTGGGGCTGTTATTACAGGTTCATAAACTTCATATGGCTTTATGAACGTATGCTGCTTTCTAAAGGTAGTCACACTTGCACCAACCATATCGAACACTAACTTTCCTGGATACTTAACGGCATTTACCGTTTGAATGGGAGCACCAATAATATTCTCGGAAACCATCTCATTCAGGACACTTTGGCTATAAATTCTTTTTAAGAATGTCTTATCCATTGGATAATAGTATTTTACCAAGGAACTATTGATTTCTTGTCTGTCAACCTTATTATCCTCCTCATCAATTTCATATGTCTCTTTAGAAGAAAGTAATGTTTTATGAGTATCATGATATCCAAATTCTGTCTTTGAGCTTTTAGTTACACCATTTTCGATTGAAGTATTCTTTACAGTCCTAAGGTAAAACGGTCTCAATTGTTGGGTTGACTGAGCCATGGCGTATTTGCCATTGTCTGCCCTGAAAACACTGTGTTCATTGTACGTATAGTCTGATTCTCCAAATTCGTAGCTATACACATCCTCTTTATAGGTTTTCCCAGATTCATCCTTATAGGTAGTCATTTTGGGCAATCCAAACCTTGGATCGAAAACAGGTGGCAAATAAGGAAAAACAGACTCCTTAAGGTCCTCTTCTTTTTCCCAATTGCTTTTCCTAAGAGATTTTCTACTATAATCCTTAAAGGATCCCGAATATGATTCATGAATGATTTGAGATCCAAGAATATCATCTGTAATAGTAACCTTGCCATACCCGGTATTTTCGGCATAATCATAATATAAATATGGTGAATGAGAGTATAAGGTGACTGAAATACCAAATAATGGTGAATTCAATGCTGCTGAAGGCCTTTTAGGAGACTCAAAAGTGTAACTTTTGCTGGTTACTAAGTTATTAGCTTCATCGTAAATAGAAACATTATCAATCTTAACTCCACCACCAGATCTAGCTGAATAGGTAAACTCCTTCTTACCACCTTGTGGTAGATTGATTTTCCACAAAATATTAGCTTTTGCCTTATCACTTTCATTTCTAGTACTTCCACCAATATTTATTTTAGCAGGTGGATAATTTAATAAGGCAGCATTGTAATTTGGGGACTTTGGATCATATTCAATTTTTTGAATAGTGCTGAATGAAATTCCAGGAAACAAGCCTCCTACAGAACTATTGTAATATCCGTACTTATCAAGTTTACTGGATGTCCTTTCAGGAAGGTTATAGCTTGAAGACTCCTCATCCAAATACCCAAAAGATGCAAGGTTTGCCCCATTCTTAGAAACCGAGGTAAGTTTCAACCTTTTACAATTCTGATAATCTCCAGTACAGGTACTAGATTGGAAATAATCATAAGACATTTGAAATGTATGGACAATTTCGTTAGAATGATCTAATACCTGTATTTGATCCAATTTTTCATTAAAATCTTGCCTATATCCCCATAAGAAATTGACTTTACTCTTTTTTGACTTTATCGTAGAAATACGTGAAGTCGTCATTTCTAAATCAGAAATAAATTTTTTAGTAACCGGACTATCTGGTTTGCGATAAATTTGATGTGATCGTACCTGAAAGTCACCTACTGTTGCAAAGTCACGAATTCGAAAATCTCTATAGTAAGATACTCCAGAATACGGTGCAATGAGTTGCTTTGCTCTTTGATCACAAGGATATACCTCAGAACACGGGCTTTCTAAAATAGTTTCGTCTTTTGACCAACCTCCGTTAACATAAGGGTAACCCACAGTTGGCCCGCTGGATCCCCCACTTAGATCAATAGACGACCAAATAGAAAGTGTAAACCATCCATAAATATCCAACGCTGTGCTTCCATATTCATCATGAACAAGAGCCTCAAAGGTGAAATCCCTTGTTTGATCAGTTTTCCAAGTTCTTACTACAACATGATCTTCAACTAAATCATACGTTTTTGTAATGGATGTTTCCGAGCTTATTAGTTTCTCTTCATTTCTTTCATATATGAATGTGATATCATCAGTTGATGGAAGATCCGGAAATTCAATCTTTGTTAGGTACCAGGTGGAGATATACGTAAGATCTGCATTCGCCTTTGGTGACTTTCCTTCTTCATAGGACATGGAATGAGTTATCTCTCTAGATTCTTCAGTTGTCCCAAAGTAGTATTTTATTCCTTTCGTGTCCGTAATTACCCAACTTGAAGCGGTGGTTCCTCCGTAATTGAACTCGATTTTATTATCTGTATAGGGAAGGCCATAAAAAAGGGTAGCAGTAGGAGCTCCAGCATACCCCATAGAATTACTTAGATTCACAAATTTTCCAGAACCTCCGGGAAAGCTGTAGTAGAAAATATCCTTCTCAAAGTCATATCCCTTTTTAGAATTATCAATCGCTTCTTTAACAATTGATGAATTGAGTTCATTATAAAAGAGTGAATTATCATCTGGTTGACTTCTCATTACACGTGTAATGGCACCTCCGGCGCTAAGATCCCAGCCTAAGCCCACCGAAGAAGCAATGTCCCTTACTTTAATTCCTCTTGTTTGATAACTCAGTACTATAGGTACATTATAACTATTATTGGCCTCCACATTGCATAGAGGAATGGACTCTGTAATATATCCACGATATAAATCCTCCGCAGTGTTATTATGCATATATGAAGTCGCATCAGGTGATGGAGCTATTTGGGCACTAGCAGTAACACTAATAAAAACCAGGAGAGGTAAAAAAAACTTAATTAATTTCATCTTAATATTTCTATTGTCAGTAGCACTTCAAAAATCTTTCAATTAATACCAGATAAACCTTTCAACTTCTCTATAAAATCCACTTTATTAAAATCTACTATTTGCTTTGGCAGGTTATTCAAATTAGATAATGATTCAATTATTTTTTTTAATAGGCTATTCCTTAAGTCATCTCCGTCAAGAGCTAAATAACTATTGTAATCAAGTTTAACATCAAAAGTAAAGACCTTGGAAATTGACACTGAAGTTCCACTATGTGTTTCCGTCTTCTCCTTTACATATTTTGGCTTTCTTACCTTAAAAAACTGTTCAAATTCAGGCTTTACACAGACGACTCCAATAATGATTTTTTCAATAGAAGATCCAAAATTTTCATTTTTTATATAATTATCAATCTCAATACCTATTGAATGTATTTGAGTAACCTTACTCTGATCTAAGTTCGACTCTTGTGTGATGGAAAATTTCATCTATCTAAATATTTTATTACCTGGAGGCAAGGTACCGTTTCTGAAATAATACCCATATATCTTGGTCTTCTCTGCAACTTTAATTTCCACTTGAGTTCCGAAAAATTCAGGAACCATGGTGACACCTGCTCCAATTCCATCTAAATAGCTTTGAGAATATCTAGTCATACCCTGAGTAGTTTCTCCATATTTCCAAACTTCTCCAGTATCAAGCCATTTAACGCCAGTTCTTACATCAGGATAATATCCTGGCACAGTAGCTCTTAATGAATATTGAAATCCAGGAGGACCAGCCGCTTTGGCAAGTATTCTCTCTACTTCCCTCGTCTTTTTAGCAATTAAATCACGGTTTTCATAAGTAAACCAAACTGCAGCAGCAGCATATGCAACTGGTATTAATACATCATCGACCACACCAACACCTGTAACATCATCTCCTAAAAGAATTAGACTAAAAGCCGTTGCGGAAGCAAATGAAGAGTAATCCCATTCATCATTATTATACTGATATAAAGCATCTACTGCTTCTTGTCTATACGAACTTCTCTGATTGGTTGGATCCCAAGCAACAACTTCTGATGCTGAGACCCATTCACCTGCCCATGGACTATAGATAGAAGGATCCCTTATTGACCCATCCATTTCATATACATTAGGTATTGGATTTAGGTCTAAGCCGCTATATCCATAGCCTGGACCTCCAGTTGCAAGTGTTCCACCTGCAATATATCCACCGTTACTAAAAGAAGATCCAGGAGTAAACCCGCCACCAAAGCTTATCCCATTATTTATGAGATTATCACTAAAGGAACCTTCTCCGTTTAAAGTTTGAACTAGTGCTTGTGTTGCAGCAGGAACTAACGCACCAACGATCGCTGTACCAACAGCCCAACAAACAGGACACTCACCATTTGGATCGACATAGACATTAGGGGCATTCATCATACCTGCATATGGTGAATTGTACGGCATCACTGATGCTGCCGGATCCACTGCAAAGAATCGTCCCAATGCCGGATCATAGTTTCTACTCAAGAAATCGTAATAACCAGTTAAGCTATCGAGCGTGCTGAAAGAGCTTTGATACAATAGTCCCGGGTCTATATAGCCTTTGGCTTTCCATGACGCAGAAGTCGCCATTCCAAACGGATAGTAATCATTGACCTGTGAAACTCTAAAGCTTTGCTCCCCAGAACTATGAATAATCTTCAAGTCGTCAAAATACACTTCTTGATTTTCATCGGTCTCATTAGCCATATAAATCAGTAGACTACCTTGTTGATTTATTCTCATCTTCGAATCCATTTCGAGCTTACTGAATCGCTCAAATGAATCATCACCTACTGGAATAAAACTGGAATAGGCAGGTACAAACTCATTGTTCTCATTAAAAAACAAGTAAGCGATGTAGGCATCCGGAGCATCATTAGGATCGCCTGGATCACTTATAGGTAAATATGCTCCAGGTCCACCCTCTGCTATTGCATTTGATAATGCTTCACCACTGCCGCCATCGCTTGGCACAGCACCAAATGCAGTCATTACCGTGTTTACAATATCACCAAGTGGTGGGCCAGATCCAGTTGCCGGCGTGTATTTTGCCCAGGCTTCTATTTCAACCTCGTCTCCCGACTCAATGGATAGCACCTTAGCTAAACCTAATCTTCGATTCCCTACAGTTCCATTTAAATAGATACTGCTATCTCCAAGAGGCGTATGATTTTCCCTATCTGTTCGAATCGCCTGATTCGGGAATGCAAATTCACTTTCTTCATAGGATTTATTCTTAGCTTCCATGGAAGCTGTATAGATATTTCGATCAGGCAACTCACCGAACGCCATGCGATTATTACCCTGAATATCTTTGATGAAATACTCATAATGGAATTCACCATTTTGAGCATAGGCTCGACCTTCTTCTGTGAATATTTGATTTATATCATCATCTAAATATTCAATCAGTCCCATATAATCTACACGAGCAATTTCGTTTTCATCAGCATCTATTACAGCTTTGGAAAGTCTGTTACCAACCGCATCATAGGTGTATTTAATCTTGACTTCATCATCAAACTCAATTTGGGTGACAAGCTGTAAGTGGTTGTACTCAATTGACGCAATCCCCTTGTTAAGGTCTGCTGTCATATTACCCATATCATTGTATTGATATTCCCAATCGGTCGCAGATGACTGCTTATCCTTAAATCCTTTTTCGGAATCCTCGGCATCTGTCACTCTCCGCAGCTTATTCGAATTGGAATAATAATCGTAAGTCAGATCATCGATCTTATTCCCTTCTTCCTCCCTACTTAATTTCATGATGTTCCCATTGTCATCATATTGATCTACACTAATATTAAATTGATCACTATCAGGAGCTAATCTTTGGCCCGTAGGTGCCGATGCATAGTTAGTAGCGTTTAACCTGTTTCTTTGATCGTAATCAAACAGTATGGCATATTTATTCGTGCCCTTCGGTCCATCAGTAGGCACTATAGTAGGTGTTGCATTGGAAGCTTTCCATTCAATGGCGCTGACCATGCCATCGTATCTACCTTCAACGCTTACACCTTCTACATCGATTCCTTCTTCATAATAATATTTCATTCCGAAGAGGTCATTATCTAAACCTCCCAGCTTATTCGGATCATTGATTTTGGTTAATGATCTTTGGAGGTTATAGCTGTAATCGACAGACTGAAGAAAGCTAACACCATCTTCAGAGTGTAGGTTTTTCTCTATGAGTTCTCCAAGAACATTATAATTATAGTCAGCAACAAGAACTCTATCCCCACTAACAGTTTCTACCCCATTTTGATTAGTTTTATTAATAGTTTGATAAACTTCCTCAACCTGCCCATTGTGAGCGTATTGATACTCACTAAGCACCTGAACTCCTTCATCGAACGAATCTCCTTCGTAGCTTGAATGCTCGAGTAACATTTTTTGTAACTCTCCTTTCCAGTCAATTTCACTAGAAATTCTGTCTACGCCTTCTTTATGGTTTTCTCCTACACTTTGTATCACTCTTCCTCTTTCATCATAATAGATCACAGAATGTAACCAATCATCCGTTCCGAGAACTCGTACTTTACTGCCAGTTGTAAGATCAACTACTTGAGTGAAAGGTTCGTTTGCATCAATGACTTCAAATTCTGGTCCTGCTACTACGTTTTGGCCAAGTGTAACCGTTACTCCGGGTCTAGTAGCATATTTACCATTAACAGTCAAAGTGCCAGTTGGCCCTTCTTCACCTTCTATTGATATCAGTCCTTTATTTTCAATTACCAAATTTTCCGTTACTAACGTATAGTTAGGTGGTGCCCATCCAAATCCATCAAAATCATCTGGCACATTTAGGGATAGATCACTATTCCCCCATCCAGAAGTAATGAAATTGTAGTTATCATAATAGTTAATAGTCTCAAGAAGATAGTTATTCCCTAAACCTCTAGACCCAAATTCTGGGAATGAACGAGTAACAGTATAGCCAATTGATCCATCTGAGGTTGTCTCATATCGAATACCTGAAGTCTTTGCTTTTTCGCTTAGCTCACTAAGTGAAAGTTGAGTGCCAAATTGGCCAGAAATAACCAATCTATTTAAAGCATCGTACTTATAAAAAGTCCATGCTGGTAAAGTACTAGATTCATCAATTACCTTAACTTGTTCATCATGTCGCTTAAGGACTACTCTATCCCATTTGTCATATAAGTAGTAAGTCCATCCTGAACCTGGAGCCCGTTCTTTGAATAGTCTTCCTCTATTATCATAGGTGTATTCAAAAATAAGTTCTTGGAATTCTTCATTTGAAATTCTTATGGGTTCTCTATTATTAAGATTTTGAGTTATGACAGGTGGAACGATAAACCTTAGTCTTCCCAATTTGTCATATACATTATATGACCCTATCCACTTTTGTAAGTCTGAATCATATAATTGTGAGGTGATAGACAACCCTCTTCCATCCGTTACTTGTCTTGTTAGTTTACCCTCAAGGTCTTTAACCATTGAAACAGTAAGCTCTTTTGCTTCATACGCGCCATCATTCACAGGTTTACCATCTTGAATAGCCCAATGTCCGACTAAATCATGAAGCAACTTAGAATCATCCGTTTCGTCAAATAACGAAGGATCATAGATATCTGTAAAAGTTTCAGTGCTTTTACCTTGATAATTTTCGCCAGGAGCAACCACAGATATTACTCTTCCTCTTTCATCAAAACTGCTTAAGGAGTACGCATAAGAGTCAGCTCCATATTTCGAATCTTCATAAAATGTTTTTTGTAAACCTTTATTCTGATCAAGTTCTAAAAATTCACCTGGATTTTCAGACTTGGTATAATAAGGCATATAGTTTTTCGTAATCCTCCCATTATCATCAAATTCATTGAATTGAATGAGATCTTCATAATCTTGTCCAGCTTGAACTGCCACGGTCATGGTAGGTCTTCCTAATCCATCGTTATAGGAATAGGTAACTGATCGATCTTGCGGACCTAACGCACCCAATTCATGCTCTAGCTTAATAGGTACTTTTGGCACTTCAACTCGAACAAAGTTTTGATCAAGTGAAGGAGGAAGATTACAGTTTTCGAAATAATTGAGAGAAACGTTGTTTGATTGGTATCTCGTTGGTGTGCAACGTTGTAAATATTTGACATAGTAATTATATCCTTGATTTACTCGGATGGATAAAACTGATTTGATTACACCAAAGTCTTTCTCAACGCCCTCTTTGCTACCATAGAGCCTTGTTTTATCCGTATCTACATTCTCCGCTGGAGAATAAGAAAAATTAACGATTGAGCCATCGCATATCATATCAGTAGTTGCACTTAAAGAGCCAATATTGGTTATGATATCATAAATTGATATTGTTATCTCATTTGATTTTTTCCATGTACTGCCTGCTGATCTGACTCTTCTCCTAAATTTTGTATCAGAATTCAAAGTGAAATCTGGATTGAAAGACTCTGAATCGGAATTACTAAATGTGATCCATCCAGATCCATTATAATACTGCCACTGAAATTCGTAATTGTCATTTCCTCCAGAAGCGCTTGCTCCAGAAATAGTTCCAACATTGTTACCCTGACATGGGTCGGCTGAGTTATATGTAATAATTCCAGGGTTTAGCGCAGGATAAATAGTAATTGATATTGGCTGAGAATAAGAAACTTGTCCATCAGATGTTACTTTTCTTCTAAAAGTGCGTGTTCCAATCCACAACATTTCAGGTTTATATTCAGCATCCTTAGCAAATCCTATATCAGTAAATTCTGTTTCTCCAACGGGAATCGGAAGTTGGTTCACATCCTCAATCGTTTGATTATTGCTCTCAATAAGTACTGAACCTTCGATTTGCCATTGGTACGAATACTGGCCACTTCCACCTATTGAACCTGCAGGGCTTAAAGTTGGTCTTGCGCAATCATGACACACATTGAAACTGGTGGTTGATGTATTGCCGGCTACAAGTCTTACTGGAACCTTTACTGTATTTGACTCGACGACTTGACCACAATCATTTTCAATTAATCGGATATAGGTGGTTGAAAAGTCAAGCTGTCCTGGATTCAGGTTACGTGTATTTGAGTTTGGAACAACTACAAATCCGCCGTTCACTTTCTTCATCCATTTGTACTGTATATTGAACACAGAAGTAACATCAGAACCTACAATTTGTGCCGCATTGGTGCCAGCAGTGATTGTCCCGCCAGAGTATGTAATAGTGCCTGGCTCAGGTAATTCTTCGATATCAATTGTCACCACGTTACTCTGCTTGGTCACACCGCCAGAAACAACTCTCCTTCTATATTGCGTTACAAAGGTCTGTGTAGAAAGGTTGAGTGAAACACTCTTTTGACCTGCAATATTCTGCCACCCTGACCATTGATATTCTATTGGAGAATCGATCGCAATTGTACTCCCTCCACCTTCTATCGTTTCACTATCACCAGTTTGTTCGATTGGTCCAATATCCACTGGTTGATATACATTTCTCTGCCATTGATAATCAAAACCACCCATACCGCCTTTAGCAGCAGAAGTACTGGAAATTATATCTGGATCACCACCAACACAAATCACCTGATTACCACTGATAGATCCTGCGCTGAAGTTTACATTGATTGTAACTGGTGATGTGTATTTGGTTTCTCCACAGGATTTAACTCTTCGTTTGTAAACAGTTGTAAATTGTATGCCTGATGGTGGATTATAGTCTCTGTTTGTGGCTCCAGAAATATTACTGAAGTTAGCTGCATTGCCAACCTTCCTTTGCCATTGATAATCTGGTGATATGCCCCCTGTTGCTGAAGTTCCTGTAATTGAAGGTGGATTTCCATTTGCATTTACTACTCCTCCTGAATAGTTTATTGAGCCTGCAGCAAGCGGATCTGCAACTGTGTACATTTTAGCAGCCGTAAATGCCTCTGCACTACCCGCCTTTACTCTACGTCTATAGGTTGTATTTGTGTATAGAATGGAAGGGTCAAATGTTTCATTTGTTTCACCTGGAATATCAAACCAGCTATCTCCGGTCAACTCCCCATCTATACCATCATCCAACGTTTGAGGACCACCATCTGAATCTGGCCCTAACTCAGTCCGTACTTGCCATTGATAATTATAATTTCCTAATCCCCCGCTTGCTGGAGACATGCTGTTAATAACTGTCGGATCTGAAGCTCTACAGATAGTTTCACTTCCCGAAGCTATTGTCCCTGGATGAAGGTTGACTGTAATAGTCACCTCATTAGATGCTTTTGTATCTCCACAATTACTTATGGCTAAACGCTGGAAGGTGGTTGTATTTATGAGTGGTGCAGGCTGATGTTCTCGATTCGTTGCTCCAATGATATTGGAATAGCCACCGGTTGTTCTTTTTATCCACTGATAGCTAATCGATGTTCCGCCTGTTGCAGCTTCTCCTGATATCTTAGCTGGAGTCCCGCCCGAGTTTATAGATCCTCCTGGGTAAGAGATCGTGGTAGGATCTATGAGATCATACACGTTTTTTGTGACCGTTGATGTGTTTCTAGATATTCCATTTGAAGTCACTTTTCTACGATATTCAGTTTTATAGGATATCGGACCTGGATTATGGCTTGTTCCAGATGCTGTTTCCGTCCAACCTGTCCAGACATATACTATTTCTGTATCAATAGGAGAATCAATTCCGCCTCCATTGCCATCATCGATGATTTCTTGATCTCCAGGACCTGAATCAATAGGAGAAATCTGAGTGGGTTTGTATTCACGTTTTTCCCACTTGTAGTTATAACTTCCATTTCCTCCAGATGCTAATGAAGAACTTGAAATATTAGATGGATCAGAACCAGCGCATATGGTTTGATTACCACTGATGGATCCTGCAATTAAGTTTACATTAACTACAACCTGATTGGTATAGTGATTTTGTCCACATGATGAAACTCTTCTTCTAAAGATGGTATTGGTATTTAAACCTTGCGGCTGATAGTCTCGTGATGTTACGCTGGACCCTAAATCTGATGGAATATTAGTGAACGAAGTTTCTGTGCCTCTTTTCCACTGCCATCTGTATGATATTCCAGTTCCGCCTGTTGCACTTGTCCCTGAAATTTTTGTTGGAGTAGATCCAGGGTTAACCGCACTACCACTGTAGCTAATTGAGCCCTTGTTAACAGCTGCAGCTATCGTATAGTTAATGACATTACTGTAAGCTTCTTCTGATCCAGAGGACACCTTTCTTCTATAGGTTTTATTTGTGGTTAATGCTGGCGGATTAAATGTTGCTGAAGTTGCCCCTGTTATATTTTGCCAATTAAAACCTATAGGACCTAAGCCATCTCCATCATCAATTTGGTCAATGGTTTGGTCTGTTGGTTCAATGCCCTCTCCTACTAAGTACTGCCATTGATAGCTATGAGATCCAACTCCTCCTGCTCCTGAAGCGGTACTATTAATTATTCCTGGATCTGAACCACTGCATATGGATGTTCCAGTAGATGCTGTAACGGTACCACCAATTAGATTAACTGTAAACTTGATCTCATTTGTGTATTTTGTTTGGCAAGAAGCTACTCTTCTTCTATATGTGGTGGTAACGTTCAGAGAGCCTGGGTCGTAGCTCTTGCCGGTAGCTCCACTAACACTTGTATATCCTCCTGTTGTTTTCTTCTCCCATTGATAACTGTAAGAACCTGTACCTCCTGTGGGTGTTGAGCCTGAAATAGTAGATGGATTGCCTCCAGGATTAATTGCTCTACTTCCAGAATAAGAGATAGAACCTTGATTCAAGTTAGACCTGACCGTATAAGTAATCTCACCCGTATACTTTGACTGACCATCTGATTGAACTCTACGTCGATATTTTCTATGGGATGTCAATGCAGGTGGATTGTATGCGGATCCTGTTGCTCCACTGACATTAGACCAACCTCCGTATGCCCCATTACTGTAAACTCTATGTTGCCACTGATAACTGAATGAGCCGGTCCCTCCTTTTGGAGATGTGCCATTACTTATCGTACTCGGATTACCATTATAACAAATCGTTGTTGCAGTAGATGCAGTAATAGCCCCCGCATGTAGGTTAACTCGTATCGTGATCTCATTTGAATACTTTGTCTGGCTACATTTAACTACTCTTCTTCGATAGCGTGTCGTTACATTCTGTGTTCCTGGATCATATTCTCGACCTGTAGCTCCTGAAATGTTCGAATAACCTCCAGTCGTCTTTCTTTGCCATTGATAACTAGCTCCACTTACTGTAGTACCAGTAATCTTACTTGGATTACCCCCATGATTGATATTACCACCACTGTAGCTAATACTTCCAGCGCTTACTGCTGAAATACTGTAGGAGACAGTATTGCTATAAGCAGTCTGTCCACCTGAAGTAACTTTTCGTCTGTAACTTTTTGCCTGAGACACGGAAGGTGGGTTATACGTACTGCCTGTAGCTCCTGAAACATTAGTCCACCCGTTACCTCCCAATCCTCCATCTATTGTCTCTTCTCCGCCTGATGGTCCATCCAATGTCAACGATGAAAGCTGCTGCCATTGATAACTATATGATCCTGTGCCTCCTTTTGGTGATACAGAGTTATTAATTGCTCCAGGATCTGAACCACTACATATAGATGTTCCGGTTGATGCTGTTATCGTTCCACCCGTTAATGAAACCGTAAACTTGATCTCATTCGTATATTTCGTTTGACAAGAAGCTACTCTTCTTCTAAATGTAGTGGTAACATTTAGAGAACCTGGGTCATAGCTCTTACCCGTAGCTCCACTAATATTTGAGTATCCTCCTGTTGTTTTCTTCTCCCATTGATAGGTATAGGACCCGGTACCTCCTGCGGGTGTAGAGCCTGAAATGGTGGAAGGATTACTACCAGGACTAATAGTCGTCCCGCCTAAATACGAAATAGAACCTTGATTCAAGTTTGACCTGACAGTGTACGTAATGTAACTTGTATACTTCGTCTGCCCATCGGATTGTACTCTGCGACGATACCTACGATTAGCATTCAGGGCTGGAGGATTATATGTGGAGCTTGTTGCTCCAGAAATATTTGTAAATGATCCGTAAGATCCGCCTGAATACACACTTTGTTGCCACTGATAGCTGAAGGAGCCTGTGCCTCCCTTTGGGGAAGTACTATTATTTATCGTACCTGGATTACCACTATAGCAAATTGTCGTGGCTGTAGAAACTGCAATGGCTCCTGCATGCAGATTCACACGTATCATGATCTCATTCGAGTACTTTGTCTGCCCGCATTTAATAACTCGTCTTCGGTATCGCGTAGTTACATTCTGTGTTCCTGGATCATATTCTCGACCTGTAGCTCCTGAAATGTTCGAATAACCTCCAGTCGTCTTTCTTTGCCATTGATAACTAGCTCCACTTACTGTAGTACCAGTGATTTTACTTGGATTACCACCGGCATTAACATTACCTCCGCTATAACTTATGCTTCCAGCAGTAACTTCGGATATGCTATAAGAAATGGTATTGCTGTAGGATGTTTGCCCACCTGAGGTCACTCTTCTACGATAAGAAGTAGCTGCGTATAGCTTGGGGGGATTATAGCTGGAACTTCTGGCTCCATTTACATTTGTCCATGTGAGTTGTCCTCCTCCACCATCTATTGGCAAGCCATCGTTTTCAATTAAACCCGGCCCTCCGCTTGAAAGAATTTGCCATTGATAGCTAAAAGATCCGCTTCCTCCTGATGCAGAGGATGAATTATTGATCGTGCCAGGATCGGTACCACTGCATATGGAAGTAGCTGTGGAAGCAGAAATATTACCTCCAGCCAAAGGTGCTGTGACAGAGACATATTTTGTTGCTGATCTCAATTGTCCACTAACATTTGCGTTTACTCGTATCCATCGACCTGAACCTGCTGATGTCCACCGTACAGAAACTGATGTTTTATTCTGTGAAGTGATAGTACCACCGGATACC
Source organism: Marinobacter alexandrii (assembly GCA_039984955.1). Taxonomy (NCBI): domain Bacteria; kingdom Pseudomonadati; phylum Pseudomonadota; class Gammaproteobacteria; order Pseudomonadales; family Marinobacteraceae; genus Marinobacter; species Marinobacter alexandrii. Next base: position 264,396 of record JBDWTN010000005.1, read on the forward strand.
TGATAGTTAGAAGAGGAATGAAACCCTCCGTTGGCTCTAACAGTATACGTTTTAGTACTATTAACTGATGCACTCGCTGAGCCTGTAATTGTCACGGAAGTACTGACAGGAAAATCATCATCATCACCAATAATTGGTCTTCTCTGGGCGTATCCATTAAATCCGATTAGTATCAAACATGCAAAAGTGATTGCATACTTTACCTTAGATAAAGGTCCTGATATCTGGTGGTTCATTGGCGAGATCGGTTAGGTTATTTTTCTAATAACTCAATGACTTTAATGCAATAAATCACTGGGCTACCACCACTAAAAATAAGTATGATAAAATTAAAAACGAAATTCATACTCAGATTTTCATAAAAAGCCGTGCTGCGTATTCAATTCTCACTTGTTGAAGATTACATGAAAAACCGATAGATAAAAGAAATCTATAATCCAATGAATGAATGCTATGATCTGAAAGACAAGCTGTTTTTAATGATTGACGAATGAACTTAAAAACGAGCCATTAAAAGAAAGCTGTCACCTGCACACTTCCTGTATGAATAGATGGAGCATTTTCAGACTTTCTTCCATTGTAGAGAAGTGAAAGTTGCATTCCCTTAGATACCTTTTGTTGCCAATTTATTTGCCATGTTTGGTTGGTACCAGGCTGCAGAGCATCTAAGAGTAAATATCCCAGATAAGATGCAGGGTCTCCATTAAAATCAATCTTCAATACGGAAAAAGCGCCACGGAGAGATCCTCTTCCTGCTTGATTCCAAGTAAGTTCTGTCTTATATATTTGAGATACTGATGATTCTTCAGATGCTTCACTAAATTGATTTCTTTTACTCTTTCTTTCAAAACTGCCAATCACCCGAATGACATTAGAAGGCTGCCATATTAGCTGAGGGCGATATGAGTCAATGATAATTTCAAAATTTCTTGAATCAAGAAAGTCAGATCTATTTAGCAAACTTCCGATGGTTGATGTAAGTCTAAACGTATATTCACTTGACAAATCAACCTTTGCATTTGCAATCCACTCATCTTTTTCTCGAGTTTCAAAACCTTGAACGAGCAACTGCTTATTGTCCGATTCTTGATATGTGAAATCACCTGCAAATCCTCTACCATTGCGATTAAAAAACAGTGTGTATCGTTTACCATCCTGAGAAGAAATCAAATCCTCGTCGGATAATCTTAAGCCAAAAGGGTTTAATCGATTTTGATACAACTCAGAAGTCGTTTTAAAATTGACATTGAAGTTGATGTTAGCAGAAAGCCTTGATGCAAATTTTTTAACCGCTCCTTGACTGCTCCAACTCCGTGGCATTCTTGCATCAATTGTATGTAAATAAAAAGTTTGAAATGAGGTAATATAGTCGTCTGTAGGAGTGAATATTTTAACAAAATTTCTTTCGTCTGGATTTATAGCTTCAAAAAACTCATTCAAGTCTTGAATTCCATCTTCATTCGTATCCCTCCATGTATGCGTCCCTTCTCCTGTACTTACTGGTAGATAGATAAACTCCCTTCTTAACTCGCGGCTATTACCAGTTGAAAGAGAAAAATTCGATCTCAAGTTGCGGTTAAAAAAAGATTGAATCCAGTTAACTCGACCGTTTATCACTTCATCTTGACCTATATTCAAGCCAAGTTTATCATCCACTTTTCGGTAATTAAAATCTCCAGACACACTTCCTTTATCTCCTCTAGATTCAAAAGAAGCATTAAAATTTTTCGAAAGTAGATAGTCCCTCAACTCCCCTTCTACAGGCAATTTATCCCTTCTTATTTTATAGCCTATTCGATAAGTAGATTTTGAAGAATCTGTACTAGCCAAATACACTTCATGCGATTTAAAGTTCATCAAAGATGTGATCACGCTATCTTGTAGAGATACCTTGTTTTGATCAATTTCATATATGTAACCTGGCGCCACTCTCCATTTCCTATAGCTAAGGTCAGACTTTGATCGAATCCAAATGGTTTCTGATGCTTGTTGATTATTTGAAAGCCTAAAATGCGATGATGTTAATCTAACGTCTCCAAATTCTTCATTAAAGTCCACTTGCTGTTGCCAGCCGTCAATCATAGAAGACCTCTTTCTTCTATTGAGAGAAGCTTCAAATCGATTGTTTTGATCCTTTCTGATTCCTCCTTTAACAAATAGTAATAAATCTTCAGAACTTTCAGAATTGCTCAGATCAAAATTCCAATCTCGATCAAAGAGGATAGGTCTATATCTATCTATAAAAGTGAAATTCGATTGGTCATATTCCATAGAAACTCCTCCAACCCACTGATATCCTTCAAAAATAGATTCTCTTCCTTGCGTAGTTAAAGATGTAGAATAAGCTCGGCTAATGTTATCCCCATCGTCAAGTGTAGAGTAAAGATTATTGTCTGTGTCTGAAAAAGCTACCTCTATACTAGCTGTTTCATATACTGATAATTTCACCTCTCCTCCTAGTGTTATCATCTGTCTACTATTTGGAAGTGGAATAAATGCACCTGGCTCATAGTTGCCCTGAGATTCACTACCCTGCGGAGAAACCCATTCATACACTCTTCCATTTGCTGTCGTTTGACTTAAGACATAATCTCCATTCCCAAATCCTACATCTGAAAAAGTAGCATTAAACAATTCTTCATCTGAGTTACTCGATGATTCAAAGATGGATTGTGTATTGCCATCAAGGTCGACGGTATCTTTTTTGATATATAGAATTCTGTTCTCCGAAAATCGGACTGAGTCAAAACCTGTGATGAATGCCTGATCAATATTATCTCCTATTCCTCTTAGTTGATTTAAATCATCATCACTCAAATTGAAACCGAAACTAGAATTGGGATTGTCTTTCTCACGGTAATAGTTAGCAAACAACTTAACTTTTTCATTTGATATACTTTGATAAGCTGACAAGTTGGATCGACTGTAAAATTGCTCTGCATATTCGAAATCAACTCGTATAATGGTGAACTGAGTGATGATGATGTGATTATTAAAAGTAATCTCACCAAGGTTGTAATCAATAACATAGTCACGATCAAATCCACGCTCCATCAACTTACCATCGACAAATACCTTTTCTGAATTTGCTAGTACGATAATAAAACGTTCTCCATTGGGACCTCTAAGTTTATAAGGGCCGGATAATCCATCTATTGGAGTTACAATCGCAGAGTTGAACTTCCCTTTTGATAAAGCACCTGATATTCTTGATTCGTATTTCCACTTATCTGAGCTACTCCTATAGCTTGCTTGTAGTCCTTGAACATTCTTAAGGTATCGTAAGAAGTACCCCGAATAATCAGGCTGTCTTAAAACAATATCTCCCACAGTCAAATCGAACTTGTCATTGTAAAGCTTGATAAAGACATTGTCAAAATCTCTAATCTGCTGCGTATTTCCTTCTGGTTGATAGGGAACATTTTGATCTGTAATCACAGCAGATATATTAAGGTTCTCATCTAATTTTCCTTCCATCTGAAGGTTCAGACTAGAGTTGACAAAGAGGTTTTGACGATTGCCAAAAGAGACTCCTCTTGTAATTGCTCCATATTTATCAACTCCCCCAAATTCAAACAACTCCTCTTTTTCAATAGGAGGACTGTTTTGAATCACGATGCGAGGATCTCCAGAATCATCATAAGTAGATAAACTTCTGTTTTGATACGACTTTGTTAATACTGATGAAATGACACGGTAGCATACTTCGACACTATCCTTTTCATCATTAACAATAATAGCTTGTGTGGAATCATTCCAAAAAAAGTCAGATGATACATCTATAGATCCAGGCTCTATAAGGAGTGTATCTAGTTGAATTGGTCTATTCGATGGTATTCTCTTACACCTCAGGTTTTGAGCATAAGAAGTCCCTGCAATAAGGAACAAAAGACTAACGATCAGCCACTGGCATTGAAATAAAGAACGTGGTTCCTTCACCTTGTTTAGATTCAAACCATATGTTACCTCCCGCGTTTTCAATTCCTTTTTTTGCCAAAGCAAGCCCTATTCCACTTCCTGTTGTTTTAGTACTAAAATAGTTCAGGAATATCTTATCCTTAAGTTCTTCAGGTACACCTTTTCCATTATCCTTTACAGATAGTATCCCTTTTCCTGCTTTTGTTTGAAGTTTAATTTCAATGTGCGCCAAATCTTTATTTACAGACTGAATAGCATTTAAAACAATATTATTGAGAATCCTTCTAAAAATATCTTTGTCTGCATCAATATTCGGCGCACCATCCATTTCTAAAGATATATCTACTCCCTCTGCCCTATAGAGTTCTGCAACTTCCTTGACCAGCTGTCCCCAATCAAACAATTGATTATCTGGTGCTGGCATCTCCGCAAATGCTGAAAATGATTCTGCGATTTGACTCAACGTATCCACTTGAGTGAGAAGAGAAGTAAGCGTTTCATGCTCTTTGGAACCAGACTGATGCCTTCTAAGCATTTGCTGGATTTTTAGCTGCATGGGAGTTAATGGGTTCTTGATCTCATGAGCAACCTGCTTAGCAATTTCTTTCCAAGCCGTTTCTTTCTGACTTTTTGCTAAGGCAAGTTTACTGTCTTCTAACTTCAACAGCATTTGATTATAGTCTTTTACCAAAGAACCAATCTCATCAGTCGATTCGTATTCAATGGGCTTATTTACTTCCTGCAAAGTAATTCTTCTAATTTTGTCTGCGACCATCCTAAGTGGCTGCAAAAGATTATTAAGTACTGTGTTTCCAAACACAATTGCTACTATGAATATAAATCCAAAAATGGTTATTAGGTTTCCAAATACCTCTATTTGTTGTCTCCTGAGGTGATTTTTTGAGTCGAAAAATGGCATAGCGATAAAGCCAGAAATTTGGTTATCTATCGTATTTACTACAGCATAGCAAACTTTATAATCCAGATTGCCAACCGACTCATCTGCAATAAAGCTTTGGTTTTCTTTCGCAATTAACTCTTCAAAAACTAATGGATTGATCAGGCTACTCTGTAAATCCAAATTGAAAATCTCAGGTTGACTTGTAGCTATTAAATAACCAGACTCATTATAGAAACTTAAGTCAGATTGGATATAGCTACTTATTTCAGCTAGTCTTCTTGCAGCCGTTTCATTGTTAATTTCATCAATCTCATTTGAGAGTATCTCAGAAATATAAAGTGCCTGCTTTAGATAGCTCCGATTGATTTCTTCACGATAAGAAGTATTCAACGTGTTTAGAAGAGCAAATCCCGCAATCAAAAGAGGTATCATGAACGCCATGCTTAGATAAAGTTGAATCTTACTTGTGAAATTCAACTTTAATCCAAATTCTATTATAGAACTAACAATGCTAAAAGTGCCCAAAGCAAAAAGTAGTAGCAAGAAGAAAAATGAAAAATTAGTGAGTCTGTCTCTGGCTTCATATTTTTTAGAAATGATTAGGATTGTTCTTCCGTCATTTGTTTTAACGCCGTAGTAATGCTTTCCATTTTTTTCAATCCCACGGATATATAAAGCTTCTATTTCAAAGTCTTCCCTTTGTGGCCATTCACCTTGTCCGAATTTGCTACGATGAAATAGTATATCGTCTCCTGCAAATACGGCATAATCAAAATCATTTGTAACGGAGAAGTATTTATTGTCAGTCAGTAAAGCTGGGTAAACACTGGAGGGGACTCTCTTCTTGATTTTCAAAATTATTAACCCCACTAGCTCACCGACATTGATTTTGCAGATATACTTGAAGTTTGTTCCTTCATCTATAAAATAGATATTCTCATAATCAGATTGATTGTCTAATGATAGTAGACTGTACTCTCTTGTAAATCGTGTGTTCAGTTGTAGTTTTTGATAATCTTGAAAAACGATCTCCAAGTCATACTTATTAAAGTATGGGGTCAAAAACTCGCTTCGAATACGATCCTCTAAAACCGACCTACTTCTCTCACTTGCCACCATGGCCAGGTTATCATCTTCAGAAAGTTTTTTAATTGTTTGATCCAGATAGAATTCACCCAATACATCACGCTTAAGCAATAAATAGTTTGCGAACTTCTTTTTTGAATCCAGTTCTGCACCTTCTTCATATTTGTATATGCAAAAAGCTAGAACAGCAGATATTCCCAAACTCACCATGAGGATAAAAAGTAGGTTTGAATAGGTGAATTCTTTAAATGATTTACCCCATCTATAGCGAGTTGATACCAAAAGAATCGCAATGTGAACAACACTAAATGTAATAGACAAAAGATCCAACATTCCCATCAAACATGCCGCCATTAAAGCTCCAATGATGGTCTGACTAACCTGTGTGCTTCTTCTCATCAATTTCAGTGTCAGGTAGGTAAAATAGAAGTAACTAATACATGCGAGTAGAATACATGCGTAGGCTGATATTCTCAGCAAATCAAATTGAATCGACTGACCTACATCGAGAGAAAGTTGTGAATTACTAATTATACTCCAGGCTACATGGAGCACAACCCCCGAAAGAATAGTATTGATGGCGCTCATAACTATAACTCCTCTAACAGATCTTTTGAGCATCAAAACATACTTTGCACTAGAAATAATTATCAATAGCAACAACAAGCAATTGATAAATAAATCCCCAAGGGTAGGGTTTACAATAGAAGAAGTGTACTTAATTGGATTAAATAATTCATACCTAAAAAGAAATCTGAATGCCTCAAACTCAAGGGTTAGGTACCTTAGGAAAAACAGTATAGCTGTTGCTATCCAAAAAGATTTAATATTTATCTGACAATATTTCCAATATTCGATCAGCAGAACCAATAGAATTACAATAGATAAGATCGCATCAATCAGTCCATCTGGCATACCATTTATGCTATAGTGAATTAAATCTCTGTATTCATATTCTCCACTATTCGTTGATAGGTAATCAATACTTTCAGAGAGTTCAATGCTTCTCCCTTCGGTCAAATACTGATTTTTTATACTATAGGTCTCTAGCAATTGTAAGCACGATAAATACGTACATGTTTCATTTTCAAATTGCTGAAGCAGAAAAATTCCAAGTTCGTTGCTAATGACACGAATAGAATCATCAAATTGATTGGATACAAATGGTTTATTATCACTCCATTCTTCAAGTCTACCCTTACATATTGTCCGTTTTCTAAATTTATCATTTATGGAGTTTCCTCTACTCCATGCTTTCAGATCTTCATATTGTTCAGCAATGATTGCATCAAAGTTTGTTTCAACTTTTTCTCGTGAACGACCTTCCCAGTCGACAATAAAGTGATTGCCTAACAGCAGCAGAATGCCACCTATTAAAGAAACAATGGATAGTTTGTGATTCACAATAGCGAAAGATACAATAATCAGGCCTTTAGAGACCTACTAGCTCTTCCAAATCAGATACAGGAATATGACACGAGAATAACGGAAATTGAATGGAAACAAAACCGCCGCTACAACTAAAATAGAAATGAGATAGACATTAAGCTCCGGGTCATCAAAAACATAGTAAAGTATAAATGCGGTAATCAGAAATATAGCCGTAGAGAATCCATAACTAACGTACATCGCTCCATAAAAATTACCAGGTTCCTTTTCATATCTTAGGTTACAATTGGGGCAATTTGCATGCATCGAAGACATTTTCTTGAGATTCAAAACTGAATCGGTGAAAACCTCCCCTTCCCTACATCTGGGACATTTAGCTTTTAAAACGCTCGTTAAGACTGACACGTGTTGTGGATTTACTACTATATCTGTACCAAAGAAAAATCAAAAGGAATACAACGATGTATGGAGTAAAGAATAGAAACATAATACCATTATTCAAACCCTCAGCCATCGAAGTTTCTCCAGCACTTACATTGTTTTTTATTTGAGTTCTGCACATTGCGCATTGAGCCCAATTGATCAAAGGGGCTGAAATGAAAGATAATGCTATGAGTATTTTCTTCATCCTTATTAGAAGTAATACGGTTTGATCATAAAATAGACAATCACTCCTGTGATCGAAACATACATCCAAACCGGATAAGTAAATTTCACCATCTTCTTGTGTCGAGCAATCTGACCTGTGAGTGCAAAATAGAACGCAAACAAGACAAACGGAACTACCAAAATAGAAAGTAAAATATGACTTGCTAGAATAACCAAATAAACGACCCGATTGGTTCCTACCTCCAACAACTCACTTTCATTCAATTCTCCATCATAATTCAAATCTCCAAACTTCACAGAGTCTACACTAGAATGATAAAGGATATAGGAAATAAGGAAAAGAATCCCAAGAAACAATGAAGCAAGCATGAAGGATCTATGCATTCCCACATTCCCTTTTTTAACCGAAACGAGCGCTGCTCCTAAGGTAAAGACGGTCAATGAATTAATTGTGGCATGTACTGCTGGTAAAATTTTAACCCAATCTCCTGCTATACCTAATTTAGAGGGAAAAAATATTAAGAAAGCAACCACAAGCGGGATAAGTATAGAAATCAAATAAATGATTCTTAAGTAAGTCTTGTTATCTGCTCGTTCCTTTTCCATATGACTTTTGCAGCAATAGAATATCCAATTCAGTTAATAACTGATCTACACCATCTCTGGTTAGATCATAGGCTCCCCAAAGTCCTTCTTCATTAACCAAAATTAAATTGGTATTAGGTTGATCAATACATTCAAAAAAATCGGAGGATTCATATACAAGATTAGCACCACGTTTATCAGTAGCATAAATGACTCTATTCATATAGTTTGTTTCAACTAAGGATAGTGAGTCGTTTTTCGATACAATTGTTATTTCAGAATAATTCCCACACGCGGAAGATACCTCTCCTAGCAAAGTCAGTGAGAAATTATTACTCCCGAATAACTGTAAGAATAGATACCAGGCAACAGGTATCAGAAATACTACGAAAATTAAGAATCTTTTGAGTCCCTTACTTTGCAATAGACCTAGCTAAGCGCATTTAAAATCGCCCCACCTTGATAAATCATAATGAAGATGAAGAATACAACGAACAGCATGGGAAGTACAATTGACATCCTAAGTGATTTTTTTTCATGGCCTAAGTGCATGAATTCCGCCACTATGTAATACGCTTTTACAATGGTCAAGGCGATAAAAACAACTATCCTGATCCATTTATGCTCGTGAGGCACGGTAAAAGCAATTCCAAATTCTATTGCAGTTATCAAGGCCAAGTACCACATCACCTTAAGAAAATTCTTAACCTTCGCCTTATCTACAGGCTTTACTTCAATTTGTGGAGTTTGTTGATCCATTTTACTTGATAATTATGCGATTATACTAAATAGAAGAATGTAAATACAAAGACCCATACCAAATCGACAAAGTGCCAGTATAGACCAACTTTTTCCACCATTTCATAATGTCCCCTCTTTTCAAAGATACCGACAGTCGCTTGATAGAATATGATAAAATTTATTAAGACTCCACTAAAAACGTGGAATCCATGAAATCCAGTAATAAAGAAGAATAGCGCAGCAAAGTTTGGAGGGCCATATTGATTAGAAGAGAGTCCTGCTCCTTGGAAAAAATTACCAACTTCATTCATGGACATATCAGCCCCATGGATAAAATGACTCCACTCCCATGCTTGACATCCGAGGAACGTAATACCACCAAGAAGCGTCCAAAGCATCCACTTCTCAACCGCTTTTCTATCCATACGCTCACCAGCTTCAACTGCCAAAACCATTGTAACAGAACTAATGATCAAAATAAATGTCATAATTCCTACAAACACCAAAGGCAACTCAACTCCATGTAAGAATGGAACTGCTTCAAAAACTTTTTCAGGTATTGGCCAGTATTCTTGGGAGAATTTAAAGTCGGCAACTGTACCGGCATAAGCTGGATGACTGAATCTTATTAAGCCATACGTGATTAGTAGAGCAGAAAAAGTGAAGGCATCAGATAACAAGAAGAACCACATCATCAACTTTCCATAACTGGATTTCATCGGTGATACTCCACCGCCCCAGATGTTCTTCTTTTCTTCGTCAACTATTACAGCCGTGTTAGCCATACTTTATCAGTTTTGTAGGTTAATTATTGAGAATCAAAAATAAGTATAAATACAACCAAAGTCCACCAAGAAAATGCCAGAATGTGGTACACATCTCTATTCGAACTAAACTCTTCGAATGAACTTGATATCTAAATGCTTTATTCAGAACAATCAATAGGAAAACAATCGCTCCGATTAGGTGTGCTATATGTAGTCCTGTAAATACATAAATGAAAGAACTTGCCGGGTTTCCAACAAAGTGAAACCCTCCCTCAACTAGCTGACCCCAAGCTTGAATTTGACCTACTATGAATACGATTGCTAATATCGCAGTTAATGTCAGAGCAATGCGTATTTTATTAATGTCATCCCTTTTAGCAAAAATATAAGCGAGATGCATCGTCACACTACTTAGTATTATGATCCCTGTAGTAAACTTGAACAGTGGCGGAAAATCGATATAAACCCAATCACCAACTGATTTCTTAACGATATAGGCACTTGATAATGAGACAAATACCATTACTACAGAAACAAGAAACAACCACATTGCAAACTTTTTAGGATGCATTGATCGTACTTTATTCGCTTCTAATTCTCCTGTCATAGCTTATCTATTAAAAAAGTTATTTGCACAATTGGTAAATAGATAAAAGATCCAAACATGATCCGCCGTGCCTTTTGATTTGAAGTATCTTTCATCAAACTAAAAGTCTGCGCAAGAAAGAGTGTTCCGCAAACAGTAGCTACCACCCCACTAGTAAGACCTGTCAAACCAAAATAAGTTGGCAACAGACCTAACGGTAATAAAAACAATGTATACACCATTATGTTTATAGCGGTATTAAGGTCTTTTGCTCCCCCTCCTGGTAATAGTTTAAAACCAGCCTTTTTATAGTCTTCATCGGATACCCAAGCAATGGCCCAAAAATGTGGAAACTGCCAGATAAATTGGATTCCGAAGATGATCATAGCCTCATAAGTAAGTAACCCACTAGCAGCTGCCCATCCAATTAATGGAGGCAAAGCTCCAGGAATAGCACCAACAAAAACGGCAATAGAACCTACACGCTTCAATGGTGTGTATACAAAAGCATATAGAATTAAAGATAAAAGTGATAAAGCTGTGGCTAAAAAATTTGCAGCAACGAGCATTAACCCTAATCCAGCTATACCAGTCAAAAGACTAAACCAAATAGCCTCAGTCTCAGTTATTCTACTCGATGGAAGAGGTCTGTTCTTAGTCCTTTTCATAATCGCGTCATACTTCTGCTCGATGACCTGATTGATCGTTACAGAAGATCCTGAAACTAAAAAACCAGCGACTAAAAAGAAAAAGAAATTAATCCAATTAATGGATGATTGATTTGCCAATGCATAACCAAATCCAGAGGAGAATACTACTAGAAAAGACAGTCTTGGTTTGAGCAATTCATAATACGCCTTAACTTTTGTTGCGGTATTAATATCGATATGAGATACAGAAGAGTTCACCTGACTAGTTTGAGACGTAAAGTTAAGTAAAAGAGCATGCTAAAAATGCTAACACCAAGAATTAAATGAAGTGGCTGTAACCAAAAAGGAAACGCAAATCGAGTCATTCCTATTCCTGCTATCATTGCTAGAAAAACTAGAAAAACCAATCTCACAGAGGTATTGATGATCCAGACTTGTTTAGTCTTTCTAGCATAATATGCTATTAAAACAGACCCAATAAGAATCAACCATGAATAAGATCTATGAATAAAAAAAGAAGTCGATAGATGTGTACTCCAGTCTTCTTTTCCTATTGGAGATATCAATAAATCATCAATTACACCACGTACTTCTGTTCCAAGTACTATTTGAGGTATAAATAATAATGTAGTCACTAAACCGACTATAAAAAGCGGATTATGTCTATAGATTGGAAGCTCTCGAACTTTTACGTTCATCCATATTAACATAGCTACGATCACCAAAGCCAACAGCATATGGAACGTGATAAAACCATGTAGAAGATTTGTAGAGACAACCAGTGATCCTACCCATCCTTGGAATCCTGTTAAAATAAAAATCATCACACCGACAATAGGAATCCATATCGATTTTTTCTTGAAAGCGAATGAGAAAATCATATTAAAAAAAACAAATAATCCAATCAATACACCAACTAATCTATTGATGTATTCAATCCAGGCCTTGGTTACATCAAATTCCTGTTCAACAAGAACTGCCGGATCATTGGTGATTTTATTACTCAAATCGTTGTATCCAAGGCGGCTAAACATCTTAGCAAGACGCTTATTTTTAGCAATCCTTTGCTCAAGAAATATATCTTGATAATTATCTGGTAAAACTTCAGAAGTGGTTGGAGGAATGTATGAACCGAAGCATTTAGGCCAATCCGGGCAGCCCATTCCAGCACCCATTACGCGAACAATGCTACCCACTAGTATCAGTACAAATACTGATACTAGTGTAATTGCATTTATTCTTAGAAAATTCTTTTGATTAATTATTCTTCTCAACTCCAGTCAAATCTTCATCCTTAGTTAGCTCATTTTCGTGCTCAAGGTTAGATTCAGAAGTGTGCGAGTAAGGTACCGTTTGAGGAATGAAATCATCTTTCGCTTCTGGCTTACTGTAATCATAAGGCCATCTAAATACCTTAGGTATTGCTCCTATCCAATTACCATGTCCTGGGAATCGAGGTGTCGTCCATTCAAGCGTTGTTGACTTCCATGGATTAGCAGGTGCTAATTTGCCTCTATATATAGAATAGAAGAAGTTAAATAGGAATATAAACTGAGCTGCAAAGGTCAAAATAGCTGCAATACTTACCAGTGCATTCAAATCTCCATAAATACTAAACGTTTCAAATGAAGTGAATGAATAATATCTTCTCGGAAAGCCTGCTATTCCTATATAGTGTAATGGGAAAAACACCAGATAGATACCTACAAAAGATAGCCAAAAATGCAACTTGCCTAGCTTATCATTCATCATTCTTCCGAACATCTTAGGGAACCAATGATACACACCAGCCAAAAGACCAAAAAACGATGCGCTCCCCATTACAAGGTGAAAATGAGCAACAACGAAATATGTGTCATGAAGATTAATATCAAGAACTGAGTTCCCAAGGAAAATACCTGTCAATCCTCCTGATATGAAGAAAGACACTAAACCTATCGAAAACAACATGGCTGGAGTGAATATGATATTGCCTTTCCACAATGTCGTGATATAATTAAATGCCTTAATAGCGGATGGAACTGCTATCACCAATGTCAATATGGTAAATACTGAACCTAAAAATGGATTCATGCCAGTCACAAACATGTGGTGAGCCCATACAATAAACGATAAGAAGCCAATTCCTAACATTGAGCCAATCATTGCCTTATAGCCAAATATTGGTTTCCGTGAATTGGTTGCAATAATTTCTGATGTAATACCCAGTGCTGGAAGTATTACAATGTATACTTCAGGGTGTCCCAGGAACCAAAACAAATGCTGGTATAAAATTGGACTTCCACCTACATTAGGCAAAGCCTCACCTTGTATATAGATTTCTGATAAATAGAAACTAGTACCGAAGGATCGGTCAAATATCAAGAGCAATGCTGCCGATAATAAAACTGGGAATGACAACAATCCTAAGATTGCTGTAATAAAAAATGCCCAAATAGTTAAAGGCATTCGTGCAAACGACATCCCTTGTGTTCTCATATTGATGATAGTAGTGATATAATTAATACCACCTAAGAGAGAAGAAGCGATGAATAATGCCATTGAAACCAACCATAAGGTCATTCCAAGGCCTGATCCTTGAATTGCTTGAGGTAGTGCGCTCAATGGCGGATAGACAGTCCATCCACCGCCGGCTGGTCCAGTTTCGATAAAAAGAGAAATGAACATAACAACACTGGATGCAAAAAAGAACCAGTAAGACAGCAAATTCATGAAGCCTGAAGCCATGTCCCTTGCTCCAATCTGTAACGGAATTAAGAAATTAGAGAATGTACCACTTAAGCCAGCTGTCAGCACGAAAAATACCATAATGGTACCATGCATAGTAACCAGAGCCAAATAAAATTCAGCATCTAATTTGCCTGTTTCAGTAATCCATTGCCCTAATAGAGGTCTTAGCCACTCTAAGCTCATTTCCGGAAATCCCAACTGAAGTCTGAATATGATAGAGAGTCCGCCTCCTATCAATGCCCAGAAAATACCTGTAATCAAGAATTGCTTCGCGATTGTCTTGTGATCAGTCGTGAATATATACTTGCTTATAAACCCCTGTTCGTGATGTTCATCGTCATGGTGATCATCATGTGCCAAATCTTCTTGAAGTTGTATATCTGTTACTGACATATTGAATTATTTTGAACTACTCGCAGCAGTTGTAACTTTTTGTTGACTCTCAATGTTTTCGATTCCCGCAGCAATTTTTGCAGCTTCTTTCAAATCTTCCGGAACCTGACTTATATAACTTGGATTTTGTTTAAGGAAAGTATTTTCCTGACTTTCCTTATACCATGAATCATATTCATCTTGTTCAAGTACCGTGATAATTCCTTTCATACCATAATGACTCTTACCGCAAATTTTATTGCATACAAGTTCATAATTGAAATCAGGGTTTCCAGTTATTTCTCGCATCTCCTCTGTACTTACAGTAGGTGTAAACCAAAAACGTGTAGGCATTCCAGGAACTGCATTCATCTGCATTCTGAAGTGTGGATTATAAACACTATGTATTACATCTCTACCACGAATTTGAAGATGCACTGGCTTGCCTTTTGGTAAGACAAGTTGAGTAGGCATAAAATCGTCATGACCACTTTGATCTTCTAAATCGATACCCATTGAATTAATTGCATCGATTTTTCTAAAATCATATTTTCCTAATGCTCCATCTTTTCCAGGATATCTGAATGCCCAAGCGTACTGATATCCCATTACCTCTATGACCTCAGAATTTTCCGGAGCTGGGCCTGTAACTAAATTCCATTGCTTCAAACCAGAAATAATCAACCATGCCAGAACGACTGCTGGAACAATTGTCCAAATCATCTCCAACTTATTATTGTGTGGATAATAGTGGGCTTTGTTCGTTTCTTTATAACGATACTTCCAACCAAAACCGAATAAGAAAATCTGAGTAACAATGAATACAAAAACGGTAACCGCCATTGTAATCCAAAATAAATTTTCAGTAACTACAGCATGCTCAGATGCAATTGGCAAATTGTAAGTGTTGTACTCAGTCATCGAAAAGTAAAAGAATCCCGCAATTCCTGCAATCAGGAATACCATCATTAGCAAACCTTGAAAATTATTACCAGATGGCACATGAGTCTTCTTCTTGTCCTTCTTTACAACATCAACTAACGTAGTAACACGGTATGCTATGAATATCACAGCTATGATTAAAACGACCGCTACAACAATGATTAAATTAAGCATAATCTCTATCCCTCACTTATTAAATATGATGATGCAAACTTTCTTTTAACATTGGGTGATTTTTCCCGAACAAAGGCGCCTTTGATAGTGCATTTAAAGTCACATATAAGAAAGCACCAACATATACAAGAATTAACCCTATCTCAAGGAATCCAAAACCTCCATTGTCTCCTACCGTACCTGGTGAAACCATCATATAAAAGTCTAGCCAATGACCAAATACAACAGCAGGACAAACAACTTTTAAAATCCGTGTATGTCTCTTCGCATCTCTTGTCATAAGAAACAAGAAAGGAAAGAAGAAGTTTAAAATTAAATTGATATAAAACACTGGAGCATAGTGGTCATCCTTCCATCGTTCCAAGAAATACACTGTTTCCTCAGGAATATGTGCATAGTATATTAGAAGGAATTGAGAGAACCATATATACGTCCAGAAAATACTAAAAGCAAAAACAAATTTTCCTAGATCATGAATGTGGTTTTCATTAACCACGGCTAGATATCCTTTATCCTTGAGCATTACTACAATGAACAATGTCAATGCCAAACCGGCTACCCACCAACTAGCGAATGCATACCAACCAAACATGGTACTAAACCAATGAACATCAATTGACATGATCCAATCCCAAGCTGACATAGATGAAGAAACTGCGAAGAATATAAGGAAGACAGCAGATGTCTTTCTCATCTGATACCATTTTGCAGTACCTCCCTCTAAATCTTCAGCGAATGCCAGAGATCTCAATTTTCTAAATAATAGATACCATACACCGAAGAAAACAACCATTCTCCCTATCCAAAATACAGGTATCGAGCCTCCTTCTAAAGGCCAGAAAAAATATGGAGCTTTACCTTTTATTATTTCGTCACCATTCTCTCCATATAAATCATGATGGGTCCAATGGAAGATATCACCAGCTCCAAAAAAGAAGACAACCAACATTAGAACAAATGCGATTGGGAGCCAGTTACCAAAAGCCAGAGGTATTCGTTTTACTCCTGCTGTCCAGCCCGCCTGAGCTGCATATTGGATAGCAAAGAAGAATACGCCAATAACCGCTAGACCAGCAAAAAACACATTGTTAATCCATAGGTTAGATAAAAGTCTTTTGACAGAAGAGCTACTTCCATGATGAGTTTCTTCACCATGACCTTCTTCTGCATGATCTTCTTCACCGTATGGCTCCTCTCCGTGACCATCAGACACTACTTCCGAGTGATCACCTCCATGGTCTTCCCCGTGATCTCCTGATCCTAATGTAAAATATCCTACAGCAGAAAGCACTAAACCTACAACTAAGGTTATTAGCAAGCGCTTCTTTGCAGTGGCAGTAAATTCAAATCTTTCTTCTGATACCATGAGTAGATTTTAATTCTTCTTTTGCAATTCTTTAACGTATCGAGCTATCCTCCAACGATCTTGGGAACTTACCTGAGATCCATGTGCTCCCATCAGTCCTTTACCATAAGTGATAACATGAAATATATGGCCTTCTGTAACTTCTAAGTAGGCCGCTCCATTTAGATTGGCAACTCCTGCATAAGCTTCAGCTACTTTTCCATCTGCATTTCCCTTTTCACCATGACAATGTTGACAATAGCTATCATATAGTGCTTTTCCATCTTTCACTACCCCTTCAGCATCTAAGGCAAATGGGCTTACCAAAGTGGTAGCAGCAATTTCTAATTCATCTTTTGTCAAACGAACAGGTAGTGGTTGACCTCTTCTAACTGTATTAGCCACAGGCTTACGCATATTCATTTTGAATTGGTTATATGGATTAGAGTTATAAAACTCTCCATGTTCATCCTCATCATTGGAATCTAGCCAAGTACCAGCATCTTCATTGGTAATCTGTGTTAATGGCTCATAAGGAGTAGAATGATACATTTGAGGAGCATACTCCAGTCCTGTGTCATCAACACCAGCTGCACAAGAGGCAACTAATGTCCCTAATGTGATAATCCCTAAATATCTTAATGTCTTTAGTTTCATTATCAATCAAACTTTTTGTTATTCACCTCAGTGGCTCCACTACCGTTCAATACGCTTTTTATATCCGCTTCAGTTTTGTCATTGCTATCTAAATCAATAGCCATCACATGTTTATCATCAGTAATCCGGATATCGTAGATTCTTGGCTTACCCCATGGCTTAAGATTTGAAATACCTAAAAAGGTGCCTACCATTCCAAATGAAGCTAGTAGAACAGTGAGTTCAAACGTCACTGGTACGAAAGAAGGAAAAGGAATGTGATCCTTACCTCCAATGATCATTGGCCAATCAACACCCATCATACCAATTTGCATAGTTAATGCAAGCGTGGTACCGGTAATACCAAAAAGGAATGCGGCTATGGATAGCCAGCTTCGTTTATACCCTAATGCATCTTCGAGTCCGTGTACAGGAAATGGTGAATAAACCTCTTCGATTTTTACACCTGACTCCCTTACTGTTTTGATAGCGTCCATCAAAACATCTTCATCTTCATAGACGCCCAGTACGTAATTCGTTCCTTGAGACATAATCTATTTTTTTATTTCCGACTGTGCCGGCTTTTCTCCAGTTGCTTTAATAATACTTTTCACTTCGGCCATATTAATCACAGGGAAAAACTTCGCAAAAAGGAAGAATGCTGTAAAGAACAATCCAAAAGTGAAGACATAAACTCCTATATCGTACATCGTAGGGTAGAACATTGCCCAACTAGACGGCAAATAATCCCTATGAAGGGAAGTAACAATAATTACAAATCGCTCAAACCACATTCCAATATTTACAATAATAGAAATGACGAAAGTAGCCGCCAGGTTCGTTCTAATTTTCTTAAACCAGAAAAGCTGAGGTGAGATCACATTACAAGTCATCATTGACCAATATGCCCACCAGTAAGGACCAGTTGCTCTATTTATGAATGCATATTGTTCAGCTTCCACGCCTGAATACCATGCAATAAAAAACTCTGTTATATATGCAATCCCAACGATTGACCCAGTCACAATAATGACAATGTTCATCAACTCGACATGTTGAATTGTGATATAATCTTCAAGCTTGTAAACTTTCCTGGTCACAAGTAGAAGTGTTAATACCATAGCAAATCCTGAGAAGATTGCTCCAGCCACAAAATATGGAGGAAAAATTGTCGTATGCCATCCGGGGATTACCGATGTGGCAAAGTCAAATGATACAATGGTGTGTACAGAAAGTACAAGCGGTGTTGCCAAACCTGCCAATACCAATGATACGGTCTCATAATGAGCCCATGTTTTGGCTCCACCAGTCCATCCAAAGCTTAAAGCTCCGTAAATGGCTCTAGAAATTTTATTCTTTGCTCTGTCACGGATTGTGGCAAAATCAGGAATCAACCCAATGTACCAAAATACTAGCGAGACTGAGAAATAAGTTGAAATAGCAAAAACATCCCAAAGTAGCGGTGAGTTAAAATTCACCCACAAAGAGCCAAATGTATTTGGAAGCGGTAATGCCCAGTAAAAACCTAACCAAGGACGCCCCATGTGAAGCACTGGAAACATTGCTGCACAGATTACAGCAAATATTGTCATCGCCTCAGACGCACGGTTGATAGACATTCTCCAACGCTGACGGAAAAGTAGAAGAACTGCAGATATCAACGTACCTGCATGACCAATACCTACCCACCAAACAAAATTGGTAATATCCCATGCCCAACCAACAGTTTTATTAAGTCCCCACATTCCGATTCCATCCCAAAGAGTGATTGCTACTGCATACCCTCCAGCAAGAAGAAGTGCTAAAGAGACAGCCATTGCCAACATCCATGTTACCGTAGGTTTCTGCTCTACTCTTCCAGCAATATCCTCAGAAACATCATGGAGCGTCTTGCCACCAGTAATGAGGGGTACTCTTACTTCTGATTCTGCGTGCATTATGCGTCTAATTTATCGTTTTTGTCTTTATTTCTGATTTTGGTCAAGTACCAAACATTTGGCATAACTCTAAGCTCCTCAAGTACATGATAAGCTCTATCTTCTGTAGCTTCCACGCTCTTATCACTATACCTAAGTTTCAAAGTTTGAGAAATCTTACTTTCAGGATCTTTCATATCTCCAAACACTAATGCATCTGTAGGACATGATTTTGCACAAGCTGTTTGAATTTCACCATCTACAGGTCTTCTTCCTTCTTTCTTAGCATCAAGTTTTCCTGACTGAATACGCTGCACACAGAACGTACATTTTTCCATAACCCCTCTTGCTCTCACAGTTACATCCGGATTCAATACCATCTTACCAAGATCGTTATTCATTGCTGTGTTCTTATCAAACTGTGCATTGTCATGGTACTTAAACCAGTTGAACCTACGCACTTTATAAGGGCAGTTGTTAGCACAATATCTTGTACCAATACACCTGTTATAAGTCATTTGATTCAATCCCTCAGTACTGTGTGTTGTTGCAGCCACAGGACATACTGTTTCGCATGGCGCATTATTGCACTGCTGACACATCATTGGCTGGAAAGTGACTTCAGGATTATCCGAAGCAACTTCAGCTTTACTCACAATATTTGAGTCTAAATCTTTTTCCGTTATTTCACTCTCTTCTCTGCTACTGTAATATCTATCAATACGGATCCAGTGCATTTCCCTTCTATTCAGAACTTCCTCTCTACCTACTACAGGAATATTATTTTCAGTCTGACATGCTACTGTACATGTCCCACAACCTGTACATGAATTAAGATCCACAATCATTCCCCAATGGTGATTTGGATATTCATGCCCTTTCCAAAGAGATACCGCATGAGGTCTGACTTTTGTTCCGTCAGCCTTTGAGATCATCGGGAAGCTTCTTCCTGCTTGAGGATCTTTTTGATACTCGCCTAGTGTGGACTCTTGAATTACCGTCTCTCTACCTGCATAGGTTTGTGCTGTCTGAGTTTGTGCAACCTTACGTTCTTCTCCATTTAGCTCAAGCGTGGCTTTCGCGGTGAATCTTAATCCATTAGCTGTACTAGCAATCAATGGATAAGCATTTACACCAACGCCATTAGCAACTTGACCGGCGTTTGTTCGACCGTATCCCATGGCCAATCCAACAGTTCCATAGGCTTGACCTGGTTGAGGGATAATTGGAGCTATTACGGATTTACCATTGACAGTCATTGTCGCAACTTGGTAGTCCATATCTCCATCTTTGACAAACCAATCATTCTCTCTGGCCTGACGTGGAGATACAGTGAAGTAGTTATCCCAACATGCTTTTGTGATTGGATCCGGCATCTCCTGAAGCCAAGGATTATTGGCTTGTGTTCCATCTCCAACTGAATAGTTTGTATACAGAACTAGTTCAAGTCCATCAGATTTTGCAGAGTAGCCTTTCAAGTTTCCAGCTACAACTACCGCATCAACTGATACAGCTTTCTGATCACCAGTTTCTTCTATGTTATAAAAACCATCATGAAGACACTTATCGAAGAAGCCGCTGAAATCCCCAGAAGCGAATGACTGCCATCCTTCTCTAAGAAAATCGTAGTATGCTACTGGATTATCAGACCATTTCAGGAAAGATTCCTGAGCTTGTCTGGTATTAAATATATTGTTTATCGTCGGCTGTGAAAGAGTTATATGGCCGGTAACTGGCTCAAAATCATTCCAAGATTCCAGATAGTGATGATCTGGAGCAATGTACTTAACAGAACTATTGGTCTCATCCATTCTATCAGAAGTAGAAATGGTTGTTTTAACCTTTCCCAATGAGCTGACCAATTGTTGTCCCATTACATGATCATATGCAGGGTTGCAATTGTAGAATAATACGGTTCCTACACTTCCACCTTTCACATCATCTACCAATTTAGCGAAGGCTGAATCGCTTCCTTGACGTGTATTTATACTTTTATCAAGATTGATTGTTGTACCAAAACTTTGAAGCAAGTCGTTGATAGCGATTACCAATAACTGTACATTCTTATCATTTGATCCACTAACCACTAAAGATTTACCTCTAGACTTCCAGAGGTCATTTGCAGCTTTTTCAAGTGTAACAGAATCCTCTAATCTGCCAACGCCAATCGAAGCAGCTCCTGCTTTCTGAGAAATCAAGTTATAAAGATTGGCAACATACAATCCTTCTTGCGAAGGCTTGATAGGTTGTCTATAATCCGCATTTGATCCTGTTAATGAAAGGTTGGACTCAAAAGAATAAAGTCTGGACATCTCTTTCTTGTCTGGACCCAATTTTCTAGTTGCGGCAAATTGCTTATTGTTCAAAGCCTGATTTGGCCAAGTCCCAAGGAAATCTGCTGTAATCGAAACGATTGTACTTGCTTTTGAGAAATCATGCATCGGGAAGCTTCGCGTACCAGTAGCCTCTCCATAAGCATCCAACAAACCACTCATCGAGACTGGGTCGTACTGAATATGCTCTACTTCTCCATATTTATCAGCTAGTACCTGAACCGCCCTTCTTGTACTTGGACTACAATTAGAATATGATACAATTGAAATTTTACCTCCATTTGCAGCAAGTTCAGTTTTGATTCTATTATCTATAGTATCCCAATCTGTATCCTCTCCTCCTATCTTAGGGTTCTGAAGTCTTTCTCCATCATACAAGGAGAGAACTGAAGATTCAACCTGTGTGGTCGTTCCTCCCTGACTAATCATAGAAAGATCATTACCCTCTATTTTAATTGGTCTACCTTCTCGCGTTTTTACTACTACAGATGCGACATCATTGCCCATTGCATAGGTAGAAGCATAATAGTTAGCTACGCCTGGGTCTATATCTACTGGTTTATTTACATATGGAATTGCCTTTCTAACAGGCGCTTCACATGCTGCCAATGAAACTGCAGCAACACCAAAGCCCATCAATTTAAGAAAATCTCTACGTGATGGCTCTCCATTTTCTCCACCGTTTATTGGCAGATACTCAGGAAATTCTTTTGAAGCTCTAGTCTGGAAATCAGGAGTGTTTTCCAGTTGCTCTAACCCTTTCCAGTATTTCTTGGTTTCTTTCATTATACTTTTAGATCAGCTGTTTCGAATATTAATAGTGACATTTAGCACATTCCAACCCTCCAATGTCTTCAACTTTCATTGGCTCCTTGCTTTGCTCTGAATGAAGCTTTACAAGTTTGTCATAATATTCGTTTCCTTTTGTATTTACATCGGTTTCTCTATGGCAATTAATACACCATCCCATTGTTAAGCTTGAGTATTGATATACCACTTCCATTTCCTTGATAGGTCCATGACAAGTTTCACATTCTAATTCTGCAACTTTTACATGCTGAGAATGATTGAAGTATGCTAAATCAGGAAGATTATGAATTCTTACCCACTCAATAGGTTTAGTATTTGTACCGTAAGTTTTTGTGTCTGGATCATAATCGATCGCAGCATATATTTTCTGAATTTCTTCTGATTCTGTCTTTACCTGTGTATGACAATTCATACATATGTTAGGCGAAGGAATGTTAGCAGATTTAGATTTTCTTACTCCAGTATGACAATATTGACAGTCTATCTCATACTGTCCTGCATGAATCTCGTGCGAAAAGGCAATCGGTTGAGTAGGTTGATATCCTTGCTGAACACCTATGGTAAAGGCTCCATCTATCAATGTCTTCAATACAACTACAGTAAAGATGAAAATCACCAAGCCAACGAAATTGTTGCTCTTCAAAAATGCAGCAACATCAAATTGCTGTGATACCACTTCTTGCTCTGCTTCATTCAGTCCCTTAACATCCTTGAGATGCTTAACCAATGTTTTTGCAGCTATAATCAGCGCTATAACAGCTAACAGTAAAACAACAACCAATATGATGATCACTGCCATTAAGTAAGAAGAAGATATCGAGTCTCCTTGTGCTTCACCAGTCACTCCTGGTTCGGGAGTAGGAGGTTTCGGTGGTCCAGCAACAGTTTCTGCTTGGATGTAAGCTAACAGTTCCATTATCTCACCATCTGAGAATGGGTAAGCCGCCATGACCGTTTTATCGTATTCTTCCCAAAGTGCAACTGCTTGCTCATCTCCTGAGGCAATCATCGCTTGAGAATTTTTAATCCATGATGTTATCCATTCAACAGAACGACGCTCATATACGTTGTTCAGCGCAGGCCCTATTCGTACTTCCCATATCTGATGACATTGAGTACAGTTGGCTTTGAATGTAGACTCTCCAGCGGATATAACGCTTTCGTCTGTGGGAATTTCCTGAGCTTTTAGACTCAGAGTGGCGAATACAGCTAGCGCTAAGCTTAGTAGTATTCTGGTTAGTTTCGGTGTTGTTTTAAACATGTATTCCGATGGGCTTGAGATCAAACGCGTACAAAAGTAACATTGGGTTGTTGTTTTTCAAAGGTAGCTAATGAACTAATTCCTACCCCTACCCAAAACATTCGTAAGTATCAGTTTATCAACTAATTACAATTATTTAAAAAGCCAAAAATAGTCTTATTTAGAATGATTTTAAATAATTATATGTCATTGTTTATTTGGTGTTTTCGACAGGGTAGGTTTTTTGAGAATATTGCCCATCCAAATAATTATAAATCAACTGATGAATAGAGGGCCGAACGTTAAGATCATATAGTGCTCGATTGGTTCTTGAAGGATACACTCGATTGGTCAGAAAAATAAATATAAGATCAGATTCAGGATCCGCCCAAGCTATGGTACCTGTGTATCCGGTATGACCGTAGCTTTTAAAACTGGCACTTTTAGCAACACTACTTCTAATAGAGTCATACTTCAACAGTGGCTTGTCAAAACCAAGCCCCCTCCTATTTCCGTTATTCGGATATTGACTAGAGGTAAAGAGTTGGATAGTAGATGGATTTAGCAAATGGGCGGAATCATATCTACCGTCTTGAAGAAAAACCTTGAACAATTTCCCCAAATCTTCAGCGTTACTAAAAAGTCCTGCATTTCCCGAGATTCCTTTCATCATTATTGCCCCTTCATCGTGGACTCGTCCATGAATCGACTTCATTCTGAAAAAGGTATCTATTTCTGTAGGTGCAATTCTATTCTTCCCGAATTTATCAAGAGGATTGAAGGTAAGTGTCTCCGCTCTGATTGGATTATAAAAATGATAGTCAAGATAATCTTGATAAGATGTGTCTGTAAGCGATTTGACCAACTCAGGAATAAGATAAAAAAATAAGCCTGAGTATCTGTATGATTTCTGCTTAGACACTTCACTTTTTCGAATCATTTTTTTGATTTTCAAATAGAAATCTTTGTGAAGAAAAAGACTATCAGAAAGTGGGAAGTTATAATCTGAGCCATTGATATCAGAAATGGATTTACTTCTATACTTTCCATTTTTCTTCTTTGATTCATCATAATAAGGAATCCATGGATAAAGCCCTGCCTGATGTGAAAGTATCTCTCTGAACGTAAGTTCACCTATGTTATTCCTTAAACCATCTACAAACGCCCCAATGGGATCATCCAAATTATAAAATCCTTCTTCATACAATTTCATCATAGCGAGTGTTCCTCCTGCTACCTTCGTAACAGAAGCTAAATCATAAATATCATTCACAGCTACTCGTCTCAAAGAGTCATACGTATGATGGCCATATGAACTAAGAAAAAAAACACTATCTCCTTTAGCAGCGTAAATAACACAACCAGGAAAGGCCTCTGACTGAATAGCACTTGACACAACACTATCTACTTTATGATGTAGTAATTCGTAAGCTTGGCCTTTTACTAAAACGGTTGCGGAAAAGAAAAGAATAAATAAGGTATGTCGTAGTTTGTGCATGTTCTATTTTTGATGCTTACCTAACAGTATCAATGGAGCAAACTAAGTATTTCATTATTGATTTCGACAGCACTTTCATGCAAGTGGAAGCTTTGGATGTGCTTGCGGAAATTTCACTCAAGGATAATCAAAATAAGGATAAGGCTATCGCTGAGATAAAATCAATTACTGATCAAGGCATGGAAGGTGGTATGTCATTTCGAGAATCGCTTAAAAAACGTGTTGATATTCTAGAAGCAAACAAAAGCCACCTCCCAAAACTTATTGAGCAGTTGAGTACGCTTGTTTCTCCTTCATTTATTAGAAACAAAGAATTTATAAATAATTATAGGGATCAAATATTCATCGTTTCCAATGGATTTAAAGATTTCATAGTCCCAATTGTCCGTACTTTTGGTATCAGGAAAGAGAATGTATTCGCCAATGAATTTGAGTATGATGCTGAAGAAAACATCATTGGTTTTGATGAAACCAATCTCCTCTCGGAAAATAACGGTAAGCCCAATCAAATTGAAAGCATGCAACTCAAAGGTGAGGTCTATGTTTTAGGTGATGGATTTACAGATTTTGAAATTAAGAAAGCAGGCTTAGCTCACAAATTTTATGCTTTCACAGAGAATGTAAGACGTGAGAAAATATTGAATGAAGCTGATCATGAAGCACCTTCTCTTGATGAGTTTCTATTCACTCAAAAACTAGAACGTGCTCATTCTTACCCTAAAAATCGAATAAAAGCACTTCTTCTTGAAAACATTCATGAAGGAGCTATTAATAGGCTTAAAGTAGAAGGGTATCAAGTTGAGGTATATCCTGCTGGAATGACAGAGGAAGAATTATCAGAAGCAATAAAAGATGTTAGCCTTCTTGGTATTCGATCAAAAACACTTGTAACGGAAAAAGTCTTAAGCAATGCTAAAAGGCTTTTGGCTATTGGTGCCTTTTGTATTGGCACAAATCAAATAGATCTTAGCTCCGCTTTAAGAAAAGGAATTGCTGTATTTAATGCTCCTTTTTCAAACACACGTTCAGTTGTAGAGCTAGCTCTTGCAGAGATAATTATTTTGATGAGAAACTTGCCTGATAAAATGAGTCAAATGCACCTAGGCAAGTGGAGTAAATCCGCTACTGGGAGTTTTGAAATAAGAGGTAAGAAGCTTGGTATAATAGGATATGGCAAAATAGGTTCTCAATTATCTATTCTTGCTGAATCCATTGGCATGAATGTTCAATACTTTGATTTAGAGGAGAAGCTTGCTTTAGGGAATGCTTATTCATGTTCCAGTTTAGAAGAATTATTAGCTACTTCAGATGTGATTAGTGTTCATGTGGATGGTAGACCGGAAAATGAAGCAATTATAGGATCTAGAGAATTCAATCAAATGAAGGATGGAGTTGTCTTCATTAACTTAAGCAGAGGTCATATTGTGGATATTGAAGCTTTAACAGAAAATATCAAAAATGGAAAAATTCATGGCTCCAGTGTAGATGTATTCCCAGAAGAACCACTTAGCAATGATCATCCTTTTAAGTCTCCTTTAAAAGGTCTTAGAAATACAATTTTAACTCCTCATATAGGGGGTAGCACGTTAGAGGCCCAAGAGAACATAGCTGATTTTGTACCTTCAAAAATCATCGAATATATCAATACAGGATCCACCACTAATAGTGTGAATTTTCCGAACATTACCCTCCCAAATTTGAATCAAGCACATAGGTTTATTCATATCCACAAAAATGAACCGGGAGTTTTAGCTGAGATCAACAATGTGCTCGCCAATCATGGCATAAATATTGGTGGACAATACCTAAAAACCAATGATATTATTGGCTATGTTATTACGGATATAGATAAGAACTACAAAGAAGAAGTAATAAAAGACTTGAAAATGGTCAGAGGTACCATTAGATTCAGAGTTTTATATTAAGTTTAAAGCAAATTTTAGTTACTACCATCCAACTTTAAGAGCTTGTATAATCATATTATGGGGCTAAATAAGTAAAGAATGAGTTATCCGCTTAATTGGAAATCGCTAAATACACTATCAGAATTCGATCGTTTGGTTGAAGACTCGAGAGAAAAGCCTGCGCTCGTATTTAAGCATCGACCGTCTTCTCCTGAGAGTGCGCATGCTAAAGAGTTGTTAGAAAGAGATTGGTCAATTTCACCTGAAAGTCTTGATTTGTACATCATTGATGTGATGAAAGATAAAGATATTGCTGAAGCTGTAACGGATATAGCTGGTGTGATCAATGAGTATCCACAGGTTCTACTTTTTGCAGATGGAGTAACTATGTATGATGAGTCACGTGAAATGATTAGTGTGAAAAAAATCAAACTGGCATTAAAGATCATCAATAGAACTTTCAAATGGATGGAAACTCGTGTTTGAAAGGAACCTTATTTATCGGAATAAAATTATATGCTCTTTAACCTAAAGAGCTTTTTTTATGTCAAACAATATCTACTTTACTCCTGGACCTTCTCAGCTTTTCTATACGTTCGAAGAACATTTGAAGAAAGCCTTATCACTAGACATTCCTTCTTTATCACATAGAAGTTCCACTTTTATAAAAATTGTAGAAGAGACTAATGAAGCATTGAAAGAACTTCTTCAGCTTCCTGATGGATATGATATTTACTTTTTAAACTCCGCTAATGAAGCATGGGATCGTATCATCCAAAACCTGGTCTCTGAACGGTCTCATCACTTCACAAATGGATCTTTTAGTAGGAAGTTCTATGACTTTGCCATCCAACATGGAAAAAAAAGCAGCATAACTGAAGCTTCAGATGGAGATTCTTATACAAGCTGGGAAGTGCCAGCTGACACTGAATTGATTGGGATTACTAAAAATGAAACCAGCGTAGGTTATAGCTTGCAAGAAACCGAGATCGCTGAGTTGAGATTGCAAAATCCAAATTCTTTAATCGCACTGGATATTGTGAGCGCCTCCCCTTCTGTACCAGTAAACTTCAGCAATATAGATACAGCTTATTTCTCTGTTCAAAAAGCCTTTGGTCTTCCTTCTGGACTAGGAGTCTGGATTGTTAATACTAAGTGTCATGAGCTTGCTCAGCGTAAAAAGTTGACAACTTCTATTGGTTCATATAGGTCATTACCGAATCTTAAAAAATTTGGTGATAAGAATCAAACTCCCGAGACACCAAATATGCTATTCATTTACCTTTTAGGGAAGATAGCTCAAGACATGCTAGGTGTAGGGATTTCAAAATTAAGAAACGATACAGCTTATAAGGCGGCCATATTGAATCAATCTATAGAAGATCATCCCTTACTTTCTCACTTTGTGAATTCAAAGCAGCATCGATCAAAAACCACAATTGTTGCTAAGTCTGGTAAATCCAATGAGTTGATTGAATTCTTTAATAAGAAAGGATTAATACTTGGAAAAGGATATGGTAATCATAAAGGGGATCATATTCGAATAGCCAATTTCCCTACGCACTCTAAAGAATCAATCGAAATGATCTGTGATTTATTCTTACAGATAAAATAATATTCTGTTTCACCGAAACATTTTAAGTATTTATAAGGTTTAATTCCACTTAAATAGAAAAATAAGAAAAATAATTTCGAATTGGATAAAAATCATATTGATTGGTACAAAATCAATGATACCTTTGCGGAAATAAATACCCATTACATTGATCGCCCCTCTTAAAAAAATCGTTGTTTGCCTTGATCACACGGATATGGATCAAGGCTTGATAGAAAACGCATGTGTCTTGAGCTTGGTTGCTGGCACAACTGAAATTACATTTCTAAATGTAATTAAGGACTTCAATCTTCCGGATTCGGTATTGAAAGAATTTCCTAACCTCTTGGAAAAAGCTTTAGAAGAAAGAAAGCTTGAAATAAAAGAGCTAATTAGTAAATATTTCAAATGCGATACTCCAACCAAAATATTGGTAAAACAAGGAAGTGAGACCAAGGAAATATTAAAAGTTGCAAATGAAAGTAAGTCAGATTTACTTATCATAGGTAGAAAGAAGGTTAGCGATTCTGTATTAAGTACCCGAATTGCACGAAGATCTCCCTGTAACCTATTGGTGATTCCTGAAAAAGAAAAGCTAAAATTTGGAAAAATTTTCATTCCTGTAGATTTTTCCGATTACTCACGACTTTCACTTGGGAGAACATTGCTATTGACGGAGAGGTTAAAATCTAAAGTCTATCTTCAAAACGTGTATAACGTTCCTTCAAGCTACAGATACTCTGGAAAAAGCTATTCTGAATTTGCAGAGATCATGAAAGGTCATGCAAGTAACGATTTGGATATACTCATCAAAAAAGTTGAAGTAAATTCTCAAGAATTGGTTCCTGTTTTCACTTTAGATAAAAATGAAAATGTTATCGATCTGATATATAAAGAAGCTAAAAAGAAAAATGTAGACATGATCGTCATGGGGGCAAAAGGAAGATCTGCAACATCTGCATTATTCATTGGAAGTAAGGCAGAACGAATGATTCGAATAAATGACAGTATACCTCTCATGATTATACGAAAGAAAGGAGCCGTAGCTGGCATCTTAGAGACGCTAAAAGATCTTTAATTATTCTCTCAACTTATCTAAGATTTCATTGAGATTTTTTGCTTCTTGATCAGTGAGTTTGTTATTTTGATTTTCCCACTGTTCCATTTGATTGTCCATCTTTTTGAGCAAGCCAAGTCCTTCATCGGAAATACACACATCAACTGCTCTCCTATCATTGGGGCATTGCTTTCTTTCCACAAATCCTTTTTGCTCCAATTTATCTACTATTCTAGAAGCGTTTGAACTTTTATCCAGCATTCGTTCAATTAACAGATTGACTGTTGCTGGTTCTGGGTGCTGCCCTCTAAGAATTCTAAGAATATTGAATTGTGGTGTTGTTAAGCCATAGGATTTGAACAATTGTAAATGTTTCTGATGCAACCATGCATTCGTATAAATAATATTTACAATAGCTTTTGAATATTCACTTTTAAATTTTTCCTGCTTAATCTCTTCTGCTATTCCCATTTTCAATAGATAAATACAATTACATTTAATGTAACAACATTTGAAAAAAAAGGTTGCGTTTGGTTTTATTTTTCAAATGAGTTAAACCTTCGTCTATCTTTATAATCTAAGTTCAGAACCTACCTGAAAAAATTGGAAGAACTAATCATTGAAAAGATTCGTGAAAGCGAAACCCGTAATTATGGGTTTAATTTATTGGTACGAGAGTATCAAGAACGAATCTATTGGCATGTGCGGAAAATGGTCATTGATCATGATGACACGGATGACTTAGTTCAGGAGATTTTTGTAAAGGTTTGGAAAAACCTGGGAAAATTCAGAGAAGACTCAAAGCTTTATACATGGATTTACAGAATAGCAACAAATGAATGTTTGAATTTTCTAAAAAAGAAAAAAAGACGCTTCTTTATTCCGATTCATGATTTAGAAGGTGAACTGGTTGAAAAACTTAAGAGTAGTGTTGAGCCATCGGGGGATGAAGTTCAAATGAAACTACAAAAAGCGTTATTAAAACTTCCTGATAAGCAGCGAATGGTCTTCAATATGAAGTATTTTGATGATATGAAATTTACTGATATAGCTGATATAACTGGGACAAGCGTTGGGGCTCTAAAAGCAAACTATCATCATGCGGTTAAAAAAATTGAATTGTTTATTAATTCAGATTAAACCTTTTGACGATAAAAGAATCTAAACAATACAAGAATGAAACATTCTCTCGATGATATAGACAAAAAGAAAGCGTTTAAAGTACCTGAAGGCTACTTTGAAGACTTACCTCTGAAAATTCAACAGCGAATTTCAGAGGAAACAAAACCAGAGAGGTTCAAAATTCCCTCATGGAGTCTTGCTATGGCAGCTTCAATGTTGGTAATCATCAGCCTTATTTTCCTCTTTCCTCGTGACAAAAATTCAGCAGAAATATTGCTCGCTGAAATTCCGCAGGATGAATTACTTGCTTATCTAGAGCAAGTTGAATTTGATGTCTATGACATTGTCAGTGTCTTAGGAGATGATATATCTACACTTGAGATAGAAGAAACTGATATGTTGGATGGCATTGATATGGGTGACCAAACCATTGACGATGTGTTATTAGAATATGATTTAGAAGACGAATTTTTATAGAGATGAAAAAAATTTTAATAATTATCACGCTTAGTTTTTACTTTGGAGCACATGCTCAAAGTCCCGAAGCTCTTAAAAAAATTGAAGCTGCCAAGATTGCGCTGATCACAGAGCGTCTGGAACTTACTCCCAAACAAGCCGAGAAATTTTGGCCGATTTATAGAGAATTTGGTATTCAAAGAAAGGAGATTAGAAAAAACTTTGATCAAGCCAGAAAAAACTTTGATCCTAATAAAGCCTCCGAAGATGAGAATAAAAAGATGCTTGATATGGCTAATCAAGTAAAAGAACGTCAGTTAAAACTTGATCGAGAATATTCTGATAGAATCCTTAAAGTGATTACTTCGCGTCAGTTAAACAACTTGCGAAAAGCTGAAAATGATTTTAAAGAAATGCTTCTTCGAAGAATTAGAGCAGAGCAAATGAAAAGACAAAAACAAAGAAAAAATAATGACAGATTAAACGATCGTCGAAACTAATCAACCTACCTACCTGATGTTTCGAGCGATCACAATATTGATGCTGGTCAGTATGCCTTTTGTTTCTTTCTCTCAAGATTCATTGAGTTACGCCGAACAGCTAAAAATTCTAGAGGATGAAATGGATTCCCTCACCATTTTTAATCTAATAGATAGTCTCTTTTCGATGGAATATAATCCAACGAGTGAGTTAAACGTACGTATTGGATTTACTAGCAACGTAACAAGTAGCGGCAGAGATTACAACCTGAATCAAACAGGAATCTCACCTGGAATTTCTTACTATCACAAATCTGGCATTTATTCTGATGTAGCTGGCTACTGGAATAGTGGTGCAGATCCTAATTATAATCCAACGGTCCTGTCTGTCGGGTATCTTGGAACATTCAAGAACCCCAAATGGAGTTATTCTGTAGATGGTGAGAGGTGGTTCTATAATCCTACAGATTCTTCTGAAAATCCATTGAAACATTCATTCGGAACTTCTATAAGCTATGATTTTAAAATAGGTTTTGCTTCTATTGATTATTCTTTTCTTTTTGGTGAAACGACTGCCAATAGAATAATCACCAATTTAAGTGGCTCTATTGATTTAGGTAAATGGTGGGTATTTAAAAGTATCAGCCTTTTCCCATCAGTAAGTACAATAGTTGGGAATAGTGATATAACTCAGTTAAGAATATCAAACAGGCAAATAAGCGATCGAAATACTGAACGTATCTCCAAACTAACTTCTTTTGAAGGTCTCACACAACAACAAAAGAAGTTCATTGGGCTCATTGTAATCAGAGCTTTTCGCAATGGTACAATAAGTGAGGTAACCAGAAATAACCTGCTAGTCGATCTTTCCAGGTCTTCCATTCTCTCTGATGAAAGCATCAGCGGCCTCAATGAGATTACTGAAGGAGGGTATGAGATTACTGAGTATGTAGGAAGTAATGAATTCGGCGTACTCAATTACGCATTTACATTGCCATTATCCTTAGCTACTAACCGATTTTACTTTCTAATAAGCTACACTTATACTATTCCCGTCAAACTACCCGGAGAATTTATCGAAGTAGATCCGGTCGGATACTTTGGAGCTTCAATTTCTTACAGAATACCTTTCAAATAAAAGCTTACAAAACAGAAATAAAGTCTACCTTTGCGTCCCGTAACAAGGAAATAGGAAAACGCTCTTCATGTCTAAAACGAAATACATTTTTGTTACGGGCGGTGTAACATCCTCTCTCGGAAAGGGAATCATCGCAGCTTCGCTTGGTAAATTACTACAGGCCAGAGGCTTATCCGTAACCATTCAAAAATTTGACCCTTACATCAACATAGATCCGGGAACATTGAATCCATATGAACATGGAGAATGTTATGTAACAAATGATGGTGCTGAAACAGATTTGGATTTGGGTCATTACGAACGTTTCTTAAGTATTGAAACATCACAAGCTAATAACGTCACTACCGGAAGGATTTATTATAATGTAATTCAGAAAGAACGTCAAGGTGAATTCCTAGGTAAAACGGTACAAGTCATTCCTCACATCACAGATGAAATAAAAAATAACATCTATAAATTAGGTGAGACAGGTAAATACGATGTGGTAATCACAGAAATTGGTGGATGTGTTGGTGATATCGAATCGCTTCCATTTGTAGAGGCTGTAAGGCAAGCCAAGTTCGAGTTGGGGCCAACAAATAGCATCTCTATTCACTTGACATTGATTCCTTATTTAAAGGCATCAGGGGAGTTAAAAACAAAACCAACTCAGCATTCAGTAAAAGAGCTTTTAGAGGCAGGTATCCAGCCGGACATTTTAGTCTGCAGGTCTGAATATCCTATCAATCAAGACATTCGAAAAAAATTGGCGTTATTCTGCAACGTTCCTATCAACTCAGTAATTGAAGCATTAGATGCATCGACTATCTATGATGTACCCATTTTAATGCGCAAGGAAAAACTTGATGAGCGTGTTCTCACCAAGTTTAAGATGCCTTATAAAAAAGATCCTAAACTTGTCAAATGGAAAGAATTCTTAGGGAGGCTTAAAAATCCTACCGCTTCCGTAAACATAGGACTAGTTGGAAAATACGTTGAGCTACAAGATGCTTACAAGTCTATTGCTGAGTCTTTTATTCATGCTGGTGCATCTAATGAATGCAAAGTGAATGTTCGATGGATTCATGCGGAAGAACTCGATGGTGATAACGTACAAAAGGAACTTGGTGGACTTGATGGTATTTTAGTTGCACCAGGGTTTGGAGAACGAGGGATTGAAGGAAAAATCTACGCAGTACAATACGCACGAGAAAATAAAATTCCATTTTTTGGAATCTGTTTAGGGATGCAATGCGCCGTTATTGAGTTTGCAAGAAATGTTCTTGGCAAGAAAAAAGCTAACAGTAATGAGATGGCTAAGACCTCCTACCCTGTTATAGACTTGATGGAAAGTCAGAAGAATGTGAAAGATATGGGTGGCACGATGAGACTCGGAGCTTATGTTTGCGAACTGAAAAAAGGCAGTAGAGCTTATGCTGCTTACGGATCAAAGAAAATAATGGAACGTCACCGTCATAGATACGAGTTTAACAACAAGTTCCTTGAAGAGTATGAAAATGCTGGCATGATAGCTTCGGGAATCAACCCTAAAACCAACCTGGTGGAAATTATGGAAATAAAGGACCACCCATGGTTTGTGGGGACCCAATACCATCCGGAATTAAAATCTACAGTGATGGATCCTCATCCACTTTTTGTAAAATTTATCAAAGCATCGCTTGACCAGAAGAAGAGTCAGGAGATATAACTCATAATAAATGGACAGAAATCAATTTATAGGACTAATCCTAATGTTTGCCTTATTGGCGGTTTACTTCACATGGTTCGCTCCTGAACCGCCTGTGACTGAAGATTTAACTACTCAAGAAGAGCCAGTATCTGAAGTAATACCTCAAACTTCTTCTACAGATACAGTTTCAACGACCAATTTATCTATGCCTGATTCTGTACAGTCTTCTTTAGACGTGCAGACATATGGAGCTTTCGCATTTGCCGCTAATGGAGAAGTCAGTGTGAAAACCATAGAAAACAAGGAATTGCTTATAAGCTTTTCCAATAAAGGTGGGCAAATCCAAGAGGTTGTATTAAAAAACCATAAGAATTACCTAGGTAATAAGCTTGTCTTAGTAGATGGATCAAAATCCAAGATAGACTTGATTGTTGATCATAATGGAAGAAAAATTAACTTATCGGAGTTATTATTCACGTCTACAGTTAAAACATTTGGAGACACTACTCAAATTTCCTACATACTTGGAGATGGTAATTTCTCGATTACTCAAAAGTATTTAATCCCTCCTTCAGGATTCGAAGTTGCTTATAGTATTGAAAGTAAAGGGCTAAATAATATTCTTAATCCAACAGATGTTAGCTTCAACTGGAATCATGCAATCAATAGAGCAGAGAGCAATCTTGATGACGGAAGAATAAATAGTAATGTGAGATACTACCTAGCAGAAGGTGAATCTGATGAACTTTCAGAAAGATCTACTGAATTTGAAGATGAGACTTTAGGGACTCAAATCAAGTGGGTTTCGTTTAAACAGAAGTTTTTCACAGCTGCGATCATTGCAAATACTGGATTTAAATCTGGTTACGTAAATCAAACAGTCGATTTCAGTGATACCACTTCTGTTAAGAACATGTCTATGCAGATGCTTATCCCCTACTCTGAGTTTGCTACTGGATTTGGAGCTAGGTATTACTTCGGTTCCAATAAGTATGATATTCTAAAAGGAGTTGCTCCTGATTTTGAAGAAAACCTAGACATGGGATGGGGCCCGCTCCCCTTGGTTAATAAGTACCTTATTATCCCAATATTTCACTTTTTGGAAAGATTCTTTTCCAATTATGGTATAATTATCTTAATCGTAGTAATTGTTATTCGGTTGATCCTTGCTCCACTAACATGGAAGTCTCATATGTCTATGGCAAAGATGCGAGCAATGAAACCTGAGCTTGATGAGATCAAAGCAAAGCATGATGGTGATATGCAGAAAGCCCAGCAAGCGCAGATGAAACTTTACCAGCAAGTAGGTATCAACCCAGTTAGTGGCTGTATTCCCATGCTACTCCAAATGCCTATTCTTTTCTCTCTTTTCTTCTTCTTCCCCAATGCAGTAGAGTTGAGACAACAGTCATTTTTATGGGCACATGATTTGTCAACATATGACAGTATTATAAGATTGCCATTTGAAATTCCTTTTTATGGCGATCATGTGAGTTTATTTACGCTATTGATGACTCTATCGACCATACTTTATACTTGGAGTAACAGTCAAATTACAACGGTTCAAGGACCGATGAAGACTCTTCAGTATATGATGCCTATCATGTTTCTATTCGTTTTGAATAGTTATGCTTCAGGTCTTACCTTTTATTATTTTGTTTCTAACATGACAACATTCGGTCAAACTGTTTTATTCAGGAAGATCATAGATGAAGATAAGATTCATCAATTGCTCCAGGAAAACAAGAAGAAGAATGTCAACAAGAAGAAGTCTAAATTCCAGACACGGCTTGAAGATGCGATGAAGGCAAGTCAGGAAGCACAAAAGAAGAATAAAAAGAAAAAATAGATTGTTGATATCTACGCGAAAAACCTTGGTTCTAATCATTTGAATCAAGGTTTTTCTTTTTTACACAAGTTATTCACAACATGATTATCTTGGGATCATCTTGGATATATTTGTGTCCATTTCTCTAACTAAAAACTACATCCAATACTATGGGTAAGATTATTTCTATCGCAAATCAAAAAGGTGGAGTTGGTAAGACAACCACAGCAATCAATTTAGCTGCAAGTCTTGCTGCTTTAGAATTTAAAACCCTAATAGTGGATGCTGACCCACAAGCAAATGCTACTTCTGGTGTAGGTGTTGATCCTAAAAATGTTGAGGTGAGTATCTATGAATGCATGGTGGATGGAGCTAGTGCAAAAGATAGCATAGTAGAGACTCAAATTAAGTTTTTAGATCTTCTCCCCTCCCATATCGACTTGGTAGGTGCAGAAGTGGAGATGGTTAATATTGAAGAACGAGAAGAAAAGATGAAACAAGCTCTCGTTGATATAAGAGACGATTATGATTTCATAATTATTGATTGTTCTCCTTCGTTGGGGCTTATTACAATCAATGCATTGACAGCTTCAGACTCAGTAGTTGTACCTGTACAGTGTGAGTACTTCGCTCTAGAAGGTTTAGGTAAACTTCTGAATACCATAAAGATCATTCAAACTCGATTGAATCAAGATTTAGAAGTTGAAGGCATATTACTGACGATGTATGATGTACGTCTGAATCTAGCTAACCAAGTAGTTGAAGAAGTGAAGATGCATTTTGAATCATTGGTGTTTAGCACCATGATTCCAAGAAATATTAAGCTTAGTGAATCTCCTGGATTCGGCATGCCTGCCATCACTCACGATGCAGACAGCAAAGGTTCAATTAGTTACTTGAATCTTGCGAAAGAAGTATTAGAACGAAACGAAGTTAAAGCAGCCTAATCAGACATGGCAGAGAGTAAATTCAAGAAAAAATCAGGCCTTGGAAGAGGTCTTGGAGCGCTTCTAGAAGATTCAGGGGAAAAAGGAAAAATTAGTGGATCAGGTGCCACTCCAAAAGGAGCTATTAACGAAATCGAACTTTCTAAGATAGAAACAAATCCTTGGCAACCTAGAACTGATTTTGATGAAGAGGCTTTAAATGACCTAGCCGAATCTATAAAAGTTCAAGGAATCATTCAACCAATTACCGTTCGAGCTCTAAGCGAAAAAGAATTTCAATTAATCTCGGGGGAAAGAAGACTACAGGCTAGCAAAAAAGCCGGTCTTAAAACCATACCTGCCTATATCCGTGTTGCTGACGACCAGCAAATGCTGGAAATGGCACTTATAGAAAATATTCAACGCGAAAACCTTAATGCAATAGAAATTGCGTTAAGCTATCAAAGACTCTTGGCAGAGTGTGATTTAAAGCAGGAGCAGCTTGGTGACCGTGTAGGAAAAAACAGAAGTACGGTCACCAATTACCTGCGACTTTTAAAACTACCTCCAGCTATTCAAATAGCATTAAGAGATGGGAAATTAAGTATGGGACATGCACGAGCACTCATTTCCATTGATGACGTAGCTCGTCAATTGGATATTTTTAACCAAATAATTAATCAAGATTTATCGGTTAGAAAAGTAGAAGAACTAGTAAGGTCCAAAAGCAAAAAAGAAGAAACCTCTTCTTCTCCAACAGACGTTGATCCTGAAATAAAGAAGCTTCAAGGGAAGTTATCTACACATTTCGGGTCAAAAATCGCAATCAAATCTAGCGATCAAAATAAGGGAGAAATTAAAATTCCATTTACGTCCACTGATGACTTGAATCGAATTCTGGAAATATTGGACATATAACTAACTACACAATCAGCATCTATACTTCTGTATTGTATTTCGAGTTGTTAAAACTTTCTTGAATAACCTCTAATTATTCAAGTTTAGGCGCGAACTTTGCGATGCATTAGCGAAATGATGAAAAAACTTCTATTACTCTCTACACTGATTTGCTTTACTCTCATCTGTACTGCTCAGGATGAACCCATACTATTAGATGATTCAACATTTGTGAAGGTTGAAGAGGATGCTGAACTGTTTGAAGAAGTTTCAGAACTCAATCCGCAAAGAGCAGCACTGCTCTCCGCCATTTTTCCTGGCATGGGTCAGGTTTACAATAAACAATACTGGAAAGTTCCTATTGTCTTGGCTGGTGTAATTACATTTGGGCATTTCATCAATTACAACAATAAAGTTTATCATGGTTTGAGAAATGCTACACTGCTAACATCGAAAGGCCAAACCAATCCATATCAGTCAATTATTAGTAGTGAATCTGCACTTGTTCGTAATAGAGACCTATTTAGAAGAAACAGGGATTTCCTTATCATCCTAGGTTCTGCTTTCTATATTCTACAAATAGTAGACGCTCATGTATCCGCTCACCTTGATGAGTTTAAAGTAAATGACAAACTGGCCTTAGGAATAGAACCATCTATTCAATCAACTCCATTATTTTCGCAAGCGTTAGGCGTTTCATTCGTATTGAAGTTTTAAAATGAGAATTGCTTTAATTGGTTACGGGAAGATGGGTAAAGCCATTGAAAAAATAGCTGTGGAATCCGGTCATTCAATCAGCTATATCATTCAATCAGTAAGTCAACTTGATGAGCTGGTTAAGGATAACGTAGATATCGCTATTGAATTCACACAACCAGAATCTGCATTCCAAAACATCAGTCATTGCCTTGAGAATGGCATTCCCGTTATATCAGGAACAACCGGTTGGATTGACAAATTATCAGAAATAGAACATCTCTGTAAGGATTTAAATGGCACATTTTTATATGCATCCAATTTCAGTATTGGTGTGAATCTTTTTTTTGAACTCAATAAATGGTTGGCTAGTAAAATGAGTCAGTTGAGTTTCAAGCCCTCTATGAAGGAAATTCATCATACAGAAAAAAAAGACAGCCCTAGCGGAACAGCTATAACATTAGCAGAAGGAATTATCTCCTCTAAGCCCTCTATTAAAGGATGGATAAACGCTGAATCTGCCGATCATAAAAAATTAGGAATAGTTTCTGAACGTATGCCCAACGTACCTGGCACTCATACCGTAAGCTATTCGTCTTCTTTAGAGTCTATTGAAATAACACACACAGCTCATGACAGAAGTGTTTTTGCGCAAGGAGTTGTGCAAGTTGGTGAATGGATTCACTTAAAGAAAGGAGTTTTTACCATGTCTGATTTTATAAACGATAACTAACCATATGTACTTTCACGATTTCAACCCAATTTTTGTAATCACATTTCTGATTTTATGGTATGTTCTTCAAGGCACTGCCTACTACAAATTTTTCGAGAAAGCTGGAAAAGAAGGTTGGAAAGGGTTTGTCCCAGTCTTAAACTATTACGTACACCTCGAAATTGTAGGTAGGCCTAAATGGTGGGTATTGCTCCTATTTGTACCGGTAATTAATTTCTTTGTAGGGCTCACAATGCATCTCGACCTGATGAAATCGTTTGGTAAGTATACCTACCTTGATCAAGTCCTTGGTGTTGTTTTTGCCCCGATATATATGAATTATATAGCATGGTCTGACACTACTTATATTGCTAAAGCAACAGAAATTCCAAAGCCTAAAAAATCATTTGGCAAGGAATGGTTTGAAGCCATCGTATTTGCTGTTTTTTGCGCAACATTCGTTCGATGGATATTTATGGAAGCTTATGTGATCCCTACTGGATCAATGGAGCGATCGCTTCTTGTTGGTGACTTCCTATTTGTAAGCAAAGCAGAATATGGACCGAGAACACCGCAAACTCCTATACAGATCCCGTTGACTCATCAAACTATTTGGGGCACTGAAGTACCTTCATACATTCCGGGAATATCATTGCCTAGTTTGAGACTTCCTTCATTAGGAAAAGTTGAAAGAAACGATGTGGTTGTTTTTAATTACCCTGTTGATGATCACTATAATCAACGTAGAGACGGTGAATATCATCCAATGGATTTAAAGACACATTATATCAAAAGGTGTGTTGCTATTTCAGGTGAAACAATTGAAATCAAAGAAACTCAAGTGTATGTAAATGGTGAAAAATCAGAAAATCCACCATTGATGCAACATGAGTACTTTGTCAGAACTGATGAATCCATCAGAGAGCGAATATTCGAAAACCTAAATGTCGATCCGCATAATAGTGTGACACGCTATGCTGAAGGATACTCTGTTCTTATGCCTCCTACTGGAGTCGAAGGGTTTGAAAAACTACCTTTTGTAGAAAGTGTGACTAAACAATTGATTCCGCAAGATAGGTCGGAGCAAAACATATTTCCGGATGCTCGCTACTTCCCATGGAATCGCGACTTCTTTGGTCCATTAACAGTGCCTGCAAGAGGAATGACAATTCAAGTGACAGAAGAAAATTTAGCTATGTATGGTTCCACTATTGCTAACTATGAAGGCCATGAATCTGTTGAGATAGACGTTGACATTCTTAAAGTAAATGGCGAAGTTATTTCGGAATATACTTTCATAAAAGACTACTTTTTTATGATGGGAGATAATCGTCATGCCTCAGATGACTCCAGGTATTGGGGATTTGTACCAGAAGATAATATTGTAGGCGAAGCATCTTTCATATGGATGTCTTTTGATACCAATGCCAAGTTTTTCAATAAAATACGATGGAGTAGACTATTTGACGGAATTGAATAATCAAGATAGCCAGCGGACGAGATAAAACAACCCAATAAAAACGCCCGCTCCTAGAATAAGGAAAAAAAACATAGCAAGGCACCCGGGAATGAGTGCCTTTTTTTCGCCCTCTGTTTTATAAAGGTGTTCTAAGTGGTGACTCATTGAGCATTAAATAAAATTCTTCTCAAGTTTTTTGGAATGTAGTTACCCTCAACAAGAATAGTATTCGAAACTTTATTGTTTGCTACATCATTATCTATTCCAACCATGCCATTGTCAGGCAATCTTTCCGTACGAGCCACTCCACTTATAATGGATAGTGCTTCAGAAAGAAGTGCTTCTGACGGATCTCCGAGTTGCTTGAGCTCTCCAAGAAAATTTGCTTCTTCTATCAAAATGTTCGGTGTGAATCCATCTATATAATCGGTAAACCCTTCTGAATTTGCCAATTGACTAATTATCGGTTGAATAGCATACTTATGATTTGGGTTTAATGTCTCCGATCTAAGGAAATCTTCCGAGTCATAAAGTGTAACAGAACCTACATTCTTTCCTACACTAGTTGTACCGATAATTGTTACATCCATAAAAGGAAGCAATCCGGCTATGATGAACTCAGAAGCAGAAGCAGTACTACCGGTTGTTAAGATAAATATTCTATTAAGGCTAAGTCTATTCATGTTTATTGAAGAAGTTTGCTCTCCCTGACTATCAAAGACTGGGATTTGAGAAAGAAAAGAGATATCTGTATTAAAATCAGCCAGTTTCTCATTGTAAATAATAGAACCTAAAACATCATTGGAATCGGCATTTGAATAGAGCATTGAAGCGAGAATACGAGAGGTTGTTAGAGATCCTCCTCCATTGTATCTAAGATCTAATACTAAATCCGTAATTCCAGATCTGACAAATTCTCCAAAAGCGTCATTAAGCTCTTCATGGTATGAATTATTATTAATGAATTGATTGTACACTAAATAACCAACATTTAAACCATCTACTTCGAGTACTTCAGATAAAAGAATAGGATTCTCAGTGAGTTGCACGGACACTAAGGACACTTCTTCTAAAGTCGAGTTGATAGCGTTATCTCGCATTTCTGATAATGTGATTGTATACATATCACTGTCAAATAGTAGCGAAACAAAATTGTCTACTTTAAGCTTTTCTCCGTCAACTTCTGTAAATAAATCTCCTCTTTTCAATCCCTGTACATCAGCCGGGCCACCTGGAACAACATACTTTATATAAGCCAGAAGGTCATCGCTATCGCTTGTTATTCTCAGAAGCCTTAAATCGTATCCAAAAGACTTAGAAACACCCTGAAAGGAAGCCTCTAAAAGCTCATAGTCATCCACAATCGAAGAAAACCTATCGTCTTCAAAGAGCAAATCATCAAACAGTTCCTCTGGAGAAGAGTATGAGTTTAGAAATTCATCAAGGACTGTCCTTGATGATTTCTTATCATCCGAAAGTTCTGGAACATTTGATTGCCAATAATAAAATTGGTTCATAGCTGCCCATATAAATTCATCTACATCACTACTTGTTCTAGGAACAGTTACGCTATCTTCATTGCAACTTGAAACTTCTATAGCAATCAACACCAATAAAAAGAGGCCTTTTCTAAAGAAATCCTTACTCATTCTCACCTATTTACTGACATATAAAATGTCTTCTTTCCCTTACTAAACGTAAAATTACCAATTAATGGGTGTAAGACCCTCAGAAGTAAGGTATTGGTTGGTCTGAGAAAAATGTTTTGAGCCAAAAAAACCATTATGCGCAGAAAAGGGAGATGGATGCGGTGATTTTAGCACTAAATGCTTTTTAAAATCAATGAATGAACCTTTCTTTTGAGCATAAGCACCCCATAAAATAAATACGATTTTTTCCTTTTGCTGCGATATTTCTCGCAAAACTGCATCTGTAAATTCTTCCCATCCCTTATTTTGGTGTGAGCCTGCCTTGCTAGCCTCTACTGTTAATGTCGCATTCAGTAAAAGCACGCCTTGATCAGCCCACCTTTCCAAATTTCCGGATTGTGGAATTGATAAGCCCAAATCGGCTTGAATTTCCTTAAATATATTTTGCAACGAAGGAGGATGTCTGACCCCATCAGCAACAGAAAAGCAAAGGCCATTTGCTTGCCCTGCTCCATGATAAGGATCTTGTCCAACGATGACCACTTTTACATCATTGAATGAACAATGATCAAAAGCACTAAAAATGAGAGCTCCAGGGGGGTAAATCCGCTTTGAAGCATACTCTTTTTTAACAAAGTCTGTTAACTCTACGAAATAAGGCTTTTCGAATTCTTTCGCCAGACATTCTTTCCAGCTTTCTTCAATTTTGACACTCATAATAAATTACTTGAACTAGATGTTGGTAAATTAAATTGAAATTCTATTAAATTGTCCGCTCAGAATATGACTACAGGAGTTACCAAAGGCATTAAAGTTTCAGTAGAAACGAATTATCAACCGGAGCATTCGCAACCGGCCAACGACCACTTTGTCTTTACTTATCGAATAACCATTGAAAATAATTCCAGTAGTACAGTGCAATTAAAAGCAAGACACTGGGATATTATTGATGCCGCGCATCCTAAACATGAAGTAGATGGGGATGGCGTTGTTGGAAAACAGCCCGTACTTGAGCCTGGAGAAATACATCAATATGTATCTGGTTGCAATTTGCGGTCAGGATTGGGGAAAATGAAAGGCTATTATATCATGGAACGAATTGTTGACGGAAGGCTTTTCAATGTGGAGATTCCTGAATTCATCATGGTCGTTCCTTTCAAATTAAATT
Organism: Marinobacter alexandrii; assembly: GCA_039984955.1. Lineage (NCBI taxonomy): Bacteria > Pseudomonadati > Pseudomonadota > Gammaproteobacteria > Pseudomonadales > Marinobacteraceae > Marinobacter > Marinobacter alexandrii. The sequence continues at coordinate 308,378 of JBDWTN010000005.1, forward strand.
AAGATTTGTTGGGGTTATTTTTATTCAGGTTGAAACATTACCTGAAGTATTTATTCTATGCAGTAGGACCTCATTCTTTGCACTCCCCTTTTTTGTTTGATCTATTTAATAAAGTGATTAAACCATCTAAAGGATTTCGTATACAAAATGTTGAAGAATTACGAAGCTTACTAAAGTCCGATCATCGAATTATTGACCTATACGATCTAAAGAGTCAAAGTAATTACAGGAAAACAATTAGCTCAGTCGCTAAGACCTCATTAAGCACTCCAAAATTTTCAGCATTTCTTCATCTGCTCATAAACTATTTGAAAATAGAGACGGTCGTTGAATCTGGAACTTCATTCGGAATAAATTCACTTTACATGGCAGGCCCTGAAACAGTGAAGCGTGTGATCACCATTGAAGCATCTCCCATTATTTCTGCTATAGCGAAAGAGCAATTTTCAAAGCTTCTTCAATATAAGATTGAAATCAAGGAAGGAACTGTACAAGATACATTTGAATCGATCATTGTAAAAGAGCAACCTCAGCTTTGCTTTATAGATGCTGATCATAGATCAAATGCTATAGAATTCTGTATTAATACCACTTTAACTCAGAACCCTACAGTAAAATGCATTGTTATACACGACATTTATTGGTCTCCTGATATGCTATTGATCTGGAAGAAACTCATCAGTGATGGTCGATTTAATCTTACCATAGACATCTTTCAAGCAGGATTACTATTCCCTAATATGGAGATGCCTAAGCAACATTTTGTATTGCGTTTTTAAAGAGGAGTCATTTTTCTACTTTTGCGAGGATAATTCAAAAACAAATGGACGAAAAAAAAATACCCGAAGATCAACCTTCTTACATGAAACCGAAAAAAAACAGAACTCCTGTTTTCATCGTGATCTCATTTTTACTTCTGGCTGCAGTGGTATTTTTCTACTATCAAAATCAGCAATTAGAAGAAGAAAAAAAACAGCAATTTCAAGAAATTCTACTCACTCAGGCAAAACTTGATTCTATAGGTGATGAACTTGATATACGAATTCAAACAATCAAAGAACTTGGAGGTGAAGTAGATACGTTAGAAGCTTTGAAAGTTCAGCTTGAAGCTGACAAAAAACAACTTCTTGTAGATGCGCAATATCAAAGAGGAAGAATCGAAAAGCTCAATAACAAGGTAGATGGGTACAAAGAGCTTCTGATCATAAAAGATGAGGAGATTGAACAACTAAGAGTCCTCAATGAACAGCTTTCAGAAGAGAATACCACTCTTAAAGTAGAAAAAAATCAACTCAACCAGACTGTTCAAGAACTAGAAGAAAATAAAAAAGAATTGGCTACTAAAGTTGCATATGCCTCAAGACTACAGATTGAAGGAATGCAAATCAATGCGATTAATGACAGTGGAAAAGAGCGGGATGGTGGTGCATACAGAAATAGGCATATTGCTCAATTAAAGATTCAGTTTACGGTAGTCGAGAATGAAATAGCTCCAATTGAAGGCAAGGAGTTATTACTTAGAGTTATTGCTCCAGATGGTAATGTTCTTTTTGATGTTACAAGAGGCTCTGGCTCATTTACATTTGAAAACAGGGAATTGTTCTATACTGCAAAACAGGAAATTCTATACGACAAAAACAGCCAAAAAGTAACTTTTCTTTACGATAAAGGGAATGACTATTCAGTAGGTCAGCACAAAGTTGAAGTTTATACTGACGATTACCTTATGGGTAAGGGATCATTTATGGTGAAATAGTTACGATTCACTTGTTGACTAGTTGCGAGCAGTTTAATTGTGAGGAAACTCTAAGCGAGTGACTCGCAACTATTGCATCAGGGATAGCAGCGACATCCTCCGGAGCATAGCGAAGGAGATATAGCGAATAGCCCGGCGGAAGAGCGGATACGATCGTCCGAGATGCCGAAATACTTCAAAGATAAGTTTCTGACATCCATTGTCTATTATCCATTATTACTTACTTTTGCAGCTCAATTTTTTAAAACAATAGTTGTTAATTTATTTACACATGACAAAGAATTACGAGACGGTATTCATTTTGACTCCCGTTTTGTCTGAAGCTCAGATGAAGGATACTGTCGGAAAATTCAAAAAAGTTCTAACTGATAACGGTGCAGAAATCGTTAATGAAGAGAACTGGGGATTGCGCAAACTTGCCTACCCTATACAGCATAAAACCACAGGGTTTTATCACTTATTTGAATTCCGATCAGAACCTGAATTAATTGCTAAGCTAGAGACAGAATACAGGAGAGAAGAAGCAGTGATGAGATTTCTCACCACCGTATTAGACAAGCACGCAGTTGTATACAACGAGCGTAGAAAAAAAGGCGAATTCAATAAGAAGAAAGAAACTAAGAAGGAGGCAGCAGCAAAATGACATTACAGAACGAACCAATAAACAGAGAGCAGAAAAAGGATAAGTACTGCCGATTCAAAAAGAACGGCATCAAGTACATTGATTATAAAGATCCTGATTTCTTGCTAAAGTTTGTAAACGAGCAAGGAAAGCTCCTTCCTCGAAGACTTACAGGTACCAGTTTAAAGTATCAAAGAAAAGTGTCTCAGGCGGTCAAAAGATCGAGACACCTTGCATTGATGCCATATGTTGGAGATTCCCTTAAATAAGTACTAATATGGAAGTAATACTAAGAGAAGACATACAAGGACTTGGATACAAAAACGATACCGTTGCTGTAAAGCCAGGTTATGGCAGAAATTTTCTAATCCCTAGAGGCATGGCTATAATTGCTAGTGACTCTAATAAGAAAATGATAGGCGAGAACATTCGTCAGGCATCTCACAAAGCTGAAAAAGCTAAGAAAGATGCTGAAGAGACTGCAAAGAAAATTGGCGAATTGACAATAGAAATCAAGACTAAAGCTGGTGAAAGTGGTAAGATCTTCGGAGCTATCACTCCTATTCAGGTAGCTGAAGCATTAGCTGCTCAAGGTCACGATGTTGATAGAAAAAGAATTTCTTTTGAGCAGAAAATCAAAGAGGTTGGTGAATACACTGCATTTCTTGACCTGCACAAAGAGGTACACCACCCTGTTCAAATAAAGGTGATAGCTGAATAAACGAATTCAATTCTTAGATATATAAAACCCTGTTTCCATCGATTGATGGAAACAGGGTTTTTTTATGTGATCAGATGGATATTCATCTAACTTTGATAGAAAGTAATTACCTGTGTTTAAACTGGATTTTAATATTCCTGAGTCTTCCAATAAGATCAACTTAAAGCAACCTATTTTATTAATAGGCTCTTGCTTTTCGGATGATATTGGGCATAAACTAAGTTCCTGTAAGTTTGATAGTCTTTCCAATCCATTTGGTACAATCTATAACCCATTTTCAATTTTCAAGCTTCTATCAAATGGGGCTGCTTCCGACAACATTATTGAAAATCAAGGAGTACATTATCACTGGGATGCTCATGGAGTGATATCCTGCTTAGATCAACAAAAAACTATCAATCTTTTCAACGAAAAGAAGAATCATACTCAAACTTTTCTGGCCAAAGCAAAATGGCTTATTGTCACTTTAGGAACTTCTATGGTGTATGAATTGACGAATGGAGAAATAGTAGCCAACTGTCATAAAGTCGCTTCTTCCCACTTCAAAAAAAGATTTCTAAGCCAGGAGGAAATTATAAAGCAATTTTCTCTCCTCCACTCCTATTTATCCGAACTTAACTCAGAGCTTAATATCATTTTTACTGTTAGCCCTGTCCGCCATATTAGAGATGGACTTATCGATAATAATCGAAGTAAAGCTATCTTGATTGATGCCATTCATACAATTTCCGAAGAGTATGAAAACACGTGTTATTTCCCATCATTTGAAATCGTATTGGATGAGCTGAGAGATTATCGGTACTATGCTACTGATAGGATTCACCCATCAAGTGAGGCTATTGATTATGTTTGGGAGAGGTTTAGAGCAAGCTACTTTGATTCTGAAACGGAGACTATACTCAAAGATTGGGATAAACTAAGAACAGCTATCAATCATAAACCTTTTCATCTGGCGTCCGCTTCGCATCAAAAATTCCTCAAAAATACTTTAGAAAAACTGGAGCAAATGAATGAAAAAATTGATGTAAGTGTTGAAATTGAGCAATTGAGAAATCAACTACAATGAGGCTATTCTTTTTAATCATGATAATCACCTTTTCCTGTCAGTCCAAAAATCAAACTGAGATGCACGAATACACCAATGACCTCATCAACTCAACAAGTCCCTATTTACTTCAGCATGCGCACAACCCAGTAAATTGGCAAGAATGGAGCTCCGAAGTACTGGAGAAAGCAAAAAAAGAGGACAAGCCTATTCTTGTGAGTATTGGCTACTCCAGCTGTCATTGGTGTCATGTGATGGAAAAAGAATCTTTTGAAGATACTGCTGTATCGAAAATAATGAATGAATATTTTATCAATATTAAAGTTGATAGAGAAGAACGTCCAGATGTAGATCAGGTATACATGGATGCCGTACAAGCGATGGGCCTCCAAGGTGGCTGGCCACTGAATGTATTTCTAACTCCAGATCAAAAACCATTTTATGGCGGCACGTATTTTCCAAAAGAAGGATGGGTTAATCTCTTGAATAGCATCAACGAAGCATTTAAAAATAATAGGGAGAAGATCAATGAATCGGCTGAAGCTTTTACTCAGAATCTTCAAGCCAAAGAGTCTGAAAAGTATAAACTAGAAGGAACTGACTATAGACTGTCTCAAGATGAAATCAACATTACTTATCAAAATCTGGAAAAGAAGTTTGACACAGTAGATGGAGGCATTAAAAAATCACCAAAGTTTCCTATGCCTTCTGTTTGGCAGTTTCTAGCAACCTATGCTCATCAAACCAAAAATGAAAAAGCATTGGCACATCTCGAATTTACGTTAGAAAAAATAGCTGATGGAGGCATTTATGATCACGTTGGAGGTGGTTTCGCTCGCTACAGTACAGATGAAGAGTGGCATATACCTCATTTTGAGAAGATGCTTTATGACAATGGACAATTGCTTAGTTTGTATGCTAATGGTTTCAAGATATCACAAAACTCAAAATTCAAAACAACTATACTAGAAACTGTTGAATGGTTGAGACGAGAAATGCTAGATGAATCAGGAGGGTTTTATTCAGCCCTAGATGCAGATAGTGAAGGGGAAGAAGGTAAATTCTATGTTTGGTCGGATGATGAAATCCAAAAGCTCGCTGGGGCAGATACGAACTTGATCAGAGCCTATTATGATGTTAAGCCCAATGGAAACTGGGAAGGCAAGAATGCTCTAAGAGTTGTTGCTAATGAAGAAACATTATCACAAAAGTTGGGGCTATCTCGAGAGGAGTTTAATGCGAAAATCAAAACGTTTAAGCAAATAGCGCTAACAGAAAGAGAAACAAGAGTTAGACCTGGTTTAGATAATAAAATAATTGCTGGATGGAATGGTTTGGTTTTGTCAGGTCTCTCCGAATCATACCAAGCTTTACAAGATTCTTCTATTCTTGAGCTGGCAAATCAGAATGCTGTATTCCTTAAAAGCCTTATTCGTGATGGGCAACTATTCCGATTCCCAAATAAAGATTTAGAAGGGTTTATGGAGGACTATGCTGCAGTCATTCAGAGTTTTATTAAATACTATGAAACGACATTGGATCGTTCATACCTTGAATTAGCACAAACATTGACCATACGAGTAGAAGAAGTCTTTTATGATCCAGATGAAAATCTTTATTATTTCAGTAGCGATGAAAGTGCCAGTCTAATTGCTCGCAAAAAAGAATTCTTTGACAATGTAATACCATCATCCAACTCATTGATGGCATGGAACCTTACACATTTAGGAACGCATCTTTACGATGATGAAATGGCTCAAAAAGGTCAATCTATTTTAGCACAAGTTAGAGAACTAATAATCCAAGAACCAGAGTATATGAGTAACTGGGGAATGCTTGCATTGGAATTGGCAGACACCTTTGCTGAGGTGATTATCATTGGCCCAAAAGCAAAAGAATTCACTAATGCGCTGAATCAACAATTCATTCCCAATAAGATCATTTCTGCTACAATAGAAGAGTCCGATAAGCCCCCATTCAAATTTAAGACTGCACTAAATGGTGAAACTACCATATATGTTTGCTTCAACAAATCATGCAAGCGACCCGTAACAACTGTTGATGCAGCTATTAAGCAAATGTTGAATAATTGACTCTGCATTTATAGAAAACTATAGCTTCGAATCACTTTGAGTGAAGTAAATCCATATTGCGAAATTATCCTACCTCTGCCCCTTGATGGGACTTTTACTTATCGGATTCCTAAAAAATTTCAGAACATAATTTTCCCTGGATCCAGAGTGGTCATTTCGTTCGGCAAGAAGAAAATCTACACCGGGATCGTTTTATCCACCCACTCCAATACCTCAACGGACTACCAACCAAAAGAATTGCTTGATGTACTCGACGATCATGCCATTGCTAATGAACATCAGCTTAAATTTTTTCAATGGATGGCTCGTTATTACATGTGTTATTTGGGCGAAGTTTCTAACGCAGCACTCCCTGCAGCACTAAAATTATCTAGTGAATCTTTTGTTGGACTGAATCCAGAAATCAATCCTGATGATATTGATGTTAATGATCGAGAATGGGAGCTACTACGCACATTAAGGACCAATGACTTAACGATGAAAGATGTTGGTGATTTTTTAGGGTTAAAACAACCTCAACGAATTCTCAAACAACTTTCAGAAAAAGGATATATCGACCTATTTGAGAAGGTTAAAGACAAATATCAACCTAAAAAAGTCAAGCGTGTTAGGATAGCAGATGCCTACTTAGAAGAAGGGATGTTGGAAGAGCTCTTGAATGAACTTGAAGCTAAAAGCAAACAGCAGGAAGTACTTCTCTCCTACCTTCGGGATGTTCCGGTATTAGACAATTCTGCTGCAAATGAGAGAGGTGTTCTCAAATCAAAATTGCTGGCGGAGGATGTAAGCCCGTCTTCACTCAAAACACTTATTAAAAATGAGGTTCTGAAAGAATGGGAAGAGATTGTCTCTAGGCTGCCATCTGAACAACTAACGACTCATGTTGAAATTAAACTAAGTCAGATTCAAGAATCTTGTAGACGAGAGATCATTGAGTCCTTTAAAGATCATAGTACGGTTCTACTTCATGGAGTTACTGGTAGCGGGAAAACTGAAATCTACATTGAGCTAATCAAAGAGCAAATTGCTGCTGGAAATCAAGTGCTCTATCTTCTACCGGAGATCGCACTTACCACACAAATCATTGCTCGATTGCACCGAATCTTCGGTGATTCATTTGGTGTTTATCACTCCCGATACTCTGATAATGAACGAGTAGAAGTATGGCAAAAAGTTTTGAGCAATGATTACCAGTTTGTTGTTGGGGTACGAAGTGCCGTTTTCCTTCCATTTTCTAATCTTGGTTTGATTATCGTAGATGAGGAACATGAACCTTCATATAAGCAATTTGAACCCGCTCCACGATATCACGCACGTGATTCAGCTATTTACCTTTCCACCATACATGATTCACATGTACTCCTAGGTACAGCTACTCCCGCTCTCGAAACCTATCAAAATGCCTTAGACAACAAATATGGATTGGTTGAATTGAACTCCAGATATGGAGAAGCCTATCACCCTACGATGGAGTTTGCCAATGTGAACAGGGAGCGAAAGCAACGAAAGTTAAAAGGTAACTTCACATCCATTCTCGTTGATGAGATTGAACAAGCATTGGAGAAAAAGGAACAAGTGATCCTCTTTCAAAATAGAAGAGGTTATGCTTCGTATATCACCTGTGATAATTGTAGTACTATACCCAAATGTCCCAATTGTGCTGTAAGCCTCACCTATCATCAGTTCAACAACAAGCTGGTGTGTCACTACTGCGGCTACAATCAGAGCATGTATAGTGATTGTCTACATTGTGGTAGCAAAGAGCTTAGAAATGTGGGTTTCGGAACAGAAGAGCTTGAAGAAGAAATCAAGATCTTGTTTCCTCAAGCCATTGTACAGCGAATGGATCTGGATACCACGAGGAGCAAATATGGTTATCAGAGAATCATTAAAGAGTTTGAAGAAGGAAATATTGATATCCTCGTTGGTACACAAATGGTGAGCAAGGGCTTGGATTTTGATCGAGTCAATTTGGTTGGCATATTTGATACGGATCGAATGATTCATTTTCCTGATTTCAGATCACATGAACGAGCGTACCACTTAATTACTCAAGTTAGCGGACGTGCCGGGCGCAAGTCTAAAAACGGAAAAGTAATTGTTCAAACCAACGACCCAGATCAAGATCTACTGCAAAAAGCAAGAAATGATAACTACAAATCCTTTTTCCAGTGGGAAATTATGGAGCGTGAACACTTCTACTACCCCCCCTTTACGCGATTAATTAACATCACTTTCAAGCATAGAGAAAAAGGCATTTCTTTTCAAGCTGCTAATTATTTTGCCGCTGATATTAGGAAGAACTTAGGAAATCAACGAATGATTGGTCCCGTAGAACCTATCATTGGAAAAATTAGAAACATGTACTTACATGAAATCACATTGAAAATTGAAAAACAAGGCATTAACTTGCCGGCGGTTAAAGAATACCTTAAGTCTGTTGAACAAATGATGAAACAGATGCCTGCATTTAAAAGTATTGGCTTGGTATTTGACGTGGATCCGATATAGTAACACAGCGAGTGAAAAACATCTTAAGCATTTTTGTTCTCTTTATTCTCATTATTTCATGTGACCCATGTGATGATTGTGATTCGGTAACTTTTGAGCCAACTGTTTCATTCATCTTTATCAATCAGGACAGTATCGAAGCGATAAATGATAGTCTTTCTGTTATTGCTGAAATAGATTCTAGCCTTTCTACCAATATTGATTCTTTGATTCTACTAAAAGATAGCCTGCAAATACTAGAAGACTCCATTGCCAATGGAGGAATGCTTGACCAACAAAAAATAGATATAGAAACCCTCATTGGGTCACGACAAGCTGACTCCCTCCTATTTGCGATGAAGAATGCTGGAACGGACACCATTATTCCAATATTAAATAGCACTGTAGCATCCATTAATTCAGGGCTGATTTTGGTCAGTGAAATAGCTATTCCGGGGACGGGTTATTCTGAGGTATATGAAGATAGTGCTCTCGTTTGGAGCATCCCACTATCTTTTGATAACGCGTTTGCAGAATATAATGTGACTATAGATGGTTTTACTGAAACGATAGAATTGCTCTATGACAATGTGCAAACGGTAGACGAGCAGCGAAATGTTTTAATTCGTGCAGAAAACATTGAAGTTATTAATAAAACATATTTAGAAATTGACTCAGTCAAATCAAATTGTACTGAAAACTGTGTAGATGGCGAAGCAACGTTTACTTTTTATTTTTAGTCTGATCCTTGGGATACAGGTCTATTCGCAAGAGGCAGCTGATACCGTTCAGGCGCCCCCGCGGTTTGTGCAGCCATCAATTTATATTGATTATGGTAAACTACTCACCATTCCAAGCGCTTTTGAAACAAAGTATGAAGGTGGATTAGAACTAAATTTCTATGATAAATTCCCATTAATCATAGAGATTGGTCAAGCCACATTAACACCGGAAGGAGCTTACTCAAATGGTACATATGAAAGTGAGGGCATCTATTATCGTGTTGGATTTGGATATATAAACCAATTTCTTCCCAAGAACAAAATTGGATTTTCATTTAGATATGCTTCCTCTACATTTAACGAGAATGGCCGAATTTTCATTGAAAGCCCAAGTGGTGCTCAAGAGACATTCGTTCAGAACATTCGAAGAGAAAACCTGAGTGCTACATGGTATGAGATGGTGGTCTATTCAGATCGCAGACTCACAGATCTTTTTAGCATTGGATTAAACCTTCGATTAAAGGTTTTAGCAGATTATGATGAACAAGATCCAGTAGATGTCTATGCGATTCCAGGATATGGAAGGTCATTTGAAAACACGGTTCCAGCTATGAATTTCTTTTTGAAGGTGACCTTCTAAATCTCAAACTCATACGAATTTCCTATAGGTAGAAATTTCTCTTTGGCTATTTCCACATTGTGCTTATCATAAGAGATCACCTGATTTGTATTTACGATAAATGATTTGTGGATTCGCACGAAATAATCAGGTAATTCATTGTTGGCATTTTTCAAACTATTGTATCCAATAATCTTGGTTCCATTTCTTAAGTAATAGGTGACATAATTACCTAGTCCTTCTAAATATAAAATATCGGATGGATGGATTCGATAGAAACGCTTATCCGATTTTACTTCTATTTTTTCATCATGAATGGGTTGATTGATCGATCTCTCCTCTAAATAGAGAAAGAGAATTTTCAATGCTAATAAAAATAAAGCGGTAGAATTGATCAATATAAAAGCACGAAGAACAGCGGCCGGATCAAGTATATTAATTAGATCGAAATTTGTTTGTTGTTCATAAAAGAAGTGAATAAAGAATCGCTGGAGTATACTACCAAACAATAACAACCCTGAATAACTAACCAGAAATAAAGCAAATTTTTTCTTTAGCAAATATCTTGGCAGCAAGTAGTAAAGTGAGGCATACACCACTCCTATCCGAATGGGTAGCAAGACAAATTCCAGAAAGTAAGAAGATGAATAATTTCCATCTCTCGTCCATATAAAGCCGAATAATAAAAAATATCCTAGCCAAAAGGAAATGTGTGTCAGTATGCGCGAATTGAAGAGATAGGTCATTGTTAAGTCCTGAAAACACCGCAGTTTAAATAAAAAAGTGCAGTGATGGTATAACAAATCAAACCAAAAAAAATAAAGAGCATAGCATTGAGAAACTCAAAACTCAAAAACACATGAAATTTATTTTTTCAATCACGTTAATCATCATTTCTTTCCAATCTCTTCCCGGGCAGAGTCTAGGCAGAAGAGCCTCTTGGGAAGCTAATATCGGATGGCCTAACGGCATAAACCCAGGGGCGATGATCAACAGCATACAAAAAGGTTCTGTATTTGAAAAGACAGGAGTAAAAGCTGGCGACCTAATCATACAGGTAAATGACAGGAAAATTCTTAATCAGGAAGACTGGAGTCATGTAACGTACAGTATCAGAGCCCATGATAAAACGATCATACACCTTAAACGTGGAAATGGTTGGATCAAAAAGGAAATAATCTTAAAACCACTTGAGCAGGAAAAACATGAAGGGATCAATACTTTTTATGAAAGTGTGGTCAGTGATTACGGAATACGTCAGCGCACAATCATTACTACACCGAATTCCGACCGAAAGCTGCCAGCTATATTCCTCATTCAGGGACTAAGCTGTTCTACAATAGAACAGTACTCAGGTAGGTCCAATAACTGGGTTAAGCTAATCAACGATTTAGTAGAAAAATCTGGTATGGTAGTCATGCGTGTTGATAAACCCGGCGTTGGTGATAGTGAGGGCGATTGCGGGTGCACAGATTTCAAAACAGAACTGAGCGGATATGAAGCTGCCATTAAAAGCCTAAAGTCTAAAACATATGTAGACACAACACGAATTGTCGTCTATGGAAACAGCATGGGAAGCGCTTTAGCCCCCTATTTTGCAAATACCTTCAATCTGGCAGGATCTATCTCTGATGGCACTTTTTACAAAACCTGGTACGAACATATGCTTGAGATCGAACGCAGAATTCTCGCTATTGAAGGAGACTCGGAAACGACGATTGTTGAGAAAATGAATAAATATTATATCCCTTTATATCATGAAATGTTAATCAAGAAAAAAAGTTTTGAAGATATTCTGGATGAGCAGCCTGCTTTAAAAGAACACCATCGACAAGGACTTAATCACATGTACGGTCGATCAATGGAATACTATCATCAAGTTCAAGATTTCAATTTTGCACAGGAGTGGGAAGAAATCAAAGTGCCAGTTAGAATTAGATGGGGTACCAATGATTGGATTATGTCCGAGTTTGACAATGAAATGATCATGGATGTCTTGGAAAGAAAAGGGCACAAAGATCATGAATTATATAAGTATCCTAACTTAGACCATTGGTCTACGATACACCCATCCTATTCGGAGAGTTTCAATTTTAAGCCTGGAAAATGGGAAGATTATATCAGTCTACAAATCATAGATTGGGCTAAAGAAATAGTCGACAAAAAATGATGAAAATTGAGTTGCTTCCTTTCTTTTATAGGAAGAGAAGTAGCTTTTTTTCTGTTCTAGCTTAGCTTAAATTTTTCTAAATTTTCTTTGAGCTTAGCAGCAATACTTGTTAGCTGTTTCGATTTTTCTTGATAATTATCCATACCACTAGCTAATTCCACAGCAGAACTAGCTACCTCCTCTGTGCCTGCAGCAGTCTCTTCAGCCACGACTACAATATTTTCAGTGATACCCACCACGTTATGGATATCCTCTAATTGCCCTTTGGTAACACTAGCTATTTCTTCTGACAATTGAAGTGTTTTTTGCGTTGAATCAGTTATGTCTTTAAATAAACCAGATGCTTCTTTTGAAATATCCGCTCCTGATTTCACACTTGTACTCATTTGATCAATAGTCTTAGCAGCCTCTTCAGTATCGTTTTGTACATCTGATACTAGTTGCTCAATTTTGATTGCAGACTTTCTAGAATCTTCTGCTAGTTTTCTTATCTCCTCAGCGACTACCGCAAAGCCTCTTCCCGCATCTCCAGCCTGAGCAGCCTCAATAGCAGCGTTCAATGCTAGGAGGTTTGTTTGCGAAGCAATTTCTGTGATTACATTCAATACTTGACTAATCTCACTCGATCGTCCTTTCAGAATCTCAATAGAATCGTTCGTTTTGTTAGAGCATTGAAAAATTGTATCAATGCTTCCAACTATTTCTTCCAACATCTTTTTACCCTTAACACTATTATCAAAACCGAGAGCAGCCGCATCATTAATTGAAATAGCTCTTTCTTTCATGTTATCTGATGAGTTGAGTATACGTTCAATCAGTTGAGATGCTTCATCCACCTTACTTACCTGAGTCTGAGTACCGCTACTCATCTCACCTGTGGCTGAAGCTATTTCAGAAGTACTTCTACTCATCTCCTCACCTGAAACCAGCATTTCATTGGCAGATTCCTCTACTACATCAGTTGTAGACTTTATACCTGTCAAGAGTTCATTAAGTTGATGTATCGCCTTATTCAAATCTCCTGTAAGTAGTCTAACATCTCCTTTACTCTCTTCCGCATACCGAACTGTCAAGTCTCCATCAGCAAGCTTATTTACCATTGAATTAATGTTCAGAATTGGTTTTGAAATTGAGTCAAGCAAATAGTTGATAGATTCACCTAACTCCTTCCAGATTCCTTCTTTCCTTGATGTATTAATTCTTGAATCCAATTTACCAAGATCTCCAGCCTCATAAAGCACTTTTTGAGTTTCCTCCAATACAGTTAAGAGGTTGGTTCTCATATGGACAAGACTAGTACCTAAAACATTTTCCTCATCAAAATGATCATACACTCCTGCCAGATTACCCTTTTGAATTTCCTTCGCAAAACCTATGTAGCGAGAAGTTGAATCAATTAAGTGATTCAAAGCAAATATCATTTCCCCCAACTCATCTTCCCTTTTTTCTTCAATAGGCTTCACTACTCTGCCAATAGATAATGAATTCAATCGTTCCTTGACGGTATCCAAGACAGAAACTACTCGATTGCTAAAATGCCATCCGATGTAAAGACCTAAAATCAAAAGGCCCAGTGAAATCATTACTATTTTAAGTCCAATACTGGATAGTTGATCATCCAATTGTTTTCTTTTTAATATGACAGCCTCATCAATGGAATCAGTGTATATACCTGATGAAATCACCCAATTCATAGGCTTAAACAACTTGGAGTAAGACAGCTTGGAATAGACTTTATCCTCATCAGGCTTGACCATATAATAATCTACAAAAGCATCACTATTAGCCAATGATTGTTCCACGCGCTCTTGGTAAAGGTTTTTGCCTTCTTTTCCTTCAACCACATTATACTTTTCATCACTCATCACTTTCCCTTTGTTCTGAGGTTTTGCAGCATGCATAATCATGGTCGGATAAGGAAGTTGCGTATCAGTAATCCAGAAATAACCTTCTTTTCCATCAAATCGAATAGTGGACAATACATCCAAGGCTTCATCTATTGCTTCCGGATTTGTAATTGAATTAGCATGAGCCCTTTCAATTATTCCGTAAGCCAAATCCACTACATTTTGCAAGCGAGATTCTGCTTTGCTAACCTCCTCTTGTCTAAAACTTTCAATGTCGGCATCACTCTTCGTCTGAATACTGTAAATAGCTATCGAACTAATGACAAGCGTTGTTATCAATAGTATTCCGCCAATAAAAATTGCTATTCTAAGTCTTAAGTTCATCTATTTGAATTTCGTCACTTCGACGACATTAGTCATGATTTTTGTCTCAATATAATAGATAAATAAAAAATTCAGTCCGTGATATATTCCGAAGGGCCTATTTTATAGACTAACACCCCAATATCATAGACGTCAGCAAAAGGCTATGTGAATCAAAATGCTATTTTTGCCAACATTGCTCTCGGAAAACAAGCCCAAATCACTAAAGATTATATGTCTTATTCAATATCGAAGCTTATAACAAAAAAGCTAACCCCCGTTTTTTTGTTTCAAGTTTTTGTCTTTACTGCCAATTCACAAGATAAATTCAATCTGAGCTTAGAGTTCAGACCAAGATCTGAATACCGTGACGGATACAGGACGTTAAGTGAGCCTGATGAAAAGGGTGTGTTCCTCACTACTCAGAGAACAAGGTTGAATGCTTCCTACATCGATAAAAATAAAATTGAATCGTTTATTTCTTTTCAAGACATTCGAACGTGGGGACAGTTTGATTTGAATACCACATCTTCAACAATCAATCTCTATCAAGCTTGGGTCAAATTCAGTATCGTAGATAAATTAAGTCTTAAAATAGGTCGCCAGGAATTTGAATATGATGATCTGAAAATTCTAAGCAATAGCACATGGAGATTGCAAGCCCGTTCTCATGACGCAGCTCTTTTGGAGTGGCAAAGCTCTGACTCCACATTCAAGGTGCACTTAGCCGGTGGTGTCAATAATGAGGAACAAGTATTGTTTCAAGATGTATACGATGTAGGTAATTACTACAAAAACATGGGCATGATATGGCTCAATAAGAAACTAGCTACCACCGAAATTTCTGTTCTTTTCCTTGATTTAGGTCAGCAGCTAGCAGATACTTCAATCAATCACTTCAGAACTATTGGTCTATATGGTGTGCAAGAGATAGGCAATATGAAGCTTACGGGAAGCTTTTATTTACAAAGAGGAAGAAATCAAGGGGACCAAAAGGTCACATCCAGTATGGCTGCATTACAGTTGAAGATTCCTGTTAATGCAAAAATTAGTGTCACACCAGGGTTTGACTTGCTTTCGGGCACGAGCGCAGAAAACTTGCAAGACCCAACATACAATGAAACAAATACCTTTATCCCACTGTATGCCAGAAGGCACAGGTATTTTGGAATACAAGACATGTTTTATGCTGGAGGCTTTAATGTACCTGGCGGGTTAGCTGACTACTTTGCCAAGTTTTCATATAAAGTATCTAATAAGTGGAATACTGCTGTGCACGTTCATTCTTTTTCTACTCAAGAAAGCCTTTTTGATGTGGAAAACAACGTTATCACAGACAATAAACATCTTGGGTACGAGATAGATACATTCATTAATTATCAACCCTACAAAAGTCTAAAATTGGGGTTTGGCTACAGCCATTTCCTAGCTACGGAAAGCATGCGCATACTCAAGCAACGAGGTGATGAAAACGAAATCGCCCATTTTGCCTATTTACAACTTTCTTATTCGCCAACACTATTTAGTAAGTAGCTGGTTTTGACTACTCTTGAAGAGTTTAACTTTAAATTTCATTAGCATTGCTAAACATTGACAGCCAACAATCAAGCTGATTATACCGCAAGACTATAAATAGCAGCCTCCCCTCCTGCTATAGGATATAGTATAGAACAGCTAAAAATTTTAACAAAAACAAGGACCATTAAACAAATGACTTTAAGGGTCTTTCCTAAAAAATTCTAAAATGAAAATATTTACAATACATAAGAAGTATACCTTCTTATCAATTCTATTATTAATAACGACTAATATTTTGTGCCAAGTCCCAAAGAAATCAGAGTCAATTTCAATTAATGGAAAAAGTCTATACTATGAAGTATATGGACAAGGTTCACCTCTAGTGTTTCTTCACGGATATAGTTTATCCTCTACTTCATGGAAGCCATATGTCTCCGATTTTGAAAAGGAATACGAAGTATACCTTATTGATTTAACAGGTCACGGAAACTCAGATCCTTTCAAAGAGGATCTATCCATACAAAGTGTTGCTAACGATCTTAATTCCTTAATCCAATACTTAGAATTGCAAAAAATTAAAGCTATCGGATTCAGTTTTGGTGGTGATGTCCTTTATCAACTTGCATTGAATAACGCAAACCTGATAGAATCAATGATCACGATTGGTGCTGTCGGAACATGGGACATCAATAACTTCTCACAATATCAGGAACAATTCACTTTTGAAAATCGAGATAATTTCCCGTGGTTAAAAACCTCACATAAAAGTGATACTCACATCAAGGGAATCATGGATCAATTCAAGAATTACACGATCTTTTTAAGTGATGAAGAACTCAGAAACATCCAATCGGAGGTTCTCATTATGATGGGAGATGATGATGAAGGAATGGATTTTGATGAAGTTGCTAGAGTGAAAAAACATCTTCCTAAATCAGATTTTTGGATTCTCCCGAATGTCTCTCATGGAGCACATGAAGGTGAGAATAAAGGAGAGTTTGTTTTAAAGGCTAAATCGTTTCTTTCCAAGAATACACCTGCAGGCAAAGAATAGATTCAATACTTCATTTTGTTATACACTATGATTCATTCTACGCTTGTTTTAGTCAATTCCACGAAAACGACACAATCATATTAAATAAGTAACGTATGTGCTGATTTTAACCTAAAAGAGTATTCATATCTAGATTTGATAAGTTTTAATCTTTCTTGTAAGATTCTTTTGAGTTCTCACATTTTCTAAACACCAGAATTTAGTAGATCAAAATGAAAAGCAACTTAGATAAAACACCAATTCTATTCCTCTCATTGATATTGATTTTTGCTTCATCAAGCAAAGCTCAAAGTGTCATAAAGAAGATTGATGATACGGACATTGCAATAGAAGCATTGGATAAAAAAATTCAATCACTTCAAAAAGAGGCTAATGTTCATGGATTAACAATATCAATTATTACAAGGGATGAAATTCTTTTCCAGAAGGCCTACGGAGCACGAAACATAAAAGAGGATATTCCTTTGAAAATCTCAGACAATTTTTATGGTGCTTCACTTAGCAAACCTTTGTTTGCCTATATCGTGATGAATCTAGCAGAAGAAAGAATTATAGATCTTGATAAACCGCTTGTTGAGTATCTAGATAAACCTCTAAGTGAATACAAATTTCAAGAAAGTTATGAAGGCTACCAAGATTTAGCTAATGATTCACGAAGAACACTTATTACAGCACGTATGTGTTTATCACATTCTTCTGGTCTCCCGAACTGGAGGTATATAGGCAAGTATGGGATAAACATGGAAAAAGAATTGGAAATAGAATTTAGCCCAGGCTCATACTATAGCTATTCAGGAGAAGGCATCCAACTCCTTCAGTTTGTAATAGAACAGGTCTCCGGTAAACCTTTAGAGGAACTAGCCAAAAAATATGTTTTTGAGCCTTTTGGAATGAATATGTCAAGTTTTGTGTGGCAAGAAAAATTTGAAGGCAATTACGCAGTAGGCCATTTTAAGAAGAAAAAAGTTCTTGGAAGAAAGAAAAGGAATCGTGAATACGCAGCGGGTAGTATGGAAACTACACCACAGGATTATGCTAGGTTCATTCAGGCTATGCTTAATAATGGAAACTTAAGTAAGGAGTCATTTGAAGAAATGACATCCTCACAAATTGAAATAACCTCAACTCAGCAGTTTGGAACTAATAGATTTAAAAACACAGAAGCTAATAAAGATATTGAACTGAGCTATGGGTTAGGCTGGGGTATCTATACAACTCCATACGGGAAGGCAGTATTCAAAGAGGGTCATATCAGCGGTTGGGAACATTATACTGCATTCTATCCTGAAAACAACATCGCAATTATTTTAATGACCAACAGCTCAAACGGTGAGAGTGTGTTTAAGGAGATACTCGAAATAGCGATTGGTGATTCTTGGCTTCCGTGGTATTGGCAGAACTATTTTCCATACAATCATGAAAAAAGTCAATAGACTTTAGCTTGAACTCCAACTCGAGAGCTATAGAGGTTTGAACGAAATCAAAAACCTACTAGATTAGTGATCTATATATAAAAAGGATATGTGACATTGTCACATATTCGGATGTTGTGGAGCATTGCGCTATGAAAAAAGAGATTACAGTTTGCAGCGAGTGTAACAGTGAATACTACACTGATTCATCAAAAATGGTAAAACTCTGTCCGAACTGTTCCCACTTCCTCTACAGTTATGAGAATTGTGAACATCAATTTCAGAATGATCGGTGTAGCAAATGCCACTGGGACGGATCCGTGACAGAATACATTAAATCGTTGATAAACTAATGAAAGAATCAAGTAGAACTGCTCCGTATGTTTGCTTCTCCTGCAGGAAACAATTCGAGCGGAATTGGGATTTCAACACTAACTTCAAAAAGTGTCCAGAATGTGGTGAAACGACAGTAAGATATGACCATAAATTCAGGGTTCCGAAACGGACAGATGATGCTCAATGGAAGAAAGTAGAATTTCTAAGAGATCATGGATTCTATTTTCAGAGAGTTTACGACCAAGGTGATGAAGGAGGTTTACAATATGCTAACTACCCCAAAGATCTTAATGAGGCAAGAGATTTTGTTGTGAAGTATCAAGAATTTGCAATAACAATTGAATAAACGCTCCACAACAAATGTTGATGTTGCGCAACCCAATTTTGTTGATAAAGCACATAAATCCATACATCGTAACATTGAATAAAGCATGTAGGAGAAGGTTCTGTCAGATGGGTTTTGCCATTTACACGAGTATATTGGGTTGTGCAACAAGCACAAACTATATAGCATATGCCTCTACTGAGCTGCTTGAAACTGATCTGCAAATCCGCTAGATTGTAGATATTAATTAAGTTCAGAGGCACGTGCCATATCTGGTTGTGAGCCATACCTGCTACATGGAGAAAATCAAGATAATTTCAAGAGAACCGTTTAACAGAACTGACAAACTAATTCTTGTGATACATCTTCTGGTTGTGCTAACCATGTGGATTTCGCACGAACAACGCTTTCTCCAGACCGACACTTTAAGAGATTTTATTGATGTCTACTTTTTTATACTACCTCTCCTACTTATCGGACTATTCTTTAAGAACCTAAGGAACTTCAACTTCTTCATTATCTGGCTAACCATTGGGTTGATTCAACTGCTAACATATCCAGAGTTACATGACCTAACTGGGTTTCAATTTTACAGAGGTTCAGCATTTGATGGTTTGAGATCCCTACTACCAACGCTGTTGGTATTTCAACTTCTTCGAATAGTTTTTATTCGAACTCATAACCAAGAACTGATAATCTCAATTAGACTGTTCCGTATGACAATGTGGGAGGAAGAAGAAAATCGCAACATGACATGGTTAGAAGTGGGATTTAGCTTAACTATAGCTTTAACTGCCGTATTTTCTAACGTATACGAGTAAACATGCGATATAGCGCATGGCCTTACTTAGCCATCTGCACAGTGCCTGCAAAACACCCCACTTATCTGCCGCCAAGAAACTGAAGTGCTTTCTACAATCTTCAGCTCGTGGGAGTCCCGATAGCTATCGGGATTATCTGTATGGCGCAGTGCGTATCTGATACTTTGAATGCACCGGCAGATAAGCTACTTTTATCGTAATTAATTAAGCTCGGAGGCCACAGCGCCATATCTGGGGCGTTGGAGAGCATGCCATGACTGAACAAGAGCAAAAGGATAAGGTAAAAGAGTATTCCGAAAGACATCAGCAATGGTCTAACCAAGCTCTCACTCAATTTGGCTATTCCACAAACCTATTCACCACAATCGGTATTGGATTTTTAGCCTACTTGATAAATGAAAGAAAAAAATTTCCGGCTATCACAATCGATTTCGAACAATCGGTGAATTGGAGCCTATTACTGTTTGTAATTTCTGTCTGCTTAACTCTTTTAACGGTGGTATTTGGCTTAATATCCATAACCTCACGACTTTATGATATTAGGATAACTAGACATCTTGTGCTAACAAGAAAGAGGGTGATGAAAAAGCATGCAATGTACTTAACGGATAAGCATACTGATATTTCTAACCAAAGTAAAATTGGTAATTTCTTCAGATCGTTGAACAAAATAGATTTTGTGACTGGAAACGATATTTCAAATATCCAAACGGTCAATACTAAATTCGAAAGCTTAAGAATGCAAAGCAAATTGCTTGGAGAACTTGCATGGACAAGTCATAAACTCCAACTCGTCCTTCTACTGCTATCAGTAATCATTTATTCAACTTTAATATTTTAAAAATAGGGTAACTACGCTCTCCAACAGTCGCTAAAGATGCATATGCCAAAGTGGTTCTGGACTTCACTTTCAGAACGCAGCAGTTTTCTGAGACTTTTGTAGGCGTGGCGCAGATCAGCTACCCTTCCTGTTCGTCGGTACCGGATTTTGCAGTCTGGCTTCCTTCACTGATAACCTCACGATGAACCAGCTTGCCACTTGCTAACAGGCTTCACCAACTTGCCTGTAAGGGACTTTCACCCTCTGGAATAATTTGGTATCTTCGATACCAGTTGCCCATGCTGAGTACACACAATCGCTAAAAATCCATAGGCTTATGAGCTACTTGCAAAGAGCATTTGAATCAGATAATTTTAGAGAAACTAACAAGCGGTCAGCCTACGGATTTTAGGGGCGTTAGCAGTAATTTTCGCATTTCAAAAATCATTACATGGGATTAACTTTTTGTGGTATTGTAGTTGACAAACTACCTGATTTTGACGGCACCAAGGACGCTGATCCCAAAAGGCTCAAAACGAAATTTCTCAAGAGGAAACTTGATAGTCTTAGTCCTTCTAAACTGTCAATTAGTTTCAAAAACAATTGTTCTATCATCTTGCTTGACATGATATTCTATAAGAACATCAGCGAAGAGGAAGAACTCACCGATTTAGAGAAAGATCTAAACTCGTTATTTCCAAATTCAAGAATACTCATCATAGTCATTAACGACACTGCTGATTTCAGTGGATTTAGTCTAATCGAAGATGGTAAAAAAATTAGAACTAAGGCAGTTGTAAGGGGGGAGAGGTTCTTGGACTATGGGGAAATATTTTCAAAGGAGATTGAACTCTATGATGAATACATGAAATCTTTAAGAAGTAATACAAGTGTCTTTGAACATCTTGAAAACCTTTACTCTCAATACAACGAATCTGAGAAGAAGAAGGCCTATTTAATGACAAGAGATAACAAATACAACCGTCTTAAACTTGAGAACAACTACAACTATACCAATGGATCGTTAGACCAATTCTTAATTGAACAAGAATTTCAAAAGATTCTTAAATGTGATTTTTTTGATCTTGAGCAAGTTGATTTTATAGAATTTGAAAGAAAGAAATTGAACTTCAAGAAAGACTCGCTTTATGAGTTTTTAAAACTTACCAATGACAATTTGTGAAAACTGCTAACAAACGATGATGGCGCTTGGTCTTACTTAGCACTAAGCCAAAAGTCTGCTCAACATCCCGCTTATCTACCGCCAAGAACCTGATGTGCTTTCTACTTGCTCCTGCTTGTGGGAGTCCCGATAGCTATCGGGATTATCTGTATGCCGCAGTGCGCGTCTGATACTTTGAATGCACCGGCAGATAAGCTACTTTTATCGGTATTAATAAAGCTCGGAGGCCACAGCACCATATCTGAGCGATGAGCATTTTCACCAGATCAACTTTCCAGCAATATTCTTCGTAAATTTACATTATGAGAGCAGTTGAACTTAAAGCGAATCTTCATCAACTTATTGATGGAATCCAGAACTCAAATCTCCTTGAATCTCTTCATGATATTCTTTCCGAACGAAAGAACTCCAAAGAAGGACATCTTTGGAACTCTTTAACTGACTCCCAAAAACAAGAGGTTTTAGAGGCTTATAAAGAATCTGAAGATCCAAATAACCTAACTCCTCACTCTGAAGTTCTTCGAAAATTCAAATGAGAATATTCTGGACTAAGAAGTTCCAATTCAGATTCCAAGAAATCAACACATACATTTCAACTGAATTTGGAGAGAAATCATCTTCAAAATTCAGAAATAAAGTTTTTGACTTTCTTGAACTATTGCAACGGTTTCCTGAACTAGGAACTCTAGAAGTTGCAGAAAAGAACATTAGGGGCTTTCATATTTCAAAGTAAACACGAATCTTCTATCGCATCAACAAAGATCATATAAGCTTACTTACATTCTTTGATAGCAGACAAGATCCAATGAAAAAGCCACAGTAAAGCTAAGTGCTCCTAGCTTAGTTTTTCACAGCGAGTCGCGTAGACCTAGGTTTCGGGACGTACGCACTTTAGCTAAGACGTTAAATACAAACACTATTTTCTGATAAACACAATTTCTATCCTTCTATTTAGCTCTCTGTTCTCTTTGGTATCGTTTGGATACAAAGGTTGATTTTCTCCATAACCAATGACGTTCATTTTAGCAGGATCAATACCTCTACTTACCAGGTAATTGTATACGGCTAATGCACGATACCTGGACAGTGAAAGATTAGTGTCAGGAGACCCAGAATTGTCTGTATGACCTTGAATTTCAATATGCAGGGACTTATGATGCCTGATGTAATTGAAGAGTTTGTCCAGCTCTTGATATGAGTCAGGAGTCAATAAATAAAGGCCTGGCTCAAATCCTATATGATCCAGAATAACGTGGGTATTATCGGAAATATTTCCAACTACATCATCCAGAGATGTATAGATTTCGCCTTCATTATTCTCAGAATCTTCTTTTTTCATAGCCTCAGATTCTATATTCAAAGAATCTGAATCTTGTTCTTCAGGCTGTTCTTTTTCAGGAGTGCCTAAAATTGAAAGAGAATCATCATTAGCTGCCTCCTCTGCTTTCTGAGTTCTATATTTTTCTATTCTTGCTCTATTTAAAGAATCCCTCCTAGCCTTAATTACGCTATCCTTTCTATGTTGAACCAAAGCAGGAGATTCAAAATAATAAGAACCAAACAGCTCATGAGTTAGTCCCAGAGATGATCCGTTATTCTGTGGTGTCTCTACACCATAAGAAACTTTAGCTGAATTGTTGATGCGTATGCCCAATTGAAATATTGCTCCAAAATTCTCTCTGTATCCAGCAGTCAAACTTATCTTTTGATCATATGTTGTCTTTAATTGCCCTTCCAATTGATGCTGAAAGTCCTCTGTCATCCTGAAAATTACGATTGGATTCAATCTAAATTTTGGATTCTTAAGAGGCACCTTAAACGACAATGATGAATGATAATCAGAAATAGATTGAACATTAAAAGTTCTTGCGGCTAATCCTACGTCTACAAACTTGTGATATACAGAAAACCCAACTTTGTTGGTCACGGAAAGTCTTCTATCTACATTGGCAAGTTCTGGATCTACCAATTCTTCCAAGTTAAAATCATCTGTATTGATTCCACTGTAACTAAGTCCAGCATTGATACCAAATCCAATCCTCAACTTATCTGACTCAAAAAGTGTATTCGCCATGAAGAATTCAAGCTTGGTTCTATCAACTAGGTCAAAATCTTCATATTGAAAAAAGGAACCAATAGCGTGTGGGGAGTAAAACTTCCCACTACTTTTTAAAGGGTATTTGAAAAATAAGGTATTTGAAGATGGGCCAAAACCTTCCCATTGATAACGATATAGGTAGCTAACCTGCCCATTGGAACCTCCGATAAGTGAAGGATTGAAATAACCAATCAACTCCTGATGTCCAAGTAAAGTCGTTTGCTGTGCGTCTGCAGATCTAAGAGATAGCATACTCGTAACTACAGCAAGAATATATAGTCGTTTTTTCACTATTTCCTAAAATAAAAGCTTCCTTTCATTGCATTACCATCAATAGAAAAGAGATAATAATATACTCCTTCACTTTTTAGGCTATTAATCAACCGATCAGATTCTTGGGTATTGTTGTAATAATTTGAATATGAGAATATCGTGGTGCCCCATGAATCTACTATACGTAATTCATTTGGTACTTGATTGTCCAAACCATTAATCTGGAATCGATCGTTCAGGCCATCCCCATTCGGGGATACAAATTTAGAAAAGGAAATATCAGTTGTCTCTTCGAACCTGATCAACTCTTCATAACTCACCTCACATCCTTCTGGGTTAGACACCACAAGCCGGATGCTTACACTATCGAGTGGATATGATTCAGGAAAATTAAACACTGCCATCCTTCCATTCGTAAAACTCAGAAAATCAAATGGTTCCCAATTGTAAACAAAATCAGATTCTGAATCTATGTCTACAACCGCTTCGAATGGCACTCCCTTCTCTTGATTTGCAAGAACTGTCAAGTTAGAATTAAACGAATTGATATTCTGTCGAACCTCGAGTGTATCTGAAATACCTAAGCAGCCATCATATTGCACTTCATAGTAAAAGAAGCCATTCCCATACAACACATCATTCGCCCCAATCATCAGATTAGGATCACTCTCACCTTCAACTGTGCTGAATTCCACCCCATCAGCACTGTAAAACCATTCATATCCGAAGGAGTTTAGATCAGGTAAACTCCCTTGAACGGCTCTTATGTTTATATCATTTCCCTGACAAAAAAGTGTATCTCCATTGACTTTTGAAGGTAGAATAAGCACATCAAGATCGTTGCTAGCAGAAAAACAGAATCCGTCTGAGTCCACCGCTAAGCATTGATATCTACCAGGTTCTGAAATGGTGTATGTAGTACCTGATGCATCAATTAAAGTATCATAATCATCCAAAACAGGGTTATACTTTCTCCATAGGTAGGTAATATCTGGTAAGAATACCGTAGATAGATTATTAACACTTACCTCTTGACTGACAACTTCATTGCTACAAAACAATAGTTCGCTGACCATAGGTGATTCCGAAAACACTATTTCAATATTAGGGCTTGGGTTTATCTCAACAACATGTGGGATTTCTGTACTACCAACGATGCATTCACCATCAATAACCAGAATATAAAAGTATAAGGTCAATGTTTCTGCCAGTTCAGAGCCAAAAGAGCGGGTGTCCAAAGTGATTTCTGGATTGGTTGTTTCCCCCAATTCAACGAGTTCGATGGATACTTCATCTCCATCAATTTGAAAGAAAGAGTAAAACCAAAAATATGAAGCTGTGTTGCTCTCATAATTACATTGCAACAAAACCTCATCTCCTTCGCAATATTGTTCTTCCCCTTCTATTGCCACCAAAACAAATTCAGGATCTACTGGATCGGGTATTTCAACATATACAGAGGATGTTTCTGCAGAACAAAATAGCGAGGAAGCAACAAGTTTGTAGTAACCATTTAGCGTTGCTATATAAAAATGATTAGCACTATCTCCTGGCGCATTCACAAAATTCTCATCGTCAATACTATACAACCATTGATAACTAGATACTGATTCACTTCCCTCTCCAAACAGTAAAATACTTGGAATATCATCACAAGCAATTGCTTCTCCATCTTCTATGTTGGTAATCTCCACTGTAGGAAGGTCGAAAGCAATTACATTGAAGGGTTGAGATAAATCCGTACATCCATTTTTGGTTACTTCTAAGAAATATGTGCCACCATTGTAACCCTCGTCAACATTGATGTTCAAGGTATCGTCTGTACTGACTTCAATGAGTAAATCAGTTGCTTCATCCAGTTGCTTCCAAGAATAGGCATCTGCAGTCTTGTCATAAGAAGTGAATTCCAGTTCCTCTCCTAGACATGCAGGTATAAATGGATCACTATATGCTAAGGCATTTCCAAGCAGAGGAAGTGGAAAGGCAGTATCTGCAAATATTCCATTAGTTAGACTTTGACAGGCTTCACCCGCAATTGTATCAGTTACTATTGCAAAAATAAGCCCGCCCTCGTCAGGAATTCCGCCGTTTTGAGGAAGCAAATTTCCTTCATCTTGCGTTAGGATAGTTTCATCTCCACCGCCAATAGATGTAAGCAATATTTGCGGGAAGTCAATAATCAATCGTTCTGGTCCCCCAACTCCAGCATATGATTTTAGACTGTCTTGTGAAAGAAAACTAGAGTGATTGATACTAGCCCAAACCACTTCTATTCCTAAAGAACTAGTTGAAAACTGAAGCGTCCTCTCAGATACAAGATCATCACCACAATAAAAGAAATCATTCTGATTGATTAAAGGATCGATGTGACTTATAGTGCCGTTCGGTATAGCTCGCCAGTAAACCGCAATGGTGGTGTCATTCGAACAATTTTGTTCAGTAATTGTCAACCTGTAGTAGGCTGTGTCGTAAGACTGAACAGTAGGCTTGTCTACAGTTATACTTTGTGCAGTACTGATTTCTGTGAAGATTACACTATCCAAAGATTCTTCCCATCGAAAAGTCGTAAAAGACCGACCATAGGTACTTGTAAGGGTAACTTGATCGTCCCCAACTATACCAGGATCATAACAATGGGCCACAGATTCGATAAACTCAACGATGCTGGTATTCGAAACTTCTACTTCACTAGAAATAGCACGACATCCAGTTGAATCTGTCGCAATAACGCGATAAAAACCAGCTTCCAATGCTATTAATGTGATCGAATCACTTGAAACAGTGTTGAGGTTCTCGAAGGTTGATTCACCAAGTTCATTGGGCACAAGAATTTGCCATTGGTAATTTTCAATCGAATCCATTTCAGTCACTATATCCAAGTAGGCTTCTCCACAAATTTCTATCTCCGGTTGCTGAAGAATAGAGGCCTCATTTAGAATTTCTGCCAAAACAAATGTGTATGGACTAATTGAATTTCCTACCCTAACACGAACGGCAAATCTTTTATCAGCTATTAAAAAAGGAGTAATAAACTGTGACCTGCCTGTTGACCCATCAAGCGATCCAAGAAATTGAAGTCCATTACTTTCGGTTGACTCATACCACTCAAACTGAAGATCATTATCGTTTATACTACTCGTAGCAGCAAGTGTGAGAAAACCAGCACCACATGAAACAACATTCTGACTCTCGGGCGCATTCAAGTTTTGAACATCCTGCCCATGTAACAGGATTGGAATTATTAGAATTAATATTAATAGGAGAGTTCTATTCATGAAAAGATATGAATTGTTATGCAATGGTAGCCCCATTTTCAGCATCTGATCCAGGATTGACGGCCACCAATTTTCCATCTGAGTTTTCTGCAAATAGCAACATTCCTTGCGATTCAACTCCCATAATTTTACGAGGTGCTAGGTTTGCCATCACTGTTACTTTCTTTCCTATCATTTCCTCTGGAGTAAAGTGTTTTGCCACACCGCTCAGAATGGTACGAGTTTCCAGCCCCATATCTACAGTGAACTGCAGCAACTTATTCGACTTCTCTACCTTCTCTGCTGTCTTGATCTCCCCCACTCGTAAATCCATCTTCATGAAATCATCAAATACGATCTCATCTTTTAGAGCCGATACATCCGGTGTTTTATTTTCTTGTTCGTTCATTTTTTTTGTTTCGAGAAGTTTGTTCACTTGTTTCTCCACATCCGTATCTTCAATCTTTTCAAACAGCAGTGTGGCCTTATTCAATTGATGATTGTCTGATAGGAAGTTAACCTCTCCTGCTTCTACCCATATTCTTTTCTCTGTATTGAGAATTTGTGTCAGTTTCTTTGCAGTAAAAGGTAAGAATGGCTCACAGACTATTGCAAGATTGGCACTGATCTGTAATGCCAGATTCAGAATTGTTTCTACTCTTTCCTTATTCTCCTTGATCAATTTCCATGGCTCAGTATCTGCCAGGTATTTATTGCCAATTCTTGCCAGATCCATCATTTGAATCAATGCTTCTCTGAATTTAAACTGATCAAGCGCTTCTTCAATTTTTGCAGGCACTTCTCCTACTGCTTTGATTACCTCTTCATCAATTGATTGTAATTCATTTCTACCAGGAATTTTTCCATCAAAATATTTGTGTGTTAGCACAACCGCTCGATTCACAAAGTTACCAAAGATGGCCACTAACTCACTGTTATTCCGAGTTTGAAAATCTTTCCATGTAAAGTCATTGTCTTTGGTTTCTGGAGCATTTGCTGTAAGTGTGTATCGAAGTACATCCTGCTTTTCCGGAAATTCCTCCAAATACTCGTGTAACCAAACTGCCCAATTCCGGGAAGTAGATATTTTATTATTCTCCAGATTTAAAAACTCATTTGCTGGCACATTCTCTGGCAGGATATACGAGCCTTCAGCTTTTAGAAGCGTTGGGAAAATAATACAATGAAACACAATATTATCTTTTCCTATAAAGTGCAATAGCCGGGTATCGTCCGATTTCCAATAGTCCTCCCAGTTCTTTCCATTGTCTTGTGCCCATTGCTTCGTAGCAGATATGTATCCAATCGGTGCATCAAACCAAACATACAATACCTTTCCTTCTCCACCTTCTACAGGCACAGGTATTCCCCACTTCAAATCTCGAGTCATTGGACGTGGACGCAGGCCATTGTCTATCCAACTTTTGCATTGTCCATAGACATTAGGTTTCCATTCCTTATGCCCTTCAATCAGCCATTCTTTGAGCCATGATTCATATTGATCCAAGGGTAGATACCAATGCTTCGTTTCTTTCATTATTGGAGATTCCCCACTCAGCATTGATTTAGGATTCTTTAGCTCCGCTGGGCTTAGAGTAGATCCACAGTTTTCGCACTGATCACCGTATGCTTCAAAAAAACTACATGTAGGACATGTGCCTTTGATATATCGATCTGCAAGAAATTGCTGCTCCTTCTCATCAAAAAATTGTTCAGAAGTCTCCACTGTAAACTTCTCATCCGATTCCATCTTCTTGAAAAATGCGGAAGCTGTCTCATGATGCAATTCAGAAGAAGTACGGTGATAGATATCAAAACTGATCCCAAACTGCTCGAATGAATTTTTGATCTGGTTGTGATAAAAATCTACCACTTCTTGAGGCGATTTTCCTTCTTTTCGTGCTCTCAGTTCAATGGCTACTCCATGCTCGTCAGATCCACAAACGAAAGCTACATCTTCTCCTTTACTTCTAAGGTATCGTACATAAATGTCAGAAGGCACATACACTCCTGCTAAATGACCAATATGAACAGGTCCATTTGCATAAGGCAATGCTGCTGTGATGGTGTGTCTTTTGTATTGTTTTGCCATAAATTCGATAAGAAACCGCAAATATAGGTTTTGTAATTAGCTGATATAGTGCATTCACCAATCATTCTTTCTAATTTTGCGCCCGAATACAAAAATTGCGCTTTAAGCTGTATGCAAGAAATTAGAAATATTGCCATCATCGCACACGTTGACCATGGCAAAACCACACTCGTTGATAAAATCATCTACGCTACTCAAGAGTTCAGAGAGAACCAAGAGAAAGGTGAATTAATCCTTGACAACAATGACCTTGAAAGAGAAAGAGGAATTACCATTCTTTCCAAAAATGTTTCAGCTGAATATAAAGGTGTAAAAATCAACATCATTGATACTCCAGGTCACGCAGATTTTGGTGGTGAAGTTGAGCGAGTGCTAAAAATGGCCGATGGCGTTATCCTTTTAGTGGATGCTTTCGAAGGGCCTATGCCTCAAACACGATTCGTATTAGGGAAAGCTCTTGGACTTGGTCTTTCACCAATCGTAGTTGTAAATAAAGTAGATAAGGAGAATTGTCGTCCAGACGAAGTGCACGAGCAAGTATTTGATTTGATGTTCTCTTTAGATGCAACTGAAGAACAACTTGATTTTCATACACTTTATGGATCTAGTAAGCAGGGGTGGTTTAATGATGATTGGCAGAAACCAACTGACAACATTCTTCCTCTCTTGGATAAAATTGTTGAGGTAATCCCTCCTGCTCCATATAAAGAGGGTGTTCCTGCTATGCAGATTACTTCACTAGATTTTTCTTCATTCACAGGAAGAATAGCCATTGGGCGTATCGTTCAAGGCGACATCAAAGAAGGAGCGAATCTAGGCATCAGCAAAAGAGACGGTTCACTCAAAAAAGTGAAGGTTAAGGAAGTACACATATTTGAAGGGCTTGGTAAGAGAAAGGTAGAATCCGCACGAGCTGGAGATATTTGCGCAATTACAGGAATTGAAGATTTCGAAATTGGTGATACAATCACCGATTTTGAGAATCCAATGGTACTGCCTCGAATTGCCATTGATGAGCCTACTATGAGTATGCTTTTCACCATCAACGATTCACCATTCTTTGGCAAAGAAGGGAAATTCGTCACATCACGTCACTTGCGTGATCGTTTGATGAAAGAGTTGGAGAAAAACCTGGCACTGAAAGTACAGGAAACCGATAAAGAGGATAAATTCCTAGTGTTTGGACGGGGGGTACTTCACTTGTCAGTATTGATTGAAACGATGCGCCGTGAAGGATATGAATTGCAAGTAGGTCAGCCTCAAGTACTTTTCAAAGAAGACGAAAATGGTCAAAAACTTGAGCCTATTGAGCACATGGTCATTGATGTTCCCGAAGAATACTCTGGAAAGGCGATTGAATTGGTCACTCAACGAAAAGGTGAATTGAAAGTAATGGAACCTAAGGGCAACATTCAACATCTGGAATTTGAGATTCCCTCTCGTGGATTGATTGGTCTAAGGAATAACATGCTTACTTCAACAGCTGGTGAAGCAGTAATGACACATAGATTAAAAGAATATCAGCCATTTAAAGGAGAGATTGCCGGAAGAATCAATGGTTCACTGATCTCAATTGAAAATGGCCCTGGTACTGCATATTCGATCGATAAGCTGCAGGACAGAGGATCATTCTTCGTTGATCCAGGAGTAGATTTATACGTAGGGCAGGTAATTGGCGAGCATTCTAGAGGAAATGACCTTGTAATCAACATTCAGAAAGGAAAGAAGTTGACAAACATGAGAACCTCTGGTACAGATAACAATGCTAAAATTATTCCAGCTAAAAAGTTTAGTCTGGAAGAAGCCTTAGAATACATTCAGAAGGATGAGTATGTTGAAGTAACACCTAAATCGATACGGATGAGGAAGATCTATCTGGATGAAAATCAACGAAAAAGAATGGCAAATGCAGAGAGTGCATAAGCTCTAAAAAGACTTACTATTAAAAGCCTGCTATAACGCAGGCTTTTTTTTGTCTTTACATTTCTTGTAAGATGTATCTCAAATCATGGCACATTTTACCTATCTTTTCCGTAAAGAATTCAATCAACTCAAAACTCACAATTATGAAACACATATCGCTTTTATTAGCATTTGTCATAAGTTCTGTGTCGTTTGCACAAACAAAACTTATTGAAAAAGTCACCAAAAAAGGAGACGAAATTGTTATTCCATACGAAAAACATGTATTGGATAATGGACTAACATTGATCATCCATGAAGATCATTCAGACCCATTGGTTCACGTAGATGTCACCTATCATGTAGGATCCGCACGTGAGGAATTAAACAAATCTGGATTTGCTCACTTTTTTGAACACATGATGTTTCAAGGATCTGAGAATGTAGCAGATGAAGAACATTTCAAAATTGTAACCGAAGCAGGTGGAACACTGAACGGAACAACTAACAGAGATCGAACAAACTATTTCGAAACAGTCCCCAGCAACCAACTCGAAACGATGTTATGGTTAGAAGCTGACCGAATGGGGTTTTTCTTAGATGCAGTTACGCAAGAAAAATTTGAAGTTCAGCGAGCTACTGTAAAAAATGAAAAAGGTCAAAATTATGATAACTCTCCATATGGAAGATGGAGAGAAGTAAATGCTGGCACATTGTACCCATTTGGGCATCCCTACTCTTGGTTGACAATCGGACGTCTGGAAGACTTAGATCGTGTAGGTGTAAATGATCTCAAGAAGTTTTTCCTCCGCTGGTATGGTCCAAACAATGCCACATTAACTATTGGAGGAGATATCGATCCAAAAGATGTAATCAAAAAAGTTGAAAAGTACTTCGGAGTTATTCCAAGTGGACCTAAAGTACAGCCTCTCAAGCTAGCACTTCCGGAGATTGAAAGTGATCGTTATGTTTCCTATGTGGATTCCAATATTCGCTTCCCAGCATTGCTTCTTACCTTCCCTACTGTTCCAAGATTTCATAAAGATGAAGCTGCACTTGATTGTCTTGCAGAAATCTTAGGTACAGGAAAAAGTTCTTACTTCTATAAAAAGTTTGTATTGCCTAAAAAAGCTATTCAAGCTTCTACTTTTCACCCGACCAGTGAGCATGCTGGAGAATTCACATTATTTGCCCTTCCTTTCCCTGGTGGGACACTGGCTGACTTTGAAACGCAAATCAGAGAAATTCTTGTAGAGTTTGAAAAAAATGGCGTGACTGATGATGATATCATCAAGTTCAAAGCCAACCAAGAGCAAAGCATGATCAATGGTTTAGCAAGTGTCGCTGGAAAAGTTAGTCAGCTTGCTTCCTATCAGACATTTTATGAAAACCCTAACGGTATCAAATTCGACCTGGATCGTTACATGAGCATCACAAAGGAGGATGTAATGAGAGTATTTAATCAATACATAAAAGGCAAGCCTGGAGTTGTTCAAAGTGTAGTTCCAAATGAAGAAACAGCAACAGCTAGACCAGATAATTTCGAAATTCCGAGAGAAGGAAATAATCCATTTCCCTCAACAGATTACGAAGGACTAAGCTACACCAGGCCAACTGGTGATTCATTTGACAGAAGTGGCACACCTCCATTGGGTGCGAACCCATCCATAAAGGTTCCTGATTTTTGGAAAGAAACATATGCCAACGGTATTAAAGTAATTGGTACAGAATCAAACGAAATTCCTGTTGTTGCTCTTCAGCTCACCATCAATGGGGGGCATAAAATGGATGCCTATGCTCCCAAAAAGTCTGGGTTAGCATCATTGACTGCTAGTATGATGAATGAAGCTACCAAAAATTACTCCTCAGAAGAGATTCAAGAAGAGCTTAGAAAAATTGGAAGTAGCATCAACATTTTTGGCGGTAATTCATCAACAACGATGACCATTTCTTCACTGAAGAAAAATCTCGCTAAAACACTTGAGATAGCTGATGAAATACTTAAAAATCCAGCATTCAATCAAGAAGATTTTGATCGCTTAAAGAATCAACAAATGGAAGGCATAAAAGCCTCTCAGAAGAATCCTGGAAGTATCGCAACCCAAGTATTCAATAGGTTGATGTATGGAGATGAGCATATCTACTCTGTGTCTTCTCAAGGGATAGAAGAAACGGTTGAGAATATCTCGCTGGCCGATGTTACCAATTTCTATGATAAATATTATTCACCTAATGTCTCAGAACTTGTTGTCGTAGGTGACATTTCAAAAAAAGAAATAGATGCATATCTAGACTTTTTGAAAAGTTGGAAGAATAAAAACACTCAAATCCCAGAACTTCCAACTGCAAAGCCGGCAGAAAACACAAAGATCTACCTGGTTGATAAAGTAGATGCACCTCAATCTCAGATTAGAATTGGATACATCACAGATATGGAATATGATGCCACTGGAGATTATTACAAATCTACATTGATGAACTTCCCATTGGGAGGAGCCTTTAATAGTCGAATTAATCTAAACCTTAGAGAAGATAAAGGCTGGACCTATGGAGCTCGATCTTTCTTCAGAGGTGGTGACGATCCTGGTCCGTATACCGCTTCTGCTGGCGTAAAGGCTGCTGCTACAGATAGTTCAGTAGTGGAATTTATGAAAGAGATAGAAGGATTCAGAACGGGTGGAATTACCGATGCAGAATTATCTTTCATGAGAAGTGCTATTGGTCAAAGAGATGCGAGGAGTTATGAAACTCCAGGCCAGAAGGCAAACTTTTTGAGAAGAATCAATCATTACAATCTTGACAAGAACTTTGTAGAAAAACAAAATAAGATCATAGCTACAATCAGTAAAGAGGAAATCAACGGGCTAGCGAAAAAATATTTACAAGACGAAAATCTTTACATTCTCGTGGTAGGTGATGGAGCCACCAATAGGTCTAAACTAGAAAAGCTTGGATACGAGATAGTGGATGTGAATGAAAAAGGCGATATCATCAATGACAATAAAATTGAAATGAAGAAATAGTCGATAATGCAAAGCCGGGTAATTATCTATTCAAATACCTAGCTAACCATTCATATAAATTAACCGCTATTAACAAACAATAGCGGTTTTTTTGTGCTTAAACTCGCATGATTTTTGAGATATGACGTTATCATAACCATTAAGATCATCCAAAATATTAGAAATAGAACCCATGAAAAAAATTCTCTTTATTCTGCTTGCTGTAATCAGCCTACACATCGTAGCTCAAGAAAAATACCAGATTAGCATAGATCTAACCAAAGCAGAAAACGATCGTATCCCAGTTGAAATCACGTTACCAACAATTACTCATGACACTATAGAGTATCACATGGCGAAGATTGTGCCTGGAACTTATAGTATTTCAGACTTTGGACGCTTTGTAGATGATTTCAAAGCAATGGATATAGATGGAAATGAGATCGCTTTTGAAAAATTAAGTACAAACAGGTGGGTTATCTCAGAAGCTAAGAGGCTTAGCAAGATTTCCTACTGGGTAGAAGACTCCTTCGACGAATTTGATGGGTATGGTGGAAATCCCATTTTTGAACCAGGAGGAATGAGCATTGAAGCCGACAAAGGCGTATTTGTAATAAACACTTTTGGATTTGTTGGCTATGTAGATGGTTACAAATTCAATCCTTTTGAGCTCACAATTATCCATGATTCCGAAATTGCAGGAGCTACTTCTCTAAAGAAAAGCACTTTCACTGATACCTCTGATACATATGTAGCTGATAACTTCAACTTTCTGGCAGATGCGCCCATTATGTACAGTAAGCCTGATATCGTAAGTAGACAGATTGCAGGTGCTGAAATTTTAGTATCAGTTTATTCACCAAATAATGTTCTCTCAGCGACGGATGTCATGGACAACATCTCTGAGTTGATGGAGGCTCAATCAAAATACCTAGGTGGTCAGCTTCCGGTAGATAGATATGCCTATTTAATTTATTTATTCGATGGCCCTACCATTTCTGGGGCCATGGGGGCTTTGGAGCATTCTTATTCCTCCTTGTACACACTTCCTGAAATGGATCCTGAAAGAATAAGCCAAACGGTAAAAGATGTAGCAGCTCATGAATTTTTCCATATTGTCACACCTCTAAATATTCATTCAGAAGAGATTCACGATTTCAATTACATAGAACCCAAGATGAGTCAGCATCTATGGTTATATGAAGGAGTGACCGAATATGCATCTCAACATGTTCAAGCAAAGTATGGACTATTCGATCTAGAAGACTTCCTTTCTGAAATGCGAAATAAAATGAATCAACAAGATCAATACGCTGTAGACATTCCATACACAGAGTTCAGTGAAAACATATTAGATCCTGCGAATGAGCGACGATATGGAGATGTATATGCGGGTGGAGCACTCATTGCATGGTGTTTAGATCTAACAATCATTAAGTCTACAAATGGACAAAAAGATCTTCAATTTGTTTTGCGGGAACTTTCAAAACAATATGGGCCCAAGAAAGCTTTTAAAGATGAACAATTGTTTGCCGAAATTGAAAAAATCACCACTCCCGCAGTTGGAATGTTTTTAAGAAAATATATTGGAGGTACAGAATCCCTACCCTATCAAGAAATTCTTGGTTGGGCTGGAATAGACTACTCCCCTGAGAGTAACGAAATGGTTATCACAGCTGGGAAATTCTCTCCAGCTCTCAACGAAAATCAAGAAATTTATGTGGCCTCCATTGATGGAATGAATGATTTCGGGAAAGATTTAGACTTGCAACAAGGAGACGTTTTTGTAGAATGGAATGGATCAGCGGTTACTATTGAAACTTTCTCGGATGTAATACAATCATACTATAGTGAGGCAGAAGAAGGCGATAAAGTCACTGTCATCGTTAAAAGAGAAGTAAAAGGCAAAACAAAAGAAGTGAAACTGAAAGCAAAAGCACAGAAAGTAGAATCTTCTCAAAAACATTCGTTAGTAGTAATAGATAATCCATCCGTTGACCAACAAAAAATTAAATCATTATGGCTGAGTGAGTAACCATTCGGTCTGATTATAGTAAAATATAGGAAACTTACATTTCTAACCATGAAGAGAAACAACAAACTATTTATTATCGGAGGTGTTGCTATTGTCGCAATATTAATCCTAGTGTTTTCTGGAAACTCAACTGACTCAGCTGCCGATGTTGTTGTTGAAGTGGAACAAGGTGATTTTGTGGTAGATATCATGACTTCAGGAGGTTTAGAGGCTAAGAATTCTGTCCCTATAAAAGGTCCAGGTGGTCTTCGGAATTATCGTATCTGGAATGTGACCATTCAAGATATTATTGATGAAGGTACAGTAGTGCAAAAAGGACAATATGTGGCAAGACTCGACCCATCGGAACTAACTGGTAAATTAAAAGATGCTCAAATCGAATTAGATCAGCAACAATCTCAGTATACTCAAACAAAGCTTGATACTGCCTTAACCATGCGTCAGGCAAGAGATGAACTTATCAACCTCGAATATGCTGTGCGTGAGAAGCAATTGACACTTGACCAATCACAATTCGAGCCTCCAGCAACTATTCAAAAAGCAGAAATTGAATTAGAGAAAGCAAAGAGATCTTTCTCTCAAGCAACGGAAAATTATGAAATCAGAGAGCAGCAGAATGTTGCCAAAATGAGGCAAGCAGGTGCCGAATTATCTAAAGTGAGAAACGAATTAGACGGACTAACAGGACTCTCAAGAGAATTTATAGTCACTGCCCCTGAAGATGGAATGCTTATCTACAAGCGGAGTTGGGATGGGAAACCTGTAAAAGAAGGTTCTCAAATCAGTGGCTGGGATCCAATTGTAGCTACTCTTCCAGATCTATCAAAGATGGTTTCTAAAACGTATGTAAATGAAGTAGACATTCGAAAGGTTAAGCCAGGACAAGCTGTAGAAATAGGTTTTGATGCTTTCCCTGATAAGAACTTAAAAGGTAAAGTTTCGCGTGTAGCTAATGTTGGTGAACAACGACCCAATTCGGATGCAAAAGTATTTGAGGTAGAAATTGAAGTTTATGGCACTGACCCCTTACTTAAACCAGGGATGACTACTAGCAATAAGATCATCACAAAAACAGTGGAAGATGCTTTTTTTATACCCCTAGAAAGTCTTCATTCCCAATATGATTCCATCACTTATGTATTCAAAAAATCTGGCGGATCAACTTCAAAACAGGAAGTGATGATTGGTGATGCTAACGCTGAATATGTTCACATTATCAATGGACTTACTGCTGGCGACCGTGTAAGTTTATCCACTATTCAAGGAATGGATAGTAGAGATGTAAATCTTCTTCCTGAAATGGACGGTAAGCGTAATCAAAAAGAAGAAGAGGTGGCTCCAGAACCTGCTCAACCTCAATTACCACAAGGACGTAGAGGAAGAAAGAAGAATGGATAAGGAAAGAATCCTCGCCAATCTTTACATAGCTATAGAAGCTGTATTGGCCAATCGAGTTAGATCCATACTCACCGCGCTTGGAATTATTTTTGGTGTGGCAGCAGTGATCGCTATGTTAGCGATTGGCAATGGAGCTCAACAAGAGATACTAGAGCAAATAAAATTAGTAGGCGTCAATAATATTATCATTGAGCCTGTAGTAGAGCAGACAGAAGAAAACCTTGCAGAGGATGATTCAGATTCTAAGGAAAAGAAGAAATTTTCTCCAGGTCTTACCTTAGAAGATAAAGAGTCTATTCTTAAAACAATTCCAGGTATAGAGACAATAAGTCCTGAAATTCTTTTAGAGACTTACATTATTAAGAATGGTATCAGAAGATCTGCAAAGCTCGTGGGTGTGGAACCCTCCTACTTTGACATCTTTAACTTCACATTGGCTGATGGAAAAATGTTCAATGAAGCACAACTCGAAAAAGGTGCAGCTGTCTGTATCATTGGTAAGTCCATAAAAGCAAAGTTTTTCCCATCCCAAAACCCTGTTGGGAAAATGCTTAAATGTGGGCCTAACTGGCTCAAAGTCATAGGCGTATTAGATGAACGCTACATCAGCGAAAGTAGTATCAGTAAGCTGGGTATTCGAGATTATAACATGGATGTTTACACACCACTTCAAACAGTTCTCGTTCGGTATAAAAACAGGGCTATGCTAACAGAAGAAATGATTCAAGGAGCTAATACGGGTTCATCAGGAAACTTTGTTTTCTTCGGTGGTGGTAGTAGTGGTGGCTCTAATGATGATGCTCCTAAACAAGCGGTAAACTATCACCAACTTGATCGAATGGTGGTACAAGTAGCACAGACGGACAAATTAAACCCTACGGCGGAGGTCATTGTCCGCATGTTAGAGCGTAAGCACAATGAAGTGGTTGATTACGAAATAGAAATACCTGAACTGCTCCTAAAACAACAACAGAGAACGAATGACATATTCAGCTATGTACTTGGAGCTATCGCAGGCATCTCGTTGATTGTTGGCGGTATAGGTATCATGAATATCATGTTAGCCTCTGTTTTAGAAAGAATTAAGGAAATAGGATTGCGCCTTTCCATAGGTGCCAAAAAAGCAGATATTATTAATCAATTCATGTTTGAATCCATGATGATCAGTATTTCAGGTGGATTTATTGGGATTATTATCGGCATAATGATGGCACTTGCTGTCAGTCGGTTTGCAGATATACCTACGGTCATCTCTTTTGGTTCAATACTTATTTCATTTGGAGTGGCGACAGCCATCGGACTTATATTTGGTATCGCTCCTGCAAGAAAAGCAGCACTCCAAGATCCAATCACATCACTTAGATATGAATAGACTATTCACACTCATCACCCTATTGATCACATGCTCTACTTGTGTCAATGCTCAGGTACTTTACTCTTTGGATAATATCATTGACTTGGCCAAAGGACAATCCCCCCAGGCCAAACAGGCAGAAACCAGAAAAGAGAATCGCTTCTGGCAATACCGATTATTCAAGTCTAATTACAATCCTCAATTAGCTCTCAGTGGAAACCTACCGTCTTATAGCAATCAATTTATTCCAGTTACCCAAGAAGATGGCTCGACTCAATTTCGACCTGTAGAGCAAACAAATTCATCGCTTAACCTTGGTTTATTTCAACCGATTGCTCCAACAGGAGGAAGTGTATCAGTAAACACACGTGCAAGTCAATTTCAAGACCTGGTTTTTGACGATACCAGATGGAGAAGTACAATTGTTGATTTAACAATAAATCAACCAATTTTTGCTTTTAATCAACTCAAATGGGATCGCAAGACAGAGCCTATTCGATACGAAGAATCGAGGCGTAGTTATGTAGAAGAGATGGAATTCGTTTCTAGGAATGCAGTACAACGATTTTTCGATTATCTGGATGCCCAGGTAAACTACCAGATTGCAGAATTTAATCTTGCTAACAACGACACAATCTATAACATAGAGAAAGGGCGGTATAACATAGGGACTGCCTCAGAAGATAAACTGCTACAAGTAGAATTACAGTTGTTAAGATCTAAACAAGATCAAACGCAGGCTCAACTAGATCTTCAGACTTCCCGATTGGCTTTAAGGACTTTTATCGGATTAAACGAGGGAGAAACATTCGACCTTTCACTTCCGCAAGACATTCCTATTTTTCCTGTAGAAGAAAGACTTGCCTTACAGTATGCAAAGGACAATAGATCCGACTTTATTGCTTTTGAAAGACGAAGACTCGAAGCGGATGCTCAAGTAGCACAAGCCAAGGGCCAACGTTTTCAAATGAACTTAAATGCTTCTTTTGGTCTGAATAGTGCTGGATCGTCGCTTGATGAATCTTATCAGGATGCTCAGACTCAACAGTTTGCAAATTTGACGCTCAATATTCCTATTGTCAACTGGGGAAGAAATGAAGCGCGAATGAAGACAGCTTTGGCAAACAAGCAGCTTACTGATTATGTGATTGCTCAAGAAGAACAAAACTTTGAACAGGAAATCATCACTCTTGTTAGACAACTAGATGTACTCAGACAGCAAATAGAGATTTCAAAAAAATCTGATGAGGTAGCTCAAAAAAGGTACGAAGTGGCGCAGAACAGGTATCTCATTGGGAAAATCGACATTACTAACCTCAACATTGCCTTGACAGAAAAGGATACTGCAAAGAGGAGTTATATTAATGCGCTAAGAAGTTACTGGATTGCGTATTATGACTTAAGGAGGTTGACACTCTATGACTTTGCAAACAAAAATCTGTTATACACACTGAATGACTGATTAGTTTTCCATCATCTCCATACACACTCATTTTTACTGCGAAGAAAGGTCACCTTTTAAGGTTTAACTCTGAGTTTTCTAAAATCAGTACTTAGTTTTACTGTAGATATCAATTGAAATCAATCGATGAATAAACCATTAGCTTTCATCCTATTGC
The DNA here is from genome assembly GCA_039984955.1 of Marinobacter alexandrii. Lineage (NCBI taxonomy): Bacteria > Pseudomonadati > Pseudomonadota > Gammaproteobacteria > Pseudomonadales > Marinobacteraceae > Marinobacter > Marinobacter alexandrii. The sequence continues at coordinate 349,322 of JBDWTN010000005.1, forward strand.
TCACATGTTGTTTTTCATGTGTGAAAATCCCGCAAGAGTCTATCGACTTGTCTAAAACTTTGGGGAGAGATCTAGGCATCTTACACAACTCGCATAGAAATTCTGTCGAGATCATTTATAGCAAAATAAAAGAAGATATCAATCTCTTCATTGATGATGTCTATGCTCCTTTTATCATCAATTATGTAGTGTCTTCAGAAATGAACTCCTTTAAGGAAGGAAAAGAGTCCATTTTTAAATCCCTCACTGATGCTGCTCAGTCAGACACCAAGCAAGTCACAGATAAAGCCTTGAACGACATTGCTGATTTCCAGAAAGCTGCATATGGACAAATTTTAATCAAAAGGAAAGAACTCCTCACCCCTGTTGAAGAAGAGGAAAGAGAAGTATTACAGTTGATTGACAATTCTTACAACAATATGGTGCATGCAAACGCTACCATTACTGGATACCTAGAATCCGTCAAGAAAGTAAGAACAGCACAAAAAGAGGGACTAGCCATGGTTGGACTGGAAAACATGGATGAACAGCTGACCAATCGATTGGTTTCTATGTCTGGTAAAATCAATTCATATCTTGATATAGCCAAGCAAATAGACATCAAGTCCAATGAGGCGAAAGAAGAAATAGAAGAAATTTCAAAGAAGATTAAAGAAGTTAAAAACCAATAACTACACATATGTCAACCAATAGATTCGATGATTTATTTAAAGAAGCTGATGATGCTTTTGACGGAAAATACAAGGATGAATTGAATCAACTATACGGGCTATCTAGAGAGGAAATAGATGCAATCACACCAGGCACAGTGGACATGCGAGTGTATACTAAACTCATGAAAACTGTAGAAGAGGCCTCTCGTCAGAATATGGAACTTGCACAATTGAAAAAGCGAATTGAGGATCTGGGGACAGTTGCCATTGAGATTGCCAAGAAAGTACCAACGCTTTCTGGTATGTTCTGAAGTTAACCTACTCCAAAGCTAACTTTACATTTACTTAATCAGCATAAAGCAATATACTTAACTGTATGACGTATATTTAATATAATTAGTCTCGAGCGGTTTCGAGACATAAATCAGTTAAATGTATTTTTATGAAAAAGCTATGGATCTCACTATCCATTGGTTGCTGTTTTCTAATCCTTTCAGGATTTGATACAGTATCGACCAACAATGAAGAAGTGTCCTTTTTGGGATGCTCGCAAACAGTTAGAGCTTGCGACACGTCGGGCGATGGGCAACCTGACATTTTTTTTAGCTTACAAGGAGGACCAGCTCCCTTGCCAAGCAATTTCAACCCAGCTCTTTACACGGTACCCAACTTTGGATGTGCCAACATTTCATTCTCAGTGGCCTGTCCACCTCCACCTCCACCACCTCCACCAGGTGGTGGAACTATTCAGGTGGAAGCATGCGATGTAACTGGCGAAGGGCAACCAGACATTTTCTTTAGTCTTTCCGGTGGGCCAGCTCCACTTCCAAGCAATTTTAATCCAGCACTCTACACTGTTACTCCAGGAGGATGTGACATTATTAGTATTGTGTTATAAGATTCAAATGAATAAAAGCATGGGACTCGTTCCTGTGCTTTTTTATTCTGATTTACACCCAATCAATTAGAGCACAAGCGGAAGCTTGAACTGGTTGTGGAAGCTCAGCCTGCTCTTGTGTCTTACCATATGAGAATCTGAGAGAGTAAATAGGGGTAGTTACTTCGAGTAGCAATCAGAAAACTCAAACTTCAAAGAAGTTACTTACAACTTCAACTTACGCATACCTTTAAAATAGAGCCACATCATTTTTAGCTTGGATCCACCTTTCTTCCTCCCCATTTCCATGGCATCCCATAGTTCTTCTGGAATAGCTTCCAGTTGATTAAACTCTCCTGCTCCTTTCAGCCACTCTCCGCCATCAATGGTGATGACTTCTCCATTGACATATGCTGAGTAGTCAGATACTAAATAGGCCGCCAGATTGGCCAGTTCTTGATGATCGCCTACACGTTGAAGAGGTACTTTTTTTGCTGGGTCATATTTCTTCTTTAAGTCTCCTGGTAGAAGTCTATCCCATGCTCCTTCTGTAGGAAATGGCCCTGGAGCTATTGCATTACTTCGAATACCATATTTCGCCCATTCTACTGCTAAAGAACGTGTCATAGCTAGCACACCACTCTTTGCACATGCAGAAGGAACTACATAGCCTGAACCTGTCCAAGCATAGGTTGTAACAATGCTTAAGATATTCCCTCCTCGCTTCTCCTCTATCCAGTCTTTACCTAAAGCCAGAGTAAAATTGTAGCTTCCCTTCAAAACGATATCCACTACCGTATCAAACGCTCTATGAGAAAGTCGCTCGGTAGGGCTAATAAAGTTTCCTGCTGCATTGTTAAGCAGTACGTCCACACCTCCAAATTTTTCTTTTGCTTCCTTAATCACACGTTCGACCTGATCGTATTCACGCACATCACAGGCTACACAATGCACTGGATAGCCACTCTTAGCCGTTATTTCTTTGGCTGTTTCCTCCAATACTTCAATCTTCCGACTAGTAATCACAAGGTTGGCCCCAAGCTCTGAAAAATAGGATCCCATGGATTTGCCTAATCCTGTCCCCCCTCCTGTTACAATAATTGTTTTGCCCTTGAGTGAATCAGGGCTCAGCATACCTTGTGTGTGGCTCATAAGAAATTAGTTTGGATGGCAATATAGATAATAGGCCATAAAAAAAGAGGCCCACGAAGGGCCTCCCACTTTGGTAGTGAATAGAGCGTTAAGCATCTAAGCTCAAAGTACTAAACTTATCAAATGATAAACAATACCCTAAATAGGGTATTTTACTTTTTCATCCAATTTAATACCTGAACCATCGATAAAGTAGCAATCACGAGGAGACCAAACCCCAAAAGAAGGTTTCCATAAACTACATTTCCAATCCCAAATAAGGCACTATAAACTCCAATGGCTCCTAAGAATACACTCAAGATCGAGTTTCCAAATGATGAGCGTTCGTAACTAAATTTTTTCCATCCAAAGCTTGGACGAATAAGGTCCACAAATTTTTTCAATGTTTCTTCCGATTCCGGTTTAGTGAAAAGTGTGGTGGCTATCCAAACAACAGAAGTCACTCCGGTGGCAATCAACAACTTCATTGTAAAGTCATCGATGTAATCATTCCCTAAGGCTCCTTCTGGCACAACCAAAACAAGCACAAATGCATTAATAGTCGCAACGATCATTCCTACTATTTCTGTCCAGGCATTGATTCTCCACCAAAACCATCTTAACAAAAAGATTGCACCAGTGCCTGCCCCTGATAACAATAAGATATTAAATGCTTGCGTTGCATTTTCTAAGACGGTCAATGATAAAAGTCCTGCTACAAGCATTAGCACCACTGTAGAAGCTCGACCTACCAACACCATTTCCTTTTCTGTAGCTTCTGGCTTCAGAAATCGTTGATAGAAATCATTCACAATGTATGAAGAGCCCCAATTCAAGTGTGTACTAATGGTAGACATATACGCTGCTATCAAAGATGCCAAGACTAACCCCAGCCATCCGGGCGAAAGAAGCGTCAACATCACTGGATAAGCAATATCATTTCCGAGGTACTGATCGTTGATTTCTGGAAAGGCTTGTTTGATGGATTCCAGATCCGGGAATAAGACAAGGGAAGCTAAAGCTACTATGATCCATGGCCATGGCCTTAACGCATAATGGGCAAAATTGAAGAACAATGTAGCTCCAACAGCATGCTTTTCATTTTTAGCAGCCAGCATTCGCTGAGCGATATACCCTCCTCCTCCAGGTTCTGCTCCAGGATACCATACGGACCACCATTGCACAGCTAAAGGAATAATAAACATCGAAATAAGTACTGATGTATTCGAAAAATCTGGAACAATATCGAGTTTACCAATGACTGCATCATTTACCAATAAGCCCTTCAGTCCACCTACCTCAGGCTGGGACAGTGATACATATGCTGCATAAATAGCTCCCAATAAAGCGATCGAAAATTGAAAAAAATCTGTCCAAATCACTCCCTTAATTCCACCCAAAGCAGAATAAACTGCAACTATTGTTGATGCAATAATTACCGTATGAAGCGGAGAAAGTCCAAATAGAATTGAAGATATCTTAATCGCAGCAAGGGTGACGGAACCCATGATTAAACAGTTAAAGAATATTCCTAAATACAACGCTCTGAATCCACGAAGGAAAGAAGCTGCTTTACCGCTATATCTAAGTTCATAGAATTCAAGATCCGTCAAAATTCCTGATCTTCTCCACAACCTAGCATATATAAAAACAGTAATCATCCCGGTAATCAGAAAAGACCACCAAGCCCAGTTCTTCGCCACTCCAGATTCTCTAACAAAGCCCGTAACCAAATTTGGCGTATCAGCGGAAAAAGTAGTAGCCACCATGGAAACTCCCAATAGCCACCAAGGCATAGATTTTCCTGCTAGAAAGTATTCCTCTTTACTTTTTCCGGCACTTTTTGAAGCAACTATGCTTATGATCAATACGATCAGGAAAAACCCTCCTATGATGAACCAGTCTAAGGTGATTAATTTCATAAATTGTTAATTAGTTGAATCACCATAAATCTAATGTTATGAAAGTTTTGAGCAACTACATGCTAGCCAATTTAATTTTCTTCATGACAAGTTGCCTTGGAAAGCAAGAGGCTACAGTGCAACAAAAACCTACTTCTCAGATGTGGGAATTAAAAAAAGAAGATGGTTGGAAGGTGATAAAAAAAGTATCATTTAAATATGATGAAAAAGGTAATCGCATTGAAGAACTGAGTAAAAGCATTGACGGTGATAGTGAATCTCTACTAGATAGGACAATTAGAATATATGATCAAAATAATAATGAAGTATCATTCTCCAGAGAGGTTTGGAAGGACAGCACGTGGAGTTTTGCTTTTGATAAAAACTACCTCTATGAAGATAAAATAATAGCAAGGCGTGATTCTATGGTCCGAGGAGGTAGCTCCTCAGTATTTTTTGTTGATTATGTATATGACAAAGATGACCTTCTGATAAGTGAAGTTTCTAAAAGAGATATGGAAGGTGTGAAAATGAATAATAGCAAGGTTATTTATCACTATGATAAAGATGGTAATCCGGTTATCAAGGAGTTTCCCATTTGGCAGAATAATCAATGGGGGAAATCCAGAAAAATGATTTTAACGTATGATTCTAATGGAAATCACATACAGACAATAAGATACAACTGGACTGATAGTATGTGGGTTGAGAGTATCATATATGACCTCAAAGTAGACATTGATGGAAATCGCTTGGAAGAACTATGGAAAAGACCTGACGCTGATTCTTTAAAAACTTACATGAGAATCACATATGTGTTTGAAAATTAACTTTGGTGAAAAATGTAACCAATTGATGTATAAAAAGTATTCCTTCCAATGCAACCTCAAAGAGGAATTGCTGTCATTAATCAACTTGACTTACGATTATGCTACGAAGCTTCTTTCTTATCTCAATCCGTAACCTTAAGAAAAACGGACTTTATTCTGTCATTAACATATCTGGTCTTTCCATAGGAATTGTCTGTAGTGTATTGATTTTGCTTTGGGTAGCAAGTGAAATTTCATATGATAAGTTCCTGCCCAAGTATGACAGACTATATCAAGTATACATTAGTTCAGAATTTGATGAGCGGGTGAATAAGTGGCGATCTGTTCCTCTTCCTACTTATGAGGAGATGAAGGTAATCGATAGTAACATCAAAAACTCTGTTGTTGCTGGTTGGGGAAGTGACCGACTGATTACAGCTGGAGATATACGAATTATAAAGCCTGGATACTATGTAAGTGAGGAATTTCTGGAGATGTTTGAATTTCCGCTCATCTCCGGTACTCATAGGGAAGCATTAAAAGACCCAATGTCCATTGTTCTTTCCGAATCATTGGCGAAAATTCTTTTTGGTGATGAGGATCCAATAGGAAAACAAGTGCGGTTATCTGATGAAGGTACACTTCAAGTCACAGCAATTGCGAAAGACTTACCCGAAAACTCTACCTTCCAGTTCGATTACCTGGCTACATGGAAGTATCGTGAATCAGTAAACGAGTGGATTAAAGACAATAAGACGAATTGGGGAAATTATTCTTTTCAGGTATTTGTAGAACTCAATGATCCTTCACGTCAGGCACATGTAGATTCGAGTATCTATGACTTGGCAGAAGAAAAAGATGGTGAAGATGGTATGGATAAACACTTTTTTCTTCATCCTATGAAGGATTGGAGACTTTACTCCAACTGGAATGAAAAAGGCGAACAAGCTGGTGGGCGTAGTGATTATGTTCAGTTGTTTACAGCAATTGCAATCATTATCTTAATTATTGCATGTATAAACTTTATGAATCTGGCCACTGCACGTTCTGAGAAAAGAGCCAAAGAAGTTGGCATTCGAAAAAGTTTAGGTACAAGTCGAAGCAGGTTGATCTATCAGTTCATCAGTGAATCAATATTCATTACATTCATTGCTTTCCTCATTGCGGTCATATTGACGGAGTTAGCCCTTCCATCATATAATAACCTGGTGGAAAAGGAGCTTTCTATCAATTATACCTCTCCTCTCTTCTGGATTGCTTCTATTGGTATCATTATCGTGTTGGGTGTAATTTCTGGCAGCTATCCAGCTTTTTACCTTTCCTCATTCAGACCTGTACAGACACTAAAGGGTACAATTAAAGTAGGGAAAGGAGCAACAACGCCAAGGAAAGTATTGGTTGTACTCCAATTTGCTTTTTCAATCGTACTGATGATAAGCACGATTGTCATTTTCCAGCAAATCAACTTAGTAAAGAACAGAGATCTCGGGTACCAACAAGATCGATTGATATCAGTGGAACTCACAAACGATCTCTCTGATAACTATGAGATCCTTAAGCAAGAACTGATGTCATCTGGAATGGTAGAATCTGTAACTCGTTCAAATTCTCAAATCACCCAGATTAACTCCAACAACTTCTTGGGATGGCCTGGTAAGCCCGATGATCGTCGAGTTATTTTCACCACCATTACCACTACCTATGATTATGCTAAAACCATGGGCATAGACGTTTTGATGGGAAGGGATTTCTCAAAAGACTTTGCAAGCGACTCAAGTGCTATTGTCATAAATAAAGCAGCTCTAGATATCATGGGGCTAGAAGACCCTATTGGAACCAACCTTGATCTTTGGGGAGATAAACTTAAGCTCATTGGAGTCGTGGACAATGTGCTGATGGGCTCTCCCTATGAGCCCGTGAAGCCTATGTTTCTGATTCTCCAGGACTGGGGTGGTTATATCTCCATTCGACTCAAAAAAACCAATGATTTACAAGCCACTCTAGGAAGTGTAGAACAGACTTTTAACAAACACAATCCTGCTTACCCATTTGAATACAACTTTGCGGATGTCGAATTCCAACGTAAGTTCACAACCATCAATTTGACACGCAAACTTGCGAGTCTATTCGCTACACTGGCCATGATCATTACTGGACTTGGGTTATTTGGGCTGGCCTCCTACACTGCAGAACAACGAATCAAAGAAATAGGAATAAGAAAAGTACTAGGTGCTACCGTAGCGAGCCTTATGAAACTTATGTCAAAGGATTTTTCTAGACTGGTCGTGATATCTTTCTTTTTGGCAGCTCCACTTGCCTGGTATTTGCTCGATCAATACCTTGATAGGTATACAATCCGAGTAGATGTAGCTTGGTGGATATTTCCTTTAGTTGGCTCTATCGTTTTACTATTTGCCATTGCCATTGTATCGGATCAAGCCAGACGGGCAGCTAAAGCTAATCCGGTGAAGTCATTGAGAAATGAATAATTAATGTGTTTTAGTGCCCACGGACTCATTAATACTATCTTCATCTATTTTGGAAATAGTACTTAAATTATGAAGTAGTTCTTGCGCTTCTTTCATGATTTTATCATAGTACGACAGAACCTCTTGATCGAATTCTGGTGTTTCCTGTGCAGTTACTTTAAATATTTGCATCTGATTCATGAAATTATTGAGAATGTGATAAGCAGATGATAGCATAGCTATATAAACTTTGGCTTTTTGCTTTTCTGTTTCCGTTTTTCTTTTTCTTTTTTGAAAATGCGCCAATGAAAAGGCACTAAACAAGAAAAATGGAATAATAGCCTCATCAAATTCAAAATTTTCCAATTTTTCCATCAGGAACACCAACTTTTCGAATAGGTCTAGATCGAATAAAACAACCGTTACAAATAGTAAAACGGATAAGCATAGTCCTATCCACAAAAGTGAAGCATCTTTCATTAAAATAGAGGTTGGTTAGTTGGAAGACACAATCTATTAAAATTCCGAATACTGTTTTTATCTTAAACTGTTTTTATCTTAATAAGATTATTTGAATAAAGTCACTAATTGCTCATTCAAAAACAATTTTGTAATTTTGTTGTCATAACAACTACTTAGTCAAAATCGTGATGGAAAGTACAGCAACAATCGAAAACACCAAGCAAGCTCAAGATTTCATGCCAATCAATGGTACTGATTACCTGGAGCTTTATGTCAGCAATGCCAAACAAGCTGCTCATTTTTATCGTTCCGCTTTTGGCTTCAAAGCCCTTGCATATGCTGGGCTTGAAACAGGCTTAAGAGATCGTGAATCTTACGTGGTTGTTCAAGACAAAATTCGCTTAGTTCTTACCTCTCCTCTAAAGAGTGGAACCATTATTGGTCAGCACATTGATAAGCATGGTGATGGTGTAAAGGTCACTGCGCTCTGGGTAGATGATGCGACCAAAGCATATAATGAAGCATTGAAACGAGGTGCCACGTCATACATGGAACCAAACACGATGAAAGACGAGAATGGTGAAATTGTACAATCAGGTATCCATACCTACGGTGAAGTTGTGCATATCTTCATCGAGCGTAAGAATTATAATGGCATCTTTTTACCTGGCTATAAATCATGGAATACATCTTACAACCCGGAATCTGTTGGTCTTAAGTATGTAGATCATATGGTGGGAAATGTGGAGCTGGGACAAATGAACGAGTGGGTGAAATTCTATGAAGAAGTCATGGGCTTTACACAGATTATGTCATTTGATGATAATGACATCTCTACTGAATTTACTGCACTCATGAGCAAAGTAATGAGCAATGGTAATGGTAGAATCAAGTTTCCAATTAACGAACCTGCTCCAGGTCTAAAAAAATCTCAAGTGGATGAATATCTAGAGTTCTATGAAGGGGCAGGAGTTCAACACATTGCTGTAGCTACTGATAACATCATTAAAACAGTTAGTGACTTAAAGTCAAGAGGCATTGAGTTCCTTCAAGTACCTGATTCTTACTATGATATGCTCACCGATCGAGTAGGTAAAATAGATGAAGACATTGAAGCTTTAAGGCCTTTGGGGATCCTTGTGGATCGTGATGAAGAAGGCTATCTTCTTCAGATCTTCACAAAAACGGTACAAGCACGGCCTACAATGTTCTTTGAAATCATCCAACGTAAAGGAGCTACTTCTTTTGGAAAAGGGAATTTCAAAGCTTTATTTGAAGCGCTAGAGCGTGAGCAAGAATTACGAGGAACACTTTAATTCGAAGTGTTCCTATATCCTAAAGCTAGTAGAACTTATTCACTTTTTTCACAGCATCAACGGCAACCCTACGAGCACAATTCTTTAGATGATTATCCATCTTACACTTTGATTTCACGAAGTAATCTGAGCAGTTTTTTTCTTCATCGTTAGAAAAAAATAATTCGATTAAAAACGGATCTCCTTCCCTCAGTACCTCATAGTTAGATGCTTGGATCTCCCACTGTTGAAGAGGTCTTCCATCTTCTGTTAGTGTAACTCTCCCTTCGAGGTTTTCATCTCGGAGATTGAAAATATTGTGTCCTCCGTTGCAATCATCCCATACAACTTCGGTGTTATAGTCAATATCAATCATAAAATCCTCAATGAGAAGTTTCAGAGGTGTATCATAGTTTACTACCTGAAAATTTCGCTTTCGAAGCTTTGGGATTACTTGAGCCTTAAAATAGCTTGCATTTGAAGATCCGTCCAGGTTGACTACCTGAATGGGGACTTCCATGTCCAGTTTCTGGCAGGAAAAAACAATAACAGCGATGGTTATTGTAGATGAAATTGTAGCGAGTTTCATATAATTGAATTGGGTACATCTACCTCCAATTCAAAATGAATGCCACTTTATGAATGCCACTTTTTTAAGGTTAGTCAGTCCTTCTCGCTGTAATTAGTAAATACTTTATCCAAAATGGCTATTAAAGTTTCATATTCCTTATTTGAAAGATTGGTCCAGCCAAGTTGACGAGACTCTTCTACAACCGGTAATGCCTTTTCAATGGCCTCCCTTCCCTTCGAAGTAATGGAAACATGATATTTTCTACCATCTGTTTTATCTTGAATACGTTCCACAAAATTCTTTTTAGACAGCAAATCAACAATTCGTGAAACAGTGGGTTTATCACGAAAGCTCAAACCCGCAAGATCTGTCTGGTACATATCTCGGTCATCTAACTTGGATAGTATTACCCATTGCTCAGGGGTGATATCTACATTGGCTTGTTTAAATCTGTTAATAAGATCCTGTCGTACTACCTTATATGTTCTATCGATAAAAGACCCTAACTCCTTGTATTGCGACATAGGCAGCTAATATATTGCATTTCCAAAACCCTAACAGCCACCACTTCTGTAAAAATTTGAATTCTGTGAGCCTTGACAGCACTAAATCGGGAATAACTAAGTTACTTTTGAAGAAATCAACCAATTGACTTGAAGAAACTTCTAATTTCCATAGCCGTACTTCTACTCGCAGGAATGGGGTACTTTACTTATGAAAAATGGGTGAAGCACTCTGACCTAACCTTATGGAGCTTTATTCCTTCTGACGCAGCACTTGTAATAGAAGCAGAAATCACCAATGATTTAACAACGTTTCAAGGATATCCCATCTGGAATATTATCAATCAATCCACAGGTTTTTCAAACCTAAAAAATGGACTTAGTTTTTTAGATTCGATCAATGGTTCTGGTGGTTTTACAACTATCTTCAAGGATGCACCTACATTAGCCTCACTGCATAAAGTTTCGAATAATGCTGTCGATTTTCTTTTTGTGGTGGAGATTCAAAATATATCTCAAAATACATTCGCAAATGCTGCCATTGGTCGGCTTCAAAAAGCAGGAAATCGCTTTAAAACAAGAAGTTATAACGACTTCAAAATCAGCGAAATAAGCAATGAAGGAAAAACACTCACCTTCATTTTCTACAAGAACTTCTTTCTTGCAAGTTTCACTCCATACTTAGTTGAAGATGCGATAAGAGTAATTAGTGATTCAGAATTGCCCTCATTTAAAGATAAGTTTACCCGACTCACAAATGAATCCGGAGCAAAAGGTCTGACGCGTGTCTACGCAAACTACAATCAGGTCGGAAATGTCATCAACTCTTTTGCTAATGATCAAACAGGTCTACCCATAGTTTCAGGAAACTATGAGATGGTTCTGGACTCATCATTCATACAGTTTTCTGGATTTTCATACGCTTCAGATGGATGGATGAGTACACATACCACACAGCCAGCTGCCTTTGACATGGCAGAAGTTGTACCGGAGAATACGGCTTATTTCTACCACATCACCTCTTCTGATATTTCTACATGGAAAGATGCTCAAATAGAATTTATTCGGAAGAACTCACTAACGACTAAGTCATTTCAAGATTCATTGAAATCATCTTATGATTTTAATGCTGACCAGGTGTTGGATTTGGTTGATAATGAAATTGGCATTGCTAATCTAGAGTCCCAACGCACAAGAGATAATCAACGACTCGTGATTCTTGAAGTAAAAGACATACAGGAATCCTTAAATTTCTTCCAGCAACTAACTGAACGAATCGCAATTGCACGTGGTGATTCAGTGTACTCTGAATCATATAGTGACAATGAAATTAGGTTCTTGCCTATTCGTGAATTTCCATCTTCTTTCCTTGGCGAGATGGGTAAAGGTTTTGATCAATGCTTTTATATAAGTCATCGGAATTATCTTATTTTCTCAAATGATCTACAAGAACTTAAGAACCTCATTTCATCTATTTTAAATGAGGATACTTGGGGGAAATCAATTCAGATGAATGACTTCTTAGCACGAGCTAATAATGCAGCGAATGTTAGCTTGTTTGTGAATGTACCACGAGCATGGAAGAATATACTCAATGTATTAAAGCCTGAATGGCTTGAGCATTTTAAGAAAAACAACTCTACATATAAAACCATTGATCTGGCGGCATTTCAGTATAGCTATTTAGACGGTAAATATTTCACTAGTTACACCTTTACACAGCCACAATCAAGCCCAAAAAGCATTCCAAAAACTAATCCGCAAAACGGTGTAAGGTTCGTTAGCCCCTTAACATCTAAACCTTACCTATTAAAGACACATGCTCACCGTGATTTTGATATCTTATTACAAGATAGTACCAATACAATCTACTATATGGATCCTAATCAAAATGCGCTATGGTCAGAAACCCTTGATGGATCTATCCTTGGAAACGTATACCCAATTGACTATTACAAAAACGGTAAAATACAATATGCATTTGCGACATCTTCTTCTATTCATTTAATTGATCGTACAGGCACGTATATTCCCGGGTATCCAAAGTCCCTTCCAGAGAATGCTCAAATTGCTTTTATCAATGTTATCGATTACGATCTAAGTAGAAATTATCGAATAGCTCTTATTGATACAGATGGCAACATATTTCTAGCAGACAAAGACCTAAAACTACTTGATGGTTGGTCACCAAAAGAGATAAGTAGGGCTGCTCTCCAGCCACTTGATCACGCTCGACTTGGTAGAAAAGACGTCATGATATCAATACATGAAAATGGTGTAATTCATTTATTGAATCGTCGAGGTGAATTGAATAAAGGGTTTCCTTTTGACACTAAATTATCACTTCATAAAAACTATTTCCTAAGGCAGTCAAACTCGCTCGGAAATTCGTCCTTGACTGTTCTATCCAAAGGTGGTGAGTTGATAGAGATTACGTTAGAAGGAGATTTAATTAAGCGTGAACAACTATTAAAAAGTAGTGCCGATGCAAACTTTCAACTAATACCAGATACAGGTAGTGATTCCTTTATTATTGTAAGAAAAGAAGGAAGCAGCTACGAAGTGTTGGACGATACAGGTAATCTTCTCTTTAAGAAAGACTATTTATCTCAGTGGCCAATCTTGATACAATATTATCAATTTGGTGCTGGGAAAGACCTGGTTGTCTTTACTGATACTGCCAATAAAAGCCTTTACATTTATGATAAATCAGGAAACTTAATTACTGGAAACCCACTCAATTCAGCTCATGAAATAAGTCTTATCTATTCCTCAGCAAGAAAAGAATTCCAGGTCTTCACCACATGGGGATCCAACCTGGAACTCTATAATTTTAAGTATTGATTACTTTATAAGTATTGATTTGAAATCCATTATCAAATGATTGATTATAGATAGGCTTGAGTTTTACCCCCGCTGAGCAATCCCCAAATAATTTAACTCCTTTCCCCAATATCAATGGATTGATCTTCAGCTTTAACTCATCGATCATTCCATTTTTCAACAACCAACCTGCAAAAACCCCTCCACCGCATAGGTAGATATCGCTACCTACCTGGTCTTTTAGTTCTGTAAGTTTTTCGAGTTCAACAGGTACCACATTGACCTGGCAGTGGGAATTGTCAAAATAGAGGCTATCTGAAAATATATAATGCTCCATATTTTGATAAGCTGGCTGTCCCGGTTTAAGTCCAAATTGATAGCCAAACTCATAGGTCTTTCGGCCCATAATAACGGTATCAAAGGACTCCAGATCATACATATACTGATCTACACCTTCTCCTTCCATCGCAAACATACTGACATCATCAGCTTCTGCTGCAATGTAACCATCTAGAGAAGTAGCTACGTAATAAACGATTTTTCTCATCTTGCTGACTTATACTTTAACCGTTTTCCACTTACCTCTCTTAAAGAGCATAATTGCTATCACAGCATACAAGCTATGGCAAAACGCTACACAAAAGAACACGCCTTCAGGACCCCAGTCATAAACGATGGACAGCACGTATGACAATGGGATCTGAATGGCCCAGAAAACTCCAATATTGATCCATAATGGAGTATAAGTATCTCCAGCACCATTAAATGCCTGACCGATTACCATACCGTAAGCAAAAAATATGTAGCCAAAACAAATGATTCTCAGCGCACTAATAGCCGTTTCCAAAACGATACCCGATTGATTAAAAACAGATAGTACCTGATTGGAAAAAATAGAGAATATTATAGCTACACTTATAAGAAAAATGGTATTCCATTTAGCTGTTCTCCAAACGGAGGTTTCTGCTCGTTCGGGACTTTTAGCACCCAGGTTTTGTCCTACAAGAGTCGCTGCTGCGTTCGCCATGCCCCAGGAGGGCAATAGCGTGAATACAATAACTCGAAAAGCCAACTGATAACCCGCTACATATTCTGTTCCAAACTCAGCTACTATACGAACAAGGAACAACCAGCTTAATGTCTCAACAAGAAATTGTCCTATACCCGCTGAACCAATCTTAATGATTTCAACAATGGTCTTTATCCTCACAACAAAGTTTTTGACCGTTAATTTGATCAAAGAGCTTCCGTTGAAAATATGAACAAGCTGGTAAATCACACCGATCGTTCTTCCGGTCGTAGTTGCTATGGCTGCTCCCTCTATTCCCATGCCTGGGATTGGCCCCAGTCCAAATATGAATAGTGGATCTAAAATCATATTCAAGAAATTGGCCAATAACAGCGATTTCATAGCAATGGAAGCATTTCCTGCTCCCCTAAATATCCCATTAATCAAAAAGATCAAAATGATACTTAGGTTACCTGCATACATGATTTTCGTGTAGCCTACGCCTTCCGCTATTAATTCAGACTCACCGCCCATTAAAGCAAGAATGTCTTCGGCAAATACGAATCCCATAATGCCAAATACGACTCCTATTGCTATTGATATTAGTATAGCTTGAAAACCAGCATCCGCTGCACGACCATACTTCTTCTCACCTACTCGTCTTGCGACAATCGCTGTTGCTGCCATGCTTAAGCCTACAGCTAGTGAATAAATAATCATCAAAGGAGTTTCGGTTAGCGCAACTGTTGCAATAGCATTGACACTTATCCTTGAAACGAATATCATATCAACGATTGCAAATAGGGATTCTCCAATCATCTCAGCTATCATAGGAATAGAGAGTAAGACAATGGCACGATTGATACTACCTGTGGTAAATTCTGTTTCTTCGCCTTTCATAGCGGAAACAAAGAGTTTAAAAACTCTAGATAAAGAGAATGATTCTTTCGTCATTTCTAAAGAAAATTAAAGGTTGTTACTGCATCTACATATGTGATACAGTTTAGAAAATTGTTACTAAACAGAAATGGATAATCTGAGATACCCAGCCTAGGGGTTACCCTCGAACTCGAGAGGGTGTGGTATTGACAATCTCTGTGAATAGAATCATAAGACTACAATTGTAGTTACTTTTTTTGAAAAATGAATCAAAGCAAGCTAAACTTTTGATTTGAAGAGTCATTTTCTTTATTTCCTTCAAAATTGGATTTAATGCAAGATGGGATTTTCAAAAAACATCAAAAACAACCCTCAAAGGATTGAAATCAAATTTTGAGCTTCATTTATAGCATTCAGGGAAAGAGAAAAACTTCTATGATCATTTATGATTATTCCTGATAATCTTCTAAAAATACAATTCATGTGTTTAGAATTGATTATTTTGGCATCTTCATGGAGCACGACTATAGCCTGTTAGTAGAAAACCTGAAGGGAAGAAGGTATGATGAAGCGTTAAGGGAACCCGTTTTGTCTGATGCTTTTCATCATTCAGGATATTCAGACTGTCTCAAATATACTTTGGAGTCTATGGTTGAGATAGATCCATCTTATGCTTATAAAGTTTATGCTAACTCCAGAAGAATCCATGAAATAATAAGCAAAACACTGAAGAAGAAGGGTTACAACATAGACTACCGGTATCAAGGTGCACTAAAAACATACTCAAATATTCTACTCTATGGTGATGTGGAAATCATCATTATTAAGAAATCAGTTTCAGATAAACCACATGTAGATATGCAGTCATTGGCCGCTGATTTGCTTGATGTTCTCTCTCGTGACCAGTCTTTTAAATCTGTTGATTACAGTGATAAAACTCGAATCAGAATCACAGCTCAAAAGCCTACTTGCGAGATAGATATACTACCCTCTATGTGGATAGATAGTGCGGAATATGTAAAAACAAAGAACGAGATTTATAGAGGAATCGCCGAATTTGATTTCAAACATAAAAAAGTAAAGAAGTACCTACCCTTCTTGAATATTGCTAGGATTAATGCTAGAGATCAGCATACTAAAGGCAACTTGAAGTGCATGGCTCGTCTCTTAAAATCTCTAAGAGCAGATTCTGAAGATCAAATCAACTTGAGGGATTCAGAAATCAATTCAATACTTTACAGCATGGCTGAGGTTGATCTCTCCATTGATCAAAAAAACATATTAAGCTTACTCCCTAAGGTTTCTAGTAAACTTGGTAGAATTACAAAAGACACGACTCACTTTAATTCGCTCCTTTCACCTTCAGAAAAAGATCGTGTTTTTGGAGGGCGTCCTGAAAAACAACAGGAAGTAAAAAAATTGCATGATAGCCTTAAACAGCTAATATCTGATCTTAAAGCAGATCTTGAAAAGCAGAATAAGACTATTGACTCTGATCTGGAATACTTCGAATCTTAGACCAGTCCTGCTCGTTTCAACAGTGCTTCTGACGTAGGCTCCTGACCTCTAAATCTTTTATACAATTCCATGGGATGTGCTGTTCCCCCTTGACTAAGTATATTCTTCTTAAAAGAATCTGCAGTGGTTTTATCAAATACTCCATTCTGTTGAAATACTGAAAAAGCGTCCGCATCCAAAACTTCAGCCCATTTATAACTGTAATAACCTCCAGCATAACCTCCAGCAAAAATATGGCTGAATTGTACACTCATATTGGTGTTATCAACTTTTGGAAACAATTCGGTAGCAGCAAATGCTTCATCTTCAAAATCAGGCACACTACTAATGACGTCCGCTTCTTTTTGAGAGAGGCTATGCCACTCCATATCTAGCAGTCCAAAACTTAATTGTCTTACGGTGGCATATGCCTCATGAAAGGTGGATGATCTTCTAATACGATCGACTAAATCTGCTGGAATCAATTCTCCAGTTTCGTAGTGTTTGGCAAAGAGGTTCAAGCACTCTTTTTCGTAGCACCAGTTTTCCATAATTTGAGAAGGAAGCTCTACGAAATCCCAATAGACACTGGTACCAGATAAACTTTGATATTTCGTATCTGCTAACATACCATGGAGTGCATGCCCAAACTCATGAAACAGGGTCTCCACCTCGTTGAACTTCAACAAAGATGGATGATTGGAAGAAGAAGGAGTGAAATTGCAAACAATACTCACATGAGGGATGACTCTTTCTCCTTCCCTGTACTTTTCACTTCTGTAAGAGGTCATCCATGCTCCTCCTCGCTTTCCTTCACGAGGAAAAAAATCTGCGTAAAATATGGAGACAACCTCTCCCGATTCACCCAGCACCTCATAAGCCTTTACCTCGTCGTGATAAACAGGTAATCCTTGATTTTCCCTAAAAGAGATTCCGTATAGTTTTTCTGCAGTTTCAAAAACACCATCAATGACATTTTCAAGCTTGAAGTAGGGCTTCACCAATTCATCATCCAGCTCATATTTTTCCTTTCTTAATTTCTCAGAATAATAAGCCCAATCCCACCTCTGCAATTCCATATCATTGCCTTGTGCTTTTATGAACTGTTTTATTTCTTCTACTTCCTCTTTTGCCTTTGGCAAGCTCTTGCTCAAAAGGTCGTTTAGGAAGTCTATCACCTTATTGGGAGATTCAGCCATACGTTGCTCTAGTATGTAATCGGCAAAAGATGCATAGCCTAGAAGTGAAGCTAGTTCCGCCTTCAAGCGAATTGTTTTCAGAACAAGCTCTTGATTATCATTCGCATCTCCTTTGAGACACTTACACATGTATGCGCGATACATTTTTTCTCTTAAAGATCTATTATCAGCATACTCCATAAAAGGAATATAGCTGGGAGCCTGTAGTGTAAACATCCATGCATTTTCTTTTCCCTTCTTTTCCGCTAAATCGCTAGCCCGCTCTTTTACATCACTCGGAAGACCTGACAGGTCATTTTCATCAGAAATAACCAGCTCATATTCATTTGTCTCCGAAAGAACATGCTCTGAAAAAGAAAGTGACAGCTTTGATAATTCAATGCTAATTTCTTTGAATCTTGCTTTCTTATCTCCCTCCAGTTCTACTCCTCTTCGCACAAAATCGAAGTATGTTTCGTGAAGCAATTTTTGCTGTTCATCAGATAAGTCAAGTGAGTCTCTTTTTTCATATACCTGCTTTACCTTATTAAATAGTTGGTCATTCTGCTTCACTTCGCTATCAAATGCAGACAGTTTGGGTGAAATGTCTTGAGTTATTTTTTGAATCTCGTCATTGGTTTCTGCAGAGTTGAGGTTGAATAAAATAGAAGCATTGCGCTGAAGCTTTTCTCCACTTTGCTCTAACTGCTCTATTACATTGTGAAAAGTAGGATCTTCCTCATTCTTAATTATAATGTCTATCTCATTTTTAGCCTCCTTCAAGGCTTGTTCTATAGCTTCTAAGTAATGATTATTAGAAATTTTATCAAAAGGTGGTAATTCAAAAGGAGTCTCAAAGGCTGATAAAAGTGGATTCGACATATCTTGTTTTTAGGAATAATTCAATTTGATAGCAAATGTAATCCTAGATCAAGTTTACTTTTGCACGAAATAAAAGATGACATGAGATTCGTACTCCTTTTAGCAGTTTTTGTTTCTTCATTCTTTACTATAGCTCAGGATAAGTATGTGAACTTATCGAGTCCATATGGTTCCGTCAATACATTTTTATCCAATCTACAATCAGAAAATTTTAATGATTCATTAGCAGCCCTCACATTCAATCCTTCTGAACGTGGAATACAGGTTGCAAAAAAATCTGTTACTAAGCTAAAAAGAGTATTGGATGGTAGAGGTCTCTTTATCTACATGGATGAGGTTCCTAAATCTCCTAACTATATAGACTCTACATCTAAAAGGAGCAAATATGTTTTACTTGACAGTTACCCTAAAATATTTCTTCTTAAAGCAGAAGACGGAAACTGGTATTTTTCAGACGCCAGCATAGATCAGGTTAATGAACTTTATCAGGAAACATTCAGGTTCGGAACGGGAAGGTTACTCAACCTTCTTCCAAAGTTAGGAACTAAGAAAACCTTTGGGCTATACACCTATCAATACATCGCCATCTTCATTCTAGCTCTAATAAGCACGTTAGTCTATAAGATTTTCTCATTTTTCACAGAACGTATTCTTAGTAGAATCGTAAAACGCACAGGATACACCGGAGAGGCATCAGAAAAGTATCTCTGGCAGCTTGCCAGACCTGCTAGTGTTTTTATCATCGTGCTCTTACTGCTGCTCTTCACTCCCGCTTTACAACTTCCTGTTACGTATTCTAAGTATGTAAATATCATACTTAGAGTTATGCTGCCACTTTTCGGTACAGTCATCATGTATAGAATGGTCACCATCGTAAGCATATTTCTTTTACGAATGGCTCAACGTACGGAAAGCACACTTGACGATCAGTTGGTTCCATTACTCAGGAAGACATTGAAGACGTTTGTCTTGATTATAGGCACACTGCTTATTCTTGACAATCTTGATATTCCTATTTTACCACTATTGACCGGTCTTTCTATTGGAGGTCTTGCTTTTGCACTTGCAGCACAGGATACCATTAAGAACTTTTTTGGGTCCGTGATGATCTTTATTGACAAACCCTTCCAAGTAGGTGACTGGATCACTTCTGATAATGTAGATGGTACTGTGGAAGAAGTTGGTTTCCGATCTTCCAGGATACGTACGTTTCGCAATTCATTAATCTATGTTCCCAATAGCAAATTAGCTGATAACACCATTGACAATCATGGTCTTCGAAATTATAGAAGGTTCTTCACACATATTTCTATCACTTACGATACTCCCCCAGAAATGATTGAGGTATTTGTAAAGGGGCTAAGACAAATAGTAGACGATCACCCTCATACCTGGAAAGAGAACTATCATGTGTACTTTAATGAAATGTCCTCAAGTTCATTGAACATCATGTTTTACATCTTCTTCAGTGTTCCTACCTGGGGAGAGGAGCTAAAATGCCGGCATGAAGTTTTAATGAGCATCATGAAATTGGGGCAAGAGTTGGGAATAAACTTCGCATTCCCTACGCAAACACTGCATATCGAAAATATGCCTGGACAACCATCTTTGTCTCCGACCTACATGGCAGGAGATGAGGCAGAGTCTAAACTTCAAACAATTTTTAAGAAAGGGTAATGAAGTGCTTAAACTGTAGTAAAGGAATATCCTCCTCAAGGCATAACTCCCAAAAGGGATTATTTTTTAAAAACCTTCAATCTATTTTAGATATCTCTAACAAACACTAATGTATATTTAGAATACATTTGTCTAATGAGATCACTCATAGAAATCCAAAAAGAAATTAAACAGGTCATTGCGTCAGAACTGTCCTTCAATACTGATGAACTCGATGACACTAAGAGTTTTCATGATTTAGGCCTAGATTCGGTAAACAGTATTTTTTTGCTTGCTAAAATGGAAGAAAAACTAAGTGTCTACATTGATCCGATGAGTGTTTATGATAATCCTACAATTAAGTCTTTTTCAGAATATTTATATACTCAACTAAATGAGGCCAGCTGATTTTTGGAAGCCAACACATCCTGATTTCATCAGATACCCTTACGACGCTTATCGGGAGATTCGCAAAACAGGCAACATTTTTAAGGCTAACACAGGAGACTATGTGGTGATGGATTATCAAAACTGTAAGCGTATCCTACAAGACCCTTCTTTTGAAACCGGACTAAGATATACTTGGACCGAAAAAATGGCTACTGAATTAGCACGAAAGAATGATTCATTTGATCATGTAAAAGAAGCTGTCGCGGGAATGCTAGTTCAAATAAACCCACCTGAACAGCAGCAGATCAGGTCAACCTTCGCAAAATCATGGCCAAGCATTCATGAATTAAAGGAAACATCCGAACAGGTAGTAAATCAAGTAATTGACGAATTGCCCACCAACTTTGATGCGATTAGTCAAATCTGCCGTAAGATTCCACTGCAGGTAATAAGTAGACTTATTGGACTACCAGTGAAAGAAGTAGAAGATTATGCGATGGATGGAATTAATCTTGTACAAATACTGAGTCCGTACCTAACTTATCGAGACATTAAGTCAATAAGTGATTCTACCAGTAGATTACAAACGTTTTTTAGGCAAAGCATTCTTTCAGATGATTATGCTCCAACACGACTTACAGAAAAAATAATTGCTGATTATCGTGAAAAAGAAATGATCAATTTGCTTCTTTTTGTTTTCATCGCGGGATATGAAACGACTTCTTCTTTATTAGCACTATGTCTTCATAATTTAATTAGCAACAAGGATGATGTAGCTAATATTAAAAAATACGGAGCTAAGCCTTTTATAAACGAAATGCTAAGACTGCATTCCCCTGTGCAAATAACGGGAAGAGTCAATACTGAATCGGTTGAACTAGATGGACAATTCATTCCAAAAAATTCATCACTTACTGTATGCTTGGGAGCTGCAAACGTGGATCCTGCTCACTTTGAGAAACCTGAAGAGTTTGTTTGGAATAGAACCAAACGTGAACACTTATCATTTGGATACGGAATGCATTTCTGTTTGGGAAATCAATTGGCCGAGATTGAAGTAGAAATACTTATTGAAAAGTTACTCCCTATTTTAGATAGAATAAAAATTGTAAATGAGCCCGTTCTTAGGGATCAATTTACGATTAAGAGCTATCAATCATTTGATTTGGCATTTACGTGAACGAATCCATCACCATACATGATGTTTGGCAGAAGAAGACAGACGAACTTATTGAAGAAATTGTAGCTTTCTGGACAGCTCACAATGCAATACCTCCTCATGTAGATATTAATCAGCGTGCACATCAAGTAGTATTAGTTGTCCGGAATTTAGATGGTGAAATTGTAGGTGTTACCACTGCATATTCAACAAAGTACCCCCTTTTAAAAAGTATGCTTTTTGTCTTCAGAGGCATGCTGGATCCGGGATATCGCATACCGGGACTTTTTATAAAAATGACCACTATGACCATCCAACTATTGGAGAGGCATACAAAGTTATTGGATGAAAGAGAAAGGCCGATCGGTATGATCGCAGAAGTGGAAAATCCTAATTTGAAGGAAGCGAGAATGACAAAATCTCCTTCAGGAATGACATTGATAGGATTCTCAAAGAAAGAAAACCCTATTTATGCATATTATTTTAAAGGAGCCAGATTTTAAGCTACATAAGTAAGAAACCGGAAGTAGCAGGAATGATGGATTTATATCGTTCGGAAGAACTCATAAATTTCTTTATAGAATTAATATATGCTAAACCAATGTCATTTAGTTAAGCATTTTTCTTATGTCCTCCCTCTAACTCCCTCCATGAGGGAGAGATAATTAGGTGCTTAACTAAACAACATTGTATGCTAAACACCAACTTGACTTTGAACAAAAAAGACCTACACTCAGCAGGCCTTTTTCGTTTCTTCAAATGATAAGACTAGTCATTTTTGATCCAGCGTTGGGTTACCTTCATTTTATCAATGACCACTTCAACATTTATAAAAAAAGGGATCAATTTATGAACTGATCCCTTTTAGTCTTTAGAATTTATCTAATTAATCATTCTTTACCCAGCGCTGTTTAAACACTTGATCTCCAAACCTCAACTCTATCAGGTAGATTCCTGACTTATGGTCTTGCATGTCTACCGTGGCTTTGAATGATTCTCCCACAGCTCTCTGCATTTCCTGATGAACAATTTTACCATTCAGATCAGAAACTTTGATCTCCACACTTCCTTCTACTCGTTCGTTGAAGGATATCTCCATGACGTCTGCTCCGGGGTTTGGATAGAGAACAAGTTGATCATCCAGATCTTCCAGTCCTAACACTTCATTGACGGTGAGTACAAATGCCCCTGTAGTCGTTTTTCCGAAATTATTAATGGCTTTCACATAAATGCTTAATTCCTCGCCATCATTCAAATCAATGTCTTTTACTACGAGTAATTGATCCCCGACTACTGCAAACTTGTCATTGTCAGCATCATTTGTGCCATCACCTTCGGTTAAAGAAAGTACATATGAATTATTTATGTTTGGATCGGTTACTTCAAAAACTCCAATGGAACCTCCAATAGGAGAACTCTCATTGACTGATGTAATAGAAAGGCTGATTTCTCCTAGTCCAGGAATTTCATTGACTCTAAGTGTAAATGCCTCGGTTACCGATTTACCAAAGTCATCGATAGCTTTGACATGAATATTCAAGTTAGCTGCTTCATCGAAATCAATATCTTTTATAACGATCAATTGATTTCCATCGATGACAAACTTATCGTTATCTTCATCATTACTTCCATCTCCATCTGCCAAAAAGATGACATGCGTATCATTTGCGTTGGGGTCTTCTACTCCAAATGTGCCAACTGAATTACCTAGAGGTATCCCTTCATCCAAAGAGCCAATGGAGAGATCAATTCCGGTTGGGTCAGCATTGGAATTAAAGAATACCTGAATATTTTCAGCATCCTCATTTAACGTTTCGTCTATTCCAATTGCACAACAGACGGCTACTTCAACCGCCTCAGTATTGCTCACTAGAATATCCAGATCATCATCGCTATCGGCATCCATCAGCCTAAGCTCTAATCCATTCGTATTGTCTATGGATTGTGATTCCGTGAAAGATCCGTTACCATCATTGCTAAATGTTTTTAAACCATAAGAATATCCTTCACCCACACTATATCCAGAAACATAAGTAACTGCCAAATCCGCTATTCCATCACCGTCAAAATCCCCGGCAACTATTTGTCCCCTATCTTCTCCCCCTACACTTAGCGTCTCACTCACGGAAAAAGAAGCGGCACCATCATTAATCATTAGATCAATTTCTAATCCATTACCATCGGTATCTCTTAATAGAGCAAAGTCGGTATCTCCATCATTATCAAAATCACTGGAAGCCACTTTGCTTAATCCAAAATCATCACCGGTAACGACAGTTGTAGGAATAGAAGTAAGTCCAAGTTCGCCTCCTAAATAAACCACGTCATTATAGCTAGACTTTGCCATCAATATATCATCAAATCCGTCTCCGTCAAAGTCACCTACCTCTATATCAAAATCATACCCAGGAAGAGCTGCTGCTGCTGGCGACATGTCACCTGTCAATTCTTGAGAAAATGATTGTTCTAAATCATAATCTCCCCCACTCACACGTTCTAGAATAGTTAGATAATCACTCTCCTCATAATAAGCTAGTGTCGCAATATCATCCGATCCATCACCGTCAAAATCACCTATAACAAATTCCTTTACCTCTCCGACAACACCACCGCTACCTCTATCATCATAGTCAAATCCATTCTCAAAAAAGAATACTCTTAGTGATCCATTGTCCTCACCTCCTACTAATTCATTGTCTCCATCATTATCTACATCAAAAAAGATGGCATTATTTAAAGGATTGTATTGAAAAACTTGCTTCGAAGAGAAAAACCCATTGTTTTGATCATAGAAAGCATTATCAAAACTTGATGACAATATCTCACGGGGGCCTCCTCCACCTTCTGCATTGATAGACCTAAAAAGATCATCGTCTCCATCTAAATCAAAATCCCCAGGGACAATAGAAACAGGAGTAGTCGTTCCAAAAACAGCTTGTGCTTCCGTGTCAAAAGTTCCATGACCTGCCTCAGCAAGGTTTCGTAGCTTAAGGTTCGCTACTTCTCTTTTAGATTTAGTAGCATCACTCAAAACAAGTTCTACATCCAATGAGGATCCTAACTCCTCCCAATCGAGAGCAGCGGCAGTAGTCAATGCATTGGTTTCTGTATTGAAAGAGAATAGAGCAGCATCATCTCCCTCAATGGTAACTGTAACATCATCTCCTTGACGATCGTCCAAAGAAAGGTATCCGACCAAGCTCCCGGAAGGGGTGTTTTCATCAATGATTAAGTCTCCAGCAAAACCATCTACGTAAGGTGCTGCGCGATCATAGACTAGCTGAATCGTAGCAGTATTTTCAGTTCCAGCGAAATCTAAAGCTCCATCACCGTCTATATCTCCCACGGCAATATCGGTCGGCTGAATAGTTGTATTACCAACTTGTCCACCCGATAAGCTCAAGCCGGTAAAGTTATTTAACTCAAGACTTGCCAGGTATGAGCCTGTTGCCTCAAGACTTAATATCAGGTCATCATCACCATCCAGGTCAAAGTCCGCTGCAACTACAGATTGGATGGAAGAGGTTGAAGGTTGCGGGATGCCAGAAAAAGTAGTTTCATTAAAAATACCTGTATTTCCATCTATGTGCTGATTCAAACCTCCATAGAGGTAACCATACCCTTGTCTGCTGGCGAATACATCTATGTCAGTATCTCCATCTGCATCTAGTATTGTTAAGTTTTCCAATCTACCAGGGGCTTGAAACACTATATCTTCAAATCCTTCGAAAGCTGGTTCGGCATTTGTACCTGCTGTGTTCTCTGAGGCATAAACTCGACCTACAGTCCCAACTGCTTCATCAATGTAACCAAAATGATTGTTTACCAGATCTAAGTCTCCATCGTTATCTAAATCAACAAACTCAAAATCAGTAACGCTACTTCCTGGCACTGCTAAAGTTTCCTTTGAGAAGCTGCCATTATCATTTGTGAAAGCTATTAAGTTATTAGTCTCGGCAGCTACAATTACATCTACATCACCATCAGAGTCAAAATCGACTAAATCAACATCGTTTATTCCTAACTCACCTCCAATCGATCCTACAAAAGTCGAACTTGCGTAATAGTACTCCGAATCACTTAATTGAAAGTTTCCTTCTCCATCGTTCAACGCTAGATAAATGATTCTTCCATTACTGAAGACTACATCAAGATCTTGATCCCCATCAATATCTCCTATGACGAAATCATCCTGCATATTTGCCAGTGCTCCAACATCTCTACTATCCCAGCTTATTTCGTCTCCATCCTCAATTCTATTTCCAATTTTTGCTGATTGACCTGGTACAGAATACAATAACTCAAGATCGGCATCTAAATCAAAATTTGCTAAAGCTAAATTTTCCACATCATCACCACCCGAGAAACTATTTTCAAGAGTTAAGTAGACGTTAGGAGTTTGAGCATTTCCGATAGCTGGAACTGCTGCCATCGCCGCTACCGAAGTTGCAACAGTTGCCCCTTTCATTGAAAACCCAAGCTTTTCAAGTTTGGATTTGTATTTATCAACACGAGAGACTAATTGATTCTTCTTCTTTCTTGAAAGTGAATCAAACTGGCCTGAAGAAATCTTTTTTTCAAGTCTTTCCTTGAATTTGTAGTATTTTCCTTTTGCTGAATTAAGAGAGTATTGGTAAAAATTGTTCATGTGGTGGAACGATTTAATAGTTTTCTTTACTTAATTAAATGAACTCAAGTTCAAAGCGGATCCAACACTAAAATCATTAGGCTGTGATCCTTTCTTAAATTTAATCAGTGCTTTTTGATAAGATTTTTCCAAATATTTTACTTGTATTTCAGTATCAAAAATCACCTTGTCTTCTTCGTTGTTCAGTTTCTCTTTAATTATTAGTAAGTTGGCGGTTTTGGTTGCTAGTTTAAGTGACATTGCAATATAATCATTCTTTGTAAGAGCTATCAAATTTTCAAGCCCTGAAAATTTTAACAAACTAGAGCTAAGACGTCTATTATGATTGTCTCCTCTTAATGTTATCATTGGCACGCCCATTCTAAGTGCCTCAATACCAGTAAAATGAGCGCCGTAAATAAAATTATCTAAGAAAAGATCAGCATGCCTATACCTTTCCAAGTGTTTTTGAAATTTAAGAGGTTTAGCAAAGACAATGCGATCTTCACTAATTCCAAAATTGCTTGCTTCTCTCAATATCCTTTCCTTGATCTCTATTTCTCCCGCGCTGTACAACCATAAAATGGATTCTTGAAAGCCGTTTAATATTTGCATCCAGGCACTAAATGTTTCTGGATCTAGCTTTTTGGGGTGATTAAAATTAGCAAAGACAAAGGCGTTTTCTGGCAGGCCATGATCTGATTTGGACGATTGAATGGAGGTATCTATTGGAAGGTCACTATTTATCAATAACGAACAAGGAAGTGTAATCACTTTTTCAGAAAAATTGGCTCTCAAATGTTGGTCGATCATATACTCATCCGTAAAGATGTAGTCTACAAACGAAGCTCCTGTTGTTTCATGATAATCACTGAAGACCATCTGAATTGGAGCGGGCTTAAAAGCCAAAACATCAAACTTCATTGAAATATTGTATGCCGCAAGCGAAACGAGTATGTCAATTCCTTTTCGATTAATAAGGCTTGCTATCTCTAAGCTTGAAAGCTCTGAGACATCATAATAATAATCTACGGAATCACGAATTTCTCGATTTATAAAATCATCAGTATGAACAAGTGAAAAAGCATGTACTTCGAAAAGTTTACTGTCATGGAAATCAAAAACATTTCTCATAAGAATCCCTGCTGGGTGCTCTCTAAAGTTTGGAGATAGATAACCAATTCTAATCTTCTTCTCTGATAAAGAATGGTCGAACTTAACATTGGGATGTTGGCGCCAAACATCTAACGCCAAAGTAGAGGCATGCTTTTCTGCTATCTTACGAAAGATTGGTGGGTCTATATTGGAATAGCTTAATGTATACGGAACAATTTGGAACGGGCTTGATTCTGATTCAAGATACCAACTTAATATATCCTCCAAGTCTTTCTTATCTTCTTGATAATGTGTCCAGTCTACAACATGCTGCCTTGAAATGATTTCATAGAACCTGATGCCCTTTCGATACTGATCATCCCCAAGAAGTATTCCTTTTCCATATATTTCTAAGGCTTTTTTATGATTCTGCTTACCAAAGGCATAGAGTTGTCCAAGGTTGAAATATGCAATAGAAAGTGAAGGAGATGTTTTAAGAGCTTTTTGATAGAATTCAATGGCCAGATCAATTCTTTGCGCCTGTTGATACAAACTAGCAAGTCCGCAGTATCCAAGTCCCTCCATTGGGTGATACTTTAGAAGCTTTTTGTAATAGATCTCGGCATCATTAAGTCTATTATTCTTCTGATAAATGGCAGCCAAGTTGTTCAATGCCGCTTTGTGATTAGGCTCTTTATTCAAGCACCTTAAATAACATTCAATAGCTTCCGTGAAACGGCTTAATGTCATTGAGTTCTTTGCATGATGAAACCAGAACTTAACATTGTCTATTACCTCTTGGCTTCTAGATATCTCACTAAATAGCTTATGAGCTTCTTCCGAACGCTTATTCTTAGCTAGTAGAATCGCTAAATTGATTTTCAGTAATGGGTCTCCACTCCTTTTTACTCCTTGTCTCAGAATGTCGACGGCTGAATTTTCATTATTTACCTTCAGGAATATCTGAGCAAGAAGAAGATATGCTCCTTTCCGCATAGGCTGTAATTCTATTAAATCATTGCAAAGATTCATTGCTTTTTCAGCTAACCCATTCGATAGCTTTAAGCTAGCATCCCTTATGGCCTGAATGTAATCTTCATCATTCATGCGACAGAACTATTGAAGTCTGAGGGTTCATCACCTTTTTCATAGGTATCCCACATCTTTCTGTAGGCTTTTTCCATACTTTGAGTAAGAGCAGAAGGTTTAAAAAAATCATTCGTTTGCTTCTGGGACTTCAGATACTTCTTTAGCTCTCCAATTTTTGTCTTGCTTCTTGCTAGCTCTATAGTTTTATTAAGATATTCATCTTCTGAATTGCATATTAAGTCAGATAAGTCTAATGCTTTTAGAAATGAACTACATAATCGAGCACTAACAGTATCACCCCTGATCGTCAACATCGGGATTTCCATCCAAAGTGCTTCCAAACAAGTAGTATGTCCATTGTAAATGGATGTGTCTAAAAACAAATCTATGAACTGCATCCTTCTTAAATGATCTTTGTGGTCCTCTCGACTACAGAAAATGATTCTATCCAGCTCTACTCCTTCTGATTTAGCTAACTCAGAAATATTCACTTGAAACTGTTCAATGCTTCCATCGAATAACCATAAAATGGAATTAGGAACCTTTTTCAGGATCTTCATCCATGTTTTGGCAATTGATGGATTAATTTTTCGTGGATGATTTAAGCAAGCGAATACAAACTTGTCCTCTGGGAGATGATAATCAGTTTTTAAGACCTTCTTATCTGAAGGAGCTAATTCGCTATTGAAAAAATGTGAAGCAGGAAGGAAAGCAATGGATTCATTGAAAAAATTTTGATTTTGATCTGTTATAACTTCATAATCCTTGAACACATAATCGTAAAAATCGACTTGCATAGTCTCGTGCCAATCCATACAAACTACCTGAATAGGTGCCGGCCTCAATGCCGGAATCTCAGATTTCATTCCGTAGTTATATCCAGCTAAGCTTACAAGAATATGAATGCCATCATTATTGATTCTTTTTGCAGCTTCACTTGACTGTAAATCGCCCAATTCTACGTAATGATCTACCAATGAACGTATATTTTTATTGATTTCATCAGTGCCACCATTAATTGCATAACCGTAAACCTCAAATCTATCTCGGTCGTGATGTTTTAAAACACCTTGTATCAAAACACCGGCAGGATGCTTTTTGAAGTATGGAGATAAATAGCCAATCTTTATTTTTTCCGCACTTGAAGGATACTTAAAATTAAGACGTTCTCGAAGTGGCGAAACGGCTCGGATCAACGTTTGTGAAAATTTTTTCGTTACAGCAGTAACTAACTCTGGATCAAATGGGTAGTATGCTAAATTGTAAACTGGAAACTCATCTTCCTGCCGATCACTCTGTATGAATTGATGAAGCAGGCTTGATACCTTGATCATCATCTCCTCATACTTATCCATTCTTCCTAGTTTAGAATACAGTAGTTGTAAAGTCATATTGGCTCTGAGCGCAAACTCCGGATGCCTATCGACTTTAGTAAGATATTTTTCTGCTTTTTCTAGTTCTTGCTTTAGCTCGTATAATACACCTAGCAAATACATGCCTTCATAGCAATAGGGGTTCTCTTTTACATAAGGTTCTAGCAGTTGAACTGCTCTGTCGTTTTCATGGTCTGAAATGAAAATACGAGCTAGCTTCAAATAAGGCTCTTCACTTCTTGTGCCATCCGCTACTAGTTTCTCCAACACTTCTATCCCTTGCTCTTTCTGTCCAAGACTACAAAGGGTGGTAGCATATGTACTTAAATATTTGTGATTCCTTGGTGCAAATTCGATAGCCTTTTGAATCCATTGGAGTGCTTGATCATAGTTATGCCATCTATTATGGATAACTCCCAAATTATAAGAAGCAAGCGAGTTATCAGGTTCTAACTTGAGTGCCTGGTGATAAAATCTTTCTGCTGCTTCAAGCTTTCCCATTTTCTGCAATAGCCCAGCTTTATTGCAATACGCCATAACAACCTGATCGTTCAGCTCAATAAGTTTATCATAGCAGCGCATGGATTTATCATAGGCATATACATCTTGATATAAGTTACCAAGATTATTAAGTGCCTGAATATGAGAAGAATCTAACTGAAGTACTTTTTCGTAGAGTTCAATAGCAGTAGTCAATTGACCAGTTTCTTTCAAATTTCGAGCAGCATGAAACAAAATCAGCGGATTGCTCTCATTTGATTTGACGAGTTGATCAAAAAGCAATTTTGCTTCATCAAACCGATTAAGTTTAATTAGTGTTTTACCTTTTTGAAGGAGAAAATCAACATTTTCGATTTTTTTTGCTAACCCTTTGTTAAAAAAAAGGAGCGCATCATCATATTTCTTTTCCTGATAATATGATTGGCCCATCATGAAGATGCTTTCGAGATGTTCAGGACTAGCCTTCAATATCTCCTGATACAGTTTTCGAGCTTCTCTTAGCTTACCAGACTGATGAAGGTCAAGAGCTGTTTTATAGTATGTCTGAATACTCGTTCGAGACATTACGTTTTTGCATAATTATCATTATCTACACTCGTCCCGCTATCAATAGTTGTATCCGTTTTACTAGACTCTGGCTCCTCTGAAGGCTCTTTCTCTTTTGGCGGCTCTTGCCAAAAGATTCTCTTAGGTGTAATAATCGACCTGGTATGCATATCTCCAAGAGTATTCAAAATATTCGGGCGTATGACTCCTGGTAAAATATGTACATCATAGAGCTCCTTCACTGCATTCTTATACTCCAAAAGGCCTTCTACTTGCTTTGTCCGGAGGTTAACAATAGCTACACCTGCGATGGGGTTCTTTGATGCAATCGGCATCTTCCCAAAATCTTTGCTATTCTCTCTGATCTTAGATAAACCAATGAACAGAAAGTTCTGATAGAATGACATCCCTCTAGCGAATCCAGGAACATCACATATTTTCTCATTTGATTTAGATGGAACATGATACTTCCAAAGCTCTCCATCAGCGGATTGCAGATAATAAATATCATCTCCTACCAATCGGGGACTATGCGGCATAGCCAATCCTTCTAGCAAGATTTCATTCGTTTCTACATCCATCAATATCCCACCCTTCAGCTTGTTATCTCTCCAACCGCCAGGTTTATCCGACTTGCCTAAAGCAGTGACATATTTAGGAATGCCGTCTTTCATGGTCATTCCATTCAAATGGCACCTATCTCCAGGTGCCAGATCTGTGATAAAATGAGGTTTCCATTTAGGTAAAAAACTAAATCGAGGATCTAGCTGTGCAATACAAGAAAATTGAGTGATTACAGCCCATAAGCCCCCTTTTCCATATGATATATCGTGTGTATCCACAGATCCTGTGTAGTGAGACGATCGAGGCAGATATATTGCATCATACACATCTGGTTTATTAGGGTATGCTTTTGCTGCATTAGACGAGCGGTGTGTCAATACAATCTCATTCAAACATGCAATGGCAAGATGTCTATCATGAGAGGCTACTCCCATAGGTTTTTTGAAATTCCTCGGAAGCTGAATCATTTGCGATTCATTCTTTGGGCTAAACATCACAACCTTCCCTGTCTGGTATGTACTCAAAACAAGACTGCTCTTGAGAGCGTGCATTATTTGAGCAAAGGATTTTGTATGTTGATAAACAAAAGGGTTTTCTTGATCAGTATCTTGCTGATCCTTAGTTTCTTGCGAATTATCTTCTTGCATTAAAAGCAGTATTTAACGGTGAAGATAATCCTTTGTGGATTTTATAGGAAGTCTTTACAACTCCAGAATGGGTTCTTTTTGCAGATCAATTTGTTGCAGATGGAGTAATATGATGTCCTTTCAACCAATCGAAGCGATTAAACTCTAAAAGTCGGGTTTCAGAGTCGTCATTAAATATCTCCTCTATTACAATAAAATGTCGGTGTTCATCGTCACCAATGTAGCCCAAAAGGATGTATTCCCATTCATTACCATCCCACATAAACTTGAGAATGTGTGTAGATATAATATCCTCTCCATGGCTGTAATCTTCAATTAGTTGTTCGCGCTTTTCATCATCTTCTACAAAGTGAGCTTTTTGCTCCCACAATTCACTGCGATCTAAATAAGCATGGATGATCAAATCGCCATCTAACTGTGTATGATCATGCTTGTGTTTTATCTTAAAGTGATCAAATGAATGGACTTGAGGTGCACTAACATAGTATCCGGTGTAGAATTGCCCGGAAGCAGTAATTGTTAGTAGCAAAAAAAGAAAGTTGGTGACTGTTTTCATTGCTATTTTTCCGTTTAGGGTATAAAATCAATAGCGGCTGACAGTTCAAAAATGATAATATTTCGAAATCAAAGTCAAATAATAAAGAGCAACCAATAGAATGTATCGATAAAATCAAGATTTATCACAACAAAGGTCTTTTTGAAATGACATTTCAGGAGCAGGAACTTAATTTATAAATTCGCCTTTTCTAGAATAACTATAAAAAATAGCTCAATGAAATTCGGAACAAAAGCATTACATGCTGGTATAGAACCCGATCCTAGCACAGGGGCAATCATGACTCCTATTTTCCAAACTTCAACGTATGTTCAAGATGGTCCAGGATTACATAAAGGGTATTCATATGCTCGTACACATAATCCCACCAGAGATGCTCTTGAAAAGAATTTAGCTGCGCTAGAAAATGCAAAATTTGGTAGGTGCTTTGCTTCTGGAATGAGTGCAACAGAAACTGTTATTAAAACACTTCGTCCTGGTGATGAAGTAATCAGTACAGGCGACCTGTATGGTGGTAGTTTTCGTCTCTTCACGCAGCTATTTGAGCAATTCGGAATCAAATTCACATTTGTTGATATGACAGACCCGAAGAATGTTGAAGAGGCAATCAGTGATAAAACTAAATTACTTTGGATTGAAACACCTACCAATCCACTGTTAAACATTATTGACATTGAAGCTGTGAGTGCAATTGGGCATAAGAAAGGGACTAAAGTTGCTGTAGACAACACATTCGCTTCGCCGTACCTTCAGAACCCTCTGGATCAGGGTGCTGATATTGTCATGCACTCGGTTACAAAATATATTGCCGGACATTCGGATGTTATCATGGGATTTCTTGGAACCAATGACTCTGAGATAGATGATCAGTTTGGATTCATTCAGAATTCAAGTGGGGCCATCCCTGGACCTCAAGATTGTTTCTTAGTTCTTAGAGGTGTTAAGACCTTGCATTTAAGAATGCAAAGACATTGTGAAAATGGTGAGGCCGTAGCTAAGTATTTAAAAGACCATCCAAAAGTAGATAAGGTATTTTGGCCTGGATTTGAAGATCATCCCAACCATGATATTGCTAAAAGGCAGATGCGAGGTTTTGGGGGAATGATTTCTTTTATACAAAATGAAGATACTATCGAAAAGGCTGAAGAAACATTGAGCAGTTTCAAGTTATTTAGCCTGGCTGAATCTCTTGGAGGTGTGGAGTCTCTTGTGGGACATCCAGCAGGAATGACTCATGCCAGTATTCCTAAAGAAAAGCGAATTGTAGGAGGACTTACAGATTCTCTGATCCGGTTAAGTGTGGGTGTGGAAGATATTGAAGACCTCTTAGCTGATTTGAAACAAGCCATTAAGTAAAAAAAATAACTCCGCAAATGCGGAGTTATTTATGCTAAGTCGAAAAGGTATCATTTCGAATTGGTGGTGAAATGATGATATGAAGATAGTCGTTATATTAGATGTTATAGAGTCTATTTCGACTAACTCGTTGAATAAGTCTAAATCAGATCCATAACTTTCGATAAACGGAAAATGCTCAAATTCAAAAAGGCAATTAATCAACTACTACACTCCTTAATGATTCAGTTGACATTTCATCATCTGAAGAAAAACCTAGCTTTATTGACCGTATGGGTCATCATTTTCGCATCGTTTTCTGGAGGTCTTGGTAAAGTTTATGGTATCCACTATTTATTTCTTGATCCAGAATATCTTGGTGAAGTGAGCTTTTGGAGCTTTTTTCTAGTTGGCTTGGCGTTTGGAAATTTGATGATGGCATGGCACATCACTACTTACATTTTAGATAGTCATCGATTTAGGTTTATTGGTGTTTTACAACGCCCTTTCACAAAATTCTCCGTCAACAACAGCCTCATTCCTCTTCTCATTCTCATCGCCTACATTCTAATGATCATTAGGTTTCAGGTCAACAATGGGCTCGCGATGAATCTAGATATTTTTCTTTTTATCGGAGGCTTAATCTTGGGGATAGTAGCTATGCATTTATTGATGATTATCTATTTCAGATTTACCAATAAAGACATTTTTATTTACCTGGCAGGTTCCGTTGACAAGCGACTTAGACGCAATGTGGTCAGTAGAGACCGGGTAATGAATAAGGTCAGAGAAAACAGAGCAGACAAGTACAATGTCACCAATTACCTTGATCTTAAATTGAAGGTTCGTTCCACTGAACAAATAGTTGACTTTAGAAATAAGGAAGCGATAATCAAAGTCTTTGACCAAAATCATTTCAACTCAGTAGTAGTAGAATTGATCATTATCGGTGTAATACTATTGCTCGGTTTCTTCATGAATATTGAGTTTCTACAAATCCCTGCTGCAGCAAGTTCGCTATTGATCTTTGCTATTGCTGTTATGCTGGTTGGAGCGATCAGCTATTGGTTTAAAACCTGGGGTCTTGCTTTTTCTATTGGAATTTTCATTTTGGTAAATGTGAGCGTAAAAGCAGGATTTGGAAAAGGGTTAAATCAGGCAGCAGGCATTGATTACGATACCATCAAAACAGCATACTCTATTGAAAACCTAGAAAGGATTCACTCAAAAGAGCAATACATTCATGACAAGATGCACATGCTCCAAACGTTAGAAAATTGGAAGTCTAAGTGGAAGAATCCAAAAGAACAAAAAATGGTTTTCTTGTGCGTAAGTGGTGGTGGCCAAAGAGCTGCTTTATGGGCGGTAAACTCTCTTTTAAAAGCAGATAGTGCTTTAAATGGCACCCTCATGCATCAAACATTTATGATAACAGGAGCTTCTGGTGGTGTCATTGGAGCTGCTTATTATCGTGAAATGTTTCTTAGAAATCGAAAGATTGCACTGAGTAAGAATAAAGATGTTCTAATAGAGAACATGGGAAAGGACAACCTTAACCCTGTTATTTTCGGGCTTCTCGTAAATGATCTTTTTTTTAAGCTAAGAACGCATGATTATGCTGGTAGAACTTACAGCATAGATCGTGGATATGTCTTTGAACGAAGCTTAAATAAAAACCTAGGACACACACTTGATAAGCAAATAAGCGCGTATAAAGACTTAGAGGTAAAATCAGAGATCCCCACACTCATCATGTCTCCCACCATAGCTAATGATGGCCGTAAACTCTATATTTCTTCCCAACCTGTCACATACATGACCACA
This sequence comes from Marinobacter alexandrii, assembly GCA_039984955.1. Lineage (NCBI taxonomy): Bacteria > Pseudomonadati > Pseudomonadota > Gammaproteobacteria > Pseudomonadales > Marinobacteraceae > Marinobacter > Marinobacter alexandrii. Next base: position 385,622 of record JBDWTN010000005.1, read on the forward strand.
TCATCTTCGGTACTTGATGACAAGGAGTCTAAAGTACGAGCAGTAGATTTTCAGACATTTTTTAGGGTTAATTCTCCAGGTGAACTGAGTTTTTTATCTGCGTTGAGGATGTCTGCATCCTTTCCGTATATCACGCCAAACATTAGTTTGCCTGCTGAACCAAGAGTTGAAATTATGGATTCAGGAATCTCAGATAATTTCGGAATCTCAGATGCTGTTAGATTTATTTGCGTCTTTAAAGATTGGATAGAAGAAAATACCGGTGGTGTAGTTCTCCTGGCTGTAAGAGATACAAAATCAAATTCACCCATAGAAAAAATTCCAAATCCATCTGTAATAGATCGGCTAACCTATCCTATTGCAAGTGTCTACAACAATCTCATAAAGATGCAAGACATCAATAATGACCTTCGAATTGAACAAATGAGATCATGGTTTTCAGGAGATATTGATGTAGTAGAATTAGCTTATGACTCATACACTAATAATGCAAGTCAAAGTCAAGCAGAACGAGCGTCATTGAGTTGGCATCTGACTTCTAAAGAGAAGCAGCATGTGATAAATAATATAAATATCAACAGCAACAAAGAGTCAATAAAACAACTCCAGCGGTTGCTCAAAAGCTCATCAACTCCTTAAATCTGGAAGTTTGTCTTCGACTTACCTCCACCTCTGTACCATCCTTTAAATACAACCGGATAGTTCCGCTAAACCAAGGTTCTATTTTGTCTATCCACTTCATGTTAATTATTTGCTGTCGATTGGCTCTGAAAAAGATTTTAGGATCTAACCTACTCTCCATATACTGGAGTGTTTTTGGAATCATTGGTTTATGATCTTCAAAGTAAATCCTGGTATAATTATCCCATATTTCGAATAGACGAACTTCTTTCAACGTAACAAACCAGCACTTCTCGCCATCCTTTACAAAAACCTGGCTATTTTGATTAAGGACTTCTTTAGGATCGCCTTTCTTTTCAAGGTTTTCGCGCACTCTTTGTAATGCTAGTATAAGTCGATCATCTGTAATGGGTTTCTTTAAGTAATCCAGAGCATTGTAGTCAAATGCTTTTATTGCATACTCACTATAAGCCGTTGTAAAAACAATCTGCGGTACTTCATCCAACATTTCAAGTAGCTCAAAACCATCTTTATCCGGCATCTGAATATCCAGAAAAACCAAATCAGGTTTCAGTTCTTCAATCATTTTCTTTGCATCATCTGCGTTTTCAGCTTCGCCTATCACTTCTACATCCTTATGGTTTTGCAGTAAGAATTGCAGCTCTTGACGAGCTAATCGTGTATCGTCTACTAATAATGCTTTCATTTTTCTATTGGTAATTTTAATCTAGTCTGAACCATGTTGCCTTGTTGCCTCAATTCCAAGTCAGGTTCACTGTCAAACAATATTCGTATTCTTTCAGTAGCATTTCTCAGTCCGATACCGCTACCCATTTTTTCTTTTAGTTTACCGGTGTTGTTCACTTCTAAAATTAAGTTCTTACCTTCTTTTTCTACTGAAATTAAAATATCCCCTCCATTTTTAATCTGAGATATGCCATGCTTCACCGCATTCTCAGCCATAAGTTGAATAAGCATTGGCGGAATCTTACAATTGTTAAGCTCTTTTTTACTTAGAATTTCATAATGCAAGCGATTTTCATAGTGAATACTTTCGAGCTCCAAGTATTTGTTCACAATTTCAAGTTCTTCAGCAATTGTCACCTTTTCATTGTCATTGAATTGAATTGAGTACCGAAGCAACTCTGAAATATGTGAAACCATATCTCTAGCTTTCATTTGATCTTCCAGAATTAATGCTCTTATATTGTTGAGTGCATTGAATAAAAAATGGGGATTTATTTGCGCCTTCAAAGCAATGAGTTCTGCGTCTTTAACTGCAGTCTCTAATCTCCATTTTTCTACTTCTTCTTTCTTATAGTTTCTGAAAAAATAAATAATCAAGTAAATCGCCACCCACAAACTGAAGTATACAAATGTCTGAATGGTGAATAGCAAGAAAAGCATTGGGCTGATTCTATTAACATCAATAATGTCTGTTGTAGAAAGTGTATAACCTGTAATGATTCCATTTGCAAGTACTGCCAAAATAAAAAGAGCTGGAATCAATCTAATTATTAGCTTCTGAACTCCTAATTTCAGCCAACCATCCAACTTCATCTTATACCTTAGGAGATGAGTAGATAGAAACATTACAGCCCCGCCAAAAAACTGAGCTAAGATTACCCATACATCTACGTTATCATAAAAAAGGAATGATACAATTGCTCCGATGATTGCGTAAGTAGTCCAACCAATTGATTGCAGTAGCCAGTAAGAGTTATTTCTTGTCATTCATTTGAATTTCGATACAAAGAAAGAGAAGATGACAATTGATTTATTATGCTTTGAAGTGAATGGTCATAACTCCTACATGAATGGAAACAAAAAAGCCCACATATGATTATGCGGGCTACAATTTTTCTTCTGGCTTATTTATAAAAACTTCTCAACAGGTGTATATGGCATATCAAATGCTTCCGACACTCCTTTATATACGATCTCGCCATTTATCACATTTAGTCCAAGCTTCAATTCATTACTATCGATACAAGCCTGCTTCCATCCCTTATTTGCAAGCTGAATAGCATATGGAAGTGTTGCATTTGTTAATGCAAGCGTTGAAGTGTAAGGCACTGCTCCCGGCATATTCGCAACGCAATAATGAACGACATCATCAATGATGTAAGTTGGATCTTCGTGTGTTGTGGGTTTGCACGTTTCTATACATCCTCCCTGGTCTACAGCTACATCAACAAGAACTGTTCCTGGCTGCATTTCCTTTAACATATCTTTTGTTACCAAGTGTGGAGCTTTTGCTCCAGGTATTAAAACAGCCCCTATAATTAAATCATGTGTACTGATAAGTTCTCTAATATTGTATTCACTACTCATGAACGTATTCACATTCGCTGGCATGACATCATCAAGATATCTAAGTCTTTGAAGATTTAAATCCATCATAGTAACATCAGCTCCCATACCTGAGGCCATTTTTGCAGCATTTGTACCAACAACACCACCTCCCATGATCAAGACTTTAGCAGGTCTTACACCTGGAACTCCTCCAAGCAGTATACCTCTGCCCTTCAATGGTTTCTCAAGATACTTAGCTCCCTCTTGTACAGACATTCTTCCGGCCACTTCTGACATTGGAACTAACAATGGTAAAGACCTATCCGGACGTTCAACAGTCTCATAAGCCAAGCATACTGCTCCACTTTCAATCATTGCCTTTGTTAGTGGTTCATGAGACGCAAAATGGAAATAAGTAAAGATTAGCTGATCCTTCTTGCATAACTTATATTCGGGTTCGATGGGCTCTTTTACTTTAATTATCATTTCAGCTTTCTCATACACAGCCTCAATTGTCGGAAGTATGCTAGCCCCTGCTTCTTCATACTGGTCATCTGTAAAACCACTTCCATCACCAGCAGTCGATTGAATATAAATATCATGGCCTCTCTTTGTAAATTCTACTACTCCAGAAGGAGTAACGGCCACTCGATTTTCGTTGTTTTTAATCTCTTTTGGAACGCCTATTATCATGATAATTAAAATTAAAGATGGCAAATATAGGGTGCTCATTTAATAGACTAACTAACATTTTAAAATACAAAATAACCATGAATTAAATATTAATTTATTCAGAATAATATTCTGTTTAATTATAAAAAATGAATTTTAATTTCAATAACAAACCAATAAAAAAATCAAACAATACTTTTGTATCGTTCGTTTACTTTTAAAAATGATCGAAAATGCTTATTTTTGGAAGTGGTCATTTTGTATTTAAACCAAAAAATTCTTTAAGAATATGAGTGAGGCGAAAAACAAAACTAAACTTCCTGTTTCGATAGAAGAAATACTTCAGGATTATCAATTAGCTATTGAAAGCCGAGAAGCAAGCCTTATTGGCAGGAAGGAAGTTTTTATGGGTAAAGCCAAGTTTGGAATTTTTGGCGATGGAAAAGAAGTACCACAAATAGCAATGGCTAAATTTTTCAAGAATGGAGATTGGAGATCAGGCTATTACCGTGACCAAACTTTTATGATGGCCATTGGTCAACTAAACACTCAGCAATTTTTTGCTCAATTATATGCTCATACAGATGTAAACGCAGAACCTGCATCAGCAGGAAGAATGATGAATGGTCATTTTGCGACAAGATACCTTAACGAAAAAGGGGAATGGTTAACACAAACGGACAAGAAAAATAGTAGTGCAGATATCTCTCCTACAGCAGGTCAAATGCCTCGCCTATTAGGCTTGGCTTATGCTTCAAAGCTTTACAGAGAGAATAAAGATCTATCTGAATTGGAGGACTTCTCAATCAATGGAAATGAAGTTGCGTTTGGCACTATCGGAAACGCCTCTACCTCCGAAGGACATTTTTGGGAAACCATGAACGCCGCAGGTGTACTTCAAGTACCCATGGTAATGTCCGTTTGGGATGATGGTTATGGAATATCTGTTCCTCAAAAATATCATACAATCAAGGAAAGCATCTCTGACGCGCTTAGTGGATTTCAAAAGACTAAAGACAAATCTGGCTTTGAAATTTTAAAAGTGAAAGCCTGGGATTATGTGGCTTTGTTAGAGACGTATAAAAAAGCGATTGACATTTCACGAAAAACTCACACTCCTTGTTTAATTCATGTGATTGAGGTTACTCAACCTCAAGGTCATTCTACCTCTGGATCACATGAAAGATATAAGACCAAAGAACGCTTAGATTGGGAAAAAAATCATGATTGCATTCTGAAAATGCGTGAATGGATCGTATCAGAAAAAATAGCTACCACCGAAGAGCTTAATGAAATAGAAAAGGAGGCTAAACAAATTGCCAAGCAAGCAAAAGACCGAGCATGGAAATCTTATACTCTAGATATCAAAAAGGATGTTGAAGAGGCAATAAATCTTATTGATAAAGCTGGGATCTCTTCCTCCAAGAAACCTGAAATTGAGAAAATATCAGAAGGTCTTCGAAAAGAGTTAAACCCTGAAAAATCTCATATCATCCGTTCTGCTAAAAAATGTTTGAGATTATTAAATCAAGAAAAGTCTACAGAAAAGCAGACGCTTGCAAACTGGCTTAATGATAAAATTGAAGTTTATGCTGAGCAATTCAACTCCAAACTATATAGCGAATCATCAGAATCCGCTCTAAATGTTGAGACTAACTCCGCTGAATATTCAGATAATAGCGAGTTAGTGGATGGAAGAGAAGTCTTAAATGCCTGTTTTGACAATCTACTAAAAAATGATCCTAGGATATTTGCTTTTGGAGAAGATGTAGGCAAAATCGGTGATGTTAATCAAGGATTTGCTGGATTACAGGAGAAGTATGGAGATCTAAAGGTAACCGATACCGGAATACGTGAAACAACAATTATTGGTCAAGGAATTGGTGCGGCAATTAGAGGTCTAAAACCAATAGCTGAAATCCAATACCTTGATTATTTGCTCTATGCTCTCCAGACTTTATCTGATGATTTAGCAACGCTTCAATATCGCACGTATGGCGGTCAGAAAGCTCCATTAATTATTAGAACCAGAGGTCACAGGCTTGAAGGAGTATGGCATTCAGGATCGCCGATGGGAATGATCCTTCACTCCTTGAGAGGGATGTTTGTATTGACTCCTAGAAATATGACTCAGGCAGCTGGGTTTTATAACACACTAATAGCATCAGATGATCCTGCTTTGGTTATTGAATCTTTAAATGGATATAGACTAAAAGAACGGATACCAGAAAATCTAAATGATTTCAAACTGGCTCTTGGCGAGCCTGAGATCCTACGAACTGGCAAGGATGTAACAATTGTTACCTACGGATCTACCTGTAGAGTCGTAATGGAAGCCGCGAATCAACTGGAAGAAGTGGGGATAGATGCCGAGGTGATAGATGCTCAATCACTTATCCCATTCGATCGCCCTCAAATGATTGTCAAGTCCTTAAATAAAACAAACAGGCTAGTGGTTATCGATGAGGATGTAGAAGGTGGGGCATCAGCATTTATTCTTCAGCAAATTCTTGAAAGAGATAATGGTTATTTTCATTTAGACTCAAAGCCTTTGACAATTACCGGTAAAAACCATCGTGCGGCATACGGTAGTGATGGAGACTATTTCTCTAAACCAAATGTGGAGGAGATCTTTGATGAGATATATAGTATGCATTCCGAAATAGATCCGGAAAGATTCCCAAGTATCTATTGAGTAATATCTTCAAGAAAAAAATCCGGAGAGCTAACCGTATTACTTTGATTTAGAGCTCTATCTATAACCTTGAATCTCACCTGCAGTGGTTTACCTAGAAGAAACTGAAAACCTCCAGATCTGAGGGCATAGCTAATTGTTCCTTGAGTAGCATCTGCATCGAATATGGGTATACGTCCATCAAACCTACCGACACACGTCTCAAAAATTGTATTAAAATCAACTCTGGAGTAATCTCCGTTTGGAAGTCTTTCGTAGAAATCAATAATAATATTGTAATAGTTTTCATTTGGAATGACAAAACCTCCAATCTCTTCTCTACCTATTCGATCTCTATTGGGTCCATCTTCTTCAGGGAAGAAAAAAACAAAATCAATGTAATTTTCACAATCATCACTTCCTATTCTGGGGTCATCGCTTCCGAGCTGGGAGAATGTACCAACACGTTGAAATTCATTAACCTGCTCTGTTCTAAAAAGTTGTCCACCATTGCTATTCAGCCCATCTCTTAGTTGAATAGAGCGAGCTAGAAGCGCTATTGGTGCAGAAAGGTAAGGAGGATTATGTTCACTGTCAGAAGTCAAGATTGCTGAATCTCCATCAAGTACTGCGTTAACAAAATGGTATGGTATTCCTGCGTCTTCTATTTGATCCAATCCAATATTTCCACCACCATCTTCGAAGGAAAAGCTTAACACCAGAGAATCTAATGAATTTTCACTATTGTAAAATTCTATTGCCTGAAACTTTATGCTAGGAGTATCAGGGAAAATATCTTTGTTAAAACATCCGGTCAATCCAAATATTAAGATATAAGAGAGATATTTTAAATATTTATTCATATGTTAAAAACAAAAATAATTCACATTGCCCTTAATTAAACAACAAAATGAGTTTCTCTGAGGATTTTAAACAATCCATGCTCTCTATAAACGAAAAAACCATAGTTGATTGTTCCTTAGAGGCATTCGATTATCAATTTCATACCAATCAGGTATATCGCGAATACTGTAATTACCTTAAAGTAAACCCCAAAACTGTTAAAAAACTTACAGAGATCCCTTTTTTACCTATTGAGTTCTTCAAAAATCATGCGGTAAAAAGTGGAGAATGGAAAGAAAAAAAAATATTTAGGAGTAGCGGCACTACTGACGAAGGTAGAAGCAAGCATTTCATCAAAGATCTGGACCATTATCATACGTATTCTAAAAGCGTATTTGAAAAATCTTTTGGCAGTCTCTCAGAAATTAAAATCATCGCTCTTCTGCCGTCCTATCTAGAGCAAGGTGATTCATCACTCATAAGCATGGTAGATTATTTCATGTCTTATTCTGCTGATGGGTCAGGATATTTTATTGGGGAAGATTTAACGTCTTTGTTAGAAAATGAAGATCCCAAAATTTTTATTGGAGTCTCATTCGCGTTCCTGGATCTTCTAGACAAGTCAGGACCTATTACCTCTCAAAATTGTATTGTTATTGAAACCGGTGGAATGAAAGGACGAAGAAGAGAAATAATCAGAAACGAACTCCATCAAATGCTTAAAGATGGATTTAGTGTAAATACAGTCTTCTCAGAATATGGCATGACAGAACTGCAAAGTCAAGCGTATGGTGAAAATGGCATCTTTCATTTTCCGCCTTGGGCTAAATGCCTGATTAGAGACATTAATGATCCATTCGCTTACCTAGATCAAAATAAAACTGGCGGCATTAATGTTATCGACCTTGCAAACATTGATTCTTGTTGTTTTATCGAGACCAAAGACCTTGGAAGAACGAAACATGAAGGTTTCGAAGTTCTTGGTCGTTTTGATAATAGTGACATTCGTGGGTGTAACTTGATGATTTAGCGAAAAGCATAAAATATTTTGAATGAATCGCTGTTGTATAGTTGATTATTTCTCCTATTTTTGAAGAGTTAGTTATTAAATGAAGAGCTTGCTCTAACAAATAAACCGCTTATGAAACTAAAACTTACTATTCTAGCAGTGATTATCTTGGCAATGAGTGCATGTACTCAAAGAACTTGTCCTACTTATGCTCAAGAAGACACTAAAGAAGTAAAAACAGAGCAACAAGCTAACGCTTAAGTCTCCACATACTTTTTCACATCTCCTACTTTTATCGTGTCTTGTGACATGATAACCAGTCTTTCTATCACATTTCGTAATTCACGAATATTCCCTGTCCAATCATATTTTTGTAATTGGTCAATTGCCCCTCCCTCTAATTCTTTCTTAGCTGTACCATACTCAGTAGCCACTTGCTCCAAAAAATGCTCAGATAATAAAGTAATATCTTCTTTTCTTTCTCTCAAAGGCGGTACCGTAATAACCATCACACTTAACCTGTGATATAGATCCTCTCTAAAGTTTCCTTTTTCTATCTCTTGTTTGAGGTTTTTATTAGTAGCAGCAAGTACTCTTACATCCACACTGATAGACTTGTCTCCACCTACTCTATTGATTTTTTTATCTTGAAGTGCTCTGAGAACTTTAGCTTGTGCTGAGAGACTCATATCACCTATTTCGTCTAGAAACAATGTTCCGCCATGTGCTTGCTCAAATTTTCCTATCCTCTGTTTATGAGCAGATGTGAAAGATCCTTTTTCATGTCCAAAAAGTTCACTTTCAATGAGCTCTGATGGAATTGCAGCACAGTTTACTTCCACCAATGGAGCTTTTGATCTAGTACTCTTTTCATGCAACCATCTTGCAACAAGCTCCTTCCCTGTACCATTTTCTCCATGTATTAAAACACGAGCCTCTGTAGGAGCTACTTTTTCAATGGTTTCTTTTACTTCAGCAATACCTTTTGATTCACCAATAATCTCAAATCCTTTGCTAACCTTTTTCCTCAAAACTTTCGTCTCTGTCGTTAGCTTGGAGCTTTCAAGTGCGTTTCTAACGGTGAGAAGTATTCTATTTAAATCTGGTGGCTTCTGTATGAAGTCATAGGCCCCTTTCTTCGTAGCATCCACAGCTGTATCTATTGTTCCATGCGCTGAAATCATTACGAATGGAATATCAAGCCCCTCTTCAGACACCTTACCCAAAAGTTCCATACCATCCATCTTGGGCATCTTGATATCACAGAGGACCAAATCAATTTTTTCATCTTGCAGTTTTGACCACCCATCTTCCCCATCTTCTCCAGTCAAAACCTCATATCCCTCCTCTATGAGGATATCACTTAAAGCATCTCGTATGCTTTTTTCGTCATCAACTACTAAAATCTTAGACATATATTTTTTTATCAAATTAAGTAAACAAAAAGCAAGCCAGTAAGCCGGGTTCTGTTTTATCCCATCATTTATCTAGCACTGACATCACTATCAGCATCTAACGACCTACCCAATTCTGCTTGGGTGAGCAACCCTTAAAACGCAGAACCTATTTGGTCTTTCAGCACGTAAGGTTTACCATGCGTCCAATGTCACCATTCGACCGGTGAGCTCTTACCTCACCTTTTCACCTTTTCCAAGACGGTAACCGTCTTGGTAGTTTATTTTCTGTGGCACTTTCTCTAAACTGACTGTTACCGTCAGCATGCTTCTTATTAGGAAGTACGTTGCTCTATGCTGCCCGGACTTTCCTTACTGACGATACTGTCAGTACGATAGGTCAGCTTGCAATTGCAAAAGTATTTAATGTATATCTTTTCCTGTGATTTTTAACTCCCAATCATCGGCATGCCTGGCAATTTCAAAAATCATCTCTTTGACCATCTGGTCTTTAAGGTTTATCAGAAAATTTATTGCTTCGACTTTTAGAAAACCATCCTCCACAATAAACTTAGTGTAAGGATAATCCTTTGAGGCTTCCAAGCATTCATTGAAAGGAATGTCATAGGTAAGTTCGCAAACTTTAGATTTTAAATGAACTGCTTCTCTTTTATAGTCAGGATGTTCTATAATATGTCCCGTGACCGTCTGAAATCTTCCGCTTTTTAAAGGAACAATGATAACGGACTGAGTATCGTCATACTCTCTGAATTCACCTCCAATCTCGGCTGCAAAATTCTCACTAAACTTTCTGTAATTCATGGTGGTTAGGTTTTTAACTTACCATAAGGTAGTAATTAAGTTTGAGAAATTTCTAATCTCTAGAATTACAATTCGGACGCATCTTTATCCTCTTCCTCTTCTTTCTTTTTAGCTTCTTCTTCTGTCTCTTCTTTACGCCTTAATATAGCTTCCTCTCTGTTCCTTGTAAGAAGATCTGACAAATCATTGAATGAATGTACAAATCTTAGACTTATCCCAGTTTCTTGATTTTGCTGGTTATCGGTAATTTGAATACGTTGATTTGTATTTCTAAAAACCTTCGCTCTTAATCTGCCATCCTTCGTCAAACTATATTCAACCGACCAATCTCCGACTATATCATTCAAAACATTGTCATTGTTATCCTCAGGATTACCAAAATCTCCGCCTCTTGCCACTTTCAATCGCCCGTTTAGAAGTGTGTATGCAAACCTTAACTGAAAAGAATTAAATGCCTCATTACTTAGGTCTGCAAGATCAATTTCTAATTCAAGGTTTTCGTCTACCTGATTTGCTAAATAACTCAACTGATTGGAAAGTACTTCACTAACACTTTTAGAAACACTGAAGCCTTCATTACTTGTGAAAAAACTTTCTCTTGGCGTGAATCTCCTCAAAAATAGCAAGCTAATGACTTGTCTTTCAAGTTCCTCTTTGTCTAATTCAAGTTGTTTTAAAATTGCATTATTTGCATCAATTGCATCAACTGGATCCTTAAGTCTAATTTCAAATTTAATATCTGGACTTAGTATTGGTCCCGTAAGATCCAGAACAACTAACAATGGCACTTTTTCATTTAAATTTTCTTCCAATTGATTTTCAGGGTTTTTTAAATCCTCAAAAGATGCTCTTTGTAAATAAACAGCCTCAAAATCCAAGGATGCATTGTACGGCTCTCCAAACCACGTTATGGTACTACCTGGAGTAACATCGAAAAGCTTGCTAATCAAAGAAGTACCTCCGAGGCTTGGAGTAAAATTATAGGAGCCTTCATCGATGGTAAGTGTCCCAAACATATCAAATTCTCCATCAGAATCGAGTCTTAATTTAAGATTACCCGTTCCTCTGCCCTGAATAATTTCTCCTGTTCGTTGATTAAAAATTAGTTCACAGTATGCATCTGGGGTGACTTCAATATCAAAATCCAACGTTAGACCAGAGATAGTGAAATCCTCTGTGGCTGCATTTTGTGTTGTGTCCGTAAAATCTATGAATGTGATATACTCTTCCTGACCAACATTCGATCCTTCTGAGATTGGTATATAGAACCTAGTATCTGCCTCTGTTCTTATTTTAGCACTGATATTGAGATCATTTAAAGGGCCTGTTACATTAATTCTTCCGGTTCCATATGTTGAGCCATAGTACAAGCTGTTGTCTAGGGCTGTTGTATTCAGAAACTCGAATTTGTTTGCATTAACCTTAAAGTCGGCGATGAAATCTTTAAAAGAACTGTGCCCCATTCCTCCTGAGACATTGGCATTTGAACCTTTTCTATCAATTAGATCGAAGTTCACCAACGAAATCACTTTAGGATCAAAATCCAATTGCCCATTAAACTTATAATGCGTGTTTAGGTAATTGATAGTAACACCACCACCTTCAATACGACAGTTACCAATAACCCTAGGCGAAGCTAAAGATCCAGTAAGTTTTAAAGAACCGTTTGCTACTCCTTCAATATCGGAGAAGTTTTTAGATAAAAAAGGTTCTCCCATCTTTAGTTCAGCTTCATCAAAAGTAATACTGAAATCGAGTTGTTCACTTTCCTTTTTAGGATAATAAAATCCTTTTACTTGAATCGCATTTACATCTTTTCGTTCTACTTCGACTTTTGTGAAAATACTTTTATTTACAGGGTTCCATTGTGACGATCCACTGACGTCACCAACTATCAAATCATCATATCGTAAATTTTTCAGAAGAAATGCACCATCAAACTGAAAGGATTCATCAGCAGTTTTTCTGAATAGCTTAAAATTGCCATTTAAAAACCCGCTAATCTCCGCATCTGAAAAGAGACCTACTTTATCCATATTTAGGTCTTCCGCAGAAATCAAAATTGAAGTAGGATCGGATTCAGCATAATTTCCTTCAATAGTAATTGATTCACTTGAATCATAAATTTCCAAATTAGAAATTGATGTTCCTTTCTCAGTAATAACTATTTTATTAGTTGGATTAAAATTCCAATTATCATCTAATAGTTGGATATCCGATGGCAACATTTTCAACACTAGGGAATCTTCATAAAGTTTTAGACTGCTTTCTACTCTTACACTACTTGCTGTCACAGGCTGACTAACAATGGTTGTCATTTCTATATTATCATCAAACCAAACACCTTCTAATAAGAGGCCTTCAGTATCCGGCACACCTGGAATAACTTGTCTTTCTGATTCGAAAAGGAAATTAGTAAGTACGCTGGATGCATCAAGATCTTTTGATCCGTTTAATTCAATTATTGGATCATGAAATTCGTTCTTTCCAATAATTAATGTATCGGACTTTAAAAATAGAGACACGTTCACATTCTTACTTTGTCTGAATGATGCATCAATAACTGTTTGACCGCCTATTGAAACTGGAAGGTCAAGTGAGTCAAGATATGGTGAGACATTAGTCACTATAGCATTGAATGACAACTTGTAACTTTCACCACTCCCTACGTACTCAACAGAATCCTCCTTCAATTGGAGCAGGGAAGCATACCCTGATGCCATATTAGGAATGTCTTTCAATACATTAGATACTTTAAATGCACCTTTCAACGAAGACTCAAATCCAGGGAAAGCTAATTCCACAACTCTTACACTATCATCAAAACCTGCAGCAAATCGAATAGAATCAAGAATCAATTCTTTTCCTTCTAAGGAAAAAAGTCCTGAGTCTACCTTTAGCTTCGCCTTAAAATTATCAATATCCAAATCCTCAATTTCAAGATTAATTTTTCCCTTTCCAGTGATTGATTTAGCAGTTAAATTCAAGCTATCGGCATTAAAAATCTCAATCTTTGTATCAATTTTAACTACTTCTTTATCTTGTCTTAAATCGACTCTAGCAATACCATCAACCAAGCAATTTGCATCCTGCACAGAAAAACTACCTTCAAAATAATTTTTCGCAAACTTCCCATCAGCTTCTATACTATCATAAACATATCCCTTCAAGCCACTCTGATACACAAGAGCTTTGAGTTCAAAATCTGCATTTTCAGGCTTAATTCCTTTTCCATTGATAGCTGCTTTCAGATTTACCCTTTGTACCAAATCATTTTGGAAGAAAGCACCAACGTTCACGTCTTTGAACTCCAAATTACCTTCATATGACATCTCTGATGGGTTCTCAGGAATTTTTATGTTTATGTCTGTATGAACTGATCCCTGATTGGTTAAAAAATCACCTCTAGCCACAAAATCATTTAAAAAACCTGCAAAACTCCCAGTGAAATCAATTTTACCCATTTGTTGAAGGTTTTCGGAGTAGTCGCCTATATAGGGTTTTAGATCATCCGGTATTACATGTGAATCAGTAAGATCCGCAAGAATAAAAGTCTGCGAAATATCTGGAAGACCAAAACAGCTTACCCCTCCAACAAAGTAAGAACTGCCATAGCCGAATCTAGTTTCTTCAATATTGAAATCACCAATAGTACCCCAAACAACCCCATCTATGGTGAGATTCTCCTTAACAGCATCAATTCCTAAAATAATCCTCATGTCCTCTTTAGATATTCTGGAATCTTTGAAATGAAGAATAAATGAAACACTATCTACAAAGGATCCAAAATCATCAAGTCCACTATAGAAAAATTCAAGACTATCCGTAATGTGGCTTGTTGGAGTTACGAAATCTAAGTCATTGACGCTCAAAGACTGATTACTTACCCTAAAAACAGTACTAAAATCTTTTACAATAAAATTAGAGTTCAACTCATATCCGCGCATTTGCATAATACTTCCTATAATGGTATCTGTTTTAACAGAAAGCATTGACATTGTAAAATCAGGAATAATAAAATTTAAGTTCGAAAAATCTAGTTTATTGACATTATGTTTCTTTGACCTATCCTCCAAACTAAGCTGGAGATTAGAGAGTGAAACTTCTTCAATATTTAAAAATTTGGACTTATCCTTTTTGGCATCAGTTTTTAAAGCGTCGATAAATTGTGAAAGATTGATTTTAGAGGCACTATCATATTTTGTTAATTTCAGTCGCAATTCTTTTGACTCTACCTCTTCAATATTTAAATATTCTCCATTTATTAAATCCCATACTTCATAATTAACCATTAAATTCTGTGCATAGAGCAATGTATCATTTTGCAAATCACGAATAAACACATCCTCTAAGCTGGCTCGATCAAGCCAAGAGATCTTAATTTTATTTATAGTTATTTCATGATCCGTCTTACTTGAAATAGATTGAAGAACCTTTTGTGCAAGAAAAGTTTGGATGGGTTGGAGTTGAAGCAATAATAGCACTACCAGTACAGCTGATAATGTATAAAAGAAAATCCCTGAAAAAAGCTTCCAGAGTATCTTGCGAACTTGCGATATGGTTATCTTGGCCTTCAAAAAAAGCGGTGGCAGTTATTCTTGGTATAGAGTCCTCTTGTGACGAAACTTCAGCATCTATATGTATTAACGGCAAAGTAATCAATAATGAAATTGCTAGCCAAGCTATTCATGAACAGTACGGTGGAGTAGTTCCCGAACTTGCATCAAGAGAGCATCAAAGAAATATCGTGCCAATCGTCGATCATGTTCTATCTCACTCAAGTATTAACGTAGATGAACTGGATGGAATTGCCTACACAAGAGGTCCTGGATTACTCGGTGCTTTGTTAATTGGATCGAGTTTTGCCAAATCCATGGCTGCATCGTTGAATATCCCAATTATCCCAATTCATCATATGAAGGCACATGTTCTAGCTCATTTTATTGACGATCCAAAACCCAAATACCCATTTATATGTTTGACAGTGAGTGGTGGTCATACCCAAATCCTTCGGGTTAACAGCGTTACTGAAATGATCATATTGGGACAAACCCAAGATGATGCAGTAGGTGAGGCTTTCGATAAAGCTGCAAAACTTCTAGACCTACCCTATCCTGGTGGACCAATGATTGACAAATTAGCCAAACAGGGTGATCCAAATAAGTTTTCCTTTTCTCTCTCCGAAATGCCCAACCTAGACTACTCATTCAGTGGAGTTAAAACATCAATACTTTATTTTCTAAGGAAGGAAATACAACAAAATGAAGCTTTCATTTCGGAGAACTTGAATGATCTATCTGCCAGTATTCAATACTCATTTGTTTCCATGCTTATGGACAAACTAATAAAGGCTGCTAAACAAGAGAGTATTGATAGAATAGCAATAGCCGGGGGTGTCTCCGCCAATAGTGGCTTAAGAAGTGCTCTCGAGGATGCTTCAATGAAATATGGGTGGGAAGTATTCATACCAGATTTTCAATATTGTACAGATAATGCAGGAATGATCGCTATGAGTGGTCATTTGCTCTATGAAAAGCAAGCCTTTGGACAAATGAACGATAGTCCCCTACCTCGAATGCCTTTTTAATAAGTCTATTATATATTTAACCCATGAGTAAGGACAAGAGTAGATTTTCTAACAATATTCAAATCAAAAATCGCAAAGCGAGTTATGAATATGAATTTGTGGAAAAAGTGGAAGCTGGAATAATGCTAAAGGGCACAGAAGTAAAATCTTTAAGAGAGGGCAAAGCGAGTATTCAAGAGGCGTATTGTTTTTTTAGAAAAGGAGAACTCTTCGTGAAGGGCATGAGCATATCTCCATATCTACAAGCCAGTTTTGAAAGTCATGATATGACCCGTGAGAGAAAACTTCTTTTGAAAAAAAGAGAGTTGGAGAAGTTTAAATCAAAAATGGATGAAAAAGGATTGACCATTGTACCTATTAAAATGTATATAAATAGTCGGGGATTAGCCAAACTAGAAATTGCTTTGGCCAAAGGGAAAAAGATTTATGATAAGCGCGATAGTATCAAGAAGAAGGATCAAAAAAGAGAACTGGAACGAATGAAAATATAACCTATGAATACCGTACTGATACTCAATCAAGATTATACCCCTCTGACTGTCTGTTCAGTACAGCGTGCTTTCATGCTCATGTTTCATCAAAAAGCTGATCTTATAGCTGAGGTCAAGGAAAAAAGACTCAGGTCTATCAATCAGTCTTTCCCATTCCCTTCCATTATTAAAGTGAAGTATTATATCTGTATTCCATATAAAGGAGTGGTTATGAGTCGTCACAATATTTTCAAAAGAGATGGTGGTAAATGCCAGTATTGTGGCATTGGCAAAGACCTTACCATAGATCACGTAGTACCCAGATCTAAAGGAGGAAAATCCACCTGGACTAACTTGGTCACTGCATGTAAAAAATGTAATTCCCGCAAAAGTGATTACCCGTTGGAAAAGGTAGGGATGAAACTGTTTAAGCAGCCTATCAAGCCTTCTTATATTACTTTTCTTAAAATGAATACTGGTGCCTACAGAGACGATTGGACTCCATACCTCAATCCTAAAAAAGCAAGCGCTTAACAATTACTATGAAATTCTACACACTAATTCTTATTGCACTACTTTCATTCAATTGCAGTTCGAATACTGATGATGATAAGAAGGAGTCGGAAAGAAGTGAAACTTTAGAACAATTTGCTGAAAAGAGACAAGAGATAGAGGAGGAAATAGAACAGTTAAAGGAAGCATCTAATGATGCTGCCGAAGATGCTAAAAGAGATATTGAAATAACGCTAAGAAAACTTCAAAAACAGCGAAAGAAGGTAGTCAATGAAGCTGATAAACTGCGGAAAGCTACAAAAAAAGAGCTTGATAATGCTATCCAGAACGCAAAGAAAGAGTATAACAGATGGTTAAAGGAAAAAAAGAAGCAGGTTACTAACTAAACAAAAAACCCTGACTACAAATAGTCAGGGTTTTTTAGTGTTTCTTTAAAAAGTATCAGTTTTTAGCTGCTTTTAAAGACTTATAAAGAATTTTACGCGCATTTGACTTTCTAAGTGTTTGTTCCACATCTGAAACAATTCCCATTTTCACTTCGGAATCAATGTTGAGTGCCATGGTAATTCTATCTCTTTCTGCCTCAGTAAGCT
The DNA here is from genome assembly GCA_039984955.1 of Marinobacter alexandrii. NCBI lineage: Bacteria > Pseudomonadati > Pseudomonadota > Gammaproteobacteria > Pseudomonadales > Marinobacteraceae > Marinobacter > Marinobacter alexandrii. The sequence goes on from JBDWTN010000005.1 coordinate 403,115, forward strand.
TATCCTTTTCCTGGTTAACAAAAAGAGTCAATTCATCTGGCTCCATAAATACATCGTTGGTTTGGATTCTAGGCTCCTCTCCATAAGTTCCTATGTTCCTTGGTTCACCAATGTAAATATGACTTACCAAAGATTTCTTCTGAATTTTAGAAAGCTGATCTGCTTTTGGTAGTATTTGTTTTACCAAAATCTCTTGCTCCCTCATCACAGTTGTTACCATGAAGAAGAAAAGTAACATGAATATAATGTCTGGCAATGCTGCTGTCGGTATATCCTGTGACGATTTTGAATTTTTCTTAAACTTCGACATAGTTCTTACTTATTTATCTGGTTCTGCAATCGAGATTGCTTTAGGTATACCTCGTTTTCCTTGTTCGTACATTCTTTTTTCTACGTCTACCGATTTGTCCAACTCCAAGTATTCTTGTGATGTCAGACCTACCCTTTCAGCGTAGATTTCATTGTATGCTGCTTGCGCCGCATCCAATATATCAATGTACAATTCATAACTGGTACCTCTATTCGCCTTAAATGAAACAATAGCTTTACCCGGATGATCAGAAGATTCAGGACTTTGTTTGGCTCTGGATTTCATCTGAGAAGGCAAGCTATTGTATGTATCAATACCCCCCTGATCAGGATTCCCAAAGTTCAAAATGAACTCCTTTATTTCCATTTTCAATTCCGACATGGGCTTTTCATAAGGATTACCTTCTACCAGAAGCTGATCATTTGAGTTTGCCAATATCTTAAAGATATTTCTTTCTTGAAACTCAACAATTGGTTGATCAGGCTCAGGTGGAGGAGGCAGTTGCATTAGAATTCCTTTATCATTTGCTATCGTGGTTGTCACCAAGAAGAAAATGAGCAAAAGGAAGGCAATGTCTGCCATAGAACCAGAACTCACTTCTGGAGTGCCTCTCTCTTTATTCCTAGCCATTATTCAGCTGCTTTTTTAATTTCTGTATAAACGATACCGCCAATAGCTGCGATGGCAAGAATGTAAAATGTTGTCAATCCTGCTCCAACGAGCTTAGCTGTTGTTTCAGAAGCATCTGATGTATTATCTCCACTTGCGGTAAAAAACGCAACTAAGAAAACAACAATAAGTGCTCCTACTCCCATCCCAATTTTCTTTAAAGAATCGGGATCACCGAACGCCTTCACTAGTGGCATTCCTACCGCAGCAAGAAGGCAAACACCAATGAGTATATATGATATAAATAATCCTACATCAACCATAGTCTAATCAATTTTTAGATTATTTAGAAAGATTATGCTTCACTAGAATATCTACCAAAGAGATAGATGCATCTTCCATGCTATTTACAATTGAGTCTACTTTAGATACTAAGTAGTTGTAGAAAAGCTGAAGAATTACTGCTACTATCAAACCACCTACTGTAGTCAAAAGTGCTACCTTAATACCACTAGCCACAAGTGCAGGAGATACATCACCAGCTTCAGCAATAGCATCGAAAGCTTCGATCATACCAATTACTGTTCCCATGAAACCAAGCATAGGTGCTAGAGAGATGAATAGAGATATCCAAATCATTCCTCTTTCCAGTTTTCCCATTTCTACCGATCCGTAGGCAATAATAGACTTTTCAACCATTTCTACACCCTCAGACATTCTCATCAAACCTTGTGTGAATATAGATGCGACAGGGCCTCTTGTATTTCTACATACTTCCTTAGCTGCGTCAGCACCTCCTGAACCTAGAGCATCTTCCACGTCTGCTAGAAGTTTTTTGGTATTGGTAGAAGCCATGTTAAGATGAATAATTCTTTCAATAGCGATCGCTAAACCAAGAATCAAACATGCAAGAACGATACCCATGAAAGTTGGCCCTCCATCGATGAATTGTTCTTTTACTATTTGGTGAAATCCTTGTGATGGAGCTTCTTCTTCTACAGGAACAATAATCTCAGCAATCTCTTCAACAGGTTCTTCATACACTTCTTCTGCTTGAGCTGAGTCTACAGCTGCAGAATCAGTTGCCGCGTCAGAGTCAGAAAACTCTTGCGCTGTAGCGCTGAAGGTAAATACACCTGCCAACATTAATAGAGTCAATAACTTTTTCATAATTCAGTCTTGTAAGTTAAGTCTTCGGTTTAGTTTAAATATTAAGTTTTAGTAAATCCAAATTTGCATTTTCATTCCCACAAAATTCGCACCATTCATCAAAAAGTGTCGAACTAACTGGGCTTGGACTCTGCAAAAATCGCAGAGAGGAAGGGATTCGAACCCTCGATACCCTTTTGAGATATACACGCTTTCCAAGCGTGCGCCTTCGACCGCTCGGCCACCTCTCTGTAGGTCGTCACTTTTGACGGGCTACAAATAAATCACGAAAAATACCTTTATGCAAGTTTTATTCTAACATCAGACGCATTCTTGACAGATCAGTCTTGCACTAAGTCCATCTCACCTGCTAAAGTGTGCGTCAGACCATGCTTAAGTTTACCTTTATCATTCTCTGTTCCTAATAAAAACATCATTTTTGTGATTGCAGCCTCAGTTGTAATGTCTCCACCACTTAAAACCCCTATATCATTTAATTTTTTACTTGTTTCGTACCTTCCTTGCTCTACCTCCCCTCCTATACATTGGCTTACATTTAATATGATCTTTCCTTCATTGATGGCTTCAGAAAGATATTGAATAAACCAATCAAACTTCATTGTGTTTCCTGAGCCGTAAGATTCAAGCACCACGCCTTGTATTTCCGGGTTACTTAAAATAGACTTTACTGTATGTTCGGTAATGCCGGGGAAAATTTTAAGAATAGTAACATTAGGATTTAAGTCGTTAATAACCTTCAGTTTTCCAGAGGGATCAAATGATTTTAGGGCAGGGTAATTGAATTCAATTTCTATTCCTGCTTCGGCAAGTAATGGATAGTTTTCTGATTCGAATGCTGCAAATGTGCTACTTCTCAGTTTTTGAGATCTAGAGCCTCTCAGTAATAAAAAATTAAAATAGACACATACTTCACTTACTGTTGGCACTCCATTTTGGTGGGATGATGCGATTTCCAAAGCAGTAATAAGATTTTCCCGTGCGTCAGACCGAATAGATCCTATAGGCATTTGAGCTCCTGTAAAGATCACAGGCTTATTCAAGCCCTGCAACATATAACTCAACATAGATGCTGAATAGGCCATAGTATCTGTTCCATGAAGAATAACGAAAGCATCATATTGTGTGTAATTTTCTTCAATAATGTATGCCATGTCTTTCCAATCCTGAATTCCAATATTGGAAGAGTCAATGGGTTTGGGAAAAGAGATTACTGTTAATTTAATATCTAATTGACGTAGCTCTGGAACTCTATCTACCACCTTTCCAAAATTGAAAGGGGCCAATGCTCCAGATGTATCCTGTACCATACCAAAAGTTCCGCCGGTATATATGATTAATACAGAACGATCGCCTGTATCATTGATATTTACAATTTTGTATTTCATAATGCGAAAATCTCAAGTCATTTTTTGGTAGGGAAAAATAGTTCATTTGCATTTGCTGTTGTCAAATCATCGATTTCTTCTATTGAAAGATTGAGAAATTCTGAAACCTTATCTGCAATTAATGAAGTATATGAAGGTTCATTTCTTTTCCCTCTATGTGGTGCAGGTGTGAGATATGGACTATCTGTTTCCAAAATGACCTTTCTTCTGTCCAAGTGTGGAATTACCTGATCCATCCCGCCATTCTTGAATGTACTAACACCCCCTAACCCTAAGTAGAACCCAAGTTCTGTGATTTGTTTCCCTTGGTTCACACTTCCTGTGAAGCAATGGAATACACCTCTTAAGTTTTGGTTTTTATAGACCTTAACGAGATCAATTGTTTCATCAATCGTCTCGCGACAATGAACAACGATAGGTAAATCATGTTTTAATGCTAATTCGCATTGAAAATGGAAAGCGTCTTTTTGCTGCTCCCAGTAAGTCTTATCCCAATAGAGATCTGTTCCCATTTCACCTATTGCCAAGAAATTCCTTTTCCCCAACCATTCTTCAACTAATTGCAATTCTTTCTTAAAATCCTCTTTAACTGAGCACGGATGTAATCCTATCATTGGGTAACAGATATCAGGATACTTCTTCTCAAGATCAAGCATAGATTCAATGGTCGATCCATCGATATTTGGAAGTAGGATTTTTTCAACTCCATTATCCTGCGCACGCTTAACTACTTCATCTAGGTCATCCTTAAAATGTTCTAGATATATATGTGCATGCGTATCTATCATTTTATCGTATCAAATTGAATTCCTTTTGTCCTAAAATAGTTGAGAATTTCAGGTAAAATTATTTTAAGGTTACTGAAAGCTCTAAGACTATCATGAAAGACAAGGATGCTTCCTGGTTGAGCTTTTTTTAGTTTTTTAATTGATCGATTTACCTTCAATTTTGGATCAAAGTCCCAAGATAAATGGCTCCATATAATCAACCTGTATTGATTTAATTTTTTGATTTGACTTTTTTTTACTCGTCCGTATGGTGGTCTAAACAAGTTATTCCTTTCACCTATCTTCTGAATTACATTGTCGCATCTCACAATATCCGAGATATAATCTTCATCATGAATTTTCCAACCCTTAGGGTGACTGTAAGTATGATTGCAAATTCTATGTTCTTTCGAAACTATCTCGGTGGCTAACTCAGGATACTTCTCAATATTTTTTCCCAGGCAAAAAAAAGTCGCTTTTGCACCATACTTTTCCAATTCATCTAAGACCCAGCGTGTTACCAATGGATCTGGACCATCGTCAAAAGTGAGATAGATCTTATTATCCGAAGGAATACGATAGGTTAGTGTTGGGTAAAAAGCCTTAATAATCCAGGGTGTACGATAGAAGCGGATCATTTATTCTGAACTAAACAAGAAAGCATCGTGATATCATCGTGAAATGGTCTATCCCCTTTAAACTCGTTTAAATATTCAAGTATTTGACCATGAAATTCTGATAGATCTTCAGGACACTCTCGCTCTAGGATTTTCAGTAACCTTTCAAATTCAAATGCTTCATCCTCCTCATTAAATGTTTCTGTTAAGCCATCTGTATAGGTAAAAAGAAAAAATTCATCTAGATCATTAATATGCTTTGTCTCAATAAATGGCAGAGGGTCAAACATGCCAAGCACTGTGGTGCCATCATTCAGAAGCTCGATTCTATTTTCGTGCTTTAGAATAATCTCATTATGGCCGCAATTAATATACTCCAACACTTTCGTTTTGAAGTCATAGATACCTGCAAAGAATGTAATGAAATTCTCAGCATTGCCGCTTACGAATGTGCTGTGATTTAATTCTGTGACGATCTCTTTAAGATCTTTTGTCTGGCGAACAAGTGCTCTTAATGATGCTTGAAAATTTGACATTAAAAGTGCTGCCGGCACACCTTTTCCTGAAACATCTGCTATACAAGCAAGAAATTTATTTTCATCAATTTGAATGTAATCGTAATAATCTCCACCCACATCATGATGAGGTAAATAAAATGCCTCAATCTGAAGTCTCTCAATCTTTGGAAGTTCTTTAGGAAACAAGAAGTTTTGAACCTTCTTTGCAATCTCTAGCTCCCGTCTGTAAGCTTCTTGTTCCATTTGTTGCCGAGCCAATCGCTTATTCTCGATTGCTACAAGAATAATATTTGTCAATGCATTTAAAAATCGGTCCTGGACACCCAGTTTAGTTTCTGATTCAAGAAAGACCACTGATAATAACTTGCTTTTGTGATATACGGGGAAAACAGAATCAAACTCATCAAACGAGGCTTCTACAACCCCTATCTGGTTTTTTATCTCCTTATATTCATCTGGAAGCGAGCTTCCGATTAAATCATTCTTTGTACCAAAATTCACTCGGCAAACCCACTCCCCTTTTTGCTGAGTATACAGGGCTAGTTTATTGATTTTAAGGTCCGCCAAAAGAGTGAACTTATAGATCTTAAGAAGGTCGTCTTCGGGTAAATTATTATTTACTGCCTGAGTTACTTCTAGAAGAGCATTGAGTTGTAAATCCTTTATGTCAAGCGAAGTTCCCTTCATTGAGAGTTGTGTTCAAATAATCCTTTTTTAGATGCTAAATAAAAATAACGCTCGAAGTTTTTTTCAAAATCCAACTGATCGATTTCTGATTCTTCATCGACAGACTTGTATATTCTTACCCATCCTTTTTGAGCCAGATTAATCAAATTGACTTTGAGTTGCTCATCAGAAAATTCTGTGGCTTCTTTCAAGTTCATGTAAGTTGTCACAAAATACAATTCATCTAGAATATCAAACTCCTCGTCGGTCATCTGTATTTTCTTCCTTTCCAAGTATATGATCCAAAGATAGAATTCATACCCATGAATAAGACATGTAAAGGATAAATTATTTGAAATATTAGTAATGGTAGAAAGGTGTTCTTGCCTTTAAGAAATTTATTGATGGGTGCTACGAAAGCGAACATTGAGAAAAACCTCAGAGCTACAATAATGATTATTACATCATATTCAAACAGTTCAAAAAAAGATCCAATTAAAGCGCCAAAGAAAATCAGATAGTCTAGGAAAAATAGGATAGCACTTAATCTTACTCTCCAGTTCTTATTATACTTCCATTTGCTAGTCCACCTCGTACGTTGGTTAATAAATGAACTCATTTTTTTGTGTGCGGATGTGTTAACAATTGCCTTTTCTGATTTTAAAAATTCTGTTGAATTTGGAAATTCACGCATGATATTGAAGAGTAGAAATTCATCATCTCCGGATGGAGTGAATAGGTTATTTTCGTATCCTCCCACTGCTTCAAATGCTTTTTTTCTAAAGCCTAAGTTTGCTCCACTACACATGCTTGGATTTTCCTTTGAGATAGTAACAGCTCCAAATCCCATCAATCCAGCAAACTCAACCTGTTGCAATCTCGCAAAAAACTTAACTCCCTGAATGGCCACAGGCCCTGCTACCATATTTGTAGTCTCTTCAAATGCATCATTATATGATTTAATCCATTTTTCCCCAAACCAGCAATCTGCATCAGTGGTTAAGATGATTTCATGTTGGGCAGCCTTTATTGCAGCAGTTAAGGCATGCTTCTTTCCTTGTGTATTTTCATCAAGCAGCTGCACCAATCGAATATTGACCTCCAAGGTGTCCTTAAGTCGATTCACAATCGTTGCTGTTTGATCTTCTGAGAAATCGTCCACTACAATTACTTCAAAAAGTTTACTCGGATAATCCTGTGCTGCCAGTCTCTCCAGTATTCGGCCCACATTAACCTCTTCATTCCGCACGGGAATGATCACTGAGAAAGGAGTCAGCGAATCTTTAGATGCTGCTGAAGGTATTTGTCTCCAGCTATATGCAAGCCGCAGATAGAATAAAACATGAAGAATTGTGAATGCCGCAATCAGAATCATTATTGCGCAATGTTAACTCCAATAATTTGAGAGGTATTTATCAATCACGTAAAAATGAAGAAGTAATAAGTGCACTAACTAACATTGTTCAACCGGCTAATGATGGCTTAAATCGCCACAAAAAAATCAAACCGATGAAAGATGGAATCACTGTATTTATGATCCATATTAAAAAAATTGGAATGATCGCCAATTGAAGTTCACTCACATACGGTTGAAAGAATAAAATTCCTGAAGCTTCTCTTATTCCCAAACCTCCCAAAAATAGTGGTAGTATTGATCGTATGAGGAAAATCCATCCGATACCTGCAATGAGTAGATTTGCTGATAGTGCTGGCAAGAAAAGTTTAAGTAACAAGAAAAACTGGAGCACAAAGACAGTATATCTCAAAAAAGAAAGTCCGATAATCTGAATCAATACTTTTCTTTGCATCTGTATAAAATATGTGGTAAATCGAATGAATGATTTTCTAAATAGGAATCCCACAGATAGAATTATTGGAATTACCATTACCATCCACCAGTTCCAATCGTATTCTACTGCTAGGCAGTTTATTCCATAAACACCCAATAGTAAAGTGAAAGTGAGCATAATCCCACGATTGAGCACGACTGCTGATGTTGCTTGATATTTATCTTGCTGCTGTGATATACGTGTGAGCAAATCCCCAGAAGTTAAAGGCAGTACCCAGTTCAGAGCCAGTCCGCCTAACACTGCTTTCCATGCATCTATGATCGATATCGTTTCGAAGATTTCGATGGAAATTTTCCATCTGAGAGACTCGAGGAACCAATTGATGAGCATTAAACCAAATACTAGCGTAAGTGTAAGTTCAATTCCTTCTGGAATCTTTGTTTCATCAAATGAAATGGATTGATCTTGTAGCTTGGTAAGTAGAAAAAATAAACAACCGACAAGAAGAAACATTTTCACCAACCCAATGATCCATGGCTTTTGAAGGTAGTTTGAATGGTTGTTCTTAATTTGCATCAAGTGGCGATTAAAGAGCGAATCATATTAGGAATAGATCCAGGTACGAATGTAATGGGATATGGTTTGATCCATTGCAAGGGTGAAAAAATGAGTGTTATCCAGTTTGGGGTAATTCATTTAAGCAAGTATAAAAATCACGAGATTAAACTCAAGAAGATATTTGACCGTGTCACAGAATTAATCAAAGAATACCTACCAGACGAAGTGGCTTTAGAAGCTCCTTTCTTTGGAAAGAATGTTCAATCAATGCTTAAGCTTGGAAGAGCTCAAGGAGTAGCCATGGCAGCTGCTCTGAATAGAGACACTCCTATCCATGAATATGCTCCTAAGAAAGTAAAGCAATCAGTCACTGGAAATGGAAACGCAAGCAAAGAGCAAGTAGCTCATATGATTCAAATGCTACTTAAGTTTGAAGAAGCTCCTAAGCTACTCGATGCAACAGATGCACTTGCAGTAGCAATATGCCATCATTATACCTCTAAATCGGTATTAGGAGGTGGTGGAAAGAAAAGCTGGAAATCCTTTATTACGGACAATCCAGGCAGGGTGAAGTGATTTGGAAATTGGTTTAACCAAATTTCATAACCTGATTTTGCTTATTCGCAACAATCCAAAGACAATAAAAAAAACCCACTTCAAATGGGTCCAACAATTAATAGCTAAAGCATCTACCTATCGAAGGCCTCTTTGATTTTTTTTGCTGTTGCTGTAAGTTCTTCCTTGCTAGGAGAAAGCTTCATTTGGCTGAAGTTCATATCGTTAACCGCATTAATCGGAATCAGGTGAACATGAGCATGCGGAACCTCCAATCCTATAACTGAAACTCCTATTCTCTTACATGTAACAACCTCCTCAATTGCTTTTGCAACTCCTTTTGAGAAAGAAAACAATCCTGCAAGTGTTTGATGATCGAGATCAAAAACGTAATCAACTTCCTTCTTTGGAATGACTAACGTATGTCCTTCAATTAATGGATTAATATCCAGAAAAGCCAAATAGTTTTCGTCCTCCGCGACAATATGCGCAGGAATCTCGCGCTCAACAATTTTTGTAAAAACACTCGCCATTAGACCGAGATATTCATTATTTCAAATTCAATATCGCCGGCAGGCACCTTAATCATTGCTTTCTCGCCTTTCTTCTTGCCAAGTAATCCTTTACCGATTGGTGATTGGATTGATATTTTTCCACTTTTCAGGTCCGCTTCTTCTTCTGCTACCAGCTGATAAGTAACCTCCATGTTGTTTTTCTTGTTCTTGATCTTTACGGTAGACAAAATCGAGACCTTAGAAGTATCAATCGTAGATTCATCAATCACACGTGCATCTCCTACTACCTTCTCCAGCTTGGATATCTTTAATTCCAAAAGCCCTTGAGCTTCCTTAGCTGCATCATATTCGGCATTCTCACTCAAGTCTCCTTTATCACGAGCTTCAGCAATTTGCTTTGCCATATCTGACCTTCCTTTAGTCTTAAGTTCGTTCAACTCAGTTTTGAGTTTCTCAAGTCCGTCTTTCGTATAATAATTAACCGCCATAATTGTTCTTACCCCTTTAAACAAAAAATAACGGCCTCTGGATGAAGCCGTTTTTCTCTATCGTCGTATTTTGATAGGGCAAATATACATCATTGATTAAGTGAAATCAAGAAAGTATGGGTTTTCAAAGTTATTAACGATGATAAAGCAAGTATACATGCCTCATTAAATAGTTATAGCCAAATATTTGTATAATCCTATTGCGCTTCAAATGCAGAATTAGACCGTGAAATTTTATCGTGAAAAACACGTAATTCACCCGAACTATTGGTAGGTACATCGGAATGCTAAAAACATGAAATACTATCTAAATAGCTTGCACTATCAAATGATTTGACAATCACAATGAAATCAACATTTTTAGACAACTATTTCTACCAAAACCCATCTTTCAAAGTAATTAGGGAACCTCAAGTCAGTAAGGGTCTTAGCACGCTAGATGCTCCTAATAAAACTAGGGAATTGAACTTTACAGTAGTGCACTCAATGAATGGAAGTACTTTTGAATTAGATAAAAATAATGGTATTGCTAGAATTATTTGGAGAGGCCAAGTAGATATCCAAACTGCTAAGAAACTGGTCTCGATGGGAGCTGATTCGGTTGAATTTAATGGGTACAAGAAACTATTGCTGGATCGGTCAAATCTGATTGAGTTTGAAACTGAAGCTAGACTATGGATCAGAGAACTCCTAAAAACCAGAGCTAAGAAAATCGTAAGAAAAGTAAATAAGTTAGCTATTGTAAAGGCAACAACTGCTAAAGGCAGCATTTTCAGCAATTTCATTGCTACCGCTATTAAGATTGTGATGCCAAACCTTGAAATGCAAGAGTTCAATAAAGAAGAGGAAGCTTTTGACTGGTTAGTTTAATTCAGTTCCTTTTTCTTTTCCAGTTGCCCTTTCAGTGTACAACGAATAAGCATTACTTGAATGCTATATCCTAGTCTTAGGAGTCAAAGCTGGATTAAATCCAGACGTATTGTTCAAAGAATTCATTAATACTTCACTTCCTCATTTTTATTTTTTTGATCAAATCTTGAACAGGTAAAACCAGCCGTTCAACTAGAGTAGACATCCTTATATCGGATAATTAATTATTATCAATTGATAATAATTAACTTACATACACTATTAACATTCACCCTAATTCAACGCCTGTATGAAATTTCCGTTCCTTAAAAACCTATTCGCTCAAAATCAACGTGCAACGACCCCAGTAAATGCTCAAAATATACCTGAACAAGAGGTAGATGATCTGATCAATGCTGCGGTAGAAGAAGCGATTACTAACACTCAATCAGAAGTAGTAAATAACAACACTCCAGCTGATATCCTAGAAAAGCCCACTGCTACACTAGCTAAAACCAGAGCACGCAGGCCCGTTAATTTCAAAATGATTTCAAACATGAACGGCAGCACATTTGAAGTAGATAAAGATTATGGAATATCTCGGATTACCTGGAATGGAAAAGTAGACATGGAAACTGCCCGGAAACTTGTCACACTTGGGGCTGACTCAGTCGAGTTTCATAAATATAAAAAGCTATTGTTAGATCGATCAAACTTGATAGAATTTGATACACAAGCCAGAGTATGGATAAAGGGACTCTTAAAAACCAGGGCCAAAAAAATCGTTAAGATGGTCGACAAGTTGGCAATCATTAATCCTGAAACAGCTAGAGGAACTATTTTTAGCAATTTCATTGCCGCAGCAATAAAAATTGTGATGCCTAACCTTGTCATGCGAAAATTCAACTCTGAGGAAGAAGCAATTGATTGGTTGCTTTAATCGATCTCTTTTTTAATTTTTTCTGCGATCACCTGGCTGATTCGTTGATAAGATTCGAAAGTCCAGCCTCCCACATGTGGGGTTATTAATACATTTGGCAAGGAAGAGAGTTGATTTAGCTGCGCTCTTTCTTCATCTGAATAGCTATTAAGCTTTTCATTCTCCAAAACATCTAGTCCTGCTCCATAGATCGTTCGATCCTCCAACATTTTAATCAGACCTTGGGTATCTAAAATTTCTCCACGAGCAGTATTGATGATCACTTTGAGGTTTTTGAATTTCCTGAGATATGACTCAGTAAAAAGGTGGCGAGTATCATCGTTTAGTGGAACATGAAGACTCAGAATCTCTGCCTTTTCTCTTAATTCATCCAGTCCCACATTTTTGATGAATCCTCCAGGAAAGTCCCCTTTAAATTTGTCATAGCCAATGATTTCACAGCCTAAAGCACTAAGTTTAGAAGCAAATGCATAACCCATATTCCCAACTCCATATATTCCAACGATCTTTCCTTTCAGTTCTATTCCTCTATTCCCTTCCCTATTCCAGATTCCTTTTTTTATTTCTTCAAATGAAGATGAGATTCTATGGAGTAATGAAAGCAACATACCCAAGGCATGTTCTGCCAGAGCATCTCTATTTCCTTCGGGTGCATTGATCATCTTGATACCCTTTGATTCTAAATATGTTTGATCAACTTTATCCACACCTGCACCTGCTCTTGCTACAAACTTTAGATTAGTTGCCAAATCTAATACCTCACGATCCACAGAAGTTTTACTTCTAATTATCAATCCTTCAAATTGATGTATGATCTCCAAAATTCCTGCTCGATCAATTACAGGAAGGTAAACAGGCTCATACCCAGCTTCCCTAAGAAGTGGTAGAATCATTTCATGCATGTCATCTGCGATGAGTATGCGTTTCTTGTGTGTCATAAATTGTACAAAAGGTGTGCCGTCGAGAAATAGACAGCCAAACCAAGCAAATCGTTCGTAGTGGTTATAAAAGGACCTGATGCCAAAGCAGGATTTACACCAAATCGATTGAGTAGCAATGGTGTAATGGTTCCCATAAACGATGCTAAGAGGACCACTGAGAAAAGTGCAATCGCTACTGTCGCTGCAAGAGGCTGTTCTCTCATGAAGAGGATGACTGCCCCAAAAACCATCAATGAGAGTATGGCTCCATTTACGATTGCAACAAGAAAGACTTTTAACAATCGTTTCAACATACTATCTGCAAATACATTCGGGTTTGCCAAACTTTGAACCACTATAGAGGAAGATTGTATTCCTACATTTCCACCAGAAGCAGTAATCAAAGGAATGAAAAAAGCGAGCGCTGGAACAATAATAATTTCTTCTTTGAATAAGCCTAAAAACTGTGCTCCTACTAGTCCTCCAGCCATTCCAATGATCAACCACGGAAGTCTTGCTCTTGAAATTTTCCATACGGAATCATCTTCTTCTACGTCTGAACTAACTCCGGTCATCAATTGGCGCTCTTCTTCAGCATTCTCCCGGATCACATCGATGACATCATCAATTGTTATTCTTCCAACCAATCGTCCACGAGCATTTACTACAGGCACAGCCTCCAGATCATATTTTTGCATGATACTCGCCACTTCCTCCTCGCTTGTAGAAGTTTCTACCGAGATGATTTGATCATCATAAATATCAGCAACTTTAGCGCCCGCCTTCCCAAGGATTAAATTCTTTATCCCAACCTTTCCAAGAAGATTTTCTCCATCATCCACAACATACACAGAATAGATTTTCTGTACATTTTCAGCTTGTAATCTTATTTCATCTATACATTGAGAGATACTCCAATTCAAGTTTGCTTTGATCAACTCCTTTGCCATCAACCCTCCGGCCACATCCTCATCATACTCAAGAAGTTCCATGAGGTTGGACGCCTTCTCTTCATCTGATATTTGTCGGATAACCTCGTTTCGATCAGCCACCCCCATCTCATAAAGGATATCTGTTCCATCGTCCGAATCCATTAGCTCTACAAAAGAGGCAAGGTCATTAGCTGAAAACTCCTTTAAGAATTGCTCACGAACATCTTCTTCAAGATCTTCAAGTATTCGTGCTCCAACATCAGGTGGCAAAAGATCGAAAACATATTTGCACTCCTCTGAATCAAACTCATCAAGCAATGCCGAAATATCAGCGGGGTTAACTCCTTCCAGCGTTAATTTAATGAAGCCAGTATCTTGCTCGTCCAGCGCTTGTTGAAATCGATCTTTAAAGTCTACGGATAACTCAAAAGTCATTACTGCTTCCATGTTAGGAGATTTTCTCAGTAAGCGAGATAAATTCTTGGACTGATAGCTGCTCGGCTCTTTGATTCATCACATCAAGCGTAGTTACAGACTCAGGCAAATTTAGATCTTTTAAAGCGTTGCGCAAGGTCTTTCTACGCTTCCCGAAACCAGCCTTCACAACTCGCTTAAATAACTTTTCATCACACGGTAATTGTTTCACACTATTTCTTTTCAGCCTAATGACTGCCGACTGAACTTTTGGTGGAGGATTGAATACTCCAGGAGGTACTTTAAATAAATAATCCAGATCAAAAAATGCTTGAAGAAGAACGCTTAAGATTCCATAGGTTTTATTTCCGTGATTGGCACAAATTCGATCTGCTACTTCTTTTTGAATCATGCAGACCACCTCATCTACATGATCCCTATCATCCCATATCTTAAAAAATAGCTGAGACGAGATATTGTAGGGAAAATTCCCAATTATATTGAATCGCTCAAAGGACACATTGTATTTTAAGTAATCCTGAAAAAGAAAACGTTCCGCTTGGCTCGGGTAGTTTGATTTTAAATAGTCAATAGATTCTGTATCCACATCCAACGCATAGAAGTCCAAGTTATCCTTGTCAATGAGGTATTTGGTCAGTACACCTGTACCAGGCCCAATTTCAAATACGGGAAGATTTGATTCATTTTTCAATGCTTCAACAATTTTCAAAGCGATATTTTCATCTTTCAAAAAATGCTGACCTAAATGTTTTTTGGGTTTTACGCTTGCCAACTTTATTCTCAGTTTATAATTGTGATCTCCAAATACCTATTTGGTTTGAGGTTTAAGATTTAGTGAGTAACTCTTTTTCAATAAATAGCTCTCTAGTCGGGTACCCCAAATTATTCGGGTTAACTTTCGATTTGATAAAAGTACTGTGCAATGGGTGAATCATCACACAAAAAAAACAAACCTGTTATTGGAATTACCATGGGTGATATAAATGGTATTGGACCAGAAGTAATCATCAAGTCTTTAGAGGATAATCGAATACTCAGACAGTTTACTCCTGTCATTTATGGCTCTAGCAAAGTGATCTCTTATTACCGCAAGAACTTAGATAAGGAGAACTTCAACTACCAGCAGATTTCAAGCATAGATAAAGTTGCTCATAGAAAGGTGAATGTTTTGAATGTTTGGGATGAAGCCGCGGAAATCAACCCTGGTCAGGCAAACGAAACTGGGGGGAAATATGCTACTCTTTCACTTCAAAGAGCAGTATCTGATCTAAAAGATGGGAAAATCGATGCATTGACCACAGCGCCTCTTAGTAAAGAACTGGTTCAATCTGATGAATTCAAATTTCCCGGACATACTGAATACCTCACTCAAGAAGCCGGAGAAAAAGAAAGCCTTATGTTTTTGGTACATGATGAGCTTAGAGTTGGTGTAGTTACTGGCCACATTCCGCTCAAGGATGTAAGTAGCAAAGTGACCAAAGAGAAAATTGTGATTAAGCTTCAAAAGATGCTCAAATCACTTCAAAAAGATTTTGGCATAAAAAAGCCCCGAATTGCTGTACTCGGAATGAATCCTCATGCAGGAGAGAATGGCTTATTAGGCGAAGAGGAAGAGAAAGTGATTACTCCTGCAATCGATGAAGTTAAAAGTGGTCATCACATTGTGGCCGGCCCATTTCCTTCAGATGGTTTTTTTGGAATGAATATGTACAAGCAATATGATGGTGTCTTAGCTATGTACCATGATCAAGGCTTGATTCCATTCAAAACGTTAGCGTTTGAAGAAGGGATAAATTATACTGCCGGATTACCGTTTGTCCGTACCTCCCCAGATCACGGAACAGCCTTCTCAATAGCAGGAAAAAATCAAGCAGATGAGACTTCATTTCGGAATGCTCTATATCTAGCCAATGACATTATTCGCCAACGAAATGAGAATCAGTTTGAAAGTGGTGATGAAAAGTAATTCATAAAGCTTTTGTAGTACTTGGATTCTATCTAAATTTGCGGGTCTTTACCGGGAAGTGGACGGAAATGAAGGAATTAAAAGCGTTTAAAATTGAGATTTTTGGATTGAGTAATAGTACTCATGACTTCAGTTTCACGTTTAATGACGATTTATTCGCTCATTTTGAAAATAGCTTGGTAAGCAAGGGCAAAGGCGCTTGTGATGTGATTTTGACAAAAACAGACGCAATGATCACGCTTAATCTTACAATTAAGGGATCAATTGAGTTAGAATGTGATAGAAGCCTGGAGCTTTTTGATTTTCCTATTTCGGTAAATAAAGAAATTGTTTATAAATACGGAGATGAGGAAAAGGAATTAAGTGAAGATGTATTTGTGATATTGAAAGGTGAACAGGAAATTAATATCGCTTCGTTTTTGTACGAATCAATAAGTCTTGAAGTACCGATGAAAAAACTTCATCCCAAATTTCAAGATGAGCCTGATAGTGATGGAATGATATATATTTCAGAAACTGACAAGGAATCACAAGAAGAAAGCACCGATCCCAGATGGGAAGCCCTAAAAAAATTGAAATAAGAAAAATTTAGATAGAGAAAGAAGATGGCGCATCCAAAACGAAAGATTTCGAAAACCAGAAGAGACAAGAGAAGAACGCATTACAAAGCGACTCCAAAGAACTTTGTAATCTGTCCTACTACAGGTGAAGCTCACCTCCCACACAGAGCCTTCTGGCATGAAGGTAAACTTTACTATAAAGGTAAAGTAGTGATTGAAAAAGAAGTTTTAGCTTAAGCTAAGTCAGATGCCTAAAATTCAAGCAGCGATAACAGGCGTACATGGGTATGTTCCTGAAGACGTAATAACAAACAAGGATCTTGAGAAGATGGTGGACACCAATGATGAGTGGATCACCTCAAGAACAGGCATCAAAACACGGCATATTTTAAAAGGTAAGGATCAAGGAACTTCCGTAATGGCTGTGAAAGCTGTGGAAGGACTCTTGAAAAAGACCGATACGAAAGCTGAAGATATCGACTTGGTGATTTGTGCTACCACAACACCAGATATGGTTTTCCCAGCTACGGCCAATATCATTTCCAATCAAATTGGTGCGGTGAATGCTTTTGGATATGATATCCAGGCAGCTTGCTCTGGTTTCCTCTATGCTTTAGCCACTGGATCCCAATTCATTGAAACAGGGAAATATAAAAAGGTTGTCGTCATTGGAGCAGACAAAATGTCTTCCATTGTAGACTACACAGATAGAGCTACCTGTATCATTTTTGGTGATGGAGCTGGAGCAGTCATGCTAGAGCCCACTGAAGACGATTTTGGAATAAAAGATTCTGTATTGAAGTCTGATGGCTCAGGAGAACCTTTCCTTCATATGAAAGCTGGGGGTAGTCGTAGACCTGCGACGGAAGAGACTGTGAAGAATCGAGAGCATTTTGCTTTTCAAGAAGGCTCAACTGTATTTAAGTTTGCTGTGAAAAACATGGCAGATGTAGCCGCTCAGGTAATGGAACGAAATGATCTTACTGCTGATGATATAGCTTATTTAGTGCCTCATCAAGCTAACAAACGAATCATTGATGCTACGGCTAATCGAATGGGCGTAAGTGACGAGAAGGTGATGCTTAATATCGCTGATTACGGAAATACAACCAGCGGAACTATTCCTCTTTGCTTATTCGACTATGAGAGCAAATTGAAAAAAGGAGATAACCTCATTCTGGCGGCTTTTGGTGGAGGATTTACCTGGGGTGCTATCTGGGTGAAATGGGCATACGATCCTAAATAACTAACTAACTTCCTAATATTCATGGCAACAACAGCAGACTTCAAAAATGGATTGGTGATTGAATACAACCACGATCTATTCATGATTGTAGAATTCCAGCATGTAAAACCAGGTAAAGGACCGGCATTTGTTCGGACTAAACTGAAAAGCATTTCAACTGGGAAAGTTTTAGACAACACCTTTTCGTCGGGCGTAAAGGTGACTACTGCTAGAGTAGAAAGAAGAGCTCATCAATATCTATACAAAGATGATATGGGATTTCATTTCATGAACACCTCTACGTATGAGCAAATAGCTATCCAAGAAAACCTTATCAATGCACCAAAATTTCTTAAAGATGGTCAAGAAGTAGACATACTTTTCCATGCTGAAGAAGAAAAAGTTTTGGGTTGTGAATTGCCTCAACATGTAATCATGACTGTCACTCAAGCAGATCCAAGTGTCAAAGGAAACACCGCTACCAACGCCACAAAAAATGCGGTAGTAGAGACAGGTGCTACCATACAAGTTCCAATGTTTATTGAGCAGGATGAAGTCATCAAGATCAATACGGAAGATGGATCGTATGTAGAGCGAGTAAAATGAGTGCTAGTGGTTCATGATAATAGCGCTCACGCACAAGAAATTTTATACCTTAGTTCTTAAGATTTTATTAATCAACAATTAACCTATGAAGGCTAAAGAAATTCAAGAATTAATCAACTTCCTTTCAGAGTCAGGTCTGGAAGAAGTCAATATTGAGACCGAAAACTTTAAGGTGAGCATCAAACGAAGTGCAGAGCAACATGTAATCGCCTCTGCTCCTATGGCTGCTCCAGCTCCGGTACCAGCAGCTGCGGCTCCTGCACCACAGGCAGCTCCAGCCCCTGCTCCAGCAGCAGACGGTGGAAGTGCACCTGCAGCAGATAGCAACCTGATAGAAATCAAGTCTCCGATGATCGGAACATTCTACCGATCTGCAAATCCCGAAACACCTTCATTTGTAGAAGTAGGTAGTGCAGTAAAAGCGGGCGATCCGGTTTGCATCATTGAGGCTATGAAACTCTTCAATGAAATTGAGTCTGAGGTGTCTGGCAAAATTGTAAAAGTACTGGTTGACAATGCGCAACCAGTGGAATACGACCAGCCTCTTTTCCTAGTTGATCCATCGTAAAACATTACCCCTATGTTTAACAAGATTTTGATTGCCAATCGTGGCGAGATTGCATTGCGTATCATCCGTACCTGTAAAGAAATGGGTATTAAGACGGTAGCTGTATACTCCAAAGCAGATGCAGATAGCCTTCATGTGCGATTTGCCGATGAAGCTGTTTGTATAGGCCCCCCTCCAGGAAAAGACTCTTACCTCAAGATTCCAAACATCATTGCAGCAGCAGAAGTAACCAACGCAGATGCTATACATCCTGGATATGGATTCTTATCTGAAAATGCTGAATTTTCTCGTGTATGTGCAGAAAATAACATCAAGTTTATTGGCGCAAGCGAAGAAATGATCAGCAAGATGGGCGATAAAGCCACGGCAAAAGCAACCATGATAAAAGCTGGCGTACCGGTTGTTCCAGGTTCTGAAGGATTATTAGAGTCCGTAGAAGAAGGCATACGACTGGCTAAAGGAATAGGCTATCCAGTGATGATAAAAGCGACCGCAGGCGGTGGCGGAAAGGGTATGAGGCTTATCTCAGAAGAAAGTGAATTTCAAAAAGCATGGGACAGTGCCCGGCAAGAAGCTGCCGCTTCCTTCGGAAATGATGGCATGTATATGGAGAAATTTGTGGAAGAACCACGCCATATCGAAATCCAGATTGTAGGCGACAGTAACGGCAAAGCCTGTCATCTTTCAGAAAGAGATTGCTCTATTCAAAGAAGACATCAAAAGCTAATTGAGGAAACACCTTCTCCTATTGTAACTCAAGAGTTGAGAGAGAAAATGGGAGCTGCGGCCATCAAAGGTGCAGAAGCTATCAAATACGAAGGTGCAGGAACGGTAGAATTTCTGGTAGACAAACACGGAGACTTCTACTTTATGGAGATGAATACGCGTATTCAGGTAGAGCATCCAATCACAGAAGAGGTTACTGATTACGATCTCATTAAAGAGCAGATCAAAGTAGCTTCTGGCGAACCTATATCCGGGAGAAACTACTATCCTCAACTTCATTCCATTGAAGTAAGGATCAATGCGGAAGATCCTGCAAATGGTTTCCGTCCGAGTCCAGGTAAAATAACCAACCTTCATTTTCCTGGTGGACATGGTGTGCGAATCGATAGTCATGTATATGCAGGCTACACCATTCCTCCATTCTATGACTCGATGATTGGTAAGCTGATTGTGAGTGCACAAACCAGAGAGGAAGCGATTATCAAAATGAGACGTGCGTTAGGAGAAACTGTCATTGAAGGCATCAAAACAACCATTCCTTTCCACCTCAAAATGATGGAAGATGAGGCTTTTATCTCAGGGAACTTCACCACGAAGTACCTTGATACCTGGGATTTCAGTGTGCTGAAGTAAGTAGCTTAAGCAGAATAAATAAACCCTTGCCGGAAACGGTGAGGGTTTTTTGTTGTAACAATGTATGTGTAATACTCTCTAAATCAGACTGGTCTATTTATAAGTATTTTTCTATACCTATCCATCAAAGTAGAAAACCTATACTATTTTTTACTTTTAGAAGATTATTAAGTACTTATAGTCGACTATAAGTATTTAATAAAATGGATAATAATCACGAAATAAATTAACCAAAAGCCGCGTACGGTACCTGAATAAGCAAAAGAGGTATATTTGAAAGGTAGATAAACAACATAATGCTGTTTACATTAATGTTGGCATGAATTACTCACCCTGATGAAAAACCTACTTTACCTAACCTTAGTACTAACCTTTGCATGTACTCAATCATCAAAAGAAACTGCTAGCGATCTAATATCTGAAGAGGTAGAAACTGACTCTGTAACTGTAACTGAACAACAACAAGAACAACAAGAACAAGCCGAACCGAAACTTGGACTTAATGCCATGCTCACCAAATTTGGAGAGAACCCTGAATCACCATATCCAGCTAGGATTGATTCTATTATCATAACGATATCAACTCAAGGAGAGACTATCCTTGAAAAAAAAATCACAAAATCTGATTTCAGCCCGATATTCAGGGATGGTTTTATAAATGATGGGGACATCTTTAGAGCGGAGATACTTAAGTTGGATACGGCAAATTCCAAAGCTCTAGTTCTAATGATGTACGGACTGCCAAATTCAGACAGTCATCTTTATGAAGTTGTTGATGTGATTGATATTGATGGTTCTGAGGATTTTCTAATTCCAGCACCATATTCTTGTTATCCAAGATTGAGAGTGCAAGACAATTTAATTGCCACATGCGAAGGTGTTTATACTTACGAACAGGAGGTTTTTAGACTTCCAAATTGCTGCACTGTTTTCAGTTGCTTAATTGGTGATAACACTTTCTTTTATGTACATGATGATCCATCTACGATATCTGACACAACTAACAATACTCACTATATCAATCTAACGACCAAAGACACAGTCAAATCCTTCTATTATGACCAATTCACCTATACCGTTGGTTATTCAACTTTGATGTGGTATTCTGATGAATTTGACAAATTGACCTACTTGAACTTAGACGACTCAACTCTAACTGTGGTCAACCCAGACATTTCGGAAGAGACTTATGAACTAACTGAATTCCCAGTGAACAACGGATTAAAGCGAGACCTTACAAACCGAATTTACCTTTACTCAATCGAATCAATGGATCAACCAATTTTTGTAAGATTCGATGAACAAGGCAAGCCATTGGAGATCAAATTCTAAACTCATGCCAACAGACGATATGGTCGCATGGCCTTACTTAGCCATCTGCTAAGTATCTGCAAAACATCCCGCTTATCTGCCGCCAAGAATCTGAAGTGCTTTTTACAATCTTCTGCGTGTGGGAGTTTTTTATCTGTATGGCGCAGTGCTAGTTTGATACTTTGAATGCACCGGCAGATAAGCTACTTTTAGTGCAATTAATTAAGCTCGGAGGCCACAGCGCCATATCTGGGCGTCAGCATCAATCCATTCACGATCAAAAAGAGATGAAAGTTACAGCCGAAAAAAATGAAAAAGTCGCTAATATGATATTTGCATCCATCTATCCTCTTTACTTGAATAGGTTGGAGAAGAATGGCAGAACCAAAGAAGAACTGAACCAAATAATAGAATGGTTCACGGGCTTTGATGAAGATCAATTGCAAGCGCTTATTGATGATAAAGTAACTTACAGAACATTTTTTGAAAAAGCAGAAATTCATCCCAATGCACATATGATCAAAGGAGTGGTTTGTGGTTATCGCATCGAAGAAATAGAGGATGAATTTGAATTGTATAGACAATGTAGACGTATGGAAAAGCTGATTGATGAATTGGCAAAAGGTCGTGAAATGAAGAAAATTAAGCGAGAAGAAAAGACATAATACTGGTGCTAACAAAAACACAGTTTAGCTGGAGTGTTATAAGCAAAATAATCTGCTCATAAATAGAATGACCAAGAAACAAACAAAACGAATATTCAGAATAATATTTATTGCCGCTTCCCTCGGCTCTTTGTACTTCGTGCCATGGTTACTGGTTAAGGCATGGATCTTACCGCTCCCTAATACCGTGCAAGAACAATTGGATGAAGCCATCCAACATGGGTTTGATGGAATGATTGTTTATGTAGACCAAGCTGGTCAAGCACCTCAATATTTTGCTTCCGGCTGGCATGATCGGGAAGCCAAAACACCCGCAAATCCCCATGATCTATTCAAAATTGCCAGTATCAGCAAGCTATATGATGCCGTTGCAATTGCAAAATTAGTCGGTGATGGGCGCCTGTCTTTGGATAAAACGATTGCTGATTATTTTCCGGAACTTGTTGGAAGAATTGAGAATGCCAAAAGAATCACTTTGAGAATGATGATACAGCATCGAAGTGGTATCCCCAATTTCACAGACGCTCCAAATTTTTGGGCAGCTCCAACACAATCTTATCAAGAGAGTCTTGCATTGATATTGGACATGCCGGCCAACTTTGAACCAGGCGAAGACTATGAATACTGCAATACGAATTACTTGTTGCTCAATAAAATCATGGATGAAACGCTGGGTTATGAGAACTTCAGATTCATTCGAGAAGAAATTTTGATTCCCCTGAATCTGAACAAAACATTCGGTTCGTTAGCAGAAGTGAATATGAACCATGTGATGAGTGGCTACCACGTAGGACATCCCTACGATTTAAAGATGGACGAACATGGAATGTTAGCCACCGCAGAAGATGTGGGTATATTCCTGAGGGCGTTAAACGATGGTTCTTTGTTTGATAAAGGAGAACAAGAAATCTATTCCTCCATATACGAGTATGAACATGCCGGTTGGGTTCCGGGATACCAAAGTTTCGCAAAATATCACAAAGACCTTGATGCTGTTGTTATTGAGTTCTACAGTACAACCGATCCTAAACTGTACAATTGGAACTTGTCAGAGATCATCAATAGTAGAATTGTCAAAATACTGAAAAGGCAAAAAAGCTTATAGCAAGCACTATCATCCATAAGCCTAGCTCTGCCGCACTAACTGAGCTATTTGTAAGGAGCATTTGAATCAATACTTTTATAGATATTTGGGAAGTCTAGCTTACTGGTTGTAAGTTGAACGCTGTATTTAACCAATGAAATTGATCACTAAATACCATATTTGTACTGATGAAATTAGCCATACTCTCCTTTCTTTTAGTTCTCGTAACAATAGGGCGTAATGCCTATCGAATCTACTCAGGCCACCAATACGATATGATGGATATTATATCTCAGGTCGGTTTCATTGTTGCATTTACTCTCATAGGGATAAACTCTTTACGAAAGGCGAAAAGAGAAAACACCAATTAGAAATTCCCACATCTGAGATACCGCATCAAAGTGCGGATGACAAGTTGAGTGCTTCAAAATGGGAGAATAAAGATTTTCAAACTATCCGATTCTCCGTATTAAGTTAACTAATCCTCCCCTTGTTTTACTACAGCCAAACTATCTCGTGATTTCCCCGAGAGCAATTCAGAAATAACTTGCGTGTTGTCAGACTGATCAAAAAGTATTTTGAGAAAAACCGTGATCGGAATAGACATGATCAAGCCTGGAATTCCCCAAACATACCCCCAAAGCATCAACATGATCAGAATAGTGATAACATTGATTGAGAATGATTTTCCCATAAAAATAGGTTCCAGGACCCCTCCAAATAAAGCTTGAACTCCCGTTGTGGTAAGGATGAATAAGAAGAGTATGGAAGGAGCTTCTATTTCCACAAAAGCAAAAATAGCGAGCAGTATTACCGTGATCACCGAGCCAATCATCTGAAGGAAATTGATCATGAATGCGAACAAACCCCAAAAGATGGGAAAGCTTACACCGAAACCCCAACAAGCAATTCCAATACCCAAACCAGTGAATAAGCTTACAAAGAACTTGACCTTAATAAATTTGATTAGATCCCTCTCCACCTTCATGAAGGTTTTGACCGATGAAAAATGTTGCTTTAGAATGGTATTATTTAATACCTTCTGCATATCAATGGAACCTGCCAATAGAAGCACCACAAAGAATAACATGACTAGTATCATAGATAATGTGTCCGTGATAAAGCCTACCGTAGGTGCGAAGTTTTTGATGATGGTATCTTTTTGAATCAACGAACCCAGCGTC
Source organism: Marinobacter alexandrii (assembly GCA_039984955.1). NCBI lineage: Bacteria > Pseudomonadati > Pseudomonadota > Gammaproteobacteria > Pseudomonadales > Marinobacteraceae > Marinobacter > Marinobacter alexandrii. Next base: position 427,667 of record JBDWTN010000005.1, read on the forward strand.
TCTTCTCCTTGTAAAAATTCAACACCGAAGAATACTTCAACCGAGTTCAATAACTCCGTAAGTTTAATTTTTGCTTTATCAAAAAACTCATTGTCAGTTGCTAGAATCTCCCTGCTTGAAAGCTGAATCACTTCTCCACTCAATTTAAAAAAAGTGGCGATGATTAGAATGACCATAATAATGCTCAAAACCTTTGGCACACGCTTCTTCTTAAACCACCTCATTAAAGGCAAGAAAAGTAATGCAATGAACATTGCTGAAATCAATGGAATGAATATAAAAGAAAGCGTTTTAAGTAAATAAAACACCAATGGTACCACAAGAATCAAGAGTAGGATATTAGTGGTTTTTCTATCGTTCATGCTTTAAGGGATTTGAATCATTAGAGAGACGTAATTAATCAGGTTTAGTTCAATCAACTTTCGATGCAAGCATCTACTTAAAAAAAACTGATTACTCTTCTCCCACCTTCTCTTCCAACTCCGCGTACCATTCCTCTCCATATTTACGTATGAGCGCTTCTTTCAGAAACTTATAGACAGGCACTTTCAGCTCTTTGCCTAGATCACAGGCCGGAGAACAGATCTGCCATCTGTCATAGTTGAGTGCTTCAAAGTCCGGAAGCTTAGAAATACGGATTGGGTACAAGTGACAAGAGATTGGTTTTTTAAAATCTGTCTTTCCTTCTTTATGCGCTTGCTCTATGCTGCATTTCAAGATCTTCTTTTCATCATAGAAAGCGAAGGCACATTCTTTTCCATTGATTGTTGTGGTAGAAAGATCACCATCTTCGTCTAATAGATACCCTCCCTTCTTTTCAAGTACTGCGATTGCCTCTTCTGTGAGATAAGGTTTCACCAGATCAATCACCTTATCCACTTCCTCCAGTTCGTCTTCCAGCAGTGGAGCACCTAAGTCACCTTCCACACAGCAAGCTCCTTTGCATTTTGTGAGATCACAAACAAATTGCTCCTCTATCACATCATCCGTTATCAAGGTTTTCCCTACTTCAATCATTTTAATACTTTGTTAATGAATTTTTTTTCAAAAATACTGAACCATTTTCAAGAACGTTCGTTTCTATTGCATCTACATTATATGTAGGTACATTTAAATTTAAACTAAAAACCAAACATTAAGAATTATGATCAAGGTATTGATGATTTCGGCATTGACTCTTTTCTCAGGAGCTGTGGCAAAAGATGCTAAAGTAGACGTAAAAGAAAGTACGGTAAAGTGGGTAGGTAAGAAAGTAACTGGTCAGCATAATGGCTCTATCCAACTACAAGGTGGTCGTCTGGAAATGGATGCTAAAGGAAACCTAACGGGTGGACTTTTCACGATTGATATGACTACACTTTCTAACTCAGACCTTTCAGGAGAATCGAAAGGAAAATTAGAAGGACATTTGAAATCAGATGATTTCTTTGGTGTAGCAACATACCCTACTGCAACATTTGTAATTACAAAGGCTGTTCCTCAAGGACCAGGAAAATATAAAGTGATAGGTAATATCACAATCAAAGGAAAAACGGAAGAAATTCAATTCCCTGTTAGCGTGGTAGCTAAAGATGGTAAAGTCACTGCAACAGCTGATGTTTCTATCGACAGATCTAAGTTTGATATTCGATATGGATCAGGAAGCTTTTTCGATAACTTGGGAGATAAGACGATCTATGACAACTTCGATCTTTCTGTATCTCTTGTTGCCAATATGTAATTGATAACAATCCATTAAAAAAAGCCCATTCATACAATGAATGGGCTTTTTTTAATCCCAGAAGAATCGTTCTTTCTTCTTCGACTCGGCTCCTATCTTTTTATAAAATCTAATTGCATCCTGATTGAAATCTGGAGTTTGCCACTGGATATTGATACATCCTTCTTTCTTAGCATAGGCCTTAATCAAACTCATCATTTCCTTGCCTATTCCTTTTCCTCTTGTCTCTTCTCTTAAGAAAAGACAGTCGAGGTAGAGATACCAATCTGCATCCCAGGTTGAAAACTGTTTGATAAAAGTGGCATATCCATGCAATTGCCGTTCTTCTTCAATAACTACACACTTTATCCCATTCTTTTCTTTAAATAGACTACTGAAAAGCTTTTCTTGTTTCTCTACTTTGCTGTATGATGACTTTTCATATTCAGCATGCAGTTGACAAAGCTCAATAATCTGATCAATATCTCTTTCGACTGCTTCTCGAATCAGCATGCGCATTGAATGGCTGTTCCTTGGGTCGATTTAGCTCCTTCTGTAGCATATCCATCAAACTTCCACCATTCGATACCTCCCATGAGCTCTTTTACAGTGAATCCGAGCTTTGCCAATTTCAATGCTCCTTTGGTAGAAGCATTACATCCTATTCCATCACAATAGCATACGTACGTTTTAGATATATCTAAATCTCTTGTGCTCTCTTGAGTAATTTCTCTTTGTGGTAAATTGATAGCAGTTGGTATGTGTTCTTTCTCATATCCAAAAGATTGCCTGGCATCCACAACCACTATGCTATCATCAATCTCTAATGACTCAAATAGATCCGCCGGATCCATTTCGTAAGCCAACTTATTTTCGTAGAATTTGATTTGCTCTTCCATATAGATATTGTTTTTGTTTGAGCAAACCTAAAAGGACGAGCGAAAGTCAAAAACTTATTTGGATGAGAAGAATTCTGATTTTTGATGAATGTTTTTCATCCAGTAAGATTTAAAAATGCTTCCATCCCTGAGCTTGAAGCTCCACTACGTTTTGACTTCTTGTGACAAAAGTTCTACCCTTTTCCTTGGATTGCATGTAGCCAATGGTATGAATATCCGCATGGTTTTTAATCTTTTCAAAATCGTCCTGACCTATAGTGAATAGTAATTCATAGTCTTCACCGCCATTTAAAGCGCATGAATTAGGATCAATACTAAACTCCGCCGCTGTTTCAAAAGATTGTTTCTCTATCGGAATTTTATCTTCATAAATGGCTACTCCAAGTCCTGATTGCTTACATAAATGAAAAGCTTCAGAAGCCAAGCCATCTGAAACATCAATCATCGATGTTGGCATAATTCCTAAATCTTTGAACTCATGAATGATATCCATTCTAGCCTTTGGCTTTAATTGACGACCTACTACATAATCATATTTATCTATCTTAGGTTGCATATCTGGGTTTGCGACAAATTCAGCTTTCTCCCTCTCTAAAATCTGTAGCCCTACAAAAGCTCCTCCCAGATCTCCAGTTACGCATAAGATGTCACTTTCCATCGCCCCATTTCTATAAACGATCTTATCTCTGTCAACTTCACCCAATGCCGTTACCGCTATAACTAAACCCGAAGCTGAAGAAGTTGTGTCTCCACCCACCAAGTCAACTTTATATTCATCACAAGCGGACTTAATCCCTTCATAAATCGCTTCGACTGCCTCTACAGAAAATCGGTTACTCAATCCAAGTCCAACTGTTATTTGAGTGGGTATTCCATTCATGGCTGCTATATCTGAGATATTCACAGCCACAGCTTTATACCCTAAATGCTGGAGAGGCATATATGATAGGTCGAAATGCACTCCTTCCAAAAGTATATCTGTGGTGGTTAGCAAGTACCTATCTCCTAAGTCATAAACTGCGGTATCGTCTCCGATACCTTTGACCGTTTTTTCATTCTTCGGATCAAAATTTTCAGCAATTCTATCTATTAGGCCAAATTCCCCTAGTTCTCCTATTTCTGTTCGCTTTTCTTCTGACATATTATTTATTTATTAACCGCTGAGAGAATTGAGTTTTCACAAAGAGCTCCGAGTACTCCGTGAATATCCTCTGCTTTCTCTGCGGTTAAAGCTCTTATTTTATTTCTTGACACAACTCTACCAAAACCCCATTAGCTGATTTTGGATGAACAAAACATACTAATTTATTGTCAGCTCCTTTAAATACTTCTGGTCTGGTAAACTGAAAACCCTCAGCCTGCAAACGCTCTAACTCAAAATGGATATCCTCCACCTCAAAGGCTATATGGTGAATGCCTTCTCCTCTTTTTTCTATGAATTTAGCAATAGCGCTATCTTCATCCGTAGCACTTAAAAATTCAATTTTCGTCTGACCAATTTTAAAGAAAGATGTATCTACTTGCTCGGTTTCAACGGACTCCATTTTATAAGGAGCCTCACCAAAAAGCTTGGTATAAATCTCATTTACACCATTCAGGTCCTTTACTGCTATGCCAATATGCTCAACGTTTTTCCACATTTGATTATCTATCTATGAATTTTAAATCAGGCTTGTTGGCACAAATTCAATGCAACGAAAACAAATTGTCTCAATGATTGAGTTAAGCTCCAAGCTCAATTATTATTAAGTTTGCAAAAATGCAGGAACTTTCAGTCGATCTGAAAAGTTTACTGATATATTGAAAGGAAATGGAGCTACGATCAGACATTCATGTAGAATCTGCAAAGATTCAAAACGAGATAAAGAACTTTCTAGGCTTACGAAGCGATGAAGTCATCTTTGAATTTTCAAATAATGATGGGAAAGTTAGGCTCGACTTGATCACAATCAACCCGCGTCATAACCAATCGTTTCTTTTCAAGGCTATTACAGGCTTTGATAAGACTGATGTTTTGCACAAGATGCTTGATTATGTGCGAACACATAAAGACAAAGAAGGCTCCTTTACCATCCAATGGATGATGAAGGGAATGAATGAATTGCAGACCTCCTATTTCCGAGCAAAAAACATGTATGATGCGATGGATAAGCTATACTATGGCAGAGACATGAATAACCTGACCGTGTTTAGTATTGTATTAAATCCAGTAGCCTGATGATAAACGTAACAGACAAAGCAAGAGAAGAAATCGTCACCCTATTGTCCGGTGAAGGGAAATCATTAGAGCACAATATTAGAGTTTCTGTAAAAGGGGGCGGGTGCTCAGGCTTAATGTATGACCTCTCTTTCGATCCTGAAATACAGGACGCAGATCAGGTGTTTGAAGATAAAGGGGTAAAGATTCTTGTGGATAAGAAAAGCCTTCTTTACTTATTAGGCACTACACTTGATTTCTCTGACGGACTAAATGGCAAAGGATTCCAGTTTGTCAATCCTAACGCATCCAGAACTTGCGGATGCGGCGAGAGCTTCTCAGTTTAAAATCTATGATTCTTTAGTCATTTAACAACCAAATAATCTTCATATCGTAAAAGTTGTATATACAACTAAATGAACTACCCTCTATTAGATACTACAGATCCCACTACCTGCATTTCAGGAAAAATGGGTCGTATAAGTAGGATTACTTCCAGTATTTTCAGAAAACATATCAAACCTTATGGTCTATCTACCAGTCAGATGAGCTTGTTATTTCTATTATCCAAAAGGGATAATCTTAACCAGAAAGAGATCTGTGATATTCTATACATGGAAAAATCCACTCTTAATCGGAATCTTAGACGGCTTTTTGAAAAGAGCTACGCAACGAAAGTTGATTTCCCTGAAATCAACATTACCAATGAAGGCAAAGCCTTGCTCGAGAGAGCTATTCCATCTTGGAATGAGGCTATGAAGGAAATACGTTCACTGCTAAATGAGGATGGCGAGGAAGCTGTTAGCTCAATTTTAACCAAACTTAAAAACACTACACTATGATACTGCAATTCGGATACTTCGGATTAATGGTGATGATAAACCTTATCCTTGCCTATTTTGGATTTACTGCTATTGATCGGTCATTTGCTCCTGAAAAATCTAAAAAAAAGAAGTTCATTCTAATCCTGGGGCTCATTATTTGGCAAGTATACATCTATACCATTACTACCTCTGGATTTATTCAGACTTTCGAATTCCCTCCCAGATTTGCCTTAACAATGATCTTTCCTGCATTCATTTTTACAGGAGTTTTCGTTTACCGGAATAGGAATAATGATTGGACTACTCATATCCCATCATCTTGGCTTTTCTTTTTTCAGTCTTTTCGAATTCTGGTGGAGGTACTATTTGTGATGTCTGTTACTGAAGGCATTCTACATAAAGAAGCTTCCATCGAAGGTTATAATTTTGACATGGCTTATGCATTCACGGTTCCTATAGTAGGGTACATTGTCTTCTTTAGAAAAAAGCTGAGCATGAAAGTTATCAGGATATGGAATTATCTCGGTTTGCTTGTTTTGGCGACCGTAATTTTTGTTTTTATGACCACTATCTATCTACCCGAAATATATGGTGCTACACAAACACTCATGCCAATAGAAGGATTAACTTATCCATATGTACTTGTTGCGGGATTCTTAATGCCTTGTGCAGTATTTGTGCATGTACTATCTATTGCTCAGCTGAATAGAATTTTGAAGAGTTAGAAATCGAATCCAAAAAAGGTAACCAGAACAGTCATTACAAATATGGTAGCCAACAGTATGGGCACCAGATATGGTAATGCAATGCTGAGGTATTTCTTAACAAACGATTTCTCGTAGTTTGGCGCTCCAATAGATATCTCAGCATCAATATTCTCTTTTTTCCATATGTGGGCAGCAAAGAAGACAATCAAGCACCCACCTAATGGCAGGAATGAATCATTGGCCATGTTGACTACAAAGCTGAGAAAGTTTGTTTTCGTCTCCGCATTGAAATATTGAATAAATTCAGTGAAATACGTTGAGTATCCATTTCCAATCAATGATGGGATTCCAATAACGTATACAACCCCTGCCATCAGCCACGCAGCATTTTTACGTTTAAACTTATGCTCATCTACTAAATATGAAACTGGAACTTCAAGAAGTGAAACGGTTGATGTTAAAGCAGCGAAACAGAGTAATGCAAAGAATGAAGCGCCTAGTATTGAGCCAGTGACTCCTCCAATACTTCCGAATATCTGAGGCAATGTAACAAAAATCAATTCCGGACCTCCACCTACGCCAGTAAGCTCCCCATTGCTAATGAAACCTATGAAAGGAAATATCATTAGTCCCGCAATGAATGCGATACCAACATCTGCCAGTGTAATCAGCGCTGCAGACGATACAATGTTATCATTCTTTCCAACATAACTCCCATAGGTAATCAAGGCTCCCATCCCTAGAGAAAGCGAAAAGAATGCTTGCCCCATCGCATTAAAAACAACATTGAAGGAGAATTTAGAAAAGTCCGGGAGGAGATAAAATTTCAAACCAGCCATTGCATTCGGTAAAAACAATGAATAAACAACCAGTCCTATGATCATGATGATCAATGTTGGAAGCAGAATTTTGGCTGCTTTTTCAATACCCCCTGCAATCCCTTTTGAAACGATGAACGCTGTGGCCACCATAAAGAGCAAACCATAGGTACCTACTGTAAAAACATTTGACGTAAACTCAGTGAAATTGTCTGCTACTGAAAAGTTGCCAGACCCTAGTTGGAAGGTATAGCCAAAAGCCCATCCTGCGATTACATTATAGAATGAAAGAATAAGTACCCCACTGAGTACACCTAATTTTCCAATAAAATTCCACTTCTTATGACCAAGCGCGTTGAATGCACCTACTGCATTTCTACCTGACTTTCTTCCGATCGCGATCTCAGTAATCATCACTGGGAAGCAAAGAGCAAAGCAAAAAAACAGATAAACCAAAACGAAGATAGCACCTCCTCCAGCTCCTACCTCGTATGGGAATCCCCAAATATTTCCTAATCCAACCGCAGAACCTGCTGCCGCTGCTATAAAACCTGCTTTGCTTGAGAAACCACCTCTAGTTGCCATTGTGCTTCATTGATGAATTGAGCAATTTAATGCCAGGAGTCGATTCAAAGTATTTAAATGAGCAAGTATTTTGCCTATTTCTAGCTGTTCAACTCTGAGTTATTCTATTTTTATAGCATGAAAAAATGGTCTTCAGATAGATTACTTAGCATAGTTGCCATAATTGCATCTCTAGGAACATTGTTTACAATTGTCTATCAAACAGATCTTATCCGAAAGCAACAATACGCCTCAGTACTTCCATATTTAGAAATGTGGAATTCAAATACAGGTCATCGAGGAGAATCTTACAAGTATATTCTAAAGAATAATGGAATTGGACCTGCATTTATTAAAGACGTTAAAATTCACTACGAAGATTCGGTCTATGTGGGCGATCCTGCAAGTTTTACTTTCCTTGTAATCAAGCCGAAAGATTCAATAAAAAATTATTTTTATTCAAATATTAAAAAAGGCACTCTTATTCCCGCAGGTGAAAAAGTAGAACTCATTGGTGTCTCGAAAGACACAATTAATGCCCCTATTCTTAAAAAGTGGTTCTCCAATCAAGATATTGTTCAAGTAGAAATTGTTTACGAGTCGGTATATGGAGAACGATGGAGCGCTCTCGGATTAGCAAACGAGCCAAAGAAGCTAGAATAACTCATACCTTGATTTGTTTAATGCTTAACAGCATTAAAGTGTTAATCACTTCTTTTTATCAAGTCGCATCTTGACTCAAGAACTTTGCATGATCATGATAGACAGCAATCGGAGTTTTAAGTTTTGTAATGTTGGATGATAAGTAGTCTAAAAAATCATCTTTATTCAAGTCCATCAAGTCTCCGATTGTAAACTCTAAATCTTGTCGTACTAAATCCTTCTCAGAAACATTCAATTTTTTAGCTAGATCAGCGAGCATGAGTTGATTCAAATCATTTCTTTGAATATCCAGCTCTCTAGTCACAACTTGTTTCAACGACTTGAGATAGAGCAATCTTTCACGCTGATCGATATCACGTGAATCGTAAATGAAAAGAATTTCGTCTTTAGAAACCTTCATACAACATAAAGCAATATGAAGACGAATTGTTTGCTAGTAAGCTCGAACCTCTATGCCTTTCATGTAGTTCACAAAAGACCTATTCACAACTCTATTCCCTCCAAGTGTCGGGTAATCTCCTGTAAAGTACCAGTCTCCTAAATGATTGGGACATGCTTTGTGTAGGTTATCTACAGTCTGGTAAACAACCTCCACCTCTGCATTCATTCCATCTGGCTTCACTATTTCAGTAATCTTATCTGAAATTTGCTCATAGGTAAAAAGCTCATAAAGTTCATTGACATGATTCTTTGGATTTTCATCTGCTTGACTAGCCAAGCACTTATCAAAGACTTCATCCAACATATCTTCTTTGTTGTGATCCTTAAGCAAAGCCAATACCGCTCTAAAAGCAAGAAAGTCCTTCATTTTACTCATATCTATTCCATAACAATCCGGGAATCTAATCTGAGGTGCGGAGGAAACTATTACAATTTTCTTAGGCTCAAGTCTATCTAAAAGCGTCAGGATACTTTTCTCTAATGTAGTACCTCGAACAATACTATCATCAATGATAACCAAGGTATCTGTTTTCTTATTGATTACTTCATACGTCGTATCATATACGTGAGATACTAGTTCATCACGACTACTGTCATCCGTTATAAAAGTCCTGAGTTTAGCATCCTTTAGCACTAGCTTTTCAATTCGAGGATGAAAATTTAGCATCTCCTCAATTGAATCTGCAGATGGTTTTCCCTCAAGAATCACTTCTTTTCTCTTGGCAATTAAGTAATTCTCTACACCCCGCATCAATCCCAAAAATGAGGTTTCCGCAGTGTTGGGTATGTATGAAAAAACGGTGTTCCGAAGATCGAAGTTTATTGCTTTTAGTACTTGAGGGACAAGTAGTTCACCTAAAGTCCTTCGTTCATTGTAAATATCTGGATCCGTACCTCTCGAGAAGTAGATTCGTTCGAAACTGCAAGACTTTCGCTCTATTGGTTCTATGAATTGTAATTGTTCATACTCCCCATCTTTGGAGATGATCAACGCATGTCCCGGTTTAATCTCTTGGATATCTGAATACTCACACCCAAAAGCCGTCTTGATTGCTTGTTTCTCAGATGTAACAACCACCACTTCGTCATCAGCATAAAAATAGGCTGGTCGAATACCAGCTGGGTCTCTCGCTACAAACGAAGCTCCATAACCAATGATACCAGCCATGGCATAACCTCCGTCAAAATCTCTACACGAACGATGTAGTACTCGTTGAAGATCTATTTCTTCTTCTATTTTATAGGTGATATCTTCATTGGAAAAGTCATCCTTATATTTATCAAATATTCGTTGATTTTCTTCATCAAGGAAGTGACCAATTTTCTCCATCACGGTCACGGTATCCACTTTGTCTTTCGGAAACTGACCCAGCCCAACAAGAATATCAAATAGTTCTTCAACATTCGTCATATTGAAGTTTCCTGCCATCACCAGGTTACGGCTTCTCCAGTTATTCTGTCTCAGGAAAGGATGACAATTCTCGATACTGTTTTTCCCGTGTGTCCCATATCTAAGATGACCAAGCCAAGACTCTCCTGTAAAAGCATAATTTTCTTTTAGCCATTCAGCATCTGTGACTTCACCTCGTGGATCTTTTTTTGCCTTGAGATACTTTTTGCTAATCTTACCAAAAATCTCTTCAATTGGATTTGATCCTATTGTTCTATATCTGGATACATATCTATGCCCGGGAGGTAAATCAATCTTTATACTCGCAACTCCTACTCCATCCTGTCCGCGATTACTTTGCTTCTTCATTAGCAAATACATCTTCTTGGCTGCATAAGCAGGCGTGCCGTATTTGTCAATATAATATTGGAGGGGTTTCCGTAGACGGAGGTGGGCTATGCCACATTCGTGTTTTATTGGGTCACTCATGGACGTTATTAAGCAATTGTTGCATTACTATTACCAGCTTCGGTGCAAAGAACAACAATAACAGGGCAATTGAAAAAAGAGTTGCGACTATTTTCGTTGAGAAACTGAAATTGATAGATTTATCTCGGCCTCTTGTCACGAGGAAGATGTTCCTGGAAATTTGAAGGTAGTAAAATAATGAACCTACTGTTGCAAGGATAGCCACTACTAAATACCATAAAATCAGATTGGAACTATGGATAAGATAAAATTCCCAAAGGGCACTGAAAAGAAAAAACTTAGCGGTGAAACCTGCTAGTGGGGGAATTCCTACCAGAGAGATCAGTGCCACTGTAAAACAGACTCCTAACCAAACTGATTCTGATGCTTTGCTGTAGTCTTCAATATTTTCAATTTGCTTTCTCTCATAACTGTCCAATAGATAGAAGACAATTAGATTCATGAGGGCATAAGTAACCGCATACCACCAAAAAGCTTCTTGAGAAGTGGTTGTATCCATCAACGCAAATGGAAGTAAAAAACCAGAATGCGCAATAGCTCCAAAACTGATCATTCGACGTGCATTGGTTTGACGAAATGCACCCAGAGTACCCGCTATAACAGTAAAAATTCCTAAAATTAGAACAGTATTGAATATCCAATGATCAACGTTAAATATACCCGTTGCGAAAATTCTTTGCATCAGTACCAATGCTGCTAATTTTGGTACAATCGACATAAATGCGGTAGCATCTGCAGGGGCATATTGATAAGTGCCTGGAACCCATAGATGTGCTGGCATAATGGAAATCTTGAAGAAGATCCCAATGAGTAGCATTAATACACCTACTTGAGCTAATGTCTGAGAAAATAAGGTCGGGCTCCACTCAGAAATTGCAAACGTTCCTGTTAATCCATAAATCAACCCTAGGCCAAACAACATGACCGCTGAAGTCATAGCTCCAAAGAGTAAATATTTTATACCAGCTTCAAATCCCTTTTTTTTGAAAGAAAAGTTCGTGAGTATGTATGAAGAAAGTGATACCAGCTCTATAGCAACGTAAATAATGAGCAGGCTATTGGCCTTCATGATAAATAGACTCCCAACTAGCATAGCTAGAATAAAGAAGTAAAATTCAGGTGCATGTGTCTTTTCTCTTTTGAAGACAAGAACCAACAACGAAACAAGTAAAAAAAGTGAGCCGAAATAAATAGAAGATGGGGATATGAATATTCCATTCATCATTCGTTCTCCTCCCAAATCATTATCCATATTAAAATACAACGCCAACACTATGCTTATAGCAAAACCGCCCTTCATCAATAATTTACTTGGTTTGACCAAGCCCATTAGCAGAATAAAGATCGATCCTATGATTAGCGTACTTTCCGTCCAGGTACCTTGGAGGTCTTTCAGTATCCCAACAAGTTGTTGATTGAAACTCATGGCTGCACCTTGCTAATTTGCTCAATAAAGAAATTGATTGTTTCATTGGAGTAATCCAATATCAATCTTGGAAAAATTCCCAAAAGAACAACCAAAACTGTAAGTGGAATTAGCATTAATTTTTCTCTGGAAGTCAGGTCTAACATATGAGGCTCCCAGCTCCTCTCTTTCACGAAATATTTTCCATAGAACATTCTCTGGATAGTCCATAAGAAATAAGCTGCTGAGATGGCAATACCAAGTGTAGCTAAAATTCCAATCCAAAGTGAAAGTTGAGAACTTCCAAAAGCGCCCATGAGCACCATCAATTCACCAACAAATCCTGAAAGACCCGGAAACCCTAAGCCTGCGAAGAAAAAGATCGCGGTGAAAAAGGTGTATACTGGCATTTTACTAGCTAGCCCACTAAAACTCTCCATCTGTCTATTTCCAGTACGATCATAGACTACTCCTGCAATTAGAAACAGTGCTGGTGAGATCAATCCATGTGACACCATATGAAAAAGTGAACCTGAAAATCCTGCCGCTGTAAGTGAAGCTAAACCAACGAGAACAAAGCCCATATGAGAAACAGAGGAGTAAGCAACCATTCTCTTTAAATCTCTTTGAGCTAATGCATTAAATCCACCATAAAGAATAGATAAAACTCCTACAACGGCCACTAAAGAAGCATAATCAAGTGCTGCATCCGGGAATATTCCGTAGGCAATTCTCAACAAGCCATAGGCACCTACTTTTAACAATAATCCAGCTAAGACAACTGAAATGGGTGTGGGGGCTTCTACATGTGCGTCTGGCAGCCAAGTGTGAAATGGTACAGCCGGGAGTTTAATACCAAACCCAATGATTAAGGATAAGAACGCCAAAACCCGGGCTGAATAGCCAAAGATCATCTGAGGAGAACCAGGATCTAGTACAGATCCTGACTTATAACTTCCATCCATCATTTGCACCAGGCTAAAAGTGTTAGAATCGCCATCTATTACACTCATATATAAGCCTATCATCACTATCAAGATAAATAGTGAACCCAATAATGTGTAAAGGAAAAACTTTATGGAAGCATAAGACCTTCGCTTGCCCCCCCATATGCCAATAAGGAAGAACATTGGAAGCAACATAAATTCGAAACACAGGTAAAACAAGAAAAAGTCGAGCGCAATAAAGCACCCTATTATGCTTGAACTCAAAATCAGGTAGAGAATAAAATATCCTTTTGCTTTCTCTTGTATACTCCAGGAAGAAATGACTCCCACTAAAAGAACAAAAGATGACAGCATTACTAACGGAAGGCTAATTCCATCCACTCCTAAAAAATACTGAATGCTTATTGAGCCTAGAGAGCCAAAGGACATATTTATCCATTCAGTTTGCTCTACGAATTGAAATGCAGAAGACCAGCTATCTGGAACCAGGCTCTGATCGAATCTAACCATCAATAGGACTGATAGTACAGTCTGAACTACAGTAGTCGCTAAGGCGAGTCGCCTAAACACCTTCCAATTCTCGGCAGGAATGAAAAGCATCACTAAAGCAATCAGTATTGGAAGAAGGAATATGTAGGTTAATGTGTTTTGCATGCTGTGCTAAAAAAACAGTATCCAGCTTAAAATCAAAATAAGACCAAGAATCAAAAGTGCTAATTGTGACTGTAAATCTCTGGAGCTAAGATTAGCCAATAGCCTACCAATCAATCTAGAAAGATATCCGATTAAATTGACCGGTCCATCAATTAAAAAGCGATCTATCAGTGATATTATTTTTGACAATACAACTCCTCCAATCCCAACTAAATGAACAATTCTATCCAATACTTTCTGATCTATGACAAATGCATAAGTTGAAATTCGTTCCATTGCCTTTCCAAAAACATGATATAAAGAAATGAGGTAGAATCCTTCTATGGCTGCTCTGAATCGATTTTGATCTAATGACAAGTAGTTCTTATTGTAATTTGATCCTGACTTAAAAAATGAATAGGCCAATACAAGGCCAGCTAAAGTCATAAGCAAGGACAAAAACATGACCTTTTGAGAAATAAAATCAGATTTGACAGAATTGCCTCCACCAAAAATATTTGTTAGCCATGAAGTATGAGCAAGTGGGTTCAGGTTAAATATGAACCAAAGAGATCCTATGGCAAGCAATATCAACGGTAGTGTAATATTTAACTTTTCACTAAATAGCTTCACTGATTGTCCTAATCTACTTTCTCCCCAAAAAATAAGAAGTAGCATTCTGCCGACGTACATAGCTGTCAAAAAAGCTGTTATCAAAGCAATGTCAGGAACTAAGTAAGCCCATGTGCCCGTTTGCTCAGCCCATCCCCATGCAGCTATTATTATTCCCTCTTTTGACATAAAACCACTGAACAGCGGAATGCCTACAAGCGCTAATGAACAAATCAAAAATGTTCTATATGTCCAAGGTAAAACTGATCTCAACCCTCCCATATTTTTCATATTCTGAGCATCTAGTTTTGTAGCATGATGCATGAAATGAATAATACTGCCGGCACCTAAAAACAACCCGGCTTTAAAAAAAGCATGCGTAAATAGATGAAACATAGAAGCTTCCTCTCCTCCTACTCCAATTCCCAATACCATATATCCCAGTTGCGAAATGGTGGAATATGCCAGAACCTTTTTGATGTCATGCTGAAACAACGCACAAATACCTCCATAAAGAGCGGTAAATGATCCTATCAAAGCTATGACCGTCAAGGCTTGAATATGTAAGAACGGGGCTACTCTATACAGAAGATAAACACCTGCCGCCACCATAGTAGCCGCATGGATTAGTGCCGAGACTGGTGTTGGTCCCACCATAGCTTTCGTCAACCAGCCTGAGAATGGAAACTGAGCTGATTTCCCAAAAGCCCCAATAGTTATCAGGATTGAGGGTAGAAATAGCCATGAATCATTAAAATAAGATATGGTAAGGGATCCTGAAGAATTCAATATTAGTATACCTGCTAGCAGCGCAACATCAGCTATTCTATTCACCATGAAAGCTAGCCTTGCTGATGAAGGAATTCCTTCGCTTTTATACCAAAATCCAATAAGTAGGTAGGAAGCTAACCCTACCAATTCCCAGAACACAAACAGTAGAATTAAATGATCCGCGATTAGTAAACCAATCATTGAGAAAGTGAAAAATCCAAGCTTCGCAAAATATCTATTCTGGCCTCTTTCTTTCTTCATGTATTCCATCGAAAATACATGGACTAATGTGGATACTAGAGTCACTAAAGCTATCAAAGTAATGGAGGCGTTATCAATTAAGATACTCATCTTCATACTTGGTAACCACTCAAAAGTGACAGCATAATTGAATTTAGTAATTGCGAGGTAAAGTGATGTAAAAAACGAAACGGATACTCCAGAAATAGAAAAGAGTTTTGTTTGCTTTTCAAATAGGAAGGCAAGTAATCCTCCTGCTAAAGGAAGAAATAGAATGATTATGATGAATAGTGCCTCCATTAGTTGCCTACCTCCGTTAGCTCATCCAAATTGGACACTTTGGATTTTCGATAAATATTTAGAAGAATGGCTAAAGCAATTGACACCTCACAAACTGTCAATACTATGGCAAATATGGCAAATACTTGGCCTCTCAAACTTCCATCAAATTGCGAAAAAGAGGCTAATACAATATTGGCTCCATTTAGCATCAATTCAATTCCGATGAGAACGAAAATAGCATTACGTTTTGTGATGGTAACGAATACACCCGCGCTAAATATGAATGCTGCGAGATACAAGTAATATGTTAGCATTGTTTCATTCATCAGTAGCAGCTTTAGCCAAGTAGGCAGCTCCTATCAAAGCAACCAATAATACAAAAGCGATTAGTTCAAAAGCTACAATATGCTCTGTCAAAAAGGAGACTCCTATCTTTTTAACTTGGTCTTGTTTCAAATTTTCACTGACAGTGAAAGAAGTATTAGAAATAAAGAATACCAAGCTTCCAAAAAGGATAAGTGATATCATAGCTCCCAGAAGTTGATTTCTAGAGCCAGAAAGCACCTTTTCCCCTCTTAAACGATTCGTCATCATCACACCAAAAGCAAGTAAAATCACAACCCCTCCTGCATACAACATAATTTGTACTACCGCCAGAAGTTCTGACATGAGTATTACATATATGCCAGCAATACCTACTAATGAAAGGCAAAGTGCATATGCTGCATGAATAATGTTCTTTGTAGCCAAAATCACCCCTACTCCGAGTAGAACAACTAACACTAAGAAGATTTGAATAGTAATGATCATTTCTTCTTTGGAATACGAGGTTTGAAAACTGGTTTTGCTGCAGGTTTTTTCGAGACGTCTGCTTCCTTCTTGATTTCAGGTAACTCAGGCTTAGCCTTCAACTTTGTTACTTGATGCTCTTCAAATTCCTTCTTCTTCTCAGCTATTTCACGATCATTCATTTTACTAAATGAGAAGTTGTGATCTAGAATATCTGTGGTACTAAAATCAAATTCTTTTGTCATTGTGAGGCACTCTGTAGGACAGACTACTGTGCATAGTCCGCAGAAACAACACTTTGACATATCTATATCAAATCTGGCTGCATGTATTCTTAAGGGTGTTCCATCTGAGGTCTGTCCGAAAACTTCCGGAGATCTCACTGGCTCAATATCAATGCAATCAACGGGACATATTTTGGCACATTTGTCACAAACTATGCAATCGTCAATTTCATTATGCAATTGATACCTTCCATGGTCAGGAATAGGTATGCTTTCTTTGGGGTACTGTACTGTGAATGTGCCATTGGCCTTTTCAAAATAATTTTCTTCTGCTACCCACTCTTTTTTACGACTTCTTCTTGCTTGAAAAAAGTACTTGATGGACAAAAACATCCCTTTCCATGTAGTTTTTGCTGATGATGATATGTTACGGAAATAGCCCATTGTTTACCCTATGATCCAAAGTTTCCACATAGCACAAATGAATAACATCAAAATGGATATAGGTGTTAAATATTTCCATGACAGGCTCATGAGTTGATCGACTCTCAATCGAGGAAGCGTCCACCTTATCCACATTTGGATGAAAATCAATAGCATTGACTTAGAAAGCAACCAAAAAGATCCCCAAATAGGTCCTTCTGCAAAATTTGATATTAGAGAGCTCCATCCTCCTAAAAAAAGAACTGTACCCAGAATTGATAACAGTAGCATCATTCCGTATTCTGAAAGCATGAACATGCCCCACCTGAAACCCGAATACTCTGTATGATAACCTCCTATTAATTCTGATTCTGACTCAGGAAGATCAAAAGGCGTTCTGTTTGATTCTGCTAATCCGGAAATGAAAAATATGATAAACGGAACGATCAATACCGGATGCCGAACAAGATTCCATGATAGAATACCTGAATCAGATTGAAGCACACTCATTTCATTTAGATTGAGTGTGCCTGAAATAATGACGACACATAGAACACTCAAACCTAAAGGCACTTCGTATGAAACAATTTGTGCGATAGAACGCATAGCGCCATATAAGCTATACTTATTATTAGAGGCCCAACCGGCCATTAAGATTCCCAATACATCTAAAGAAACAATCGCTAGAAGGAAGAAGACACCACTTGTGATGTTTGAACCTATCAGTTCTTCATTTATTGGTAATACAGAGAAGCCCGTGAAAACTGCAGAAAATACAATAATTGGAGCTATGAGAAATGGAATCAAGTCAACGGCATTGGCACGTATATCTTCTTTTTGAAGCATCTTCAGCAGGTCAGCTATAGTTTGCAGTATCCCTTTTGGACCTACTTCCATTGGACCAAGCCTATTTTGAATAAACGCGGCAGTCTTTCGCTCTGCATATACAGCGAAAACCACGAAGATCAACAGAAAGGAGAGATAGAAGACGAATGAAATCACACTCGAATTTACGGCTCTTTATTGTTTAAGAAAACGTCTTGTAATCTTTTGTCCTTCAAGTTCGAAATGAATGAAGTAGAGACCTGATTCAAGAGATTCAACATTGACATTTTCGTCATAATCCAGTTGGACTAGAACTTTCCCTGACAAGTCACTAATTGATAAATATTTAACTCTATTCTTAAGCTCATTAGAAAGAGATACTGAAAGTATTTTCTGAACAGGATTGGGATAAACCTCCAACGACCTAAAATCATCTTCTGCACCTAAGACAATGAACTCATCTGACATAGTGCTGCATGCTCCGTTAGAGACTCTTACTGAATACAATCCATTTCCATCAGATGAGATAGTGCCAGATGTTTCTTCAAGTACAAGTTCTCCTTCGTAATACCATTCTACTGTTTGCCCTTCGGATAACAAGACTGAAAGTTCTCCATTTGACTTAGATATGATCGGCTTAGCAGGGTATTCATTTTCATACCCAATAGTGACTTCCATGGTCTCTTCACTATCTGAGGAATTCCTTACGATAACATTATATGTTCCAGGGGAAAGGTTTGAAATCACACTTGATTCACCATAGGTTTCACCGTCAATACTATACTCATATATTCCCTCTTTATTCACAGAGATAGACATGGATCCGTCTGCAATATCAGAGCATGAGGACTTTGTTACTTTGATATCAGAGATAAAGAAACCCGATTTTGAAAAAAAGTAATCATCTGATGTTATGCTGCACATTCCGTTTGAAACTTTTACTGAATAGTTGCCACTTTCATCAACAGAAATAGAATTAGAATTTACCTCAGGAATTAGAATTCCATTGATATACCATTCCACTGTTTGCTCCTCTATCAAATTAATAGACAGCTCTCCATTTGATTCTGATATAACTGGTTTGGATGGGTATTGATTTTCGTAACCTACGGTGACTTCCATGGTTTCTTCATGGTTCAATACATTTCTAACTACAATGTTATATGTGCCTGGTGAAAGATTCGAAACTATACTTGATTCGATAAATGTTTCACCATCGAGGCTATATTCAAATGCACCATACCCCTCTACAATAATTTCTATAGATCCATCTTCAATATCCGTACAAGTAGCATCTTTTACTTCAATATCTGAAATAGAAAAATTTGTATCAAAAGTTTCAATGGTGTAATTGTCAACAAATAAGGAATTCCCATTATCAGATGTCGTTTTCAACGCTATTTCAGCTACATCAACACTTTCATCCACTTCAAAAAAAATAGTCTCTGATTTCCATTGATTACTTGAAGGAAAAAAGAATACCTGATCTTCATTAGGTGCAGTAGCCAAATCTTGTCCCTCTTTTGACCACACGGACTGCCATTCTCCACAAGGATCCCGATAGACGACCTCTAGGCGATCTTCTGTATTATCATTTAAAGGTGCATATGCGTAATCAATGTTTAGCAAAAAACCTTTATCAACGGCAGAGTTCAATGGATCAATTACTAAATAATCTTCTTGGCCATTTTTCATAAAAACAAGTACTACATATGCTGATTTACTTCCATCTGATCCAACATTTGTTTGCTGCCAAGTATCAGTCCCACCACTAATCACAAGCTCTTGTAATGACTCTTCTTCAAAGGAACCGCTTAAAGTATTCACTTCTGAGGTAATCTCTCCTCTAACGGAGACTAATTCAGTGAAAGTCTTTGTATTCGCAATATCATTTTCGTCTTGAACAGTTAAGGAAACATCATAAGAACCGCTTGTTGTATAGACTACAGATGGATTAGCCTCAGTAGAAGTTGCCGGATCACCCCCTTCAAACGTCCAAGAATAAGAAACTGCATTTATTGAGTTATCTGAGAAGTTTATCAACTCACCTTCACATATTTCTGCATCTTCAACATCGAATGCAGCAAGTACATTATCCGTAAGTAAATAGTTTCTATCGTTTAGGTATGCAGAATTTATACGATTGTATTGCCCATTAGTAAAAAGATTTCTACAGGGTTTGGTTGAATAAGACATAATATTGGTAGGGTCTGGCCGAAAAGCATCTCCATTAGGATCAACTTCACTATCAGTATAATTACAATCACCGTCTACCTTTCCAGACACATTCGGGTCTGCTTCGGTATCACAAAGTTGATCGCCATTTGTATCACAATTAGATGGTGCTGGTGTACAATCTGGTTCTATGCATCCTACTGATTCTTCACCTGGCCGAATTACGACTTCATCAGTGGTGCCTGTGTTTGTTGTCCCATGGGTGTGATACAAGTAAAAAAAATGTCCTATCTCATGTGGAAGAGTGCTACCATTTGTAGTACATCCGTTATTCATAAGAATTACGTCTGGTCCTCCTGGGAAATATGCATAACCACAATAGAATGAACCCGCTCCATTACTTACTGAGTTTGCAAAATAAATATTTATCACACCATCGTAATTGTACTCAGAAGTAAGTTCTGACTCATCACCCGTCACAAAATCATAGTACTTATTATCATCAATGTATCTAATGTCCAGGTAGAAAAAAGACATGTTTGCATTGAGATAAAAACTATTAACATTATCTAAAGCATCTTGTAGTTCTTCTTCAGATAATCCACCAGTGCCATCATCCTGCCTTATAACATGTGCAATAATTGCAATTTCGCTAACCCCAGAAGCTGCTAAAGTCACTAAATCATTTGACTGTTCCAATTCAACAAGTTGGTTCAATCTCTGCTTTTGAGTTAATGAAGGCTCAGGAGTTCCACATGCTAGATTCTGTCCATATGCGAATCCTGAAAAAATGAATAAAATGAATAAGAATACTATCCTGGCAACCATCCTACATATATATTTTCAAGGTATAAATAATCTATTGTCAGCGAGCCAAATATTACATTTTTAAGTATAACGGTAGCTCTATATGGTCTTTTGTTTTTAGCTTTTTCAAGTTCCTCCTTACTCAATTTTAATTCTACAATGCCACTTGTTGCTACTTCTTCCAGCTCCTCTTTCGGCATATCTATCATCACATCATTACACAAAGAAGCGTCAACCTTTCCTGCGTATTTTTTTCGTTTTACTTCAACGATATCTGCCTTCCCTATAGCATAAGCCTGATCACTCTCTACATCAATGGATCTTGCATTGACAGCCACAGACACATACTCGGTATTATCTTCCGACAATTTATAGACGATGAAATTTCCACACCCAACACTACCACCAGTAAACTGATGAGACGATTTTGTACTTTTAGTGACTGAACAAGCACTTATAATGATAAATAAAGCTAAAAAAAGTATTTTATTCATAATTCAATTTAAGACAACTCATCCCATATCGGAATTCTCTCCAAATGTACTTCTTTACCGAAGAAAGTTTTTGTAGTCATCTCAAATGACTCAGTAAAATCGGATACCAGGAATTTATCCATTGATTTTTTCTCTCGATTCTTTAGTTGATGAAATTCAAGAAAAGATTTGAGAGCATTGGCTACTGTATTGGCAGAATCAATTATTTCAACTTCAGATTTATGAGAACTGTAATGATTTAAAATCTGGCTTTTGATGATTGGATAATGGGTACATCCAAGAATAAGCGATTTGATATCGTTCAAAATAGGATCTCCCAAATATTTTGCAATCACATTTCTACTTATCTCATCATCATAGATTCCTTCCTCTATCATAGGGACCAAAAGAGGAGTAGCTAGTGACCTAAATTTGATACTTTGATTAAGCTCTTGAATTTTTTTCTTATATACACCTGCCGAAACTGTTTGCTTCGTACCGATCAACCCAATGGTGTCATCTTGATGATTCTCTCGAATGAAATCTATCGTTGGGTTAATTACGTCAAACACCTTTGCTTTTTTGCCCACATATTCAATGACAAGATCATATGCCGCAGATGAGGCTGAATTGCACGCTATAAGAATAACCTTACATTTCTGAGTCAAAAGCATCTCAGCAATACGAACGGAATAGGCTTGAATTGCTGCCGTCGACTTATCTCCATATGGTAAGTGGGCTGTATCCCCAAAATAAATAATGGACTCATCAGGAAGCACCTCTTTTACTGCTTTGGCAACAGTGAGTCCCCCTATTCCACTATCAAAAATTCCAATTGGCTGATTCGATTTCATCCGTATTGCAAATAAAAATCCCGACGAATACACGTCGGGACTGCAAGTAAAGAGTTAAAATTTAATTGTACTTATCAAATTTAATCAATTCGTCATTGCAACCAAAAGGTCACTTTGCGTAATTATGTGAACATCATTGGCCTGATCTCTGACCAATAAAGCTTTTGTTTCCCTATTTAGCATTGAAGACATTACATCAATCGTTTCATGTGGTGATACAAACTGGAAAGATTTATCCATGACATCAGCAACGGGTTTATCTTTTAATTCTGGGTTTTCAATGAGGCTACTTAATATTCTACTGTCAGAAATACTTCCGACAAAGTTACTCCCGTCTACAATCGGAGCTTGATCTATTCCCTTTTGATTCATGGTCTTAATGGCCTCACCAACCTTTAATTTTTGATTAATGGTTACCAGTTCTGATGATCCATTTCTATGTTGAATAATGTCTTTGGCAGTTGCAAATTTCCGTTCTTCAAGAAAACCATGATCCTTCATCCAATCATCATTATAGACTTTACCAAGGTATCTTGTACCGTGATCTGGAAGAATGATAACCATCACATCATCTTCTTTCAAATTGCCTTTTGCAAACTCGAGCGCTCCAAATACAGCAGAGCCACATGACCAACCTATAAATAATCCTTCTTCTCTAGCCAATCTTCTGGTCATTATTGCAGCGTCCTTGTCAGTTACTTTCAGAATATGATCAACCATATCAAAGTCAACATTCTTAGGAAGAATATCTTCTCCGATTCCTTCCGTGAGATACGGATAGACTTCTTTTTCATCAAAAATTCCGGTTTCCTTATACTTTTTGAATACAGACCCGTAAGAATCTAAACCTATAGTCACTACATCAGGATTCTGTTCCTTCAAGTATTTAGAAGTACCACTGATAGTTCCTCCTGTACCCATACCAGCAGCATAATGTGTGATTTTTCCATCTGTATCTCTCCAAATTTCTGGCCCTGTTGTTTCGTAGTGAGATTCAGCATTCGCAGGGTGGTCGTATTGATTAGGGTAAAAAGAATTAGGTATATCCTTTTCTAATTGTCTTGCCACCGAATAATAAGATTTTGGATCTTCAGGCGTTACATTGGTTGGACATACAATTACCTCTGCTCCTACCGCCCTCAGAATGTCCATTTTCTCTTTGCTTTGTTTGTCAGCCAAAGTAAAAATGCACTTATACCCTTTGGAAATAGCCACCAAAGCAAGTCCCATTCCAGTATTTCCTGAAGTACCTTCGATAATAGTACCCCCAGGCTTCAAAATCCCTTTTTCCTCAGCATCTTCTATCATCTTTAGTGCTATTCTATCCTTAATAGAATTGCCTGGATTGAAATATTCAACCTTTACTAAAATGGTTCCTTTTATGCCTTTATTAACACTATTGAGTTTTAGAAGTGGGGTATTTCCGATTCCCTCCGTTAGATTATTGAGATAATTCATTTATCAGTTTTTGATATATGGCTCAAAGGTAGAAAAAAGCAGGTCAACAAGTAATATGAATGTTTGGTCGAAGAATAAAATTTAATACTCCAACAAAGAGTTACTTACCAATACAAAAAGGTATCTATTTACGTAGATTTATTATAATCGCTAAAATTATGATCAGAAATCTTGGTTCAATTTTATTTATACTAATAACCATTACCGTTAGTGGTCAGTCCTCTTCCCAGCAAGGTCAGTGGACAACTAACGCAACATGGTCTGGAGGAAGCTTTCCTGGAACACTTACCGTAAACGCGGGTGACGACAATCTCGCATTCTCCAATCAAACCATATCAGTAGATCATTATGTAACTGTTGGCACATCTAGCAGTGACAGAATAGATATGAGTTTTGCGAACTCAAATAGCAATGGCTCATTATCTATAGAGGACAATGATACTTTGATCGTATATGGAGATTGGTCCTTTGCCAATAAATCTATGGATTTAAATATCGGTGCTAATTCAGTAGTAATCATTTTGGGCGATGCATCGTTTTCAAATAAAATTGACATTGCTACTTCAGGTACGTTAGTCGTATCAGGCAATTTTGGAAAATCAGGAAGTCAGGGTTCATACTCTGGTGGTGGTGCTGTCTACGCGGGCTCTTACTCGGGAAGTGCAGATGCCTTTATTCCTGGAGAAACTGGAACTGGTGGGGATCAACAACAAACTATTGATGACTTATCGGATGATGGTTTTTCTCCAATAGAGGAATTTATAAATGGAGACGGAGCAACTCCTCTACCAGTAGAATTATTGTACTTCAGAACTTCTTCTATTGACAAAAATGTCAGCATTGCTTGGGCAACAGCCTCAGAAATTAATAATGACTATTTCGTACTAGAACGATCAGAAGATGGCGAAAATTTTTATGAAATTGGTCAAATATCAGGTAATGGAAACACGAACAAAGTCATAGATTATCAATACATTGATAAGTTCGTTTATGCCTCAGTCGAGTACTACCGCCTCAAACAAGTAGACTTTGATGGCGCTTTTGAGTTTTTTGAAATCACAAGAGTTAATACCTCTGTTCAAAAAGAATCAATTGAAATCAAGTCTTATCCTACTGTCATCAAAGATGGCACACTGAATATATCATCCAGTCAACCTTTTCAAATTCAAGAAATCGCTTTTTACAGCTTATCGGGAGGAACTGCCGGGAGTTTAAGAGAAGATACTAAGCAAGAAAATCCACTAAACTATTTGGTGAATGTAAATAACCTTACGAAAGGCATCTACCTCTTGAAGGTAATAACTTCTGAGGGAGACCAATTGACTAATCGTATTATAGTAAAATAAAAAAGGGCATCCGAGAGGATGCCCCTACCACCAAAAATTACTCCGCCTTTAGAGTAATTGTCTTCTCTTATCAAAACCTAATATTTGAGAAGAAGACGTTGCAAATATTACTTGATGACTCTAGTGAACCTATTTTTTATGGTAGACAAAAGGTCTACTACTAAAAAAAACTGCAAAAAGAGGTTGAAATCCTCATTAAGTCGCTTGGATCTTTAGGTTCTACTTTAAGCGCTAAATTTCTTCTTTTACCCTCATCAATTCGAGAAAATTTAAGGTCACTATCAGCATGAGACCAAGCAGTCTCCAAATCATTTTTCACCTTATTAGCTTCATCCTTCTTAGATTGAAACAATAGGCTGTGATATAGTCCATTCAAAGCAAATCCATTTTTCGGAAAATGTGATAGATCAGCTTTGTATACTTCCTCAGCATCCATATACCGGCCTTGCTTCATGAGGAAGTCTCCTAGAATATGCCTAACTGAAAAGAACCAATCCGGAGGTTCATTATAACTCATACTGTCTTCTACAGCTACTGCTTTTAATAATAAGTCTTCGGTTAACACATAATCCCCCCCTTTCTGAGCAATCTCTGCTTCTAACACATACATAGCTATATCGACTACCATTTGACCAGGATTGATTCCGAATACAAGAAACTCTGAAAACCCAGCTCCATTTTGTGTGTTTTTTAGTGAAATGAGCTCATTATTTGCTGCTTGAACCTGTCCTAAATTCGCATATGCCATGCCTCTTGCATAGTGCCAAATTGTAGTCATGTATGGATATTGTTTATCTGGAGCGCTAAGAGTTAATATTTTCTCCCATTGTGCAAACTTCACAAGCACGTTATAAGGGATTGTCATAAAGTGCTGGGTTGTTTCAAACCCAGGGGTACCTAACAGTGTTTTGTCTATTGTATTTGTCATTTTAAAAGAAGACTCAATAGCAAGTGCCCCTCTACCTTCAAGTGCTGCGCAAGCAGCAAGAAAGTGATAGTTATGATAATAATATAATGGAAATGCCCCTTGTGATTCACATTGATCTAAATAGATACTATCCGCAATCACTGCTGTAAGATTGACTTCTGTTCCAAGGTGATAATCTCCAGTATTTATATAAGTATGTGAAGGCATATGAACAATATGACCGGCACCTGGAATAATAATACTACTTAGTTCTTTTGTAGCATTCCACGCTAAACCTGGTTGATCTGATGCTTCCGTTGCATGAATGTATAGGTGATTAGCTAATGGATGTTTGGGGTCTAGATCAAGCGCCTTGTCTAGCACCGATAAAATCACTGGTGTCCATGTCTTAGCAGGCCCTCCTTTATAATCATATAGGTCCCAAGGATGAAGAAGCATTAATGCTTCAGCATAAAGCGTTTGAATATCGACGTTATCATTATATAGCTCACTCAATTCCTTCATTTTTTGTGCAAATGCTTCTAATTGAGGATCATTCGCCTCTTCCACTTCCACATATTTGATTTCAATTGACTCTATCAAATCTTTTTGCCATGATTCTGCATCGGTTTTTAATTTTGAGGCTTTATACACCGCATCCATTATTTCATCTTTGTTGGTTGGATCTAGTGGAGCATTATAGTTTGGCCCTAATGCATATGCCAAACCCCAATATGCCATAACGAAATTGCTATCTAGTCTAATGGCCTCTCTGAATGACCGTGCAGCCTCACCATGATTAAATCCAAATGTGAAAACCATTCCTTGATCAAAAAACTTCCGAGCATTCTTAGAGGAGCTCGAAACGTCCATTCTATAATCTCCAATTTCTTCAAACATTGGAGCTTGAAATGTTTCTTTCTGTTTGCAAGAAGAAAGTAGCACAATAGCCAATACAACACCAACCATTACAATTATCCTTCTGATCAGTGATAACTCAATTGATTTTTTCAATGCATTCTAAATTTTAGGTAACGCATGCAAAAATCAAGGATGTGCTAGAATTTGTGCTTATAATTAGGTATACAAGCTGTGATCCAACGATAGACAATAGGTCACATTCCTTAAACTATTTTATTCCACAGTATTTAGAAAGTCATTTATAGATATATCACTTTCCAGATTCAACTTTTTCTTTAGTCTGTATCTAGCAGTTTTGACGCTTTCAGTGGAGATACCTATCATATCAGCGATCTCTTTGATATTGAAATTCATTTTAACCAGGGCGCAAAGTTTTAAATCATTTCCTGTCAATCCAGACTCATGTGCCAAAAGCTTATCAAAAAAACCTGTGTGTAAGTTTTCGAATCGTAGTTTAAAATCCTCCCAGTCCCTATCTATTTGAAGATGGCGTCTAATTGTTCGCTCCATTGAGGTCAACTCTTTTGCATTGTCCTTAGACTTTTTCTTAAGATCTCCAATTGAATTTGTTAACTCCTCGAACAATTGATTTTTTTGAACAAAATTGACCGTGTAAGAAACAAGTTCTCTGTTCTTAGATTCTAAATCTCGCTTAATTTTATCTGCCTCTTCTTTAGCTTTCTCCTCCTTTTTTTCTGCTATTAATCTTCTATTCCTTACTATAAGTAATGAAGTGATGAGCACAGCCAAAACTATGATCACTAGTATAATCAATCGAATACGTTGGAGTTCATATTCTTTTTCCAAGATCAAGATCTCCTTCTCTTTTGCTACAAGTTGTCTTCGTTGTTCTGCAGTCGCAAGTTCAGCCTCAAGCTTTGTCAAATTTTTTAAAGTCTCCTCATTAAAAATGCTATCCTTTTCTAGCGTATACTGATCATAAAATTCGATCGCTTTCTCAAGGTCCCCGTTTCTCCTAGCTATCTGTTGAAGTCCCTTGTATATCTCTTTGAGCCATTTGTGGGAATGAATCTTTCGAGCATAAACCAATCCCTCCTGAAGCAACTGCTCTGCCTCTGAATAATTACCAGTGCGTAAGGCCACCTCGGCCAAGTCAATGTGATTTTTTGTAACACCATCTATGTCTTCGATTTCTTTACTTACTTCTAAAGAACTCTCCAAATAAAAATTTGCGCTATCATATTGTTCCATAGCAATATTCAATAGCCCATATCTATTTAAAACTTCAGACATCCCATAAACAAATGAATCAGCGCCATGAATATTCATTGCGCGCTCTAAAAAATCTATTGCTGCACTAAATTTTCGTTCGGAGATAAAAATAGTAGCCAGTTTGACATAAGTAGTCGCCGATCTGTTCTCTGCCCCCTCCTCTTCAAATAGCTTTAAAGCTTCAAAAAAGTATTCTGTTGCAGACTTATTATCTGATCTATCTGAATAGATTAATCCTATGTTCATCAGACAATTTGCTCTTCCTAGCTTATCATCCAACCTCGTGTATAATGATAACCCCTCCAATAAATATTCTAAACCTCTATCATAACTTCCTCTTGCCCAATGTGCTACCCCTATAACTCTATTGGAAAAAGCAAGCCCGGAAGAATCATTCAGAATTTGAGCAAGTGCCTTCGCTTGCTGCCCATAAATAATTGACTCAACCGGATTGATGATCCAATACTCATATCCAAGATTATTTAATAAATCAACTTTGATCGTATCTTCCTGCTCATGTTTAAACAGCTCATATTTGAGGCTATCTACCTTTTGAATACCAAAAGCAGATATCTGGATAAAAGTGAGTAAAGCGATTAAGTATATTTTTTTCATTGAAATACAGAAAAGAAAAAATCAAAATTATTATTACACCGATGATTCTGTAGTGTTGTTATTATTTATAAATTGATTCAAACCTTGAAACTCCTAGACCTATGAAAAAGTTTCTCATTCTTCTCCTCATTTCACCTTTAACATCCATAGCTCAAAATCCCTATCTCCCAAAGATATTATCAATGCAGGAAAGAGCTGAAGTTATTGATAATTGGTTGAAAGAACGAGTAGAAACAGTACTACCCGAAATTATGAATAGATCAGGCATAGATATGTGGATTGTTATTGCAAGAGAATATAATGAAGATCCAGTAATCAAAACGCTACTTCCTGCGACCTGGCAATCTGCAAGACGAACAACTATGCTCATTGCGTACAATCCTGGTAATGGAAAATCGCTAGAAACGTTTGGAATGTCTAGATACAATACTGGTGAGCTTTTCAAGACCATTTGGAATAAGGAAGAACAACCAGATCAATGGAAAGCTCTAGCTGACATGATAGCTGATAAAGATCCTCAGAAAATAGGTATCAATAAATCAGGAAATTTTGCTTTAGCTGATGGTATTTCTGCTACCCATCACGACATGCTGATGAATGTTCTTCCTAAGAAATATCAATCCAGGGTAGTAAGTGCTGAAAATGTTGCCATCGGATGGTTAGAGACTCGTACAGAAAGTGAGATGAGGGTGTATCAAAACATCGTGCGAATAGCGCATCAAATTATAGCAGAAGGCTTCTCTGAAAAAGTAATTCAACCTGGCATTACGACCACAAACGATGTTGTTTGGTGGTATAGAGACAGAATAAGGCAACTTGGCTTCACCGCTTGGTTTCACCCTTCGGTATCTATCCAGCGGAAGGACCCTGAATCTTTCGATCACCTTAGGTCATTTTCTGAAAGACCAGAACAGCAAATCATCTATCCAGGAGATTTATTGCATGTAGATTTCGGAATCACTTATTTGAGGTTAAATACTGATACGCAACAGCATGCATATGTTTTGAAGTCAGGAGAGACTAGCGTCCCTAATTTTTTAAAGGATGCTTTCAAAAAAGGAAGTAGAGTTCAGAATATATTAACATCCAATTTCAAAACTGGTCGAAGTGGTAATGAAATTTTAAAAGCTACATTGGATCAATGCAAGTCTGAAGAGATAAAAGGTGTGATTTATACTCATCCAATTGGATACCATGGACATGCCGCTGGTCCTACCATAGGATTATGGGATCAGCAAGGAGGTGTACCAGGCAAAGGTGACTACCCTCTTTATCCAAAAACGGCACACTCGATAGAATTAAATGCCGGAGTATATCTTGAGGAATGGGGAAAGGAAATAAGGATTATGCTGGAAGAAGATGCCTATTTTGATGGTCAAGGTGTAAGATATATTGATGGTAGGCAAACCGAGATTATGACAATTCCACGAATACTATATCCTAACTCAAGAAATTAGATGAATAGAATCACGCTTACTATATCATTAATTGCTGGTGTTTATCTCTCTGCATCATCGCAGGAGAATCCTCTAACAGTATTCTCCAATTTAGTTGGTAGTGCATGGGTATCTGAGGGGGAGCAACTTGGAGGGCATCAAGGAAAGACAGTAAAGGAGTTTTCCTGGGGCCTGGACGGAAAAATAATTAAAGTCAAAACCTTTGCTACTGATCCTGAAACGCTTGAATTTGGATTAAGAAATGAAGGTGTGAGATTTTTAAATAATGAAAGCAACCAGCTTGAGTTTTATGAATTCGACAAACTTGGTGGCGTCAGCAAAGGAATTGTTAAGATCCAAGGTGAGAACATTTACTATGAATACCAATATGGAGGTTTATTACTAAGGGATAGTTGGGTGTTTATATCAAAAGATGAATACCTCTATCGCGTATGCTCTTTGAAAGATAGTGAGTGTGATCAAGTGTATCACAAAGGAGTATTTAACAGAAAAGAATAAGCTCTCAAATTGAGAGTTATTCTTTTTTATTTTGTTAGCCATTTGTAGCTATCTACATCACCGTAAGAATCACACCCATGAGTGTCAATAGTATCACAAAGTAAAAAGCATTGATAAACCACAGTTTCAGCGTTGCTCGTGAAAACAATGCATTCACTCCCATAGCAGCAGCAATAAAAAATAAGCCTATATGCAGGCCATAAGCTGCTCCTTGACCTACGGATGGCTCACTACTTCCATGTCCCATAAAAAATGCAAGCTGCAAGGCAATGATAAATTCTAACACAAATGCACTCCCGTAAATCTTTGCCATGTTAGCATTCTTTAAGTCATCTTCTGTAAATCCCATTTCGGCCATCCAGACCTTTCCAAAAATAGGTCCGTACCAAAGACCTCCTACGATAAATGATGAAACAGTTGCTACTAAAACAGCAAGCCAGTTGATTGATGAAAAATCCATAATTAAGAGTAGTTAAGTTAGTTTTAGGGAAAACAAGATAAAAAAAATCCATCATTGTTTATTGACGTAGCTTACTCACAAAATAAATAAAGGAGTAAAGATTTAAGATTATTAAAAAGTCTGAGATTAACATTGCAATAACATTTCATTAATGTTGTTAATTTTATCAATTGCAAAAGTTAAAACACAACTCGTCTTTCGCCGCTGTGAAAAAGCCATTCTTTAGAGCAAGTAACATCATACTAATCACGGAAGTGGTCATATTCCTATGCTTCTTGGCATTCATTGTTTTGAATAAATTTTTCCACTTTGTTTCCTGAATTTTTATAGACCTCAGTCGAAATTTTTGTTAGTCAAATCAAATAGATTTGCGA
This sequence comes from Marinobacter alexandrii, assembly GCA_039984955.1. Lineage (NCBI taxonomy): Bacteria > Pseudomonadati > Pseudomonadota > Gammaproteobacteria > Pseudomonadales > Marinobacteraceae > Marinobacter > Marinobacter alexandrii. The sequence goes on from JBDWTN010000005.1 coordinate 459,087, forward strand.
GATGGCAGAAGCGCAAGCAGATTATCTTGATCAGTTAAATCCTCCACAAAAAGAAGGTGTAGTAAACGTAGAAGGAGCATGCATGATCATTGCTGGTGCAGGTTCAGGAAAAACACGAGTTCTCACCTATAGAATCGCCCATTTGATTAAAGCTCATAATGTTGATCCCTTCAACATTATGGCACTAACCTTCACGAATAAGGCTGCACGTGAGATGCAGAAACGTATACAGGAGATGGTTGGAAGTGAAGCAAAGAATCTATGGATGGGTACTTTCCACTCTGTTTTTGCAAGAATACTAAGATCGGAAGCACACCATATTGGATACCCTAGCAACTTCACGATTTATGATACGGATGATTCTAAGTCTCTCATTAAACTTATTGTAAAAGAGTTTAATCTGGACGATAAAGTATACAAGCCAAACATTGTTTATAACAGGATTTCTAGTGCCAAAAATAGGCTGGTATCATGGAGGGAATACCAAAACAACCCTGTCTATTTAGAAGATGACACTCAGAATATGAGACCGGAGATGGGGCGAATATATAAGGCCTACTCGGAAAGATGCTTCGCCGCTGATGCAATGGATTTTGATGACTTGCTTTTCAATACGAATATCTTATTTCAAGAACATCCTGATGTTCTAAATAAGTATCAGCAGCGTTTTCACTATGTAATGATTGATGAGTTTCAGGATACAAATATCTCACAATACTTAATAGCTAAAAGACTTGCAGCCGTAAGACAGAATATCTGTGTGGTTGGTGATGATGCTCAAAGTATCTATGCCTTTCGTGGAGCGGACATTCAGAATATCTTAAATTTTGAAAGAGATTACCCCGATCTAAAAACCATTCGGTTAGAACAAAATTACAGATCCACTCAGACCATTGTAAATGCAGCAAACTCTGTAATCAATAAGAATACAGCCCAATTAAAGAAAAACGTTTGGACGGCAAATCAGGAGGGTGATCTTATTGAATTGATCAAGTCCACTTCTGATAACGAGGAAGGGAAACTTGTAGCTTCCGCAATCTTTGAAACGAAGATGCATAATCATGCCTCTGAAAAAGAGTTTGCAGTTTTATACCGTACCAATAGCCAATCCAGAGCTATTGAAGAAGCTCTAAGACGAAATAACATTCGTTATCGCATTGTTGGTGGTTTATCATTTTATCAGAGAAAAGAGATAAAAGACCTTTTGGCTTACTTCCGATATACTGTAAATCCGAACGACGAAACGGGTATGCGTCGGATCATCAACCTTCCCAAAAGAGGAATTGGCCCTGGCACCATTGATAAGATGGTTGTAGCTGCAAGTGAGGAAGGGAAGACACTCTGGGAAATCATGGAGAGAGCTAGTTCCTATGTTGGTGGAAAAGGTGGAACTCAAGTTGAAAATTTCGCGACACTCATTAAATCGTTTCGACTTACGAATGAGAAAAAGGATGCTTATGAAACTGCTTCTCAAATAGCCAAGACTTCCGGATTGTTAAAGGAACTCTATGAAGATAAAACCATAGAGGGCATGAGCCGGTATGAGAACACACAGGAACTCCTGAACGCCATCAAAGAATTTACTGACGATCCAAATCGTGAAGATAAAAGTCTTGGGTCTTTTCTTCAGGATGTTGCACTTCTTACAGATGAGGATCGTAATCAAAAATCAGACGATGCAGTAACGTTAATGACGATCCATATGGCGAAGGGATTGGAATTTCCATACGTATTCATTGTAGGATTAGAGGAGGAACTGTTCCCCTCTCAAATGATGCTCAGCAGCCGTGCAGACCTGGAAGAAGAGAGACGTCTGTTTTACGTAGCTATTACAAGAGCAGAAAAGAAACTCTATATGAGTTATGCACTTAACCGCTATCGATTTGGAAGATTGAAAAATTGTGAACCTAGTCGGTTTCTTGAAGAAGTAGATCCTCAATTTGTTAAAGTCAACCGTAAATTTTCCTCAAGTGATCCTGTTTCTCCAGGAGTGAATTATGTGACTAAAAACTTTGTCAATAACATTCAAAAAGAAAATACAACTAAACGATTTGCTGCTAAGGTAAATCATCGACCAAGCGCTGACTTTGAACCAAGTGATACCTCCAACCTTGCTGAAGGAATGAAGGTAGAGCATCCAAAATTTGGTTTTGGAGTTGTCACCACTATTGATGAGCAGGGGGCGAATAAAAAAGCAAAAGTTGATTTTGAAAAAGCGGGAGAGAAAACCCTCCTCCTAAGCTTTGCTAAACTTAGAATTCTGGATTCTGGATCTGAATAATGCGATAGTGGAAATAATCAAGATTAGCAATGTCATTCCTCCAGCTATAACGGCTATACTGTTTGATGTAACTGGCTGATCTACTGCTATTATCCCATTGGAAGTGATTTCAGCGTTTACTGAAAATTCATTATCCTCACTTAAAAAGAATTTCGTAAAACTCTCTCCTCCTCTATAAATTCTGAAAAGATTTGTCTGGTTGTAGACATCCTCAAACATTGGAAGGTAAACACTCAAGTACTTTGGATTCAGAGGAATTTCAGGCAAAACAAATTTCACATCCGTCTGATGGCTTCCGAGAAGTATTCCTCCATTTTCAAATTCTACTTTCTTGCCGTCTACTCTTAGTTTAAAATTATCACGTAAATAGCTCAAAAACAGATTCTTGTAATCATTTTCATCGATCTCTTGGAGCCTATCCTTTCCATGAATTTTGATCATCTGAGCGTCAATAGCTGATTGCGCAAAATTCATTTCAACGAACCAACCAGCACCCGTATCTCTGAGCGTATATGTAGCGATTTTAGCATTATGTGCGATGGCATTAACTGCGATCGCACCGAATAAAAATACTACCAAAAAAAGTCTCTTCATACTCAAGAAGGTTTATCAAAAGAGTTCACAGATTGCTTCCCAATAATACATGGAGGCACATTGGTGATGTCTGTAGATGCATGATAGTGATACACACCATCAGGATAATCAGCCGTTGGAGCCGTATGTCCATTACATCCATCAAGATCTGATGGAGTGGAATCATCCATATCATTACCTGAGTAGATAGGGTATCCATCTCTTGCATATCCAACTAGTGCAGTAGAACTCTGAGTTTTCTTAGAACACTGAATGTCATTATCCACATCCAACAATCCATTCGCATCAAGCGTTGCATCCATGTGAGCCGCTAAGAAATGCCAGTGGTAGTACCCAGCAGGATCGTGGTGCCCACCGCACCTATCCAATGATGGAATCTTTCCATTGTTTCCTACTACGGAAGGCGGAGCGCCATTTATCGGTACACCATCGAATGCCAAACCAACAAACTCAACACTTTCAATATCATCTGGTGTACCTATGGATGATGGTACAGCTGGGATTTGGAAGGTCAATGTGAGATTATCATCTGGTGCGGGTTCCAGGCATGCTGCACTTGGACCCATCATTGGTATTTCAGATCTACCCCCTCCTGGCACAACAGTTTCTATCGTTATATCAAAGCTACCATTCATGTTAGCGACATCAGAGATGATATCATAGCCATCATTTTCCATGGACTCAAACAACGAAGCTTTCATCACCTGAAACCCTGGATTGGTAGTACCGTCATAATTACCAAATCCGCCTACGTCAAAAGTTGTTTCTGGGCAAAAAGGACCCTCATCATCAACAGGATTACTATTAAATACAATTTCATAGCATTTGCCAGATCCAGATTCAGCATAGTTGCAATCCACAAGTGTTGCACTAACGAATCCCTCCATAGAGGAGTATTGAGAAATATCAACAACATATGAAGTGAAATCAAAAGATGCTTCCGCTGTTCCTCCATTTCCATCATCTGCAATTACTTTTCCTAAAAAACTCACACCAGAAGCTAAACCTGAAACTGTATAAGTAGTTTCTGTCGCCTCAGAGGCAATTTCTTCCGATCCAATTTCTACTGAATAAGTAACAGCATCACCATCCGGATCTGAAGCTGCAGTCCATGAAATAGAAGCAGTATTATGTGTGAGAGTACCGACTGTGACACTGAAAGATTCAGGTCCTGAATTACCTACAGTAGTCGTCGTAAAAGAAAAGGATCCTTTGGATTCCCCTCCATTCCCATCAGAAGCCACAACTTCACCCACATATTCTGTACTTGCAGTAAGCCCTGTGATTGTCCCTTCATTATTGGCATTTACCGTGACCGCCTCTGATCCAGAAAAACCAGAGATTGTATTGATGGAATAACTGATTTCATCACCATCCGGATCTGAAGCTGCAGTCCATGATATATCAGCAGATATAGATGTAATATTGCTGATAGATACAGTAAAATTTCCAGGAGCATTATTTGTAGGTGAACTTGTGTCACCATCCTCCCCACAAGAAATCAAAAAGATGGAAACTGCCACTAGCAGTAATAATAAAGTATTTTTCATAGTCGTGTCTAAGCGTTTTTTGTTAGATGACAAGTAGAGGAAAAACTTGTGTTAGAATAAAATTAATTTCATGTAGCTACTGTTCATGATTTTCAGAATCAGAATAACTTTGAATTGTTGAAACCAAAAAAAATTACAGGTGTACTTTTATAAGCGTTTCCTAATTTGAATGTCTAAGAGTGAGCCCGTCATATTGCCAGAAAAGTATTATTTAGACTACTTCAATTATGTTTTGGAGTTTGTTGAAAAACAGTATGATCATGTTCTGGATATGCCAGAGCATCTGTTTTACCAATCATTTAGAAATCTTTCTGAACAAGCACAGTGTCTATATCTAAGATTTTCTAATAGACGAGGAGATTTCTTCAGAATAAATAAAGTCTCTTACGCAGAAATTCCGGATTTACATGAAGCTAAAAGTGAATTAATTCATCATGGATTCATTCAAATCAATGAAAGCGATGATCCAATTCAATTCAATCTGTTTACAAAAAACGAACTAATTGAGGCTTTTGACTTCTTGCTTAAACCTCAAAAAAAGTCCGAACTTCTGGGTGAACTTACCATTGAAGACCTTGTTTTGATTCATGAAAGAGAAGAAGTTGCTCAGGTATTGAAGAACGAAGAGGTCGAATTTATTAAGCTGCTTTTCTTTGGCAATCGCTATGGTGGAGTCACCGATTTTGTCATCAGGGATGTTGGGAATGTGAAAATTGAAAAACTAGAGTCAGAAAATTTTAAACCTTGGTTCCAATCTCGTGAAGAAGCTCTTGCTGTCATGCATGTATCGCAATTAAGAAGGATGGTACGAGATCTATTATCGGAAAATCTTCCATTGGAAGATTATTTGGAGGATCTTCCATGGCATGTATGGCTTAGTTTCCCCCAATCAGCCAAGTCTACAACAAAGTTGCTTTTAAAAGTTGCTTACTACTTTGAACAAGTTGATTTATTGGGAGATGCTATTAAATACTATTCACTCATTGATCAACATCCTGCGAGAGAGAGAAGAATTAGAATTCTTGAAAAACAAGACAAAAAAGAAGAAGCAATCAAAATAGCTAATCAAATACTTGATAAACCATCAAATGCTTCAGAGCTCACTTTTGCAACAGACTATTTAAATCGAAAAGGTATTCGAATCAATCGCAGCATGACCGAGCGATTGAAAAGTGCTCCGAGCATTTCCATTCCAACCCCTCAGAATGAACGTGTTGAAAATGCCGTTTTAAGTTACTTTGAAGAGTTAGGATGGGATGGCACTCATGCTGAAAACTACCTCTGGCGAGGTTTATTTGGACTGGTTTTTTGGGAGATCATTTTCGATACAAGACATGGGTCATTTCATCATCCGCTTCAGCGACAGCCATCAGATCTCAATGATGCTACATTTTTTGAAACACGCCAAAACCTCTTGGAAGAAAAACTGCGAACACTACGAACCAAAAAACAACTTGAAACCTCGCTGAAACGAACTCATGATGAAAAAATGGGAACAGCAAATAGATTTGTAACATGGCATAAATCGCTTCTTCCAAACCTTACCATTATGGCTTCCAAAATCCCATTAAAATCGCTAAAAAAGGTTTTAATAGAGATGTCTAAAAATATGAAGGAAAATAGCACCGGTTTCCCTGACCTATTTCTATGGAATAATGATGAGTACATCTTCTATGAAGTCAAATCGCCAAATGATCAATTGTCTGCTCAGCAACTATTTTGGTTAGATTTTCTTCAAGCAACAAAAATTAAAGTCGATGTTTTGCGAGTTCAGTATTCCGATTAACTTAACCTGAATTATGCATAGTCTTTGGGAAAAGCAATCATTTCTTTCCGCAGATGTCACAATCATAGGAGCTGGTATTACAGGCTTATCTGCTGCTGCTACCTTTAAGGAGCTTGATCCTTCACTTAGCGTTATTGTTCTGGAAAAAGGAGTATTACCCACTGGGGCGAGTACAAAGAATGCCGGGTTTGCTTGTTTTGGTAGCGTTTCAGAGCTTCTAAATGATGTAGAAACTCTTGGAGAAAATGGAATGATTAGCCTAGTCGAAAAAAGATGGGATGGACTTCAAAAAACATGTCAGAGATTAGGTAGAAGTGTTATCGATCTACAGGTCAAGAATGGATATGAGTTGATTTTTGATCGTTCATCAAATGCTCTGCAGCAAATTGAGTATGTAAACTCTCTGCTAAGTCCTCTTTTTCAAGGATCTGTTTTTAGAAATGCAAATGAAAAGCTTGAAGCATTTGGATTTGGAACAACGACAGACTTGATTGAAAATACTTTTGAAGGCCAACTAGATACTGGCAAGCTGATATCATCGCTTTGGAATTACTGTAATCAACTAGGAATTAAAGTCCATACTGGTTGTCATGTTACAGATATCAAAGAGGAAGAAACCTGTGTCAGGGTAGCATCTGATGATGTAGTTTTTAAGTCCGAAAAAGTGGCAATCTGTACCAATGCCTTCACAAAAAAACTCTTAAAAAAAGAAGAACTGGATATAGTTCCTGGAAGAGGTATCGTGATGAGCATCATCCCAAAGCAACCATTAAAATTTGAAGGAACCTTCCATTATCATGATGGGTACTATTATTTCAGAGACTACTATGACAAGCTATTGTATGGAGGTGGACGCAATCTCGCTCTGGAAGAAGAACAAACAGATTCATTTGGCATTAATGAGTCTGTTAAAAAAAAGCTAATTGAAGATTTAGAAACCATCATTCTTCCTGATCAGGAATATGAAATAGAAATGACATGGTCAGGTATAATGGCCTTTGGATCAAATAAATCCCCAATAGTAAAGAAACTTTCCAATAGAATAGCCATGGGTGTTAGACTTGGCGGCATGGGTGTAGCTATTGGGAGTTTAGTAGGTGAAGAGGTGGCGGAACTTCTTACAGCTGATTAAACCGATAATTTCACAAAAAACGTACTTCCCTTCCCTTCCTCCGATTCTACCCAAACCTTTCCTCCAAGATCCTGAACGTACTTTTTCACTATTGAAAGTCCTAATCCAGTTGAAGCTTCTCCGGCAGTCGGCTTGGCACTTAATTTCTGAAAGCGATTGAACAACTTCTTTTTATCCTCTTCTGAAAAACCAGGACCTTCATCGGATACTTTGAAAAGCACACTATCATAGGCACATTCAGACTTTAACTCAACTGTTGTATTGGCATCCGAGAATTTAACTGCATTGGATATCAAGTTTTCAAGAACTAGCAAAAGCAGCAAATGATCTGTACGAACCATGTTATGATTTTCACACAATTCAACAGTCAATTCAACTCCCTTTTTTGCTGCTATTGGACGGTACCTTTGAGCGACATCACGCATGATTACGGTAATGTTTACACGTTCCTGAAGAACTTTTATCCTCGTTTCTTCAAGACCATCTACATCCAGAATCTTGGTTACCATCTGATTAATTCTCTCAGCACTGGCAGTAACTTGACCAAGCAGTTTTTGATCTGACTCTTCAATACTATCTGCCATTTTCTGATTAATAATATCAGCTATCATAATTATTTGACTCAGCGGTGATCTAATATCATGCGCAAGGATCTTCACAAGGTTATTTTTCTCTTCGTTTAAGGCAACCAACTGAGCGTTTCTATTCATCAGTTGTTCATTTTTTTGACGAATATCCTCCTGCTGCTCCTCTATCTGAGAATTCTGCCCTAGTATGAGCTTTGTTGTCCTTTGGTTATTATAAAATAAATATCCAATAGCGATCAAAAAGATAGATGTTACCGAGATAGCAATGGTAAGAACTTTTCTAAAAGCTTGCTCCTCCTCCAGTTTTAGATTAGCATTTTTAATCAACGCCAATTGTAACTCTTTCTCTTTCGTGAGTATGGAAGTCCCAATCTGATCACCAGCATACACTTCATCAATAAATGCATAAAGTTCTTCTCCCATGTAGCTGGAAATGATTGACGAGATTTTTTCTGAAAATTTCTCAGAAGAAAGGAATTCATCAAAGTATTCTTTCCACCTATTTTCCAAAGGCATAATGAAAGAATAACCCTGCCCCTTAATTGTAAAGAAATTTTGTCGCGTAACATCACCTCCTCTTTCAATAAGCAAAAGATAAACTGGGAGGTCAATAAATCCGAATCGATTATCTGCCTCCTCTACTCCTTCAATCACATTACGCTCACTTTCAATGTAAATAATATCAAAATCGACATTCAATTGACGTTTTAGGTTTTGAAGAAGCGCTTCGTACTTTGTCTCACGTATGGTCACGGCATCCATCTCTGACATCATTGCATTCATTTCATCAAAAGACCTGACAATAGGCGTACCCTTACTAGATACCAGCACAGTTATGTCTGGTAAATAAGGAACCGTAAAAGCTGCGTATTCTTTGCGTTTGTCTGTAATTGAAAGTGCTGACACTCCTAAAACATTTGGATTATCTGTGGTCTTGATGACACTCAAGATATTGGGAAAACTCTTGGCTTTGATCCAATTCAAATGGACACTTTTTTCTTTTTCAAGCTGTAAGAATTCTTGAAAAGTCGTCAATATCTCAAACTCGATCCCTTCCAGAACACCAGCCTCATTTTCATAAATAAACGGCTTAGAAGTAAACCAGTAAAGGTCTAAGGTGTCCTCTTTCGTCTGCGTAAATTCATTACTCCATACGGAAGTAAATAAACCTAAGGCAATTAGACTGATAAGAAGGCGATGGCACATATATAAAGATCATCAATTTGACGGTATGGAAAAATTGACAATTAATGGTTGTAAAACCAAAATAATTGATGAAATAAATCAAAACTTCTTAAAACTATCCTTATCGTATATTGGTTTAATACTATAATCAATTGATTTACTCATGGCTAAAAAAGCAGTTTCTAAATCTTCAATTCAAAAAGGTTATCAAAATTTCCTCTTAGATGAAGGAAAAAAACCTGAGACAGTTCGAATCTTCAGTAATTATCTGAAAATTTCAGATGATGAATTTTATAAGCATTATGGTTCACTAAAAAATATAGAAGCATCTATTTGGGAAGATTATTACCTCAAAACAATGAAGGTAATCGATAACGATCCTGATTTTGAAGAGATGAGTTCAAGAGAAAAGCATCTGTCATTTTTATATACCCTTTTAGAAGTTATAAAGTCGGATAGATCTTATATACTATACAAATTAGAAGGCAAGAAGCCTACAGAGCTTCCTACCGAGCTAAGAAAAACTCAAAAGCTTATTAATGACTCGGATATTGATTGGGCAAAAACCTTTGAATTCCTTCCAGGAAAGGAACAGGATGGTACTCAAGCAGCTTATAAAAAAGTTTTGTGGTCCCACACTATAGCCATGCTTATGTTCTGGGTAAAAGACGATTCTGGTGATGCTAAAGATACGGACGTCTTTATTGAAAAATCAACGCGAACCGCATTTGATATTGGCGAACTTCCTGCACTTGAATCCATTGTTGACCTTAGTAAATTTTTCCTACAAAAAATGGGCTTTTCAAAAGCTACCGCATAATGGCAAAAGAACTTGATCGAATTCCAATTGGCAAAGTAAAACGTGCCAGTAAGTTTGTTTCTACTGGAGCAAAGGTGGGTGTCAACTATGTAAAAGCTTACAGTAAGGCGGCTATCAAAGGCAAGCTGGACAAGGAAGAGCTAGATACAGAAAATGCAAAAGACATTTATAACTCATTGAGTGAATTAAAAGGAAGCGCACTCAAGATGGCTCAACTATTGAGTATGGATCAAAATGTATTGCCAAAAGCTTATTCTGATAAGTTTGCAATGGCCCAATATAGCGCTCCTCCTCTATCCTACCCATTAGTTAAGAAAACATTCAAACAAAATCTGGGGAAGGAGCCGAACGAAATATTCAATGACTTCAGCAAAACGGCCAGCAACGCTGCATCCATGGGTCAAGTACATAAAGCTGAATTGGACGGAAAACTATTGGCAGTAAAAGTTCAATATCCTGGTGTAGGCGATAGCATCAAAAGTGATCTAAAACTAGCTAAGCCATTTGCTCTCAAATTGATGAATGTCAAAGGGAAAGAGGTTGAGCCATACATGAAAGAGGTGGAAGGAAAGTTGCTGGAAGAGGCGGACTATGCGCTTGAACTAAAACAATCCATGGATTTTGCAGAGAAATGCAAAAATATCGATGGTGTCTTTTTTCCAACATACTACCCGGAACTCTCAGCTAATCAAATATTAACGATGAGCTGGCTCGATGGTGAGCCTATTGGTGCGTGGATGAAACGAGAGCAAAAACAAGAAGATAGAGATAGACTCGGACAAATTTTGTGGAACTTCTATATGTTTCAGATGCATGAGCTACGTATGATGCATGCAGACCCACATCCGGGAAATTTCATTATCGACGAGAAAAATGATCTTGGAGTTATCGACTTTGGGTGTATCAAACATATTCCAGATGACTTTTATGATGCTTACTTCGAGCTGGCAAGCAATACAGTACTTGAAGATGCTGAAAGAGTAAATGAGCTATTCAAACGCCTAGAAATCATCCGTCCGACAGACCCTGAAAAAGACGTAAAAATTGTTACCGCAATGTTTACGGACTTAATCAAATTGCTTGCAAGGCCTTTCAATGATGGCATATTCGATTTCAGCGATGATTCTTATTTCACTGAGATCTATATGATGGGAGATAATCTCGCTAAAGATCCAGAGATGAGCAGACTTCAAGCAAGAGGATCAAGACATTTCATCTACTTCAACAGGACATTCTTTGGTCTATACAATATTCTTCATGCCTTAGGAGCTAAAGTAGATTGTACGAAGATTGACTTTTTGAAAGCGGTCGTATGAAATGATTTTCAGTTTAACTCCCTCACCCGGAGGGAGAATATTCTTTAAATGTTCTATTTTCGAGGGTTATAGAACAACATTATATGACCACAAAACGAGAACCCACATTACTGGAATCTTTCATACCCATCATTTTCTTGATACTACTTCTGGTAGTGAATGTCGGGATATTTGGAAGTGAGGCACTCGGAGGCTCTAATCAAATCGTTCTCATACTGTCTGCAGGAGTAGCTGCCATTGTAGCTTTCAAAATTGGTTACAAGTGGGAAGAGATTCAAACAGGTATTGTAAAAAGTATCAGTTCAGCAATGGCGTCCATTCTAATACTACTGCTTATTGGAGCTTTGGCAGGTGCATGGATGCTCAGTGGTGTAGTACCTGCAATGATTTATTACGGCCTGCAGATTCTTAATCCTACCATTTTTCTAGTTGCTGCATGCATCGTCTGTTCCATTGTATCTATAGCAACCGGTAGTTCATGGACAACAGCAGCCACAGTGGGTATTGCATTAATTGGGATAGGTCAAGCTTTAGGTATATCAGAAGGGTTGGTCGCTGGAGCGATTCTTTCAGGAGCATATTTTGGAGATAAGATGTCTCCCCTATCCGATACAACAAATCTTGCCCCTGCCATGGCGGGAACAGATCTTTTTACTCACATTCGATACATGACAATCACCACTGTTCCATCAATCATTCTAGCACTTATTATTTTTTTGGTGATAGGATTCACAAATTCCGCTGATGGAGCAATCGAAGGGAAGGCTGCAATACTTGAAGCCATTGATTCTACATTCAATATTTCTGGATGGTTATTTATTGTACCAATAGTTGTGGTTGTGTTGATTGTAAAAAAGATGCCAGCATTACCTGCTCTGCTTATAGGAACACTTCTTGGGGTTGTTTTTGCGTTGATTTTTCAGCCAAATCTAGTAGCTGAAGTGGCCGCAACAGCCAGCTTTGACGGTAAACTTTACGACGATTTTTATAGCATTTCTCCAGCTCTCACAAATGGCTTCATTGGAACTATGCAGGCTATGTTTGGAGACATTGCGTTCACAACAGGAAATGGAGTTCTAGATGACGAAGGATTATTAAGCAGTTCTGGTATGGCAGGTATGCTAGGGACCATTTGGTTAATACTTTCAGCAATGATTTTTGGAGGTGTAATGGAAGGATCGGGAATGCTTAAGCGAATTGCCTCAGCAATTATCTCTAAGGTAAACTCTACAGGGTCACTTATATCTTCTACAGTTGGAACTTGTGTATTTTTCAATCTAACTGCCTCAGATCAATATTTAGCCATAGTAGTTCCAGGAAGAATGTATGCTGATACCTATCGCGAAAAAGGATTGGCTCCTGAAAATCTTAGTCGGACACTGGAGGATTCAGGTACGGTAACTTCCGTTATGATCCCTTGGAATACATGCGGTGCATATCACTCTACAGTCCTGGGAGTAGCAACACTCTCCTATTTACCATTCTGTTTCTTTAATATCATTAGTCCTATCATGACAATGATAGTAGGTTACACAGGCTACAAGATCAAAAAACTGGGAGCTAAAAGTGAATAACAGATTTACTGAAAATATCACCAAGGAAGATATTCAAGCCCTACCGCTACAAGCTTTCGAAGGAGAAATAAATGTCATCGAAACAGAAGAAGATTGTAACGAAGCAGTACATATTCTGAATAAAGAATCCGTCATTGGTTTTGACACTGAAGCTAAGCCTGCTTTCAATAAAGGTGAGTACAATCATACCGCTTTAGTTCAGCTGTCTACGCTTGATGAAGCTTTCCTTTTTCGATTGAATAAGATGGGTTATCCAAAATCCCTTTTCAATCTATTTGAAAACGAATCGATTCTAAAGTTAGGAATAAGTATCACTGATGACCTCAAAGACTTGCAAAAGGTTAGAAAGTTTATGCCCGGATCATTCGTGGATATGAATGATGTTGCAAGAGATTTAGGAGTAGTTCACATGGGTGTCAAGAAATTAGCTGCCATATTTTTGGACGCTCGAATATCGAAAAATCAACAGGTATCAAACTGGGAAAATGAGACACTTAGCCCTGCTCAACAAAAATATGCAGCCACAGATGCCTGGATATGTCTGGCTATTCATGATGAATTAAGAAAAAGAGGATACGCTTAACTTCATCTTATTTTTTATCTTTCATTATGGCAAAAAGTGAAGCGACAGAAGAAACGATTCAATTATACGCTGATTTGTTAAAATCAGTTGGTCTCGAGCAAAAAGGAAAAAACATGCCGTACACCTCGTTAAATGGCAACATGTTTTCGTTCGTAGCAAAAGAGGGCTATGTAGCTATCAGACTATCCAAAGAAGATAAAGAAGACTTTATGAAGAAGTACAATGCAGAACCAGCTATATCCTATGGTGCTGTAATGAACGGCTATGTTCATGTACCAGACAGCATGCTAAAAAAAACCAATGAAATCAGCGAATACATGCAAAAGAGTTTTGAGTTCGCTCAAACGCTGAAGCCTAAGCCAACAAAGAAAAAATGATATTTAGAGAATTAGATAAAATCAACTCAAAGGAAATCTTACCTGGATATACGGTAAGGTTTGTTCATTCAGAGCGAATGACTTTCGCTTATTGGGATGTGAAAAAAGGAAGTCCGCTTCCAGAGCACTCACACCACCATGAACAAGTAGCGAATGTACTTGAAGGAGAATATGAGCTAACAGTAAATGGGGAAACTAAAAGACTGGTTCCAGGAGATGTAGCTGTCATTCCATCCAATATTCCACATTCTGGTGTGGCAATTACCGATTGTAAATTGTTGGATGTTTTTGCCCCAGTGCGTGAAGATTACCTTGGTACGACGGAATAGAAATAAAAAGAGCGATTCAAAATTTGAATCGCTCTTTTTCAATTATTTCATCAAAACTATCCAGGCCAGTTGCCTGACGCAACCTCATTGCCTTCACTATCATAATTGGTATAAGTTCCAGCAGTTCCTGTTGAATTCCATGTAGCTTCATAGAACAAAACCCCATCTAGTCTATAACTCAACGTTCCAGAGTTATCCGCATTTATTTTGATAGAAAGCAAAAATCCAGCGTCATCATTTGAAGCCGTATAGTCAAATGAACCATCACTATTTTCTTTCCATGTATATGCAATGATAATTTCTGAACCCGCTTCAACATCAGTTGGGTCACCTGCATAGATGTTCATAAGCCCTTCTCGTAAGTCAGCTTTAGACTCCTCAGCATAGATCAATAGATTAAAATCAACACCGTTTTGAGAAGTCAATACCTGAAACGTATACTTATCTGAGGTCTCGCAAATTTGATAAGCCACTGTAAAGGACTCTACACCATCAGATGCCGTATACGTATAAACTACAGCATCGCCACCGCATGTCCCAATAGGCGTATTCGTCTTTATAGATCCTTGAGTTTCCTCAAAGAAACCAAGGTAAAGGGTCATCAGGTTGGCTATTGAAAGTTGCGATGCAATCTGTGTTGCATTTGCATCTCCAGAACTACTGAGGTTGGAAATGATTGTCTGATCTACTGGTGGATTAGACTGATCAAAGACAAACTCTAATTCACTCAGGTCAGTAGTTACATCATCTCCATCATCCTTACTACATGATACATTAAATATCAAAGAGACGACAGCTAAAAGCAGTACAATTTTTTTAAGGTGTTTCATTTTTATTCTCTTAAAAAGATAAATTTTTCTTATTTAAATACAAAAGTAAGAATCTGTTCGGAATAGCTCTCATATTATTGATATTTTCGATTATGGAAGTCGACGAAATAAGAAAAAAAATCGAAGAAGAAATAACTAAAACCCAAAACCTCATTGATGATTACAAGGAACAGTCGAAACCTGTTTCATTGGATAGCTCAATAGGTCGAATTTCCAGAATGGATGCCATCAATAACAAGAGTATCACTGAATCAGCTTTGCGCCAAGCTGAAGGTAAACTTTCCAAACTTCATCAAGCATTTGACAATATAGACAAACCGGATTTTGGAAAGTGTATCCGATGCAACCAAACCATTCCGATTGGAAGAATCCTCCTAATGCCTGAAAGTAATAAATGTGTGAATTGTGCCCGATAAGAAAAAAGTAGTCTTTCATTGGAGTTCTGGAAAAGATTCGGCTTTAGCTCTATTTAGACTTTTACAGAAAAAAGAATTTCAGGTTGATCAATTGCTAACTACCATCAATGAGCATTATCAGAGAGTAACCATGCATGGAACTCCCTACCCAATCTTACAAAGACAGCTTGATGCTACAGGGATTGATTGGTCGACGGTATCCATACCAAAAGAGGCTTCCATGGATATTTATGAAGAAAGGATGAATCGTGTAATGAGTCGTGTAAAAGAAAATGGGTATACCTATTCTGCATATGGCGACATCTTTCTTGCAGACTTAAAGAAGTATAGAGAATCAGAAATGGAAAAAATGGGAATGAAAACCGTATTCCCTCTTTGGCAAGAAGATACGCGAATGCTAATCGACGAATTCATTGATTCTGGCTTCAAAGCAATTGTTGTTTGCGCGAACGATACATTAGGAAAGAAATTTTTAGGAAGAGAGATAGATCATTCATTCATTGCTGATTTACCCAATGGAATTGATCCCTGTGGGGAAAATGGGGAATTCCATACATTTTGCTATGATGGACCAATTTTCAAACAGCCAATTCAATTCCAGTTGGGAGAAAAAATCAAGCGATCATACCCTGACCCATCTGGTAAAGGCTTGATGGACTTTTGGTTCATCGACATAATTGATCTAGAACCATTTTCAAAAAATAAAGGTTAACCCTTCTTTATGAGTAAAAATAAGAACGTCACCTTTGCCTGGGCAGTCCGAAACATCATCTGGCCAAGAAGAAAAACCATCTTCATCGGGCTATTACTAATCATTATCAGTAGGCCTGCAGGCCTGGTTCTTCCAGCAGCCACTAAATATCTACTTGATGATGCTGTCCCAAATAAGGATTTTGAGATGCTCAAACTGATAGTCATTGTCATCGTAATCTCATTAGCCGTACAGGCGGTTTCCTCTTTCCTCCTTACACGGATATTGAGTGTAGAAGCTCAATTTCTAATCTCAGAGCTAAGAGTAAAAGTCCAGAAAAAGATTCTATCTCTCCCTATCAATTTCTTTGATAACAATAAGTCTGGAGCCTTAGTATCCCGAATCATGACTGATGTGGAGGGCGTTAGAAATTTGGTAGGCACTGGACTTGTGCAACTTATCGGAGGCACAATTACCTCCGTATTAGCTTTGATATTGCTACTCAGAATTAGCCCTTCCATGACCATATTCACCTTAATTCCAGTTGGGCTCTTTGCCGTGATTGCGATGAAGGCGTTTGGAAGGATAAGACCCATCTTCCGTGAGAGAGGAAAACTGAATGCAGAAGTCACTGGGCGATTAACGGAAACTCTCAATGGCGTTAGAGTAATTAAAGGATTTAACGCTGAAGAATCTGAAAACAAAACATTTGAGGATGGGGCCAGAAGCCTATATGAAAATGTGAAATCAAGCTTAACAGCTACAGCACTTGTCACCAGTTCCGGCACTTTTCTGATTGGTTTCGCCAGTGCTGGAATCCTGGCAATGGGTGGTTACTATATGATAGAAGATAATCTGACTGCTGGAGAATTGATTTCTTTCATTTCCTTACTTGCCTTCATGATTGCTCCGATTGTGCAAATGAGTAATATTGGAAGCCAGCTTACTGAAGCATTCGCAGGACTTGATCGTACGGAGGAAATCATGAAAATGGATCCAGAAGACATGACAGAAGATCGACCAATCTTGCTTGATCAAGTCCACGGTGATATCGTCTTTGAAAATGTATCCTTCGCATACGAAGAAGGCAAAGAAGTATTGAAAGATATCTCATTCAAAGCTCCTCCGGGATCAGTAACAGCTCTGGTGGGAAGTTCTGGTTCAGGCAAATCTACTACTGCTAGTTTGGCTGCTACATTTTTAAGTGCCGAAAAAGGAATACTTACGATTGATGGTCATGATATGACTAAAGTGAATCTTTCAAGTTATCGGAGACATCTGGGAGTTGTGTTGCAAGATGATTTTCTGTTTGAAGGGACTATTCGTGAAAATATTCTTTTCCCCAGACCCGATGCAACCGAATCAGAACTACAAGATGCAGTAAAAGGAGCTTACGTTAATGAATTCACTGATCGCTTTGAAGATGGGCTTAATACCGTCATTGGTGAGCGCGGCGTGAAACTATCCGGAGGACAAAAGCAACGGATTTCCATTGCGCGTGCATTACTGGCTAACCCGAAAGTCATCATTCTGGATGAGGCTACATCTAATTTGGATACCGAAAGTGAGACCTATATTCAAAAGAGCTTGGATGGCTTAATGAAAGATCGGACTACCTTTGTGATTGCGCACAGACTAAGTACCATCCGTAAAGCAAATCAGATTTTAGTGATAGAAGAAGGTCAGATCGTAGAGCGCGGAACACACGATGAACTTATTGCAAAGGAAGGAAGATACTTTGAGCTATATACATATCAAAGCAGAATTTAAGCCGCAATGATCAAGTAATGGATGAAATAAAGAAATACCACCTTTACAAAGACGATCACTCAAAATTACATTTTCAGATTAATGATGCTGCTAGCTATTGTGCTAAAAATGAAGCTCATTGCTATAAGCCACATCAACATTCTTTCTATCAGTTCATTTGGTTTCAAGAAAGTGGGTTACACTATGTAGACTATGAGGTTATCGAGCACCAAGCAAATACACTCTTCTTTTTAGATAAAAAACAGGTACATAACTTCTGTAAGGATTCTTCAAACAAGGGGATTTTGTTTCATTTCGATGAAGTATTTCTACATCAGCAAGACCCAGAGGCAGACGGCTGGCTTCAACATAAGCTATTCAATGCCATTGGTCCTCCATATATTCAGCTAACAGAGGGAGAAGTAAATTTTTTCAAAATGATCGCTGAAAAATTAGGTAAGGAGATGGAAAACAAAGACTACAACTACGCAAAACAGGTTTTTTACCTATTCCGACTTTTAACCTTATCTATTGAGCGACAGAAGCATATTCAGTCCGATATTTCATCAATAAGCGATAAAGATTATAAGATCGCCGTAGCGTTTAAAAAAGCAATTCAAGAAAATATCCATGCCTTTTTAAGTGTTGATCAATTCAGTGAAAAAATCGGTGTGAGCCCAAAGAAATTGACTAGTATTTCAAAAAAATACCTGGACGATACTCCACTGAATGTTATTCATGCAAGAAAAATTCTTGAAGCCAAACGGCAACTGTCAAATACAAATACTTCGATCAAGGAATTGGCTTATTCGTTAGGCTTTGATCAACCCACCTACTTCACGAAATACTTCAAAAAACATACAGGTCTTACACCAAAGGAATTCACAAATCAAGTTCTTTGATTTACCATTATTTGACTCAATACTATCATTTTGTTTGACTTCCATGCTTCATTTTTGCACTCACTAGAATGAAGGAATCAAAAAAGGAAATCACAATCATTGGAGCTGGGCTCACTGGCCTTACGCTTGCATACATTCTAAAAAAAGAAAATTATTCAATACGTATAATTGAGGCTCGAGAAGAGATCGGCGGTCGAATACTATCCGTCAGGAAAGAAAACCTTGCCCCTCTGGAAATGGGTGCAACATGGTTTGGGCACAAGCATACTCAGATCAATGAAATACTTGCTGATTTAGGAATTAATTCTTTTGAACAGCGACTTGGGGAAAACGCTATATATGAGCCTCTATCTACCAGTCCTCCTCAGCTTGTCAAACTCCCTCCTAATGGTGATGAATCAAGTTTCCGAATAAAAGATGGATCTATTTCACTTATTCAGTGCTTGGCAAATCACCTGCAGTCTGCTTGTGAAATCTTCACCTCCAAAAAGGTAATCTCTATTGAGAAAAGTACCGATGGCATATGCGTCAAAACCGAGAACGATGAGTTTAAAAGTGATGTTGTGGTTTCTACATTGCCACCCTACCTACTATTAAAGACGGTAAGCTTTTCCCCAGCCCTACATCCGAAAGTAAGAGAGGTTATGAGAGAGACTCACACATGGATGGGCGAATCAATCAAAGTAGGCTTAAACTATAAAAAGCCATTTTGGCGAAAAGCCAATTTGAGCGGGACTATCTTCAGTAACGTAGGGCCTATTCCTGAAATGTATGATCACGCTAATTTTGAAGATTCACACTTCGCGTTGAAAGGCTTTTTGAATGGTGCTTACTTTGCCCTGAAGAAAGAAGAGAGACTTGGGTTAATCTTGACCCAACTTCGAAAATATTTTGGAAATCAAGCAGATGATTTCATTTGGTACGAAGAGAAAGTATGGAGAAATGATCCTCTGACTTTTTCACCCTATGAATCAGACATCCTTCCTCATCAGAACAATGGTCATCCTGTTTTTGCGCAACCATTATTAGATAATACCTTTTTCATTGCAGGTTCTGAAACAGCTTCACAATTTCCAGGTTACATGGAAGGAGCCATTCGCAGTGCACAATATGTAGCCGCTTCAATTAAAGGAATGTCGAAATAACAGATTGATTTTACCATTCTTCGTCCTGTTTTTACCATTTCTACTCTTCGAGCAATTCTAGCTTTGAGTCAATCAAAAATTAAAGACGATGACAAAACAAGCATTAATTATTGGCGGCACAAGTGGTATAGGAAAAGCCATAGCAGAACAGTTACTCAATGACGGTGTAACTGTCCACTTGGTAGGAAGAAGTCCAGAAAAGATTGACGATAACCAACAACTGATCAAGTACAAGACTGACATCACCAATTCAGATGATGTAAAAAAACTTATTGATCAGATTGAACAATTTAATGGATTGGACTACTTGGTGAATGCCTCTGGTATTTTTGACCCCAAACCATTTTTAGACCATTCTGTAGAAGATTATGACTCCTATCTGGATTTGAACCGAGGGTTCTTTTTTATCACTCAAGCTGCTGCCAAAGTAATGAAAAACAGCAACGGAGGATCAATTGTAAACGTGGGATCAATGTGGGCTAAGCAAGCAGTCAAAGCAACACCTTCGTCCGCTTACTCTATGCAAAAGGCTGGACTTCATTCATTTACTCAACATCTCGCAATGGAGTTGGCAGATCACAAGATTCGAGTAAATGCCGTATCTCCAGCAGTAGTAGATACACCAGTTTATCACGGGGTATTTGGTAGCGAAGAGGCAGCCAAAGAAGCACTCGTAGGTTTCAATAACTTTCATCCCATTGGACGGAATGGTACCGCTAATGATATCGCTTCTGCAATTCACTTTTTACTGTCTGATCAATCCAGTTGGATCACAGGATCTATTTTGGATATTGATGGCGGTGTGATGGCTGGAAGAAATTAAAATCACTAAACAAAGCAATATGAAATTCTCTAAATCAATACTTTTCTTATCGGCTATTGCCGTGTTCACTTTTATAACATTAACAAGCATGTCCAATTCAAATCAAAGCAGTTCAGGAGCTTATCTTGAAATAACACTAGATATCAAAGATGAAAATCGAAGCAACGCCGGAGCTGTGTACGTTAAATACAAGCAGCCATTCCTAGATCGAATCAAAGGAGCAGTTTCAAAACAGTTACTCCTTAGATCAGACGATGTTCAGGTATTGCATGGATTCAAAACAGAAGAAGACGTCAATGAATATTTGAAATCGGAATTGTTTCAACAGGATGTAGTAAGGGAACTAAAGCCATATCTTGAAAGTGATCCTGAAATTAGAATTTATTCTGTTTTCTCCAATTAGATATACAAAGTATCACAGTTTGATTAAGGGCTTACTTAACGTGAGCCCTTTTTCTATTTCACATCTACTATATTTAATAGATGGATGAAATACGTCAGTCCCTACCTTTTTTAAGCAATGAACTTATCACAAAGATCAAAGAAGTATCAACCATAAATGAGATACCAAAAGACACTGAAATCTTACGAGAGGGGCAATTCGTCAAGGTAATCCCGGTTGTATTATCTGGATTGGTTAAAGTGTTTTCTAGGTTTGGTGATAAAGAACTACTGCTCTATTATATAAGGCCAAAAGAAAGTTGCATTATGTCTTTTGCATCTAGTCTCGAAAATGATCCTAGCAAGGTATTTGCCAAAACAGAAGAAGACTCAAAAGTTCTTCTACTCCCCGTCAAGGAAGTCTCTAATTGGATTCAACAATTCCCTAGCATCAACACTCTTTTCTATCAACAATACAATTTGCGTTATAGTGAACTCTTAGACACGATTAACCATGTAATTTTTGACAAAATGGATAAGCGACTCAACGATTATCTTGTTGAAAAAAGTAAGCTTACCAAACAACACTTTATTAAGATCTCTCATCGTCAAATCGCTAGCGAGTTAGGTACTGCTCGAGAGGTTATTTCCAGAGTTATGAAGAAATTAGAGAATGAAGGTAAAATACTCCAACATTCCAATGGAATAGAAATTAAGTCCTGGTGACTTATGTCACTGTTTCCAATCATTTGACCTTTTAGTTTTGATCTCATGAATAGAGAAAAAGCAGCTAAACTGGTAGGCGTATGCATCGTATGCGTAAGTATCATTTATGGTCTTTTTCTCATCATAGAATTTTTGTCTAACTAAATATTACATAAATGAAAAAGAACATGGGATCTGCAGATAGAGTTATCCGAGGGATAATCGCTGCAGTCATAGCATATCTGTACTTTACCAATGTTATAGGTGGAACCTTAGGATTAGTACTCCTCATTTTAGGAGTCGTATTCCTACTTACAAGCTTTATCAGTTTCTGCCCGCTTTATGCTCCTTTCAGGCTCAGTACATATCGCACAAAAAAGGATAAATAAAAAAATAGCCTCTTTAGGGAGGCTACCTTTTCTACTATGATAAAAACTTTCTTATTCATTTCTGATGCTCTCTGTAGGATCAGATATGGCTGCTTTGTATGTCTTAATAGAGACTGTAAGAAGAGCGATAAAAACAGTTAGTACACCACCTATTAGAAACACATACCAGTGATCGATTACTTCTATCCGATACGCATATCCGCTTAGCCATTCTTTGATAAAATACCAGACGATGGGAATGGATATTCCGGAAGCAATCAATACCAGCCATACAAATTCCTTCGAAATCAATCCAATAATTTGCTGAACTGTAGCTCCAAGAATTTTTCGTATACCTAACTCCTTTTGTCTCTGCTGAGCGGCATAGGTAGCCAATCCAAAAATACCTAAGCATGCAAGAAAAATGGAGACTGCTGAGAAAGCACTAAAGACTCTTGCTTGTTGATGTTCTTTCTCATATAGTTTCTTTAGACTGTCATCCAAAAACTGATATGCCATAGGATATTCAGGAAAAAGTTCTGTAAAGGTTTGACCCATGAAAAGCAATCCATCTTTCATGTTTACCATATTGATTTTTACCGCCAGTCTTCGGTGAAATCCACCTGAAAGAATAGCTAAAGGTTCAATCTCATCCTTCAATGTACTAAAGTGATAATCTGCAGCTACGCCAATAACAGGTACATTTTCAATATCCCATCCTGGCATACTAATCTTTCTTCCAAGAACTTCTTCCGGCTCTAAACCCAACTCCACAACGGATCGCTTATTTAATATCACAGTAAATTCTTCATCTGTACTTATATCTTTGGAAAAGGCTCTACCAGCGATCATATCAATGCCCATGACATCAAAATAATCAGTATCAGTAAAAAGCGTGCGCATACGATAGGTTTCAGGCAATCCGGTCACCTCGAAGCTTGAAGCATCATGAAAACCACCGGGAGCTCCGGATATTTTCGTCACTCCCTTAATATTCGCATTAGCCAGTAATCTGTTTTTGAATTCCTCGCGTTGAGAACGAATTTCAGAATTGTTCAATTCTACTAAAACAATCGCTTCTTTGTGAAAACCAAGGTCTTTGGAATTGAGGTAATTGGTTTGAACGGATATCAGCATGGAGGCTACAATTAAGAAGATAGAGATCGCAAACTGTGTAATAACCAATGCCTTTCTCAAACCAACATTTTTTCCTGAAGTCAACTTACTTCCTTTTAAGATAGTGACCGACTTAAACGACGATAGTAAAAAAGCCGGATAGACCCCTGAGCTAAGCAGTATAATGATGACCAATGAAGTAAAAAATATGAGCACGTTTGTATCTACCCAATTCAGCACTACGTCTAAACCAAAAAAAGAATTGAATGCCTGATCTAGCAATTCGCACAATGTGATGGATATCGCGATAGATAAGAACAATATCATCAATGACTCGCTAAGAAATTGAAAAACTAATCGCCATTTGGAACCACCAAGTACTTTTCTTACACCTACTTCTTTAGCACGCATAAACGATTGAGCTATAGACAGGTTGACATAATTGAAGCATGCGATAAACAAGATTGCTATGGCTACAGCACCGAGTGTAAGAATAGAAGAAAAACTTCCATGTTTAGAAGTATCGTACCTAGTTTCGTTGTTGAAATAGATATCATCTAGTCTTTCAAGTTCCAATCCCACCCTACTACCTGACCTGGCGAAATCATCTCCCATATATTTCTCCATAAATTGGTCCAACTGACCTTCTAAATTAGAGGCAACTTGAGGATTCGCTATCTTCACATAGGTATTTAAGCTATTATTCCACCACCCACTAAACCAATCAAAACCCTCAAAAATAGAGATAGGTAAAATAATGTTAAAGTCTAAGTGCGTATTTCCGGGAAGCTCAGACAATACTCCGGAAACAATGAATTCGTATTCGTTATCCACCCGAATGATTTCACCAATTGGGTTGGCATCCCCGAAGTATTTTTTTGCTGTTTCGCTAGAAAGAACAGCTGAGTTACCTGTAGCAAGTACTGTTTCCTTATCGCCATCTTTTAATGGATAAGTAAAGAATTCAAAAAAATTATCATCCACGAAAACGATATTATCCTCCAGAAATTTCTTATTTGCTATTTCAACTAATCCATCATCCGAAACAACCCGGGTAGTCGAAAGAATATCAGACGGATAATCATTGATAAGCGCTTTAGCATATGGAGCAGACGTCACACCTATTCGATAAGGTGTACCATTCATTTCTGATACTCTTATGGTTCGATAAATCTGATCACCATCTGCATGAAAGTCATCCGTTGTAATCTCTGAGTAAATGTAGAAGTACAAAAAAATTGTTGCGACAAGTCCCATCGTAAAACCAAAGAGGCTTATCAATGAAGTGGATAGATGCCGATACAAATTTCTGAAAGTAAGAATCGGGTTGAAAATAAACATAGTCCTTGATTTTGAGTTTTTGAAAGATTTTAGTGTAGATGGTCTCAGATAGTTAAAAACCTGATACCAGTATTTTAGTCCATTGAATGAGCTGCCAGAAGATTCAGCATAATATTGCTCCAGGTCCCCTTGCAGTTCTTCTACTAGCTCATCTTTGCAAAACCAGCGGATTAGTTTAAGTGAAAGCTTCGGTGGTTGAGATGAATTAGGCATGACTAAACTTTAGTTCGAATGACGGAACCTGATTCCAGAGGCTGGCACGCATTTCTTTCACCTCATTCAATGTTACTTTTCCATCAGCGGTCAACTCATAGATTCGCTTTCTTCTCCCTCCTCGCTCCTGGGTAGCTCCTCCCATTGCTGATTTAAGAAAGTCCTTTTTTTCTAGCCTCGTCAGTGTGGTGTGAAGTGCTCCCATCGAAATCGAACGATTAACTTGTTTCTTGATTTCATCTTTGATTCGAAGCATGTAAGCCTCGTCTTGTAATATCAGTACAACAAGAAGTAGTAACTCTTCAAACTCGCCAAGATTCGTTCCTTTCATTTTATTAGTTTCTATTTTGCAGTATTTACGAAAACAAAAATTATTTGTTTCCATTTTGTATAAACAAATAATTAATCGACTCAGCCGGCTAGATATCCTAGATCAGCTTTACTTTGCACGTTCATGAACCGAGTAACAATTAGTCAGATCAAAAATGAAATAGAGATATCTACTGCTCGAAGTGGTGGGCCTGGTGGACAGCATGTCAATAAAGTAGAAACTAAAGTCATTCTCAGATTCAATGTCATTAACTCTCGTTCGCTTACCGATATCGAGAAAGAAATAATCAAGGCTGCACATGAAACAAAACTCACCAAAGAAGGTGAGCTCATAATTACCTCTGACGAAAAGCGCTCCCAACTAAAAAACAAGGAAATTGCCTTCAAAAAATTAGACCGCCTACTAACTAAAGCCTTCGTTAAAAAGAAAATTCGTAAGTCAACACAACCAACCAAAGCAGCAAAAAAGAAGCGACTGGACGCAAAAAAGAAACATAGCGAAAAGAAGAAAATGAGGCAAAAACCAATCTAAATACATATTTAAGTAAAATGCTTAAATGTATTTAGGATTTTACCCGCAATCCCATAGAGGCTAGATTCCCTTAGTCTTGTAGTGTATAACATTAGTTATGATAGCATTAATTTTCTCAATAATACTAGTAGGTCTATTTATTCCCACAGATCAAATATGGTTTACTAGAAAAAGAAAACGATTAGGGTGATTATTTGTAGAAATGTTTTCCGATCACGAGTGATCGGAAACTTTTCTGCAATATTTTTGAATCCTAATGAAAAATCTCCTCTCCGTATTTTTCTTACTTACAAGCTTAATTGCCACTGCTCAGAATTTCCTATCGTGGCAATTCAACGATAGATACTTTTCAGTTTCATTGGGAACTGGCACTTCTACCTATTTAGGAGAACTCAATAATCGGAACAGCATAAACAATAATCTTTCCTTAATTAGCGGAGGAATAGAGGCCAGGCTTTTAAATAGAGTGGCTGCAAGAGTTGACCTAAGTTACTTCTCATTAAAAGGATCCGATTCAAATGCGGGTGACAGCACATTCCAGCGTCAACGTAACCTCTCGTTCAATTCCAGAAATTTTCATACTCAACTACACCTCATCTATTATTTAAAACCCTATAAAGGTGATTATTATAAAAGATGGAATTTTGATCCATTCCTATTCTCAGGTGTAGGGTATATGAAATTTAATCCGACAGCAGAACTTGGAGGAGAACGATATAATCTTAGAGAAGCACAAACAGAAGGTGTTCAATACAAAAAATGGGTAACCACCATCCCTATTGGCATTGGTGGAAAATTTAAAGTGAACGAGTTCTTTAATGTAAACCTTGAAATATCTTATCACTTTACATTTACTGATTATCTAGATGACGTGTCGGATAGGTATGCACTTGAATTTCAAAGCACTACTTCAGAATTTTTGAGTGATCGTAAAGATGAAATTGGCGTAATCGATCCTGAGATTTATGATCAAATCCTGCCCGGAGCTGTAAGGGGTAATCCTGATGACAATGATAGTTTCTTGCAAATAAGCTTAAGAGCCGAAATTTTTATCCCTCCTAATCTTTTCAAGAAAAAGAAAAAAGCAATTATTAAGAAGCCTTCGGCTTATTGATTACAATATTCCCTGACCTTTTCTATTACATAAGCCTGCTCACTCTCTGTTAAACCAGTTCCTGAAGGCAAGCATATTCCTTTTTGGAAAATCTGTTCACACTTTCCAGTACCATAAAACTTGAAAGCATTGTAAGCTTCATGAAGATGTAGTGGTTTCCAAACTTCTCTGGATTCAATATCTTGTTCATAAAGGGCTTCAATCAATCCTTTTACCTCCACCCTTTTAACAAGCCCGGTTGTCAACCACCTATTTGAGTAGTCATCAGACTCTGGGCCAAACTCAATAAAACCTGAAAGCTCTTCCTTATAACGATCATAGATAACCCTTTTCTTTTTAATGAAAAATGATAGTTTATTCAGTTGACCTAATCCAATTCCAGCAAGGACATTGCTCATTCTGTAGTTAAACCCCTTGACCTTATGATCATAGCCGTGGTTCCCTGAATTAGCCTGAGAAGCCAGGTACCTCCCTTGCTCCTTATCTTTCTCACTACAAACCAAAGCGCCACCCGCACTTGTGGTGATAATCTTATTTCCATTAAAAGATAGTACACCAAAATCTCCAAAACCTCCAACTTGTCGATCCCGTACTTTAGCCCCCAGAGCCTCCGCTGCATCCTCTATAACTCTTACACAATACTTTTTTGCGATTCTACAGACTTTTTCAATTTCAGCTGGCGTACCAAATAGATGAGTAACGATAAGTGCTTTTGGTAATCGTTTTGCATTCTTCAAATAGTCCTCCAATACCTCTGGATCTAAATTCCAGGTATACTCTTCACTATCTATGAATATGGGAACTGCTCTTTCATAAAGTATGACGTTTGCACATGCTGCAAAAGTGAAACTACTGACCAGCACGTGATCCCCCTCTTCTACTCCAGAGAGAATTAGGGCTAGATGAAGAGCAGAAGTACCTGAGTTTAATGCAAGCACACTTCTATCACCATAATAATCAGCCAATAAATCTTCGAATTCATCAATGGCGCTACCAACCGAAGATACCCAGCCACTATCGATGACATGAGAAATTTCACTTAGTTCTTTTTTTCCAACATTTGGTGGAGATAGATATATCATTTTCTAGTCACCTCTTCTTTGCGTAATCACTGAATGTAATCGTTTTCCCATCCTGAAAATTAGTTGGAGAAAACCTAACTAACTCGACCACTGTCTTCATCAAAATCTTTATGTCAAACAAAAAACAAGCATTCTTAACATAGTAAATATCTAGCTCCATTCTTTTACCCCAGTCGATGAGGTTGCGACCATTAACCTGCGCCCATCCAGTTATTCCAGGTTTCACGTAATGTCTACACTTTTCTTGATCATTATAAAAGGGTAAGTATTCAACAAGTAAAGGTCTGGGTCCCACCAATGACATTTCATTTTTAAGAACGTTCCATAACTGAGGCAATTCATCTAGTGAAGTTCTCCTGATAAATTTTCCAACCTTGGATACTGAAAGTTCTTCATCCGCCATCTGCATTGATCGAAACTTAACGAGACTAAACAATTCCTCATTTTTTCCTACTCTTTGCTGGACAAAAAATGGATTACTTCGATAATACAACCCAATAATGATGGCAATCAATAGCATTAGAGGTAGAGTAATAATGAAAAGAATCAATCCCACGAACCAATCAAATGCGGGCTTTATCACTATAAGATACAAATTACTTCCTCTCATCAACTTAAAAATAGGCATTGCCCCATTTATTTGATATTTTTCACCTACAAATTAAGTTAGCAATCAATCAGCATGAAATAAGCCTACAAATGGCTATAAGCAAATGAAGACTTTTCGTTTCGTTCTCTCTTTTAGTATCACTCTAGCATTAGCAATAGCATTAAACTCTAAAATTGGAGAAGTTCCTCCATTAGGCAAGTTTCTTAGTCCTTTTCATGGGTTTTGGCAAAATGCCGAGAATGAAGCTATCGACCTTCAATCCAAGACAGTAGATGATCTACTGACGGATAGTGTAAATGTTTATTTTGATGAGCATCTAATCCCTCATGTTTTTGCTAGCAATGAAAAAGACTTATTCTTTACACAAGGTTATGTAACAGCCTATCACAGGCTCTGGCAGATGGAATTTCAGTTGTATTCAGCAGCCGGAAGATTGGCTGAAATCTTAGGTCCAAAGATTGGGAATACAAGTCTTGTTGATGTGGATAGAAGAATGCGCAGAATAGGATTGATGTATGGTGCCCAAAAATCTGAGGAGAAGTTCAAGAAAGAAGATCCAGAAATTTTTAAGTTAATAGAAGCTTACACTGCCGGTGTGAATGCCTATATAGAAGAACTATCATATGCAGATTTACCTATTGAATACAAGCTGCTGGACTACAAACCTGAAAAATGGACCTCTCTGAAATGCTTCCTTCTCATCTCTAACATGAACAATATGCTATCTAGAGGTGAAATGGATTTGGAACATACCAATGCTTTGAAAAAATGGGGGCGTGAAACTTTTGAGATCTTATACCCTGAAAGACCAGATTCGGTAGATGCCGTTATTCCTTCAAGTACAGAGTTTGACTTTGAACCTTTGATAGTAGAAAAACCTGATGTAAACTTTCCTTTGGTATTTACTGATCCCATCATCAATAAGCCGGATCCAGATAACGGGAGTAACAGTTTTGTGGTAAACGGAGAAAAAACGGCTAATGGAAGAGTTATCTTAACTAACGAGCCAGACCTTAGTCTAAACCTTCCCAGCATTTGGTATATCATGCAGCTAAACTCACCTACCATCAATACCATGGGAGCTACACTACCTGGTGGACCTAGCGTCATTGTGGGATTCAATGATTCTATCGCCTGGGGAAATACAAATGCAAAGCGTGACTTGGTGGATTGGTATTACATTCAATTCAAAGACAACCAACGAAACGAATATTTATACAATGACAACTGGGTTCCTACCCGGAAAGTCATTGAAGAAATTAAAGTGAAAGGCTCATTTAGCTACTACGATACGATCGTATATACACATCACGGACCTGTAGTTTATGACAGAAACTTTAGTGGCAGTCGTGCAGAAATAACAAATCTTGCTATGAAATGGACAGCCCATGAAGGAGGCAAAGAAATCAAAGCTTTGTACTTGGGTAATAAAGCCGAAAACTACGAGGAATTTGTTGACGCATTCAGTCATTTCGCAGGACCACCCCAGAATTATTCTTTTGCATCAGTAAATGGCGATATCGCTTTATGGGTCAATGGAAAATTTCCAGTGAAATGGGAAGAGCAGGGCAAATTTCTTATGGATGGCAGCAATATTGAACATGAATGGAAAGATTACATGCCTCATGAACACAACCTGCATGTGTTAAATCCTTCACAAAATTTTGTTAGTTCCGCAAATCAACATGCTGCTGATACGCTTTATCCTTATTATCAATACGATTATAACTACGAGTACTATCGAGGAAGAAGAATTAATGACAGACTGAAGGTAATGGATGATATTAAAGTAGAAGATATGATGGCTTTACAGCATGATAACTTCAATTACAATGCGTCTGAAGCTCTACCGATGATGTTGGACAGTTTGGATTCTGCTTCTTTCAGCGATCTTGAATGGAGTTATTACGATAAACTCACAGGTTGGGACTTCTTCAACGAACCTGACAGGCAAGCTCCTACCATTTATGAGGTGTGGTGGCGAAAACTCAATAGTAAACTTTGGGATGAAATTGACAGCAGCAATGTTGCTGTCTATCGACCAAATTGGTTTAACACAGTAGCTATTATGAAAAATAAGCCTGATTTTTTCATGATTGACAATCAATCAACAGACCTGATTGAAACTACCGGCGATTTGTTCCGTCAGACATTTAGTGAAACCATCGTGTCACTTGAAAAGTACCTGGAGAAAGAAGACAATTCTTTACTATGGTATCAATTCAAAAACACAACCATTAGGCATTTGCTTAGGATTGGCCCTTTTAATAAAGATAAAGTCAAAATAGGTGGCAATAGGTCTATTGTCAATGCAGCATCCAGTAGACACGGACCTTCCTGGAGAATGGTAGTAGAATTGGGAGATGGGGAGGTCAACGCATGGGGAGTATACCCCGGAAGTCAGACAGGTAACCCAGGAAATCCTAAATATGGGCACATGATAGGAGACTGGGCAAGTGGAAACTACTATAAGTTGCTATTCACTCCATCACTATCCGCTAATGATGATGCCATTGTTCACACAGTAACATTAAAACCAGAGTAATGAAATTAATAATTCGATTGATAATTATAGGAGCGCTAACCTATCTGCTTTCCCCCATATCAGGATGGTGGATTTGTATGGTCATCGCTTTTGTGGTCTGCTACATATCACAATCCTCTGGACTCAATGCATTTGTGGCCGGGTTTCTTGGAGTTGGTTTGGTTTGGATGGGACACGCCTGGAAACTGGATGTCAAAAATGAATCTTCTTTTTCAAGCGTAATTGCGGATATCATGCAACTTAGCGACCCTATCTTTTTAATTTTCGCAACAGGTTTGATTGGAGGACTAGCTGGAGGATTTGCCTCTCTTTCCGGCACCACATTCCGTCAACTATTTATAAAGCAGAAAAAAAGAAGCCTATATAGTTAAGATCACTGGTTCAGCTTTCTTTCACTAAAACACCATGCGCAACGAATGTGATAGCATCTCGCATGGACTCATCGTATTCTTTGCCTCCATCTTCAGCGTAGTGCTTAGCTACGTCTTCATCTAGCATTTCTTTATTGGCTATTCCTTCGATGATGACTTCCCTTCCACTAATATCTTTTGGAACAAAAAAACCATAGTCTTTAAAGGTAACTCGAATACTCGCTCCAACATCATTTTTAAGTACCATCCAACAACCTTTCATCTGGCAGACTTCTTCTATTGTACCTCTCACCTTGAAATCTGCCTCTTGATCATTCACCTGATCAAGAAAAGCATTTGTCGTAATAGCTCCATTGGATGAAATCTCTTCTCCATGGTTAGAAAATTTCTCTGCAGGCCCTGTGCATGCAACAGCTAATATGATCAATAGAAACTTCTTCATAATTCAATTCTTTTTAGCAAAGATAAACAACCACTTTTTTACTAATAAATTTTACGTAGATAAAAATTTTTATTACATATAACTGTCTTATATCCAATTGTTTATCATACCAAAAATAATTTAAAATAAATTCATAGTAGTTATGTGTCATTTAATTTTTTTTGTATATATTTGTGTTATCATTAAAACCTAAATAGAGTCATGAAAAGAAAATTAATCGCAGCATTCGTCGTAATAGGAGCATTAGCATTAACCTCGTGTCAAGAGGATACAGCCATGGAAGAGCTTCTTCAGGATACAACACTTAATTCCGTAGATAATGGAACAGGAAATGGTGGAAGTGGTGGAAATGGTGGAAGTGGAAGTGGAAGTGGAACTGGGGGTTAAACACTCTTTACGGGTGATACCTTCCACTTAGAGGAGATATTTGAACTTGTTGTCGAAGTTCTATCAAAACACCGTGAAATAATCGGTGTTTTTTTTTATCATTGTTGGTAGAAACAGTTATTGGGAATGAAGCAAACGCTTAATCTATTCTTTTTACTTATTAGCCTACTAGCATTTGGTTCTTCTACTACTAAAGAAGAACTAAAATCTATTAATGGTTTAATAGAAAATAATATAGATACAGCACTTATTCTTTCTAAAAGAATACTTGAAAGGTCTTATACAAATGATGATTCTTACGGAATCGTAAAAGGAAATCTTTTTCTGGGCTATATCCACGAAAAACAACAAGACTATGTGAAAGCTGTACTTTACTACTTAGAAGGCATCAGACAGGCAGACAAACTATCCTATGAGAATATAGAGAGAGATAAAATTCAAATTCGAAAAAACCTAGCAAACGTTTTTCGTCAATTTGAAGCAAATCGATTAGCTACTAAATATAACCTTGAAGCCATTGACCTAGCCATAAATCACGATTTCTCTAATTATATTATTGATCTTAAATATAATCAGGCGCTTGTTTATCAAAAAAACAAACAGTATCATGAATCATCTCAATTTATGTTGGAAATTCTTCCAATGATTGAGCATGAAGGGTATAAAAGTGAAATCATTAACCAAATTGGATTAGTCTATCTAGAAAGTAAAGAATATCAAAAGGCTGAAGAGTACTTCAATCAGCTAATAAATATACCTTATGAAGTAAGACTATTTAAGGCCAAAGCACTGCATAACCTTGGAGAAATAAACTATGAAACTGGTAATATTGATAAATCCATTGACCATTTAAGACAGTCAATTAAAATAATGACTTCAATTGAAGGTGTAGATAATTACAGCATTTTTCTCTCTTTCAGAAACATTGGAAGATATCTTTTTGAAGTTGGGAATGTCGATGAAGCTGAGGAATTCCTCATAAAAGCAGAGCAAATAGCTGAATATGCTGAATGGGATGCCAGTAGTTTTGAAATATATAAAACACTTTCTTCGTTAAATTATTCTATAGGAAACGATAACCTAGGCAAAGAATATAGTGATCTGTATTTTTCAAAAATTCAAGATTACTTAAAAACACAAGATGATCTCCAAAAGAAAGAAAAAGAAATCAACTTTGATCTAGTTGCTAAAACTTATCATGATGAGATTGCTCAACAGGAACGCATTGCTGATATCTTATTCTATTCTAAACTAATTTCTTTCAGTTTACTCACACTCCTCATACTAGTCGTTGCATTCAATAGATATCAGAAAGTAAGACTTAGAAAAAGTATCCTTGAGGACTTATTGGAACTGAAAATAGTAGAATAAGCAAACGGTTAAGCTTCATTCTTCCTTCCTTGTCTCTCAGTGTTTCTAGCTTCCCCTCCAGTCTTTCATTCAACAGGATTAACCATACAATGATATTGTATAGATCGTAATCTAAAGACTAGAGATTTAGAAAGAATATTCTAAGAGGTTTTTTTAGCTAAGAAAGCCGGATGGGTATTACACTTTCAATTTTAACTTCTCCCTCAATACATCCAACATTCCTTCCTGTCGTTCATTCAACAGGATAAGCTTGTTCTTCTGTTCGATGGATTCATCCATGAGAAATGTTACTAATTCCTCCAGCTCTAACACTTCATGCGACTCAGGTTGCGCTAGTCTCATTCGAACAAATAGTTCTCTGATTCTTGCTTGAAGATTAACATGTGTAGGAGCAATTTCTTGAGATGTGACAATGTCATCATTCCACATCGATCCCTCTCCCTTAATCAACCATTCGGCATTTAGCTTATCGTAAGCTTGTAGAATTTTGAGGATAAGATCGAAACTTGGTTTACTTCTTCGACCCTTTATGATATTGAAGATAACCGTAACGCTTACAGACAAACTGTCTGAAAAAGAAGTAGGGTTCATATCTAAAACCCGAATTAGCTTATGGATACGATCGTTTATCATGTGATAAAAATAATCAATTAGTTGTAAATAAAAAAAGAAGGGCCACTTGACAGTAACCCTTCGTCATTAAGAACCAGCTATGGAAAATAGATACTCACTATCTATTGCTCCAAATTTATATGTATTTATGCTTCTAACAAAAATTTTTGATGATTTTTTATCAAATGATAATACAAAAGAGTTATTTTAGATAAACAATCAACTGGGCACTTTGATAATAAGCTTCCCAAAAGAGTCTCTGGATTCCATAAAACGATGAGCTTTTGGTAGTTCATCGAAAGCAAAGACCTTACCTACTACGGGCTTCAGGTTGTGCTTATTGGTAAAAGAAGACAGTTCTTCCCATATGCCTGATGTCAATTCTTCATTGGCAGTTAAATAACCAATATGAGAGGCATATACCCCTTTACTTTCGGTTGCCATTTTCATCATGTTAACTTTTGGAGCATCCAGATAGGTTTTCACCCAGGAAATGGGATTCCATTTGACAAGGTTCATGCTTGCAAATCCGATGACGACCAACCTCCCAAAAGAATTTAGTAGTTTCATACTTTTTTTAAACACATCACCTCCTACCGTTTCCAACACACAATCAACTTGCCCTCCATCTTTCATTATCTCTTCGTAAAAATCTGTTGTTCTATAATTAATAGGCTTTCCTCCTAGCTTTCTAATTAATTCCAGCTTGTCCTCTTTACTTGCTGTGCCATAGACCTCACATTTAAGAGCAGTCCCAATTTGTACAGCAGCTGTCCCCAACCCACCTGCAGCGGCTTGGATCAAAATACGTTCCCCCTCTTCTACTCTGCACAATTTTTTCAATGCCACCCAGGCAGTCATAAAACTCACCAGGTAAGCAGCATTTTCCTCTGGCGTAAAAGAAGAGAATGCCGGAAAACATAAGTGTTCTGGTGCGCAGGCATACTCTGCGTACGATCCATACTGCTGTCCTACGATAACTTTATCTCCAACATTAAATCGTTTAATGTCAATACCTACCTCGACGACCTCTCCATAGCATTCCATACCCATGGTATATGGTTTTTTAGGAGCCCAGCTATACTGGCCTTTTCTTGATAAAATTTCAGCGTAGTTAATCCCAATGGTTTCAACCTTCACCTTCACTTCGTTTGATTTTGGCGTAGGTTCAGAAATTTCTGTCATTTTTAAAATCTCTGGTTTGCCTGTTCTACGTAGTTGATATGCTTTCATTCGTAACTTGTATGACGTTTCAAGTGATTAATAATGGTCTGGCAATTTAATGTTTTAACTTCACCGATATAACTATTTTAATAATGAAAGAGACCTATTATAATAAGGAAGACCTTAAGAAATTCGGGCAAATTACTGAATGGCAAAAAGAACTAGGAGATAAGTTTTTTGATTATTACGGTAGTGTATTTAAAGAAGGAGCACTGACAGAACGAGAGAAATCTCTAATTGCTCTAGCTGTTTCTCATGCAGTGCAATGCCCATATTGTATTGAAGCATATACGTCTGATTTGTTAAAGAAGGGTGTTGACGAGGAACAAATGATGGAAGCTGTGCACGTTACTGCAGCAATAAAAAGTGGAGCAGCCTTGGTTCATGGTGTACAGATGATGAATCAGGTAAACGATAAATTAATGTAAGGATGCTAAAATCTTTAAAAAAACAAAATCACAAACTTTCTTCACCGGAGGGACAAATTGAAGTATTGGATGATGCGGAAGCCATTAACATCCCTGCATTTAAAGACAAGATTTCGGACATAGGTCTATTACCTCTGAAGCCTACAAGCATTGAGATCTTTCAAGTCAATGTAGGCAAAATGTGCAATCAGGTATGTGCACATTGTCATGTAGATGCTGGTCCTGACAGAAAAGAGATTATGACCCAAGAAACCATGCAGCAATGTTTGGATGCCATTCGGGACACTGATATAAAAACTGTTGACCTTACGGGTGGCGCACCTGAAATGAATCCAAGCTTCAGATGGTTTGTTGAAGAGCTCTCAGCAATGGGTAAGCAAGTAATCGTGCGATGTAATCTTACAATCATTCTTGCCAATCCAAAGTATAATGACTTACCTGAATTCTTCAAAAAGCACAACGTTAATGTAGTATCAAGCCTTCCCTACTTTACTGCGAAGAGAACTGATGCTCAGCGTGGAGACGGTGTTTTTGACAAATCCATCAAAGCTCTGCAAATGCTAAATGCCGTAGGATATGGAAAGAAAGGAACCGGGCTGAAGTTAGATCTGGTTTACAATCCTGCTGGTGCTTTCTTACCCGGAGATCAAGGTACGCTTTTAGATCAGTTTACCAAAAAACTATTAGAGTATGACATTGAGTTCAATGAGCTCTTTGCCATTACCAATTTGCCTGTAAGTCGATTCTTAGAGTATTTGGTAAAGACAGAAAAGTACGAAGATTACATGAATGAACTTGTGAATGCCTTTAACCCTATGGCTGCTCAAGGTGTGATGTGTAGAAACACTTTAAGTGTAAGTTGGGATGGGTATCTGTATGACTGTGATTTCAATCAAATGCTGGAATTGAAAGTCAATGCTCCTAGTCATATTCAAGAATTTGACATTGACGCATTGACCAAAAGAGAGATCATTCTAAATCAACATTGCTATGGGTGCACAGCTGGGGCTGGTTCCAGTTGTGGTGGTACTACAGCCTAATATTCAGATCTATCATGCGTGAAATCAGAATTGGAGGTGTTCCTGAACACTACAACTTACCTATCCATCTAGCCATAGAAAATGGGCTCTTTGAAAAGGAAGGCATCCGAATCAAATGGACAGATTTTCCAGGTGGTACTGGCGATATGAAGGAGGCCCTGAGAAATAATGAAAGTGACCTTTGCATCTTATTGACAGAAGGAATAGTTACTGATATTCTAAATGGCAATCCATCAAAAATTGTAAGTGGCTATGTTAAAACCTCTCTTACCTGGGGTATTCACACGCAAGCGCAAAGCTCTATAACAGACGCTGCGAACATTTTTGATAAAAGCATAGCTATTAGTCGATTTGGATCCGGCTCACACCTGATGCCTATTGTGAATGCCATGATGAGTGATCAAAGCATAGATGCTGGTCAGTTTGTAGAAATAGGAAATATAGATGGAGCCATTTCTTCGTTAAATGAGGGGGCTACAGAAATTTTCTATTGGGAAAAATTTACAACTAAGCCTTATCTGGAGAAAGGGCGGCTAAAAAGAATAGGTGAGTTTATTTCTCCATGGCCCTGCTTTATGATTGCAGCTACGAATAATATCATTGAAAAAGATGCCGAGCTGATCAATAAAGTCTTAAAGATCATTCATAAAGGCAATAGCCTATTTATGGAGCTGAAAAATGCTCTAAACATAGTTTCTAAAAGGTATGACCTTGACACGAAGGACGCAGCAAGATGGTATCATGCAACAGAATGGTCCGTAAATGGATGGGTAAGTAACAAAATGCTTGAAGGAGTACTTTATTCGCTGAAGGAGGCTTCAATTGTTCCGGAAGTGGCCACCACTGAAGGTATTATTTGGAAACAAAATGAACGTAAATAAAAAGCCCCCATCAATTAAGACAAAGGCTTTTGTAGTCACGAGTTGGTATTCGTGTATATATATATGAAGAGAGATTAATTTTGATTTTCGATCAAATAAGATGTGAAGCTCTGTCCGTTGATCTTCGTGTACTTAGCGTCCACATCATCGCGTACATCTAACCCTGCAATATCGAAATCGCCACGAGCTTTCATGTATTTAATATTCCAGGATTCTTTAAAAGTTGCATTCTTAAAGCTGGCCCCTTCATCAAATTCAGCATACTTAAATGTGGCATCATCTTCAAATTTCACTTCTGAGAAATCCGCTTTTTCATCAAATTCAGCATATTTAAAAGTGGTTTCTCTTTGAAACTCAGATCCTGAAAAGTCTGCTTTTCCGTCAAAGTCAGAGTATTTGAACATTGAGTTTCTTTGGAAATTACAGTTTTGGAAAATAACATCTTTATCAAAGTCAGCAGTAAATGTGTATCCTGATCTTTCGTCATGGATATATGCCAAAACATCTTCTTCGAAAGTACAATTCTTAAAAGAGACATTCACACCAATAGATTCTTCTACAGTATTGCTTCCTCCATTATTCCACCACTTTGACTTCCTTGGTAAGTCAGGCATTTTTTCTGCCATGTAGGTAAAATCCAGTTCACCAACGATTGTTGCATTTTCGTAAGAGATAGATTTTCCTTCTCGTATATCTTCCATTATCTGAGAAGCACTAACAGAAGTTTGAGCAAATCCACGAATGACAAAGATGCCAAATAGCAAAAGCATTGCGATTCGTAGTTTAGTTGAGAGTGATTCTGATATTTCCATGTCTTTAATTTTCAGGTGTTGTACTTATTAGATGCAGCTTTGAAGAAAAAGTTGCATCACAATAGAAATACTTCTAAAAAACTTAATAGTTACATTCCTCCCGGAGATCGGTTAAAACCTCGGGTTCAATGGCAATAGAAATTAGTATGAATGAAGTGATTGCTTAAAAATCCCAAAGGCGAGGGACACTCGCCTTTGGGTTGGTGTGGTCAGTAATACATAGATTAAAGATCCAATCTAACCACCTACAATGACTTAGTTCTTAATCTAAGCCATATTTAAGTTATTCAAAATCAACATCAATCCAAAGAAGAATATTGATTAAATAAAAAACCCTTATCGTGAGATAAGGGCTTGGTATACTTAGTGATAAGTATGAAGAGGTTCTTTATGTGGGCAATGTTTCCTATTAAAATGTATCTGCGTATGCCCAGAGGACAAACATCGTAATGAGTATAATCATACTCAAGCGTATTTTGATAGTTGATGATTTTGATAGTTCCAAGGCGATTATGTTTTCTAAGTTTTTATAGTTGTGATATGAGTACAAAGAAAACACAGTTTTGGTTATCGATTATCGATTCAAAATGAATTATATATTAATATTTTGAGTGTTCATCGAAATAATCAATTAACAACAGTCAATCAAGGTTGATGAAACAGAATAAAATTTTGATTTGATAATTCTCATGAGCTTGCGAGTCTTTCAATCTATTGAAATAGTAAACTAAAGTTCGCTTATTGACAATTAGTGCCGGAGATATTGATAATGCCGGAAATAGCCTAGACATATTAGTCACTAATTCTGACTGAATAAACTATTGCTATATCAAGGAGCCGAAATCAATTCAAGAGAAAAGCCCCTGCCCTAAGGGACAGAGGCTTTATCATCAACCTAACCTAACTAACTCAACTATGTTCATTTAAAAATCATGCTATCTCTAGTATGACAATAAGGATGCCAGTATTTCTTAAAAAATGTTAATTACCACTCATCGTATTTTAACTATTCGACGAGTGGATTCTTAACTTGAAGTTTTTCAGTTAACTTCTATTTCATAACCAGTTTTTTTTGTCACTAACGTCTGAAAATCGATTTAACTTAATCTTATTAAAGTTTAAGGAACCTCTGGAAAAGAGATACATGCTCAACCGGATGGATCAGGATATCTATGGCTTCAAACTGATGTTTGGCACTCTACTCTTGGTCAACCCACTCCTTATATTTCTCGACATATCCAGGTTTGAAGATCCCTACAATTCCATTGGTGTCAGGTTTTCACTCGAGGTTATTTTGATTATTATTTTCATCTCAAGTCACCGGATAAAGGGTGGCGATATCTTACGATATCAATCACTTTTCTTTCTTTCATCTACAGCTGTTTATCTTTTTCTTCTTGCCGCTGACTATATCCTCAAGGAGGATATATATGCTTTGTTCATTCCAAATGTTACAACCATTACGGTCATCATCAATGCTTCATTTATTGGATTGAGGTTCAGGCATTCAATCCTTATAAATGTCTTAATGCTAACGCTATATACTGTGTATGCTTATACGCTATCAAGTCAAGTAGCACACCAAGGTCAGGTAGTCTATATGTTTGTTTTTTACATAATTGCAACTATACTCAGCTATTTATTTGAGCGTAAAAACAGGGAATTATTTCTAAAGAATGAGGAAATTGAAGAGAAGACTGGGACGATTCTTATCAAAAACATCAAACTTCAAAGAGAAAATGACATCAAAGATTCGTTGATATCCATTCTGTCTCATGATGTAAAAGGACCGCTAACGACTTTAGAGTCATTATTAAAGTTGAAAGAAGATAAATTAATGAGCGATGCAGAATTATTTGCTCATTTTGATAGACTTAGCTCCACAGTAGGTAAAATACGTCAATTCACTGAGCGAACTATTCTATGGGTAAAATCCCAGATGGATGGATTTAAGGTCACCAAAAAACCTACGAAGATATTCACCTTAATTTCAGATATCATCGGCCTTTTATCAAATGAAGTGGAGGGCAAACAAATAGCCATCGAAAATCAAATATCTAAGGATACGCTACTTGACGTTGACGCTGAGATGTTTTCCATCGTAATCAGAAACCTCCTGAACAATGCTGTTAAATTCAGCAACGCTCATTCTACTGTTACCATTGAAGACTCTAAGACATATAATTCTTACCGTATTCATGTACGAGACAATGGTGTAGGTGTTCCTGAATCGAAAAAATCTTCCATTTTCACCCTGGATGAGCTTGTTACTGAAGGAACGAAAAAAGAAAAAGGAACAGGACTTGGATTATCCTTATGCTATAACATAATGAAGAAGCTTGATGGACAATTAACTTTCGTATCAGAGGAGAATGAAGGATCTACTTTCACCATGATCTTTCCGACCAACACATGATTATCGTTCGCAGATTCCTTTAAAATCACAGAACGTACATTTCTTCAAGTCCTCCGTTTGATCAAAGGATTGGTCCTTACTGAAAATTTCTTCTAGCAGTTCCTTCATTTTATCCTCGAACGGAGGAAGGAAAGCTCTTGAATCAGCAATTGGATTACCATTGGTTTTGAGTCGGTAATCAAAATCTGATTGGAAGAATTGCTTGATATTGATTAACCCTGGAACGATGGCATTGTCTTGTCCATACTTAGAGGCATAAAGCCATGCATAAAAAAAGGTTTGATAACCAGCCTTCCGACCAGCTTGATATTTATAGTACACATCCGGATTGAAGATGTTATCAAATGAGCCAATCTCCGTTTCATCTCTTCCGGTTTTGTAATCAATAACTCGAACAGTATCGTCTTTTTTGTCCACCCGATCGATATCAGCCCCAAG
This sequence comes from Marinobacter alexandrii, assembly GCA_039984955.1. Classification (NCBI taxonomy): domain Bacteria; kingdom Pseudomonadati; phylum Pseudomonadota; class Gammaproteobacteria; order Pseudomonadales; family Marinobacteraceae; genus Marinobacter; species Marinobacter alexandrii. The sequence continues at coordinate 500,516 of JBDWTN010000005.1, forward strand.
TTTCACATTGATCTTGCTTTCATTTGGATTGATTTCAATAAATCGTTCGTACTTGTCTTCAGCTTCAAGGCTTACAATCTCGAAAGGCACATATTTCTTATCCATCTCGATTAGCTGTTTCACAAACTTTCGAATAATCTCAGCCATCACGACATTTCGATCTTTGAATTCGAAACGTTTCTTTCCCTTCATTCCAAACTCTGCTTTAAATGCCTTCTCCATTGCCCCATCTATAGAGCTTTCCATGCGGAAGAAATCATTCTCATCTATGATTCGTGATCCTTTCTCATTCATGGTATCCAAATAGAGATACTCTAAGGTTCTGTGTAAGGCATTTCCAAAATGACGTGCATCCAGGTGGTCACTCATCTCATCTCCTGAGAAAAGTCTCAATACATAGCGGAAATAAAATTTTAATCTACAATCCAAATAGATGTTTAGCGCTGAAGCGGATAATCTTCGTTGATCCATTTCAGGAACTCCATCTGTGTAAATAGCAAGCTTATCCAATACCTCTTGAGAGGTATCAATGGAAATAGATTTGATCTCGTTCACCTGGATTGAATTGCTTAGCTTTTTACGTCTCACATCCAGCCCACTTTCCAATTCTATTTGACGAATAAACCGGCTGACTTCTCCACTCATGCCGAAATCTGCATACATATTGTAGTAGAATGAAAGCTGTTGAGAGTGCTGGAATAGTCTGTAAAACAAGTAAGCATAGATGGAGTCTTGCGTCTCGAACGTAGGCAGATCAAATGCTTTTCGAATACGATATGGTATAAAAGAACCTACTTTCTGAGAAGCAGGAAAGATGTCTTCATTCATGTTAAGCATTAGTAAATGCTTGAAATCCAAGTTTCGTGTCTCCAATACCCCCATCACCTGCAGTCCTACAACTGGCTCCCCTGTAAATGGAATCTTGACAGATCTTGTAGCTTTTCTAAAAAGACTTTTAAACGTCTTGCTATCTATAGCTGTCGTTTGCATCTCCAGAATCTCATTCAGCCTAGACAATAGCTGCTGAAAGTGGTACAGGTATTCTCGCTCAAGTCCAAAACGCTCCACCACTTGATCTCCAAGTACAGAGATAATTTCTTGTAAGTACACAGCAAGGCTGTTCTTTTCTCCTACTTGCCTAAAGATCGTATTGAGTACCGTAGATTGTATTCCTTGAATCTCTTTTTGGAAAACCCGTATTTGGTTTTTCTTTTTGATCTCACTAATCAACTTATCCAATGGGTTCTTGTCTTCTTTGTAGAGATACGGATGGCTGAGAATATCAATCGTTGGCTTATGATAAAATGAAAGTCCGTTTTCTGGTGAAAGACTTGCATGCTCCTGCAACTCAATAGCAGCCTCCAGTAATCCAAACAAAGGCGTATCCTTGAGTGGGTAACCCATGGTTACATTCAGCTTGTCTATTCTATCAGGAATAGCATTCAATACTGGGAAGAGCATATAGTCTTGAGGAAGCACAATGACAATCTCTTCCTTCTTGGCTCCTTCTTCCATCAGTCGATCAACCTCCTCTCCTATTAATTTGGCTTGTCCTACTTCAAGTGAAACACCGGTGACTTCTACTTCTTTAGGTTTTGCTATTTTATTTGGAAGCGGATTAGGAAAGCTTGTACCAAGTATTGGATCTTTTGCATACTTACGCAAAAAATCACCAGCTTCCTGATTGGTATCAGACACGTAGTAGGTGTCAATATCCCATAAAACTTCTGCATTGAACTTAGAGATAAAGTGCTTGATCAACGATTCCTCGGCTGGAGTCAATGCATTGAATCCTGCAAAGATAAGAGGCTTGCTTTCGTCATAGTTGATGACATCCAAGTTATCTACCAGATCTCGATAAACATGAGAAGCATAGCCAATTCCTTGTTTTCTGATTCGCTCTTTGAAAGTGGTGTAAACAGGCATTAGAATACGCCACGTCTCCACAAATTGTTCCTGTGTTCTCGTCGCAGTAGGTAAAAATTCTTGCCAGAACTTCTTGATTATTTTCTCTTGTTCTTCATCCAAGAAATAAAAGTCTTCAGCCAACTGACGATCATCTTTGACATAAGTGAACAGTTGCTCTGGGCTGACCAGATAATGATCCACTTCTTCAAAATCCTTTAGAAGCATTTCCCCCCAGAAGTAAAACGACTCAAAACCCTCTGCCTGTGCCTGATGAATTTTGAAAGATTCAAACAACTCAAAAATAAGTGTTAGTGGATCTGTCTTCCTGGTATCTGAAAAGGTGAAAAGGAAATCTTCCAAACTCAATGTAGCAGGCGACCAAACAGGTTTATCTACTTTCTGAGAAAGGTGTTTCTTCAAGAATAGTCCAGCTCTTCTATTGGGGAATACGACCGTACAATCACCTAAATGATCTTGATGATGTGAAAGTAAATGATCGGCTACTTGGAAGAGGAAGGACATGTAGCAAGGTTAGTGAATTCACTAAAATTTAATGCTTGAAAATATGCTTTTCCTTTTAATAGGTCGTTTTAAGTTTTCGGAAAAAATGAAAGATGCCGGAATAAATTCAGCAAAGGCAACTTTCCCACACTTGTTGCGGGATCTTCGACAGTGATTGATTCAAGTCTCATAATAAGATCACTCTAATCTATTTAGATCAATGACTTTTTAAATTCAATCTTTAAGAACTTTAGATTTACAAACTGGGATTATTGATTTATAAATCTTAACGGAAGATGCCGGAATAAATCCGGCAAGTTAGGGTTCAAACGGAAACTGATCACTTAAATCGTTCCATTCAGAATTAATGGAGTCTACCAAGTTTCTTTTCCATTCTCTCTTATATCGTTTCACTTGATTTTCTCTATGACGAGCTTCATCAGCATCTTCATACTCTTCATAATAAAGCAAAATATTACAGTTGTATCTCGCCGTGAATCCTGGAAATAATTTATTCTTATGTTCATACATTCTTCTTCCTAAATCATCCGTAAAGCCAGTATAAAAAACTGTCCTACCATGATTGGTCAATATGTATACATAATAGATGTTCATTCTTATTTGAAAATGCTGGAACAAGTCCGGCAAGTGTACTTCCTGTCCCGCACTTGTTGCGGGATCTTCCATTTAGTATAATTAATACAGATTGCATCTAATCTAAAGATCCCGGAATAAATCCTGGAGGTTAAATCTCTCTTACCTCCCCACTTCCCAAATACAATAAATATCCTTCTGTACGATAACCCATCTCGGTGAGTAGTTGAGTGTATTCTTTAAGCTGCTTATTATCCTGAGACTTAGGCAAGCCACTTTTAAAATCTATTACCGTTGCTTTGTTTCCGTCAATCACTACACGATCCATTCGCTTCACTTCTCCATCTTTTGGAAGCACCACTACTTCAGTCTTCACTTCTCCCTTTCCATTGAACCAAGATTTAATAGTCTCATCTTTCCAAAGATTGGTGATTAGTGTTTCATAACGCTTACGATCTTCTTTCGTAATCTGCATGCTTCGTTCATAACGATCGAGCACATCTTTCGTATCCTCATGATGGATGATCTCAGACAAGATTTGATGTAGAAGAATTCCTTCATTTCGGCTTTTCTCTACTTCATCATCATAATACGCCTTACCTGTTTTTCTTACTTGCAGTTTATTGCTCCATTTATTGGACGTGTAGTTCTCTAACTTGATCATCTCATCAGTAGACTCTCTATGCTTGATTGGAATACTACCAACACTAAAAACTTTCTGCTCTTCACTCCATCCATCAATTGCGTTTCGTTCAAAGAAACTCCATAGCAGTTTACTCGCGTTACTATACATCTTCTCTTTCTTGCTTGGCGGTGGCTCACAAAAAACAAACAGTCCATTTTCTGCTCGAGTAAAGGCCACATACAAAACGTTTAAGCTCTCCAAGTGCCACTTGGCAAACTCCTTTTGATAGCTCTCTACGAACTTGGTATTCTCTAATTCCGATTTGTAATCCACTGGCAGGTTTTCTCCTTCATTGTAAGGAGATTGATACCATACTGGCTTAGAACGACTATTCATATCAAAATTGCAAAATGGGACAAAGACAATAGGATATTGGAGTCCTTTGGATTTGTGTGATGTGATGACCTCAACAGCATCGAGAGCTCCTGTTAGCTGTACTGATCGTTTCTTTCCATTATCCTCCCACCACTCAATAAATAAGCGGAGGTCTGAGCGATTGTTTTTCGTGTATTCTAACACAGCATCTTGAAATGCCTGCAGATAAACAAACTCTGACTCAAGTGTATTTAATTCAAATGTGCGGATCAATACTTCTACCAACTCAAGGATCGGGAGATGAAGCAAATGCTGCTTGTATTTCGTGAAACTAGAAGGCAACCCTCCATACCCAAGTTTAGAGAAATCAGTATGATTCGAAAAGTCACGCTGTTTGATGGTTTTCTGATAGCGATAGGTAAGATCGGCCTGAATGCTGATATCATTTGAATTGATTAAATGCCGAAAAGCCGAAAGTAGCAACTGAACAACAGCAGCATTCTCCAGTAACATTCCTTCTGCAGAAATTACTTCTATCTGTGTATCATTCATACGACGATAATCCAATACATAGTTCACAATATCAGTCGCTTCCCGGTTTGATCGAACCAGAACGGCCATGTCATTCAACTTATGACCCTCTTTCAAAAGAGATTCCATAGTCTGGACAGTTCGATCCATGGCATCCTTTTTCCATTCGCTCTTCTCAGACTCCAGGAATTCTACTCTTACCAACCCTTCCAGATCTTTATTCTTCTCAGCTACCTTCTGTTCTGAGCCTTCATAGGTTTTCACAATCAATCGACCTTCATCATCAGAGATAGAATCTCCCATCTCTTCGCACATGATTTGGGGCAATGAATTGAAAAGCTGATTATTGAACGTAACCACATTCTTGGCACTTCTATAATTGGTGCTTTTGGTTGGATCAATAGCAGTTTGAGAGATCTCTTTTTGAACAGCTTCCAGTAACAACGTAGGATCTCCTCCTCTCCAACCATAGATAGATTGCTTCGCGTCTCCCACAATAACATTCTCATGACCATTGGCCAAACTCTCCTCTAGCAACGGACGAAAGTTATTCCATTGAAATTGAGAGGTGTCTTGAAACTCATCTATCAAAAAGTGCGAATACCATGTACCTACTTTCTCATAGATAAATGGAGATCCGCTATCGTCAATAATCTGCGAAAGAAAATCCGGTAAATCTGAAATCATGATCACTTCTTCTTCGCGCTTATATTCTTGAAGCTTTTGTGACAGGTCTGTCATCAGGCCAAGTGTATATAAGTGCTTCAGAACAGCATTAGCTGTGTAATAATCCGATCTACTCTTTTCTATGTACGCTATGGCTTCATTCATCAATGGATTGAAAGAAGTTCCAGCTATATGAATGATTTGATCTTTAAGCTTGCTTGATTTTGAGGTCCAGTTTTCCGGATCATTTCTCGCTGCTTCTACCCTCTTAGTCAATAGGCTATCGTATTCTTTTCGTTGAAGCTTAGGAAAGAAACCTCCCGGGCCTGCTGCTTTGTACATTAAGTCGTCCATCGAAAGGCCGGCCCCTTGCAATGCCTCATTAAACCGTTCAGCAATTTCAATCAGATGATTCTCAAAGATTTTCTTTGTCTTGATTAATTCCCCTTTCAGGTTTTTTATCTTTTTCTTTACTTGTTCATCTGCAAATTGATCTTGAGGTAGTTTCTTAAACTCTTCTTGAAATAATTGCTTAGCCAGTTTACTTACCTGTCCTTTTGTCTCATATCCTTCTCCATCAGACAGCCCTTCCATAGAGAACTCTACCAGCCAATCCCGTAATTGCTTATTATTCTCCACCCCTTCATACACTGTAGATGTAATAAACTCGGCAACTTTATCAGTATCTAACTCTATGCCGAAGCTTCCTTGCAAACCAATTTCCCGCGAAAATGAACGGATTACCCGATGAAAGAAAGTATCAATGGTTGTTATATTGAAGTAACTATAATGATGCAGCAGGTGCGTCAGTGATTCGTTGGCAGCTTTTATGATTTGTTCTTTTGGCTTGTTAAGATCCTTTTCAAAGGTTGAAATTAATTCATGCTCTCCCTTGGCTATGTTGATCAGAAATTCTAGAACGCGCTCTTTCATCTCTTCCGCCGCTCTATTCGTAAAGGTTACTGCCAGTATTTTTTGATAGTATTCCTTGGAGCGAAGTGCCAACTTCAAATATTCCTTAGCGAGTGTGTAGGTTTTTCCTGAACCTGCAGATGATCGATAGATGGTAAGCGACATGTTACGAAAATAGTTTGAAGCTGCATCTATGCCTTCAAAAGACCTCATTAGTTATCCACAAATAGGGCTATTCGTCATTTAAATAGCGTTACTCATCTAATATGAATCCTAATATTACCTGAATGTTAACAAAAGATTATCTAAATTTTGCTAATTACGTAATGTTTAGGTAACATTACAATACGATTTAGGTAATACTTAGGAAACATTAAAGAGAAGGAGATTATGAAAAAGCAATTATTGGCACTTACAATGACACTTTTTGTGCTTGGAGCACTAGCAAATAATGGTAACGATAAAGCAGAGAGTCCTAAGCCTGTTAACTATAAAGAAGTAATCTCAAAAATTGAATATCCTAAAGTATGTAAGGAAAAAGGTATTGAAGGGCAAGTAATTGTTACACTTAAAATTGATGAAACGGGTAAAGTAATCAATCATGAGTTCGAGTCTTATCCTTGCTCTGACCTAAGAGATGCTGTAAAAGACATTTTACCAAAATTGAATTTCACTCCTGCAAAAAATAAAAATGGAGAGGCTGTAGTCGGCAAAATAGCTGTACCAGTCAACTTCAAACTTACTATCTGATTTAAATCAGATCAATTTGTAAGCCGCTTCGATCTAAGTCGAAGCGGTTTTTTTATGTCTAACCTTCTTATATTATTTACGTTTAGGGTTTTTATTATTTAATTTACATTTAGAAATTTAATAATCCTTGGGACATGAAAGAATATCAGTTAGGAGAATTTGAAGAGGTTGTACTGCTTACTGTAGCCATTTTACATGAGGATGCTTATGGGGTGTCTATCAAAGAAGATATAGAATCAAGGCTTGAGCGGAGTGTTAGTGTTAGCGCATTGCAAACTGCGCTCCGTAGAATGGAAAAGAAGGGGTATCTAAAATCTGAATTCGGAGAAGCTACTGCTATCCGTGGTGGAAAACGAAAGCGATACTTCAAGGTGACCAAAACAGGAAAAGCTGCTCTGGATCATTCGAAAGAAACCAAGATGAAACTATGGTCTGCAATGCCAGACGTATCATATGAATTCTCAAAAGCATGGATAAGCAACGGTCTTCTCCCCCTTCCTGGGCTACAAGATTCTTAGCATGGTTCCTCAAGGAGGACTACTATGAAGATGTGCAGGGCGATTTAGAAGAGGAATTTCAACTCAAGGCACAAGGACTAAACATTGCTCGCGCAAAGCAATGGTATGCATGGCAGATTATTAGGCTTTTCAAGCCAAGTATGATTAAAGAAATAGAAGCTCAAAACTCAATAGAAAAAGAAACGACTATGTTTAAAAACTACTTTAAAATTGGACTAAGAAACCTTTGGAAGTACAAATCCAGCACAGTTATCAATATCATCGGGTTATCAACAGGTATTGCTGCATTTGTGCTCATTGCACTTTTTGTAAAAGATGAAGTTAGCTATGATCGTCACCATGAATATGCTGAAGATATTTATCGAGTAACAGTAAAAAACTATACGAATGACGGAGACATGAGCAGGCAATGGGCTTTTGCTTCTGCTGGGCATGCTACCAGACTAAAAGATGACTATTCCGAGATCACTCATGCTACCAGGTTTTTCCCATGGGCGTTTCCTGACATCCAGTATAAAGAGCAAGAATTTTTAAGTGAGCAAGTTGTTTTTTGTGACCCAGACGCCTTTGATATTTTCACTTTTGAGTTTATAGAGGGGAGTGCCGAAACTGCTTTTCCTGATATATATTCGTTGGTTTTAACCAGATCCAAGGCTGTCAAAATTTTTGGTACAGATTGGCAAGAACAGGGAATTATAGGAGAAACTGTCACACTTTCCAGAGATGGAAATGAAGCTCCATTTAAAGTAACGGGCGTCATGGAAGACATGCCCGATCAACAGCATTTCCACTTCGATTACTTAGCCCCTATTCGATTTGTAGAAATGATCTTTGGTGAGGATGCCGCATCTAATGTGGGCGGCAATTACAATTGGCTTACGTACATTAGGACAAATTCAGGATCCAATATTCCAAACTTAACGAAAGATGTAAATGATGGATTTTGGGATAAGTACATGGGACAGTTTAGCTCTGGTAGAGAAGCCAGAGATTTTTATGATTTTGAATTTCAGCCACTATTAGATATTCACTTAACATCTAACCTAGAAGGTGAATTTGAAACTAATGGATCTCTTGAGCAGATTTACATTTTTAGTGTGATTGGCATACTTCTACTGCTAGTTGCTTGTGTTAATTATATGAACATTGCTACCTCTCATTATTCAAGAAGGATGAAGGAAGTGGGTGTACGTAAAGTAATTGGAGCCTTTAAATCTTCATTGGTCAAACAGTTTTTATCAGAATCCCTACTGGTGGTCCTTGTTTCTATCCCACTGGCAATCATATTAATCATTTTGGCTCTACCCTATCTGAATGAATTCGTTGAGAAGGAGTTGATTTTCAATCCATTCATACAAACTGATCTACTCCTTGGGCTAATCATCCTCATGATTTTAGTCAGCAGCATGGCTGGGCTTTACCCAGCACTGTTTCTTTCAAAGATCAACCTCGTTCAGGCACTAAAGGGAGAACAATCAATGAATGCAGGCAAATGGAATTTTCGCTCATTCTTAGTTACATTTCAATATATTGTAACGATTGGTCTCATCTTCGCGATTGGTGTCATAGAGAGCCAAATGAGCTTCATTAGAAATTCAGATCCGGGCTTTGATCGCGAACAAATGGTGAGTTTATCCTTACCTCGAGGGGATTATAGTAATGAGACTTTAAGAAATGAATTGCTAAAGCATCCTAATATTGAAAAAGCAGCTTTTTCCTCCCGGATACCTACAGGAAGGTTAATGGATAATTGGGGTTCACGTTTTTTTAAAGGGGATTCTGCCATTTCAACCAATTTTAGACTGCCGGTAGTTACCGTTGATAAGTACTTTCTTGATGCGTACGGAATAGACCTACTGGCGGGTGAAAATTTTAGAGAGGGAATGGAAACCAATCTTCAGGATGATACTGTTGTGACAGGTTATTATGTCATTAACAATGCCGCCACAGTAGCTTTGGGCTTTAATGATCCCAATGAAATAGTTGGCAAAAAACTAGGATATGGGCCTTCAGAAGGTAGAATCATTGGAGTCATGGAAGATTTTCATTTTGAAGCCTTATACAATCCTATCGTTCCAACGTTATTTCTGGTTCGTGATGGATATAGAAGAGTGAGCCTGAAATTGAATCTCGAAAACATCAGAGAGTCATTGGATCACATTGAAAATGTATATGCTCAATTTGACGCAGAAACCGATCCTAACTATAGATTTGTAGATGACCTATTCAATGAGCAATATCAACAGGAGGAACGTCTTGGAAGCATGATAAAGGTATTCGCAGCTATAGCCATCCTGATTGGCTGCCTGGGATTAATAGGAATGGTAGGTTTCATTATTGAGACCAAGATTAAAGAGATTGGTGTAAGAAAAGTTTTAGGTGCTTCATCAGGAAATATCTGGATAATCATTAGCAATAGATTTCTTGTCTTAATTGTAATTGCATTTTTATTAGGTCTACCCCTCGCCTATTGGTTCATGAATGACTGGCTGGAGAATTTCGTCTATCGAACTTCGGTTTCAGTTGTTTTGATCGTCATGCCTGTAATTATCGCAGTAATTTTGACTCTGCTCGCCATCGCATATCAAACTTTGAGAGCAACACGAGTGAACCCTATTGAATGTTTGAAAGATGAATAAGAATAATCACTTATAGCTGAAAGCCATCTGTATATAGCAGATGGCTTTTTTTATTTGCTCAATCGCAATAACTTCAACCCATGATTGATAAAGTAGTATCAAATGCCGAAGAAGCACTTAAAGGGGTAAAAGATAACATGACCTTGATGCTCGGTGGTTTTGGACTGTGCGGTATCCCTGAAAATTCCATCACCGCCTTGGTTAAATTAAACGTGAAAGGGCTTACCTGTATTTCTAATAATGCAGGCGTAGACGATTTCGGGCTGGGGTTATTACTTCAGAAGAAACAGATTAAGAAAATGATTTCTTCTTATGTAGGAGAGAATGCTGAGTTTGAGCGGCAAATGCTCAGTGGTGAATTGGAGGTAGATCTTATTCCTCAAGGATCATTAGCTGAAAGATGTAGAGCTGGTGGTGCGGGCATACCTGCTTTTTTTACTCCGGCAGGCTATGGAACTGAAGTGGCGGAAGGCAAGGAAGTGAGAGAGTTTAATGGAAAACCTCATATACTTGAATCAGCACTTACTGCTGATTTTGCAATTGTAAAAGCATGGAGAGGTGATCGAGCTGGAAACCTTATATTCAAAGGAACCGCACGAAATTTCAACCCTCCTATGGCAATGGCTGGTAAAATTACCATAGCTGAGGTGGAAGAATTAGTAGAGCCCGGAGAACTAGATCCAAATTTCATTCATACTCCAGGGATTTTTGTGCAAAGAATATTCCAAGGTGATATATACGAAAAACGAATCGAGCAGAGAACTACACGATGAGTCGATTTGAAGATGAGAAATGACAAAGAAAATTTAATTATTGCTCTGAGTTTTCAATTTGCTTTGAAGATTATTGAATTATCAGAGAAGTTAGAAGAAGGTAGGAAATTTGTGATTTCCAGACAAATTCTAAAATCCGGAACATCTATCGGAGCAAATGTAAGAGAAGCGCAGAATGCTGAAAGCAGGGCAGATTTTATCCATAAGTTAAAAATTGCAGCGAAAGAAGCTGACGAAACAGGGTATTGGTTACTGCTTTGTGAGGAATCAGATAATTACCCAAATACAGAAGAACTAAGAGTTGATTTATCATCCATCATAAAAGTGCTTTCCAAAATCATAGGATCATCTAGCAGAAACGGCGTTAAATCATCAAATCAAATAATTTCCAAATCATCAAATTGATATGTTAGATAAAAATGGAATAGCTAAAAGAATCGCACAAGAACTTCAAGACAGATGGTATGTCAACTTAGGAATTGGTATTCCCACACTTGTGGCAAACTACATACCTGAAAAAATCGATGTAGAATTTCAATCGGAAAATGGACTGCTAGGTATGGGGCCCTTCCCTACCGAAGAAGAAGTCGATGCTGACCTGATTAATGCTGGTAAGCAAACGGTCACTACTCTTCCTGGAGCTTCTATATTTGATTCTTCAACCTCATTTGCCATGATCAGAGGACAACATGTCCAACTCACTGTACTTGGTGCTATGGAAGTAGCGGACAATGGAGATATTGCTAACTGGAAGATACCTGGCAAGATGGTCAAAGGCATGGGTGGCGCGATGGATCTTGTAGCGTCTGCAGAAAATATCATTGTGGCTATGATGCATACTAACCGAGCTGGGGAGTCTAAGCTCTTACCTGAATGCACACTTCCTATTACCGGTGTACAATGCGTAAAAAAGGTCGTGACCAACTTAGCTGTACTTGATATAACTCCGGAAGGTTTTAAGCTTCTGGAAAGAGCTCCAGGTATATCTGTAGACGAAATCAAAAATGCAACTTCAGGAAGATTAGTAGTAGAGGGTGATATTCCCGAAATGAATATTTAAAAACTTCACGGAGCTCAGTTCACTTAACTTTGAGTTTATGAATGTAGGCACTTACCAGACACTTGAAGTAGATCGCATAACCTCTCCAGGTGCCTTTCTTACGGACGGAGAAACAGATGTATTGCTTCCTACAAAATACATTCCTCGTGGCACTCAAGAAGGTGATGAATTAAAGGTATTTATCTATCGTGATTCGGAAGATCGTATCATTTGCACTACCCAGACACCTTATGCCCAAGTCAATGAATTTGCCTTTCTAAAAGTAAAAGATGCAGGGGCTGTAGGGGCATTCTTAGATTGGGGGATAGACAAGGATTTATTGGTTCCTTTCCGTGAACAAAAAAATAAGCTTCAAAGAGGTCACTGGTGTCTTGTATACCTCTTCCTTGATGAAAAAACAGATCGCCTGGCCGCTACAGCCAAAGTTGCTAAATACTTTAAGCCTGAGATAACTGTAGAAGATGGTGAAGAGGTTGATTTGCTTATTGCTAACACAACAGACCTTGGAGTAAATGTAGTCATCAATAATAGCCATCGTGGGTTGATATATGAAAATGATTTATTCCATGATGTACTTGAAGGAGATCGTATTAAAGGATACATCAAGGCGCTGCGGGAGGATGGAAAAATAGATGTTAGTCTGAGAAAGGAAGGATTAGAAAATCTGGAAATTGGAGCACAGCAAATTCTCGATGAATTGAAAAAAAATGAAGGGCATCTTGCTTTACACGATAAAAGTGACCCTGATGAAATACAATCGATTCTTCAGATGAGTAAGAAAAACTTTAAACGTTCTGTGGGCATATTATATAAGAAGAGGCTTATAACCATTGAATCAGATGGAATTAATCTCGCTTAGTGCTAAATTTTGTCTTCGTTAAGCCAGATGCAAAACTTAATTCATGTTTTCATTTTTGTAGGTTCCCTCCAAGCATACTTTTTTAGTTTACTAGTCGCGCTCAAGAAAAATAGATCTAAATCCGATTGGTTGCTATTGGCTCTTTTGATGGCCATGGGAACGAATCAACTTCTCCACTACTTAAGATGGGAAGGTTACTTAGAGCTATACATTCCTCAGTTATTAAGAGTAAGGTTCATATTTCCAGCTTTCATTGGTCCTCTCTTTTATCTATTCATGATATCATTGACTGGTAAAGTCCAGCGAAACAAATACAACATCATGTTACTGAGTCCTGGAATAATCAATTTTGTACTATTACTTCCCTATCTACTTCTTTCAGCAGAAATAAAGAACGAATTACGATTCCAGGATTTTGCACCAGTTAATTATTATACACACTACTTTGTTTCCAGAGCATCTCTTCTCTTTTTTTCAATTTTAGCTTTCTTAGAATTGAATAAACCAACGAATCAAAAATTATCATGGCTAAGGAAGATTGCTCTGGCAATGACAATCAATGCCTCAATTTTAGTCATCATTAATCTTATTGATTTTCTGTTTTATGAAATCACGAGCTACTATTTCATAAATATTGTAAATACTGTTATGATATTCGTTATAGGATATTTTGCCATCAGTCATGGGACAGTATTTCTAGGAAAAATAGAAAAAGATTTTGCTTCAAAATATGAAAAGTCAAGTCTATCAAAAGAAATGGCTAATGAGATTCTATATCAAATGGACATTTTAATGAACGATGAGCATTGGTATCTTAAGCAGAATGTTTCACAAGATGAAATAGCTAAGAAGTTGAGTACAAATACTAATCATATTTCTCAAGCGCTAAATCAAGTACGAAAGCAAAAATTCTCAGAATACGTCAACCAGTTTAGAATTGATGCAGTTAAAGACAGGATTGCAGATAAAGCACATGAACAATTTACATTACTTGCTATTGCACAAGAATGCGGATTTGGATCAAAGGCCTCTTTCAATACATTATTTAAAAAACACACTGGACAAACACCTTCTGAGTATATCAAGTCCATTGGTTCAATCTTACAGGAATAGGCGATTCTGAGATTTTGACTGATTTATTTTGAAAGTAAAAAAATGAGAATTAAAACAATCTTGTTCTTACTAATATTTTCAGGGTTCGAGACAGAATGTCAGCAGATATGCGACAAGCATCTTAGTAGAGAAGAGGCTTTAGTTGATTTAAATGAATTCAAAAACTTAATTCACGATAATTCATCTTACTATAGAATATCAGAATATGATATTGATTATGATATTTTATCTCTTGAAAAGTATCTCAAAAATCAAAGTAAGGTTTCTCTATGTTCTTTTTCTGACTCTCTCTCTAGAATTCTAGGTGAAATGGGAGATAGACATTCATCCATAAGATTGGAATCAGAAAGGTTTCCTGAAGAGTACCTGCCCTTCGCGGTTGCTCCTTATCAAGATAGCTTAGTTCTAGCGCTAAGATTTAATAGAGATAAGAAAGAATACGAATTTTTGCTCGATTCTTTTCAAATACTTACTTCGATAAATCGGACATCAATACATGAAATATTAGAGTTGTCAGATTATAGAGACAAAAGAGCTCCTCAGTCTGCTCGATTCACTCAAAGAGTGAAGAATCTTAAAGACTTACCAGAGGTTCTTCATTATACAGGACTTCCTTATGGAAAAGAAAATTCCTTTACTTTCTCCAGTATTGATAAAGAATCTGATACTACCATCTTAATGCCACGCAACTATGTCAAAGCTATTTCCTGGTGGTTTCCGATGAACGGTAAGTTTATTGATGACTACAGAAATCAACGAAATGGAGCATATGATTCATTATTCCAACTGACAAACAGTAATGTTGGAATCATTGCTATACCTAGCATGATGGATCCCGAAGATGATCCAAACTATTTTTCATTGCTACATGAAAAGATGAATGAATTTTCTAACACAAAGGCATTAGTTATTGACGTTAGAGAAAATGGCGGGGGTTCAAGGCATTTGATAGATGTATTTTCCAAGTACTTCACCAATCCGGACTCTAAGCCTTGGGTGGCTAATGTGGCAGTCGCAAGAAAAAGAATTGATGTTTCTAGTAAAGAAATCACACAGAGATTGAATCGGAGGTTTTTGATTGCTATTGATTCTAACGCATGGAATGACGCGGAAAAGAATGCCCTAAAGAATTTCTATACCGCTTTTTCTTCACAAAGAACTTTTGATTCCACTCTCTTCGGAAAGCCTCATGCGATGGTTTTTACTTCAGGAAAAACATCTCCTTATTATTACTATGATAAACCCGTCTATATTCTTGCCAATGAAAGAACCTTTAGCGCAGCTAGTATTCTGGTAGCCTGTTTCAAAGGTTTTCCAGGTGTAACCATAGCGGGTGTAACAACAGACGGGTCGAGTGGACTATCCATTCGGAATTACTTAACGAATTCAAGAGTGCGAGTGAAAATTTCCACTATGCTCTCTTTTCAAAGAAATGGGGAAACTTTAGACACCAATGGTACCAAACCTGACTTGGAATTGAAAAGAGATAGGATGCAAGTCCTTGGACAAAGGGACACACAGCTAGAGAGCTTACTTCAACGAATAGGCAAATAAATTTGCCTTGTAAGAAGCAAATTCTCAAACCACAATATCGCCAAATCAACTATTAGAATTAGCAAATCTTTGTTTTCCAAAATTTTGAGAATAGTACCTACTGTGTTACATGCAGGTTTGGGTTCAGGAAGCTTATCGATGATATCTCGGATGAAGAGTTTTGAATTCTCTTTCCGAGTCTATACAGGATTGGACCTTCCTTAATTTTTAGGTAGCATGACAAACGATAAAAATGTGGAGATAAAGAGAGTCCAAAACCGACAGCAAAGACCCCAGAGGCTGCTCCTGTTAAGAAGGGAGAGGGAAAGGCTTAAGAACAACCTAACCAAGAGCAAATGAACTAGCCTCTAAAGAATTAAGCAAAGGCATCTACCAAAATAGTTGAGGGCTTTTTTGTTATATTTTAGCGACTGCATGGCAAAACTTAACCTTAGTATACTCATCTGCCTACTACCCTTGTCGCTCTTGTTGGCGCAAGAAAACCAATACATAAACTATACAGTGGACGATGGCTTACCATCAAACATGGTGTATGGGGTAGCGCAAGATGACAGAGGGTTTATGTGGTTTGGTACTGACTCAGGATTGAGTAGGTATGATGGATATGAGTTTACTAACTACTCTCTTGAAGATGGTCTTCCCGATACAGAGATATTGAATTTCTTCAAAGACTCTGAAGATAGAATATGGTTCTATACATTAAACGGGAAAATTGGCTTTGTTCACAACGATTCCATTTTCAACTCCAAAAATACTAAGTGGCTCAGAGAACTTGATTTTGACAGTAGAATTACGAGCATCGTGGAGGTAGACAAAAAGGTATATATAACTGCTATTGGCAGTACGTACAAGGTGCTTTCAGGCACAAAAGTTCAAATGTTTGATGTTGGGGAAAGTGCTGATTTGATCATATGCTATTGCAATGAACAAATAAATTTAATCCTCCAAAGTGTTAGTAAAAAGGGGATTTATAAGATTGATAAAAATGTTGGAGACTTTACATTAGAAAAGGCATTAAATAATAACCCGAGTGTTTCAGCCTTGACCTATCCGTTATGTTTTAAAAATAATATTTACGCCTTTAATTATTCCTTTACTATCAATGGAGTAATAAAAGTCAATGACCTCTCTTTTTACTATAGACCAGAGTCACCCAAGGATCACATACAGAATATTAAGGTGCTTAATGGCGAATTATATATTCTGACCATGGCTGGAATACTGAAAGCGAAAGACAAAAACAGAATATTTCAAGAGTTCGCTGATTTGAAGTTTACTTCTTCGATGTTCTTTGATAGTGAGGGAAATGCTTGGTACACCTCCATCAAGTCTGGAATTCACTTTGAACATAGGAGTAAGATCAAATTAGACCAAAGAAGCAAGAACATAGATGCAATATCATTGATTGATGATTTTCTGTATGTAGCGCATAATAGAACAATCATTTCCAAAAAAAATCGACTGGGAAAATATTCAGAGTTCTTGACTTTTAATAAGGCATTGAGAATCAATTTTATTGAAAAAGATCCGATTGGGAGAATTCTGGTAGGACGTAGTGGGGGCTTGTTCTTTCATAGGGAAAAAATTACTAGTGGTCAAGCAAGATCAATCACATTTGCAGATTCTACACTCTATGTAGGTTCAAATAGAGGAATTAAAAAAGAAGGAACACCCTCCAACGCACCTTATCCATTTAAGGGAAATGTATTAGATATTCATGCTGTTGGCAAGGACTCTATTTTGGTAGGAACTGAGCAAGGAATATTGGTAGTGAATGGAGATTCAATAGCTGTTAAATCCGTATTTAAAACTTTTTCTGATGACTCTCTGCTTCAAATACGAGTCAATAAAATGATTCCCCAAAAGGACCACTTGTGGATTGCTACTGGGGGTAATGGCTTACTGAAATTCAGTGAGAAAGGTAATATTGAACAGTTTTCGAAGAAAGATGGGCTTACCTCTAATATGATCCTCGATTTCATCATCCATGAAAATGCAATCTGGGCCGTAACTCAAAAGGGGTTGAACAAGATCACAGAAAATGAAGAGGGATTTCTGATATCAGCGCTTGACCAGTCTGATGGGCTTAACTCGTTTCAAATAGAAGGAATTGAGTACTTCAATGACAGCATACACTTAGCTGCAAATGATGGATTGTATTCAATTCCAGCAGATATTGACCTTACCGAAACAAATCAATTTGACCTCTATATTGACAAAGTATGGAGCGGAAACTCAATAACCAATGAATCAACTTTTGATTCAAATACAAAGTCCATTAGAATCCTATTTAAAGCCCTGGTATATAGAAACCATAAAAGTCTACTATATCAATATCAACTTCATGACAATGGAACGCCAGTGAATGAGAAAGAATGGCAAGAAGCGGATTTGAATGAAGTCAATTTTTTGAACCTTAGTCCGGGAAAATATAGTTTTTTGGCTCGAGCAAAAACCAAGAACAGTGATTGGTCTGACCCTGTTGAATATCAGTTTGAAATTAAGCCAGCCTTTTGGCAAACGCGCTGGTTTCCTGCTTCCATTATCATGTTGATCTTGACAATCGTGATTGCTGTGATAATTCAAATAAACCGTAGTAGACTTGCTAAAAAGAACTTAGAAAAAGCGAAAGTAAGTGCTGAACTGACTGCCTTGAAGGCGCAAATAAATCCTCACTTTTTGTTCAATGTGCTCAATTCAATTCAGCTGTTTATCCTTGAAAACAAAAAAGACATTGCTCAGGAGTATTTGCACAAATATGGAAAATTGATGAGAATGGTTCTCGATCACTCAGATCACTTGATTGTGCCGCTTAAGTCTGAACTCGAAATGTTAGGCCTTTACACCGACCTAGAAATGCTCCGTCTAAAGAAGGGATTTGATTTTGAAGTTATCACCTCAGACTATTTTAATACAAAAAGGGTAAACATTCCCTCCATGATCATCCAGCCATTTGTTGAAAATGCCATTTGGCATGGATTGTCTCCTTTAAAAAAAAAAGGGAAAGTAACACTAAAAATGGGTCATAAGGTTGGCCAAATAGTTGTAAGCATAGCTGACAATGGTGTTGGGTTTGACAACACAATCTCTACTAGTCCTTCATCTAATCATAATTCTTCCGGTGTAAGGATTGTTAAGGAGCGCTTGGATTTAATACATAACTCCTCCCGATTCAAAAATCATATTAAAATTGAAAGCACTATTGGCAAAGGAACCACAATAAAACTTACATTTTCTGACGCTCTTTCTTAGTTAAATTTTGTATTTTTTCTTATGATTAAAACGATCATTGTAGACGATGAACCCAGTGCAATAAAAGTTTTGAAACTTATGATAGGTCAGCATTGTCCTGAACTTCAAATTGTAGCTACGAGTGACAATATAAGTGACGCCTATCAGCAAATTATATCCCTAAATCCTAACCTGATTTTTTTAGATATAAATATGCCAAAAGGCAATGGTCTAGAACTATTAGAAAGGATTCAACACCAATCGTTGAAAACAGTTTTAACTACCGCATATCAGCAGTTCGCAATTGAGGCCCTTAGATTATCTGCGCTGGACTATTTACTTAAACCCATTGGGAAAGAAGAGCTGAGATCGGCGGTAGATCGATACAATAGTAAGGATGAAAGCACATCTAAAGTCGTCGGGAATTTCGATAATCATAACCCGAGAATATCAATAAAAACAGTAGATGGACTGACCATCTTAAACCTTCAGGATATACAGTTTATTGAGTCCTTTAGAAACTACAGTATTTTCCACAACGGCGTAGAGGAAATCGTGTCCTCCAAGTCTTTAGGTGAGTACGAAACGTTCCTTGAGGGACTAGGATTTGTTAGAATTCACCGATCCACCATTGTGCAAGTTTCTCAGATCAAAAAATTGAGAAGAGGAAAGAACTGGTCTGTGAAACTCATTTCTAATCGCGAATTGGAAGTCTCGAGAAAAAATCAAGAAGAGCTTAATAGGGCGCTGGAAAAGAGTTTGTAGGATGTTATCTCAAATCAGTTATACTATTTATTACCCCATTCGTCCCTAATTATTCCCCATTTATTCATTGCTTGGAGAGATGAGCAAAACACCCAATTTCCAAAACTATTTTTGGTGTTAAGTGGCGGATCTGAAAAGCCTTTTAACAGAGTAGGATAACATTAATTATAAACTATGAAAACCAATTTTGTACTAAAAGCATGTTCTGTTTTTCTAATGATGGTGGCATTTAGTTGCTCCAATGAACTTGAGGAACAGACAGTATTAGAAGAATCAAATGAAGCTTTAATCTTTAATTCTTCACAAGAATTTACAGATTTTGTAGCACATTCTTCATCACTTTCATTAGAAGAGCTAACGCAGAAGGAAGAGGCCTTGGGTTTTAAATCATTCGCAAGAAAGTCAGAAGAAATATATCAAGCATTGGAGAATGCGAATTTTACTTCAGCTAGTGAAATAGAACAATTTGTTTCTGAAAATTCCGAATATTTGAAAATTCAAACAGACGCTTCAGGCGATCGATCACTTGAAACCAACTTTGATAACCTCTCTAAGTATGCAATGAATGTAGACAGGGTATACATTCTCGGAAACAATTTTTTCAAGCAATTTGAGAATGGTTTGGCAAGCACCTTACTGATTGATAAGGCAGAGCTGAATAAACATGATGAACTGGAATACAACAACGTTGATTCAAAAGTGATTTTTAAAAGAAACCGTATCAATGAAGGGGCAAGAAGTCTTACAACCAACTGCGGAAATTATAGAAAAGAAACAGTGACAAATGGAAATAATAGAACTATTGTATCTGTTAAAACTGGAACAGATGCTCCAGCTGTTGGTGCTCAAGAGGTTGGATTTATTAGAGCTAGGATTAGACCTCAGAAGAAAACATTTGGAGTTTGGATAAGGGCAAGAAGAACCATTAGAGGTCATTTCAATATAGCCATAGAGTACGACAATGGATCAGGTTTAGAGAGAATAGACTTATACCATAAGTTTGACAACAAACTAGCATTTGAATTTGATGAAAAAAGCTCCTATTCTGAAATAGATGCCAATACTCCAGTCAATTTTGCAGGATACTACGTTTTTGGAGATACACCGTCTACGCCAAGTGCACTTATTCAGTGTAATGCAGAAGAGGTATGCAGTTTTTTCAATCCTTGTCCAGACCCAGACCCTGCACCAGTTGATCCATGCGCTGGAGTTTCCTGCCCCAATGGATATGAATGTCAAAATGGAAGTTGTGTTGATCTATGTGCTGGAATACAATGTGTAAACGGCTATGTATGTGTAAATGGAAATTGTGAACTCGATCCAAATTATAGTGGGTGTAGTCTAAATAATCCCTGCCCTCCTGGGGAACACTGCAACAATGGAGTGTGTACTCCTTGGTAAAATAAAAGCAACGGGTAAGGAAACTTACCCGTTGCTTTTATAATCCTATTTTGTCTCTTTCTTACTGTAGAAGGAGGAGCAATAAGTCTATCAAATTTTGAGGATAATATGTCTGCCATCCTATTTGCAAATAGAAGATGATAACTTAATTGTAATTAAGGGATTTTTCGGTTTCAGTTTCTTGTACAGCATCTACCGAGAGATTAAGAACAAATCCTTACCCTGACCCAGCACCAGTTGATCCATGAGCCGGAGTTTCCCTCGTCAATGGATATGAATACCAAAATGGAAGTTGCGTTAATGTATGCGCTGGCGTTCAATGTGTTGCAGGTTATATGTGTGTAAATCGAGATTGTGAACCTGATCCAGATTACAATGGGTTTTCATCATTCAAATCGACTTTAGCTGCTTAGCTTTGAACAATATGATCCAAGCAAAACAAGTTTTTCCATTTTATGTTTTATGCCTATTTCTAAGCAGCTGTGACACGACAAGAAAAGTAGACTCACCCAATGATATGTCCTACATCCCGTCAGGCACATTCCAGATGGGAGGAAAAAGTGATCAAGCCGAAATAGATGAATTTCCTATAAGAACTGTCAATATTTCACACTTTTACCTTGACAAAACAGAAGTAACTAATAAAGACTTTTTAGCATTTACAAAAGCTACTGGCTATCAAACTACAGCTGAAAGAGCCATCAATTGGGAAGAAATGAAACAACAACTACCTGAAGGAACTCCAAAGCCAGCTGATTCTATTCTTCAACCAGGCTCACTTGTTTTTAAACCTACACCTTCAGCAATAAATCTTACTGATTACTCTCAGTGGTGGGCGTGGAAAGTAGGAGCCAATTGGAGGCATCCGGAAGGACCGGAAAGTGATATAGAGAATCGAATGAATCATCCCGTGGTTCATATCACATACGAGGATGCCAACGCTTATGCCAAATGGGCGGGTAAGAGACTTCCAACAGAAGCAGAGTGGGAATGGGCCTCCATGGGTGGTCTTAAAAACGCTAAATATCCCTGGGGCAATGAAACAATTGAAAAAGCGTATGATAAGGCGAATTTCTGGCAAGGGGTCTTTCCTTATAATGATCTTGAGTTAGATGGATTTTCTGGAACTGCTCCAATAAAAACATACGCGGCAAATGGGTATGGACTTTTTGATATGGCAGGAAATGTATGGGAGCTTTGTCAAGATAAGTATCATGTGTCCGCCTATCAATTGACAGGTTCAACAGCTATTTCTGACCCAATTGGACCCAATAAATCATATGATCCTCGAGAACCACATGCTGAAAAATATGTGACTCGCGGTGGATCCTTTTTGTGCAATGATAGCTACTGTAGTGGTTATCGAACCTCAAGAAGAATGAGCCTGGACAGACAATCGTCACTCAATCATACTGGGTTTCGCTGTGCGAAGGATGTAGATTGAATAGATGCTGAAACAAGCCTTCCTGCGGTAGGCAGATTCAGCATGACTTAATAGGAAAGTTTATTGTTCCTTAACCCACACATTTTCTAGTTCTTCGAGTGATTTACCTTTGGTTTCAGGGATGTATTTTTTGGTCAAAAAGATAATCATAGCGATGAATCCTATGAAAATGAAGTAAGGTAAAGACCCGTTCCAAAAGTCACCTCTATTGGCTTCACTATCCACAACAACAGGAAATGATTGAGAAACTACGTAATTCATAGCCCACTGTGCGGCTACAGCCACCGACATAGCGGTTGTACGTATTTTATTGGGGAACATCTCTGAGAGTAAAACCCAAACAACAGGACCCATAGAGAGAGCAAACGAACCTATAAATACTAGAATGCCAATAAGGGAGATCACCCCAACTTGTTCTATCATAAGGGTAGTGCCTAGCAAAAGAAAACCCAGAATCATTCCTACACTTCCCAAATAAATCAATGGTTTTCTACCAAATCTGTCTACCGAATACATGGCGATAAACGTGCAAACAAGGTTCACCCCTGCCAAAAGTATCTGTTGTTTCAAAACGTCTTCCTGTCCAAATCCAAGTGCTTTTTCGAAGATATCAGCTCCATAATAAAGCACAGCATTGATTCCAGTCAATTGCTGCAACGCAGATAAAGCAGTACCTATTAGCACAATAGGTAAAAAGCTTTTCTTCAAAATGATTGAAAATTTAGGCTTGTCATTCATATCCAGTGTACTCGCAATTTCTATCACCTCTTTTTCAGCTATGTCCTCACCATGGATGCTCACCAACACTCTTTTAGCTTCCTCATCCCTCCCCTTCATCATCAACCAGCGAGGACTTTTTGGAACCACTAGTAGTAGTCCCAGAAAAATGAGGCAGGGTATAAGTTCTGACCAAAACATCAACCTCCACCCTTCATTGAGATTGTATACATCACCTCCTGAATCTCCAATCGCATAAGTAGCCAGAAAGACAATGAAAAATCCTACAACAATAGCAAGCTGATAGTATGTCACCATTTTACCTCGTATAGCAGCAGGGGCAAGCTCGGCTATATAGGTTGGAGCATTCATCGAAGCTATGCCAATACCTAACCCTCCTATAATTCGAAAGAAAACCAATAAGGAAACTGACTGTGGCAAAAAAGAAGGTAATCCTGAGCCCCATGCAGAAAGCGTGAAAAGAACAGCCGAGATTATCAATGAATTTCGTCTTCCAAAAAATTTACTTAAAGGTCCGGCTACAATGGCGCCCATCAAACAGCCAATCAGCGCACTACCAACTACCCATCCTTTCATCACGGCATCCAGATCAAAGAATTTGCTAAAATAGAACTGGGTTCCATTGATCACACCCGTGTCGTAACCGAATAGCATACCTCCGAGTGAAGCTACCAATGTGATTAAGAGAAGGTTTGATTTTTTCATTATCGTTAGATTAATAGGTTATCTGAATGTTTTAAAGTCTATTTTTTCGATCTTGGCAAAGACACTTTCTGCTCAGATTTATCAAATGGGATAGTGGCAATGATGTCGAATTTCCCATTCGAATGAAATACAATTTCAGCCGAGAGGAATTTAGAAACGTAATTACCTTCCACTTTTCCTAGTGTCAACTGTCCTTCAGGATCATAAGAAATAGCTCTCTTGTAAAAGGCTCCATCTTGATAATCGAATGTATTGCCATCATCTTCGTAGTATTCAAAACTAGTCTTTTGACTGCCATCATATACATGAATCATGAGCTTATCCGAGGGTTTTTGATTGGCATGCTGAATCGTACTTTGCATTGGGATGATAGCCCCTTCTCTTACGAAAATCGGAAGTTGATCTAATGGGGCATCTACTATTAATTCCTGATTTCCTTCAAACACTTTATTGGTCCAATAGTGGGTCCATTTACCTTCAGGCAAATACACTTTTGCAAATTTCTGGTCACTCTCAACTGGCGCTATGAGCAGATTGGGACCAAACAAGTATTGGTTATGATAGGCACGTGTGTAGACTTTATTGTCAAACGTATAATCCATGACTAAGGAACGAGCCACAGGAATTCCGGAAATAGAAGATTCATAGAATGAAGCATATACGTATGGTAGTAGTTGGTATCGGGTATTCAAATACTTCCTGCTTATACCTTCTATTTGTTCTCCATAAGCCCAAGGTTCATGGTCACGTGTATTATGCGAGGAATGATTCCTGAAAAATGGGGTAAAAGCCCCCTGGGACAGCCATCTGGCAAACAATTCTGGTGTACGATCGCCAACAAATCCCCCAACATCCGGTCCTGCAAACGAGATCCCTGAAAGCCCCATACTGGCTACCATCCGGGCACTCAAAAGCATGTGGTCATCTGATGCGACATTATCACCGGTCCATACAGCGGAGTAGCGCTGAGAGCCGGAAAATGCAGCTCTGGTCAGAATGAAGGAGCGTTTGTTATTCCTCAATTGATTGACACCTTCGAATGTAGCTCTGGACATTTGCATCCCGTATACATTATGTGCCTCCAGATGTGTTCCTCGATTTCCCTCCATGCCAAATTCAACTAAATCCGGTGTTCTATTTCCCCATGAAGCTGGTTCGTTCATGTCGTTCCAAAAACCCTCCACTCCTACGTCTGTTAGCGTGTTGAACTTATTCCCCCACCACTTTCTGGATTTATCCAATGTGAAGTCTGGAAAAAAACACCTGCCTGGCCACACTCTGGCCGCATAATTTGACCCATCAGGATAAGTTGCGAAGACTTTCTTTTCCACACCATCTTCATATACCTGGTAGCCATCCTCTGTTTTTATTCCTGGATCAACAATCACCGCAACGTGAAAGCCCATATCATTGAGTTGTTTGATCGTTCCTTTAGGATCTGAAAATCTTTTATTATCCCATGTGAATATTTTGTATTGATCCATGTAATGAATATCGAGATAAATGACATCTGCTGGAATCTCTTTTTCTCTAAATGTCCGTGCTAGAGTTAGTACTTCCTTATCCGGAAAATAGCTCCACCTGCTTTGTTGAAATCCTAAACTCCAGATAGGTGGAAGCTCCATTCTCCCAGTCAGCCAAGTGTAATCTTTCACAATATCTCTCACAGAGCTACCTCCGAAAAAGTAATAATCCAGCTCGCCATCTTCAGCTCCAAAACTGCTGAATCGGTCGTTCGATGCACCAAAATTGAAAACTGTCTTGAACGTATTGTTCAGGAAAATACCATAAGTTAGCTTGCTATGAATTCCTATGTAAAAAGGGACTGAAGCATATATAGGATCATCATCTACTTCATATGCATAATCATCATTGTTCCAATTTTCATAGGCTTGCCCTCTCCTATTTAATGGCCCTGTTTTTTCTCCCAGTCCAACAAATTTTTCATCTGAAACGAGTTTCTTATAATTAGTAACCTGATTTCCAATCCATCGAATGCCCATTTCATCGTCTTCACTCAAAACGTTTCCTTTTTTATTGAGATAGGTCAGAGTAAGTGGAGCCTTATTGACTTTGACCGTAAGTCGTTCAGTCTCCAAGATCAGTTCATTTGTATTTTCATTGATAGACTTAAATGGAATGGTAGCATCCTGAATAACAGCATAATTTGCCTTTGAACGAAACTCATCCTTTACTATTATGACGTGAATCACGTCTTCTTGCAAAGCCGATATCTTGGCTAGACCGAAAGAGGTTTTGATCAAGACTTGGTTACTGGTGACTTCATGGGACGCATAATCTCCAAGTCGTTGACTGACTCTACCTTGGCCTACTGATGAATTGACAACAACGATGAAAGTAATTAGTATTACTACCTGTTTAAAGTAGAATTCTTGATTGAACATAGCTAGTTTTTTTAGTGATTAATAAGTGTCTATATACTTATGATCAAACCTTCTTCCCACATCTCGTCTAAGCGGGATGGACATCCCATTTGTTTCCTCAAGCCAATCGAAAATATCATTTCTTAGTTCGATAGCTATCTCTTTATGTTCTGAGCTTCTGATTAGGTTATTTGTCTCAAAAGGATCATTTTCAAGATCATACAATTCGTTGATATCCCAGACTCCATAGTATCTGATGAACTTATATTTATCTGTTCGCACTGCATGTACGGTCGGTGTTTGTGGAAATGGACGCTCCCAAAAATATTCATAATAGATCCGTTCACGCCATTCAGGATTTTCTCCATCCATGATCGCTTTGAAGGATTGTCCATCCATGTTTTTAGGTTTGTTGACACCTGCATATTCCATAATAGTCGGAGCTATGTCAATATTCTGAATCATCTGGCTGATTTTACTCCCAGGTGTCACACCCGAACCATAGGCTAGCAGAGGAACTCTAATGGATTCTTCATACGCCTGACGCTTATCTATCAGACCGTGTTCACCGAAAGAAAAGCCATTATCGCCCATATAGATGATTAAGGTATTCTCCATTAAATCATTGTCTTCCAAATATTTTAGAATACTCCCAATACTTTCATCCACACCTAGTAATGTTTCAGTATACGCTTGGTAGAAACTTTCAAAATCGTACTTCCCGTGGTACATATAATCCACACCATGCCAGCTATTCCGTTGATTTTTTACCCAGTCAGGAACATCAGCATAGTTGTATGGAATCGTATCTGTTCCGTATGGGTTCTCACCTGGAGGATACATCGTTGGAGGATAAGCAGGCTTTTTATCTTTGTATTTATCAATGTGTCTTTTGGCTGGATAGAAATCTGCATGTACTGCCTTGTGTGACACATACAAAAAGAACGGTTCCTGTCCGTCTTTCGAATCTCCAATAAAATCAAGGGCGTAATCAGTTATAACATCTGACACATGCTTTGTACTATCATTGAATGATTCTTCTGTGCCATTGTTGTTGAATACGGATTTGTAATAGTTGCCTTGCCCTCTGAAACTAGCCCAATAATCAAACCCGGCACGTTTTTCATAATTATGCTCCCCCATGTGCCACTTTCCTGTAAACCCTGTTTTGTAGCCGGCTTCTTGCAAATATTCAGGAAAGAAAATGGCAGAATCGGGCACAAGTGACTGATTATCAATCACTCCATGATGATGTGAGAACTGACCCGTTAAAATTGAAGCACGACTGGGTGAGCAAAGTGAGGTAGTTACAAAAGCGTTTTCAAGATGAGCTCCTTCGAGAGCCATTTTATCCATATTGGGAGTTTTCAAAAATGGAACCCTCCCCGTAAATCCCATAAAATCATACCGGTGATCATCACTCAGAATGAAGATGACATTTTTTTGTTTGGTATTCGGAATTCGATCCGGTTGAATTCCTTGTTCAGCATCATTCTTTTGCTGACACCCTATGAAGATGAGCGCGACTACAAATAGAATAGATTGATAATATCTTTTTGTCATATCTGATTTAGGTTAGTTCAATTTTCTTAGTTGTATTCCACTAATCATAGGCTTTCCTGAAATTTCTAGAAAGTCGATAATTAATCGTCTTTCTTTGACAACCACTTTCACTTTTTTGGATACCGCAGTAGAGAAGCCATGATCCTCGTAGATGTTCAATTCAGCAAATATTTTTTCATCATTGATCGATACATCAAAGACTCTTTTTTGCTCTCCATTTTGATATTTTTTATCTGTTTCTGCCCAATGAAAAATGACTTCATAGGTTCCGGGTGTTGTATCGAATGTATACTTGGAAGGAGCTATTCTAGATGTCTGATAAACAGGATCCAATGTAGTATTCTGAATTGTTCTGTCACTACCCACTCCTCTATCTCGAGGGCGATACGTTTCTCCTCCTACATATCCAAACAGACCTTTCTGATAGGATTCATCGGGTAACCAGCTAATTCCATTGGCCTCATCAATGAAATAAAAGGTGCTACCGCAATTCACATGGATTCCCTCTTCCCACCCAACATAGTTGGGTTCTAATAATCGAACACTTATCACTTTCATATCATGAAAGTTTTTATCTCCGATCATTGTTTCAGCTAACAATTGATTTGACCCATCAACAAAAGTGACGTCCCATGAAGCCAATTTATTTTGAATCTCTTTTTTACCCAGACTCATTTCGTTCAAAAACAATTCTACTTCGCTCCCATTGCTAAATACCTCTATTGGTTGAGTGGGTGTTTCTCCATCCTGAGTTCTTATCACTCGGCTATCCCAATTGGAGGAACCTATTTTGATAATCGGATCTTTTCTTAGCCAAGTCTGATATAGAAAAAATGCATCTTTCGGCATTCGATCCATTTCAAGTACTCCTTTGCTGTTGATTTTAGGGTCTGCATCGTTTCTACCTTCAGATCCAAAATCTGCGATATTCCAAATGGCAGCTCCAGCCAAAAACTTACGCTCAGTAAACTGAATCAAATTGCTTTGATGGAATTGATTTTGCCATTCAATGGAAAAGTCAAATCGCTCAGGAGATAACGATCGAATGCGGGGGTCTGCACCGGCACCATATTCAGTGATCAGAACAGGTTTATCAGGTACTAATTCATGAAAGCGATCCAGAAACTTACCTGCACCTTCATCGTCAGCTTCATACCAGCCATAGTACAGATTCCATCCAACGATCATTGGTATTTCAGTCAATCCAGCCTTGATGTAAAGGTCAAGTGCACCGTGATTGGGTATCATGGTATAGCGAGTAGGGTCCTCCTCCCGAGTGAGCTCTTCCAGCTCAACAGCTTGTAATCGGATCTTTTCAATGATCTCCTGATCTCGCTCCCATTTTCGACCCAGCATCATTTCATTCATGTATGCCCAAATGAATATACTTGGATGATTGAAGTTTTGCCTAATCATTTCCTGCATCATTCGTTTGGAATTAGCTAGAAATCCTTCGCTATCAGTAATCTCATGATCCAACGGAATTTCCATACTTACCACCAAGCCAAGCTGGTCTGCTGCAGTAATCACCGATGGATCTTGAGGGTAATGGGCTGTTCGAAAAAAATTGCTACCCATTTCCTTGATTTGGGTCACATCTTTAATATGTCGGTCATCCGAAAGTGCATTTCCAAATCCTTCGTAATCCTGATGTCGATTGGTTCCCATCAGCTTGAGGTACTTTCCATTGAGAAAGAATCCTTCATTTGCATCAAAACGAAACCAACGGAATCCTACCGGATTATTTTGAACATCTAATACGTCACCATCCTTGGTTTTTATCTCTGATTCCAATCGGTACAAAACTGGGTTTTCTGGATACCAAAGCGCTGGTTGGTTAATTTCAGGGAGCGTTAGTTCAATAGCATTTCGACCTACTTGTAGTGTTTTGTTTTGAGATACCTGAGAAACCAATCTTCCGTTATCATCAAATAGTGAATGTACTATTTCTACCTTCTGTTTGCCAGTAGATTGATTGGTGATATTGGTCCTCACGCTAACAGTGGCCTGATCTTCGGAAACTTTTGGAGTAGTGATAAAGATTCCTTGATCGCCATATTCACTCAGTTCAAAATGAACTTCATCGAGCGAATGCAACCAGACATCACGATAGATTCCACCATAAAAGTTGAAATCACCTTTCAGGGGAGGTACTCTTTCATCGTGTTTATTATTGACTTTAACTGCTAAATCATTTCTGCCTTTTTGAATAAAATCAGTTATCTCAACATTAAATGCTGTATATCCACCAAGGTGTGATCCGGCTAGCTTTCCATTCACAAAAACATTTGTTTCCTGATTAACTCCTTCGAAAACCAGAAACAGACGCTTACCCTCTATCTCAACGTTGAATTGCTTCTTGTACCAGCTTATCCCTCTATAGTATCCTGGTTCCTTATCAAATGGATCATTGGCATTCCAGGTATGAGGAACTTGAACCGGTTTCCAGTTTTGATTTGTTGTATCAGCTCCTTTACTGAAATGCCAATGATCATTAAAACTGATAATGGATTGACTTACTCCAAGGTGAAAAAGAAAGCTTAACAATATCGTTGTAAGCTTTCTCATCTCATCAACAATTGAACGACTACAGGAAAATGATCTGACAAATATCTGCCATCAATTATCCGGCTGTCTACTCCGTATTTTTCTACCTTAAAATCTTCGGTTACAAAAACATAATCGATACGTCTGATTGGAATCTTTGTGTAATTAAAACCATTGAAGGTTCCTGTCTGACCAAACTTGATTTCTGCTTCACCATGGCTGTCGATGAGTGGGCTTTCTGTGATATTGATCATAGGTTTCGCACCTTCTTCCACATTAAAATCGCCTAACAAAATGGTATTTTTAAAGGATGATTTTTTTCTAATTTCATCAACAATTAACTGAGCTGAATTAGCTCTAGCCTCTTTCCCAACATGGTCAAAGTGGGTATTAAAAACAAACACCTCTGTATCGCTTTCTATAGATTTGAATTTACCCCATGTGCAAATTCTCGGTAGGGCAGCATCCCAAGACTTGCTTGGGTTATCTGGGGTTTCTGACAACCAAAAAGTGCCAGAATCCACGAGCTTCCATTTTTGAGGCAAATAAAAAATCGGTGAGAATTCGCCTTTTTCTTTGCCATCATCTCTTGCCACACCAATTGATTTGTAATCTTTCAATGTAGACAAGTCTTGCATCTGTTTCAGGAGTACTTCTTGCATCCCTACGAAATCTGCTTCTTCGTAGGAAAGGAAATCAACTACAGAAGATTTGCGAAGTTCCCATTGGTTATTTCCGTCTGATTCTGTAGCCATCCTTATATTGAAGCTAATGACTTTGATTGGTTGGGCCATTGATGCAACCATGAAGAGAGAAAAACACATTCCTATTATGAATCTCATTCTGCTGACCAGTTTACACTAACTGTTTGCACATCCCTTGAATTACTTCCAATCATGATTTCGAATTCTCCTGGTTCCCAGACATAGTCCAAGTCATAGTTGTAGAATTTCAAATCCTCGGTAGTGATTTCGAATTGGATTTTTTTCGTCTCTCCAGCATCAATTGCTACTTTTTGAAATCCTTTTAATTCCTTGACTGGCCTAGTTACGCTCCCCACCATATCTCGGATGTACAACTGTATTACTTCTTTACCGGCTATTTCACTTGTATTGGTGATGTCGATCGATATGGTCAGCTCTTGATCTCCTTTAAGAGAGGTCGTATTTGCGTCAATGCTTCCGTATTCGAAATGGGAGTAGCTTAATCCAAACCCAAAGGGATACAATGGGTCATTGGAGACGTCCAGGTAGTTGGATTTGAACTTTTGGAACCATTTTCCTTCGGGGAGTGGTCTTCCTGTATTCTTGTAATTGTAGAAAATTGGAATCTGACCAATATTTTGAGGGAATGTAGTACTTAATTTACCCGATGGATTTATCTCACCAAAAAGTACGTCAGCAATGGCATTTCCTGCTTCTGTTCCACCAAACCATGCATTCAAAATTGCTGGCACATTCTCAGACTCCCACTTCAAAGCCATTGGCCTACCTGCATATAGTACAAGTACAACAGGCTTACCTGTTTTCAATAACTCTTTCAACAGTCTTTGTTGAGTCTTAGGTATTTGGATGTCCGTTCTGCTAGAGCTTTCACCACTCATTTCCGATGCTTCTCCCAGCGCCGCTACGATCACATCGGACCTTCTTGCAATGGCTAAAGCCTCATTAAGCAACTCTGATTCTGATCGATTGTCCCGATAGGTAGGTTTTCCGAATATGCTAACTCTCTTCTCTAGCGGTTCGTCTGAATAGACATTTGCGCCCTTTGCATATAGAATATTGGCATCATCTCCAGCAACATTCTTTAGACCATCTACCAGAGAAACTGCTTGTTTGAAATCTGCTGCTACGCTCCAACTACCCACCATGTTTTCCCGATTGTTGGCTAGTGGCCCGATCACTCCAATAGTTCCCTTTTTCGCCAACGGCAATGTGTTTTTATCATTTTTTAAAAGCACAAATGATTGAGCTGCAGTTGATCTTGCTATGGCTCTATTTTCATCAGTGAAAATGTCTGTTTGCTTTCTCTCAGGATCACAGTACTTGTAGGGATCGTCAAACAACCCAAGCCTGAACTTTGCTTCCAAAATCCTGCGACATGCTTGATCAATGGCTTGTCGTGTAGTCATATTTTTTTCAAGTGACTCTGCCAGTTTAGAAGGCATGGCATCACTCACCATATCCATGTCTATACCTGCGTTGAGTGCTAAGGCCGCCACCTCCAATGTATCTCCCATTCCATGCTCAATCATCTCCGTAACACCCGTGTAATCAGACACGACGAATCCATTAAACGCCCATTGATCTCTTAGCACCTCCGTCATCAACCATCGATTACCAGTAGCAGGAATACCGTCCACTTCATTGAATGAAGCCATCAGGCTGCCAACTCCCGCATCAACTGCTGCCTTAAAAGGTGGAAAATAATCATTGTACATCCGCTGGCGACTCATGTCTACGGTTCCGTAATCTCTACCAGCTTCAGCCGCTCCATACAATGCGAAATGTTTCGCACAGGCCATCAATGTATTAGCTGCAGTCAGATCATCTCCTTGATATCCACGAACCATTGCTTTGGCGATTTCAGACCCAAGGAAAGCATCTTCTCCAGCCCCTTCAGCTATTCTACCCCACCGTGGGTCGCGGGCAATATCTACCATGGGCGAAAAAGTCCAGGAAATACCATCGGCACTGGCTTCCTGAGCTGCAACCCTTGCCGACTGTTCGATCAGTTTCATATCCCAACTACAGGATAAAGCCAACGGAATAGGAAACACTGTTTTATACCCATGAATGACATCCATGCCAAAGAGTAACGGAATTTTAAGTCTGCTTTCTTCTACAGCAACTTTCTGAATGGCTCTGATTTTTTCAGCCGTTTTGATGTTGAATAAACCTCCAACTTTCCCTTCTTTGATTTTTGCTACAATACCCGTGCTTTGTGCAAGTCCTGTATTGATATCTCCAGCTGCCGGTAAATTCAATTGACCAAGCTTCTCTTCTAGTGACATCAGGCTCATCAGAGAATCTATCTCGGCATCATAGGAATTTTCACTTGTGCTTTTCTTTTGATCTGTACAGCTCAGTATCAAAATACACAAGGATAGTATGGTTAGATTCTTCTTCATTTTTGATTTCTCTTTGTTTGGGAAAAAAGCCATGAAAGCAATTCAGGTTCTGCAAAGGCCCGATCCCAACTATTGTGATTTGCTTCTCTGTATAAAGTAAACCTGGGAGTCGCTCCAGTTTTTTGTAGTGCAAGCGCCATATCAACTGAATGGTGCGGAAAAACTACATCATCCTTTGCACCATGAAAAATCCATAGATCCACCTTGCCAGCATATTTTTTTACAGAATTTGGATTTCCGCCACCACAGATTGGGAAGGCTGCTGCAAATAGGTCTGGTCTTCTTGCTAAAAACTCAAATGTGCCCATTCCTCCCATTGAGAGTCCTCCTATATAGATTTGTTCATTGTTAACAAATTTTCTAGAAGCAATTGAATCCATCAATTGAAGCACGAGAGACATAGCTACCGTTGGTTCTCCCTCCTCCAGGAACTCAAACTGTCTCCCTAAGGGGCCATATTGTATATCTACATTTGCCCAATAATCTTCTTTGGGACATTGAGGGAAAATGACTATCGCCGGATAGTTGTTTCTGTTCTCTTCATTTAGAAATAACGTACTTCCATGCACTAGTTGCTTTTCATTATTGCTTCCTCTTTCTCCTGCACCATGCAGAAAGAGTACTACAGGATAATTTTCAGATTCTGAGAAGTTTTCAGGGAGTAATATTTGATAGGGCAGATTGCCTTCTTTCCCTTTGAAAGTTTTTGGAGTGAAGGTTTGGGAAAAAGAGAGAAGAGCATATGCCATTAAGAAGATGACCAAAACAGTTTTTTTAATGATTTGTGAGACACAAACCAAGGCTGAAGGGATAGTCTGACTAAAAGAACTAAAAAGCCCACCCCTCCTTCGCTCATTTCCAGCACATCCTCGAAACGTCGAACCGTCTCCAAATGAGGATTTTTTATTTTCAATAAAGTCTAGATTATTCATAAGTAAAAACCAAGTTTTTCTAAACCCAGTTGAATTTCTGGTGCCGACATGAACAGATCCCATATCAAGCCTGTTCGATGGTTTTCGATCATCACTGGGATGGGGCCCTGATCAATTGCCAAATACCTTGGCACATACCAATTTTCTTCAAAATTGAACGCATCATACGGTCCATACTCTCCAACTAAGCTATCTGCCTCGGTGTATAAAAAACGCAGCATATCCATGCTTTCGTTTGGTGTGTATGGAAACGATGACAGAGCTGCTGTAGGGCTTATGACACCTATGTCTTTATCCGGTCTGTGTCCTTTATACCCCTTCATTGAATAACTAGATGTCAGTCCCCAGCATTTAGGTCCATATCCTTCAAAACCATTGGGATTTTCAACACAATGAGCATAATGAATTTTTGCATGGTTTGTATTCAACTCCCAATAGTTTGCATACTTGTCTTTTAATCCATTTGGATTTAAACCTACGTATGAGTAGTGCGCCCAAAACAATGGGCCTATTGGTGAGCTATTGGAAGCATAGTGATTTAATACTGTGCTCATCCCATAGTACGTGGTATCTTCTGCAATCTTACCATTCCTTGCCCAGCCTTGGTGATACACCTCAGGATTTACCGCATGTGTTGGTGAAGAAGCTGCTAACACATACATGATCAAGCATTCATTGTATCCCTTTACACCAAAATTCATGTCCCATTCGTACTCGGGAGACCAATGCCAGTACAATATATTTTCACCTCCTTTAGTATGCCAGTCAAATTCTATGTTTTCCCACAATGTGTTTATTCTGCTAGCCAGATTAGACTCACGTTCATTTTCATTGTCCAAGTATTGACGGACGGTAATTAGCCCTGCAGCTAAAAAAGAAGTCTCTACTAAATCTCCACCATTATCTTTTTTACTAAAATCCTTGACCTTTCCAGATGGACCATCCCACCAGTGAGGCCATACCCCATGAAAAGCATCTGCTTTCTCCAGATAGCTAACTATTTTTTCCAGTCTCTGTAATCCCTGATCTCTTGTGATAAACCCTCGTTCAATTCCCACGATTAGTGCCATAAGCCCAAAACCTGAACCTCCTGAAGTAATGATTTCCTTGGGATGACTGGGGTAAATATTATCCATATGGAATCGTTCTCGTGCCATGCCACTGACTGGCTCTGCTCCTTCCCAGAAGTAATTAAAAGTTTGATATTGTATCAATGTCATTAGTGAATCGTCTGAAATCTCCCCGACTTTTTTCACTGAATCTTCGGAAGTGGAACTAGTCGTTTGACATCCTATTGAAGCAAGTGTGATGACAAATGCAGAGATCAAATTGGTCTTGAATCGAAAGGTGAGTTGTTGCGTCATTTTTTTAATAAGTAAATCCTAGTTTAGTAAGCCCTGCCTGCACTTCTGGTGCAGACATAAATAGATCCCAAAGCAATCCAGTTCGATGGTTTTCAACCATGCATATGATTGGCCCCTGATCTATGGCAAGATACGAGCTAGCGTACCAGTTTTCAGTAATATTGAAAGCATCGTAAAAACCATATTCGCCCCAAAGCTTATCCCCCATTAGATAATAAAAATGTCTTATGGCCTCCATGGATTCCTCCGGTGCATATGGCAAAGCAGATATTGCCGCCGTTGGAGTAATTACGCCTCGGTCATTATCAGGGGAATGTGCGGAGTATCCGTTATTGTTGTCACTGGCGGTGAGTCCCCATGATGTTGTTCCATAGCCAACATAGTTTAAGGGGTTTTGTGCACAGTAATCTCTATTTATTAGTGTATGATTGACATTTTGCGTCCAATAATTCGCAAATTGATCAGATAGATTTCGTGGATCCAGTCCTAAAAATGAATAGTGAGAGAAAAACAAAGGGCCTCCTCTATCTGATCTCAGATCTAATATATGTCCGTAGTACGAATTACTATTTGAATTTTTCATGTCTCCACTGCGTGACCATCCTTCAGTGTAAACTTCTACATCTATGGTATGCGTTGGCGAAGAAGCTGCTAATACATAAATGATAAGCGCTTCATTCCAACCAGTTATTTTATGATTTTTTTCCCATCCAAAGTTTGGTGACCAATGCCAGTAGAGCACATCTTGGCCTGCTTGTGTATACCAATCCCATTCAACAGATTCCCACAACGCATTAATTTTAGTTATCATGCTTGCTTCTTGACCATCAGCATCATTGAGGTATTGCCTTACAGTAAGGAGCCCTTGTACCATAAAAGCCGTTTCCACTAAGTCTCCCCCATCATCATTAGCGCTGAAAGGGATGGCTTGACCTGATGTGCCATTGAGCCAATGAGACCATACTCCATGAAATCGATCTGCATCTTCTCCTAAAAAAGTAATGATTTTATCCAGCCTATCTATGCCTTCTTGGCGTGTAATGAATCCTCTTTCAATGGCAACCACAATTGCCATTATCCCAAATCCGGATCCTCCAGAAGTGACCGTTTCTCCACTTGTATTTCGCTCTCTTGCAAGGCCGCTCACGGGATGTCCAAAATCCCAGAAATACTTGAATGTCTGCTCCTGAATTTTGGTAAGTAGTTCATCATCTGTTATTTCAGGAAATTTGAATGTAGAGTCAAGCTGAGTGTAGAAACTAAATTCATATCCTGAAAATGGCTGACTTAAGTTTTCCGATAGTTCTTCACTAATTGAAAAATTGTATTTTTTTAAAGGCGTGAGAGACGTTTCTGAAATTGTGTAATTGATAACAGAATCTAACACTTGATTAGAAACTAGTTGAACAAACCCATTCTCATCAGAAATACTGATATAGTCATTTACCTGTAAAGTCGAAACTGGCTGTGAAAAAGCTACTTTGAAGGAAGGGTTGAAAGAGATGTCTTTGATTCTTGTATTCGAGTTAACTTCCATGTCATCAATAAATACTTTGTGGACAAATACTGGGGGATTAATAGTGGTAAAGCTTTTCTCTATTCCTGGGAATGATTCACCATTTAATCCCTTGATATCAGCTCCAATAATGATCCTGTATTGTGCGTTTTGTTCAAGTACTTCAAGTGGCATAGCCGAAACGGTTTTGCCTTGATCTATAAAAGAGAATTCGAGTTCAAGTTGGCTATTTGTGGCGTTAATCAATTGAACATTTTTGGACACACTTGATTGTGCAAGTTCTTCATTGAAAGATATGACAATCGGAGCATTGATGGGTGCTTCGGTTTCTTGAGATAATATATTCACTGTGCCTACTCTTAAGGCCGTCAGCTGCATCAGTTGAGTTTCTTGAATATCACTATCATCTTGACCACATGTGAACAAGAGTAATACAATAATGATTTTTTCCAGAATCCGCTTCATAAAAAAATAAAAAGAAAGGGCTCGGCAATGCACATTTCCGAGCCCCTAAAAATTAACCTAAGAGTTATGGTTTTTCAGCTTCATATAAAGCAGTTACATCTGCTTGTGTATATGCTTCACTGAAGAAGCGAACGTCATCAAGCATCCCTTTGAAGTGATTTGCTGTTGTAGATTCATAGTTACCAAAACCAGTATCATCCCATTTGGTAGTCTCTCTGTCCATAGCAAATCCTAGTGCTAGGTCACTTCCATAAACAAAGTCTTCGACTTCAGGATCAAAAACTAAACCATTGAAATTTAATGTTCCAGGAGGTCTTTCTAAATCATCTGTTTCCATTAAAACTCCATTAATGTACATAGACCGTTTGTTGATAGATCCATCATAAGTCATAACAACGTGAGCCCAATTTTGAGCAAGTAGACCTTTTACTTCACCATCCTCTCGTAAATCTGCTTCAAACTCTATACCAATCCATCCACCTGGATTTGTTGGAGAATCTTGAAATTGTCCATCTCCATTGAAAAACATGCCATTATTTGCATTATCTCCTTCTATCTGCGTATATCGAGCATTAAAAGCCATTGAGTTTGCTGAGCCATTAAATTCTACATAGAAGCCTGCATTAACACCTAATCCCATTACAAAATGGCCTGCATTGCCATCTCCGTTAGTATTCAAATGATCTGTAGTGTCCGTTAATACCCAATAGCTCACAGTAAATTTCTCGTTTAAGAAATCATCACCATCAGGAATCTCAATGATGCTTGTATTTCCATTGAAAGATGCTGCAGTATTTACATTGCCGAATCTATCTTCAGCATATGTTATGCCTATTGCTTCTCCTCCACTATGTGTTTCTAACTCATCATCAGGTGTACCATCCAACTTAAAATAAGCTAATTGACTATCGGCTAGAGGTGGATCAATTTCGGCTCTTCCTACTGTTGCAAATGATCTAGATGCAGCTGTAAATGTTCCGCCATCAGTGGCTACAATATCTCCAGAAATTGAAATAGAATAACTGGTTCCTGTTTGGAGCTCCTCAGAAACTGCAAGCGTAACAATAGCACCAGAAACTGATGGAGTAACAGCTATAGAATTAGCCCCCTCAGACAAAGTAATGCTTGCTGATGACACTGATGTCGCATCAAGCTCCTTAGAAAAAGTCACCACGACCTGAAGGTCAACTGGAACGTCTTCTGCTGCAGTTGTTCCATTTAAATCCACCGATACATTTTCACCAGTCTTGGGGTCTGTACCGGAAGCTTCTATACTCACTATAGTTAGTGCATCAGGTGCTGCGGTATCGTCATCACCACAACCGACCAAGATGAAAACACCAGCAAAAAATGCCAGTCTACTTAAATACTTAAAAGTTCTCATACATTTATAGTTTTCATTCGTAAATAATTAATTGATCTAGTTATTATAATTAGTTGTACCCATCGTTTTGGGTTAATAATCCATTTGATAAATCTCTTTCTGATTGAGGTATTGGGAAAACTTCATTCTTGTCAGCCGTGAACCCCAAAGGACCTAAAACTTCAGCGGCTCTCCCTGTTCTCACTAAATCGAAAAAGCGATGTTTTTCGAGTGCCAGTTCTACTTTTCGTTCGTTTAGTATTGCATCACGCAACTCAATTTTATCGGTAGTAGTTACATCAGGTAGTACGGCATTGTTTCCCTCTCTTGCTCGCTCTCTCACACTGTTGAGATAGATTAATGCCTGATCTGGCTTATCATTTTCATTAAGAGCTTCGGCCACCATCAATAACACATCAGCATATCTAAGAATTCTCACATTATACTGCCAAGACTCTATAGCTGTGGTCCCCGAAGCATATGTTTTTTGATTGTAACATTCTATTTCTAATATTTCCGTTTCGGTTTCGTCCGTATAGGTGGTATCTAATGTTCCTCCATGCCCTTCAATAGTAATACCATCCAAAGTTTCTCCAAGAAAAATGATTGATGCATCCATTCTTGGATCCCCTACTTCATATGAATTGATTAAATCAATAGAAGGTCTGTTAAATCCCCAACCACGATTGGGAACCCCTTTTGATCCTTGAGTATTTGCATATTGATGACCCCCTTCCTGAAAATTCTCAGGTAAGGCTCCTACTTCGAAAATTGAACCTGACCCATGTTCTCCATCTACTGAAAACACATTTGAATAAACAGGATCTAGCATGTATTGTCCAGACATGATTACTTCCAATGCATAGATCTCAGCATTTGGGAAGTCTCCCCTGGTGAGGTATACTTTTGCTAAAATCCCTTTAGCAGCACCTCTTGATGCTCTTCCCAAATCTTCACTTGCGTATTCTCCTTTTTCTGGCAATTCTTCAATTGCGTATAAAAGGTCAGGAATGATCAGGTCATCGTAAATGATGTCTTTATCCGTTCTCTCAATTTTTTCTGGCGGTGATGTAGTCGTCACCAAAGGGACATTTCCATATCCGCGTACCAATTGAAAATAGGTGTATGCCCTTAGAAACCTGGCTTCTCCTTCGAGACGTTCTTTGAATTCTTTTTCAATTTCAATATCACCTATTTTCTCTATTACCAGATTTGCTCTTCGAATAGTCTGATAAAGTGTTGTATACCAGCCAAGTATACTAGGCTCTCCAGGTCCATAGGTAAAGTTGTCAAAAACCAGAATTTGCGTGGCATCTGCAGGATTACTCCCCTTTCTTGCTTCATCTGACATGATATCCAGGATAGGAAAACCTTCATGATATCTCCAGTCTCTGAGGTTGTTGTAAATAGAATTGGTAGCTAAAATGGCATCTTCCTCTGTTTCAAGAAAGAATGTTTCATTCAAGCTTCCAACTAAACCGACATCCAAAAAATCATCTCCGCAACTAGATGCTGTGAAGATCATGATTACTAAAGCTATTTTTTTCATTTTCATATACATCAAAATCTTACGTTTAGTCCTGCCGTAAACACTCTTGTAATTGGGTATACTCCAGTATCAATTCCTGCTTCAAATGGCTCTCCGCCTATCTCAGGACTATAACCTGTATAGTCTGTGATCGTGAATAGATTCGTTCCTGATAAGTAAAACCTGGCACTACTTATTTTTAGAAATTCAGTAACATTTTGAGGGAAATTGTATCCTACAACAACGCTTCTAAGTCTGATAAAGGAACCATCTTGTATGAAATACTCTGATTGAAAGAAGTTGTTTCCGCCAGCTGTAACCCTCGGCTCGGTATTACTTGGATTTGTTTCACTCCATCTGTTCAGCACATTGGTCTCAAAGTTTGCTATGTCCTGTTTGAGTGCTTTACCATTATAAATTTCATTTCCAAATTGTCCTTGAAAATCTATTGAAAGGTCAAATGATCTATATCCTAGATTAAAATTCAATCCGGCAACCAAATCTGGAATAGGACTTCCAATTATCTCCCAATCTTCAGAACTGAGTTCATTGTCTCCACTAACATCTCTGAATCTCAAGTCTCCTGGTTGCTGACCAGGAAGGGAAGGATTATTGGCAATTTCGGTTTCGTTTTGAAAGACCCCATCAACTCTATATCCGTAAAAAGCACCAATGGGGCTACCAACTCTAGTAATTGTTACATTCTGACCTCCACCTATATTTCCTCCAAACTTAGGCTCATCTCTCTCCCCAATGCTTAATGTCTCATTATCTATGGTATGTCCCACCAAACCAACGCCATAAGAAAATTCGCCTACTTCATCCCTCCAGTTTAAGGAAAACTCAAATCCCTTATTCCTGACGTCTGCTGCATTCAAGAATACCGGAACGAAATTTCCATTACCAAAATGAGCTGGTGTTATGAGGCTCACCAGTATATCTGAAGTGGTATTGTAGTAGTAATCGACTTCACCAGATAATCGGTTATCAAGCATTCCAAACTCGATACCTACATCGATCATTTCCGTTTCTTCCCATTTCAGGTTTTCATTGGATGTTCTTCCCAAAGTAGCACCTGGCTGAATAGCTTCTGGTATTCCAAAAACTCCATCAATACCTGCCTGGACTGAGGAAAAACGAGAATCCCATGGTATCTTATCGTTACCGACTCTTCCCCAACTTGATCTCAATTTCAGATTCGTAATAAAGCTTGAATTCAGAAAATTTTCTTCCGTAACATTCCAACCTAGCCCTACAGCGGGAAAAAAGCCATATCGCTGATTAGCTCCAAATTTTGAGGTTCCATCTATTCTAGCAGTAATCGTGATTAAATATTTAGATTTGAATGAATAGTTCACTCTAGCCAGATAGGATAAATAGCTATACTTATCTACTCCGTCGTTTACACTTTCACTTTCTGTTTCTCCATTCCTCAAAAATCTTAAGTCATCATCTTCTCGAATCAGATTTTCAGTGCTTCCCGAAAGAAGATTTCTATTCGTCTCTTGTGCTGTATATCCTAATAAACCATTGATTCTATGGTCATTAAACTCCTTACTATACGTTATGGTGTTTTCCCAAAGCCAGGTAGCAGTCCGGATACTTGATTTGGTTAAATCATTTTCTTCATTTAGCTGTCTATCTGAAACAAAGAAAACAGGTGTAAAACTGATGGCATCAGTAACATCACCATCTAATTGATAGCTAGATTTAAAAGTAAAATTTTTCAGAAATTTTATTTCAGCATAAATATTGGCTAAAACACCAAATGACTTTCTGGAATTATTTGCATATTCAATGGTTGCCAGGGCATTGCCTACTGGATTCTCCAAAAAATTTCCCGAGGCATCAGTTGCATCGAAGACTGGCCATGCACGATATGCAGTTGAAACAATATTCCCAAGATTTTCTTTATTAATGTTTGAAAAAGTCAGGTTATTGCCCAATGTGAAGAAATCTGTTAATTCATACTTTCCATTATACCGTACAGATATTCTTTCATAATCCGTCTTGGGAATCACGCCATCCTGCTTCAAATAATTTCCAGATATGAAATAGTTAGTCTTCTCCGTTGCTCCAGATGCAGATATCGTGTAAGACTGTAATGGAGCGTTTTCTTCAAAAATCAATGATTGCCAATCGGTATTAGCAACAAGATCTTCATTGAATGGCGTGCCTAACCCTATTTCGTTAAAAACCTGAGCAAACTGTCTTCCGTTAAGTAGATCAATTTTGTTAGCTACATTTTGAAAGCTATAGTGTGAAGAAAATTCTAATTTAGCATCGCCCTTGGAACCAGTTTTTGTTGTAATTAATATAACCCCATTAGCACCTCTTGTGCCATAAATTGCAATAGAAGAGGCATCTTTTAAGACTTCAATGGATTCTATGTCAGAACTATTTAAAAAGCTTAAATCCGCTCCAGAACTCTGACCAGCATCGAAGACATCACCATCGACAGAAGAAAACCTATTATCATCTATAATGACTCCATCAACCACATATAAAGGTGAAGGATCATTTAATGAACCGACTCCCCGTATTCTTACCGATGGAGCAGCACCTGGCTCTCCCGATACGCTGGATATTTGAACTCCTGAAACTTTGCCCTGGAGAGCTTGAATTGGATTGGAAGAAGGAATTTTAACGATATCTTCATTTTTTACCGAAAATACCGAGCCTGTAAGATCTCTTTTCTGGACTGTCCCATATCCAATGACGACCACCTCTTCCAATTCACTTAAATCCAATTCCATCTCAATGTCAATGGTAGATTGATTTAACACGCTAATTTCTTGTGATTGAAAACCTATATATGAGAATACCAAGACTATGGTACTATCAGGCATTAATAGATTGTATCTTCCATCAATATCAGTGATTGCACCTTGAGTAGTTCCTTTTATTTGAACTGTCACTCCCGGTAGTGGTTCGCCATCATCTGCTGACGTTACTTTTCCCGTAATCGTTTGCGCTTGAGCGCTAAAAAAAAGCAGACTCAAAGCTGTCATGCATACCGTTCGAAAACGTGGTAATCTTTTTACCATGCTGTTGGGGTTAAAGGTTAATGTCTAAATACCTGATTGTTAACTCAAAAAGTAAATTCGACAGATTCTATTTTGAATTAATAAATCAATTCTATCAATAAAGAGAAGT
Organism: Marinobacter alexandrii; assembly: GCA_039984955.1. NCBI lineage: Bacteria > Pseudomonadati > Pseudomonadota > Gammaproteobacteria > Pseudomonadales > Marinobacteraceae > Marinobacter > Marinobacter alexandrii. The sequence continues at coordinate 544,126 of JBDWTN010000005.1, forward strand.
TGGAAACAAAAAAGGATGGAAAAAAGTGAAATAAAATTTGATTTATGCTATGAAAATTTGCATTTGATATATCGCATAAAAACCAATCTATTTTTATCTATTAAAGCTCTAAAGATCATTTTGATACTATTTATTACGCTTTAATAGCAACTATTTCTTTTTGTTGAAAAATTGACTATTTCTGATAATCTGAAGTATCCAAATGCAAGCTGAAAATATTCTTTACTTGAAACTTCGATTCTTCATCTTGATATTTTTCAGCAATTTTTTTCTTGAAATTCCATATAGTATTTCTTCTAAGATTAAGCATTTCAGACAGCTCATCTAATGTATATTCATTCGCATCATGACTCATGATATATAGGATATAAAATGCTTTTTCTAAAGGAAATTTTACTCGATGGAAAATAGTATTACTGGTAATTGATTCATCATAGCCGCACTTGGTACACCTCTTCGAGAACGTGTGATGGCCTTTGGAAAATTTCTTGTTTTCACACTTGATGCAATGAAACCCATTTCCCCATTTAAGCTTATCCAAAAAGTTTAAACAGGTCAATTCACTCGGAAATATTTCATTGAACTGCTCATACGTAAGGTTTTTATTAATCAATCGATCTTGCAAAACTTCCTTGATATTGTTCTTCAGTTTCCAATTGTCCAAATCAAGTTTGGAATTGATTTTATTGATAGCTTCTGTTTGCTGAAACAGTTGCTGATTGGTCTCTGCTAACTCCATGTTTTTCTCTTCAAGCTGCTTGGTTCGTTCCCCGATTTTTTCTTCCAGTTCTCTATTCACTTTATCTTTTAGTTCAGCATTTTCTTTATGCTGCGCAATGGATCTTTTCAAAGCTCTATCTCGATTGTCTTTTAGTATTCTTACTCGATCACTAAGCGCAAATGTTAGAAACAACATTTCCAACAAAAAGCAGACATGCAGACTGTAGTAAGAAAGTATGATGAAAGGGATGATAGACAGAAACAACAATGCCTTGATCAAGAAACCAAGAAAAAGCATGCCATAGGCTAATACGAAAAACCTTGCTGGCTTATATCCCTTATACCAAACGCGTATGCTGCTGTAGAAAATCAAGGTCATGGGGATCAATTCTATATTTCGATACTCAAAAAGCTCATGATCAAAAAGCAAGGCAATAACAAATATGACTGTCCTGATAATGATTGTCCATGTTAAGATCTTATGTAATCTGGGTGACCTGACTTTCGTATTAAGAAAGCGCCTGGTAAACAATAGCGACCAGAATATCAATGAAAACAGAGCTGTGCCGTAAGCTATTTGATTCCACCCTGGTAGATTGGGCCACAAATATTGATAGGCAATGCCATCAACGCACATAGCGTACACAAATACACTTGCAATGTAGAAGGTGTAATAAAGGTACTTGCGCTCTCTGATTGCAGAAAAAATCAGGAGATTGTATATGGAAACGATAAAGATCATCCCATAGAAAATGCCATAGAGGAAATATTCATTTAAAGAGTAGTAAACAAAACGATTTACTGTTCTAACAGCTAGCCGAATGTCGGCATAGGAATGAGACTTGACACGGAAGTACACCTCTTGCTTTCCTTTAATATCTGAATTAATTAGCCATTCAAAATTTTTATGAGCAAAGGATTTCTCACCGAAAGGAAAATAGTCTCCAGCTTCATCTTTCTGGTATCCATCGCTTACTTTAGGGATGTATGCAGTAATACTATCAATGGTTTGATCATAAAACTCTATCATCCACTGCCCTTCTGATTTTACTGGTATTTCTAATGTTAGCTTAACCCAATAGGTACATGTCACACAGTAATCTTTGGGCTTGAATTGATCATGCACTTCAAATTTCTCAGATCTACTTAGCACATCATCGAATGTCAATACTCCAATACTATCTATTAAGATATCAAGTGTATTTATCGGTCGAAGAAATTCATCACGATCACCATCTAAGTAGAGATGATCACCATTTGATGAACCTATTGACTGGATTAAAAAAAGGTATAAAAATGCCTTTATCATAATATGACCTGAACTTGATTGTCATTTGATAAACCCTAAATTAGTATTGTTTTGAGTAATCTAAACCAGCGAAATAGTAAATACTCCCTGCTATTAACCAGACTTCACATAAACAAATATCTTTACATATGAATTCTGTCTTATCAACTATCATTAATGTAGGTGTTTCATCAGAAATGCCTTTTGATAAGTCCAGACAGTTTCGATTGGTTAATATTTCTACTTTACTAGCTGCAGGAACTACACTGCCGTATATTTTTATCTTTTTCTATAAAGATATCTTTCTTGGAATAGTGGCTCTCTTATTCTTTCTAAGTTTTTGTTCTTGCTTATTACTAACAAAACGAAGAAACTATTCAAAATCAAGGATTCTACTATACGTACTTTCATGCACTTATCTCTTCGTTGTATCATCTGCTTTAGGAAGAGCGGCAAGTCACCATTTGATGCTTATTCCAGTTTTGCTGAGTATCGTCCTGGTTTTTGATTTTGAAGAAAAGTCCAAACTTATTTCGCTTATTGGGTTGGTTTTATTCACTTTTATAGCTCTTGAGCTTACAGATTTTTCACTTTTCTCCATTCCCCTAACTATCCAGGAAAGTAGACTTTTCTACTACGGCAGCTTGTCTGTAGCTGTTCTTGGTTCTACGACTATTGGAATATTTTATTTCTACCTCTTTGGTAAACAATTAGAGAAAAATCGGGAGATGATAGAAACAAGTAAGGAAATCGAGCATACGATCAATTATTTTTCTTCCTCCCTATTTGGGAAGAATTCGGTTGATGAAATTTTATGGGATGTAGCCAAAAACTGTATCGGAAGACTAGGGTTCGTAGATTGTGTTATCTACTTGCTCGATGAAAGCAAGCAACTTCTCATTCAAAAGGCAGCTTTTGGAAGTAAGAATCCTTACGCATTTGAAATATATAAACCAATGGACATCCCAGTTGGGGATGGAATAGTTGGACGAGTGGCTGAGACGAAAGAGGCCATTATGATAAAGGACACTTCCGTGGATAAAAGATATATAGCCGACGATCAGAGACGATTGTCGGAGCTCGCTGTTCCACTGATTTACAATCAAAGGATAATTGGTGTCATTGATTCAGAGCATCATAAAAAAGACTTTTTTACTATTCGGCATCTGAATGTTCTGAAGACCATTTCTTCTTTATGCGCTAACAAAGTGGCCAAAGCAATAGCCGATCAAGAAAGGGAACAATCAATAAAAATCAAAGCTGAAGTAAACCGGATCAAAGCATTTGATCAATTAAAGTCAAAGCTTTTTGCGAATGTATCTCATGAATTAAGAACTCCATTGACGTTGATCATGGGAACGATTGACAAACACATTCAATCCGATGTAGGTGATGATTGGCATGTTCTCCGGAGGCATACAGACAGGCTGCTAAGGCTTATCAATCAGCTTTTGGACCTCTCAAAGATTGAGGCTAGTGAATACAGGCTTCAAAAAGAGTCAGGAGACATAATGAAGTTTCTTAGAGTCACTTTATCACTCTTCTCTTCGCTAACCTACAACAGAAAAATTACATTAAAAGGGACCATCCCTGATGATGCTGTTTGGCTAAAATTCGATAAAGATGCACTTGAAAAAATACTCTTCAACCTGCTCTCTAATGCCATAAAATTTACCTCTGAAAACTCAACTGTAGAGCTTTCAGCTGTTTATGAAAACGGACTTATTTTAAAAATATCTGATCAGGGTTTAGGAATTCCTAAAGCAGAAATTGATAAGGTTTTTGACAGGTATTATCAAGCAAAGAAGAATCGAAGTTCTGGAACAGGTATAGGCCTGTCCTTGACTAAAGAACTCGTTGAGTTACATGAAGGAACGATCAAAATAGAGAGTGAACCTGAGGAAGGATCTACTTTCATTGTGACCCTACCTCTAGAAAAAGCAGAAGCTGAACTAGTAACGATTGATTCACCACAAGAAACAAGCTCCGCCAATAGCCAGGCTAGTCCAAGTGGGAATAAAGAACTTGTTCTTGTCGTCGAAGACAATCTCGAACTATCCAATCATATTTTAGAAATTTTTCAGTCAGATTTTCAACTCATTCAAGTCTTTGATGGAGAAGAAGGGATTCACTTAGCTCAGCAAAGACTTCCTGATCTGATAGTCAGTGATGTCATGATGCAGCATACAGATGGATTCGAGCTATGCCAGACATTGAAAGAGAATGAACTGACCAGTCATATACCTATTATTTTGTTAACTGCTAAAACTGGAGAAACTGATAAACTACATGGGCTACACTTGGGTGCGGACGATTACATCGCTAAGCCATTTAGTGCTGAGGAACTCAAGATTCGAATTCGAAATCTTTTAAAATTACGAAAAAACCTAAAGGACAAATTCAGTCAAATCACTACACTGAATTCGGATGATATAGTGATAACCAGTGTAGATGAAATCTTTATTAAAAAGGTGATTTCTACAGTAGAAGATAGTTTGCATGACGAAGAATTTAATGTCGAGGATCTATGTTTTCAAATTGGCATAAGCAGGATGCAAATGCATAGAAAACTCACAGCTTTGACAGGTAAGTCTACTTCAGCTTTTATTAGACAACTCAGACTTCAAAGAGCAACTAAACTATTAGCAGCTGGAGAAACATCCTCCCAAACAGCCTATGCTGTTGGCTTTAACAGCCTCTCCTACTTTACTAAAGTTTTTAAAGAAGAGTATGGAGCCTCTCCTACGGAATTCATGACTAAACAGTCTTAGTCTACTACTAATCACAATCTAACTTCTAAGGATTGTTACATATGAGCTAAGAATAGTTACATAGTTTAAACTATGATTTTATGAGTGGATAGAACTTGCAAAACAAATTATTTCCACCAAAATATGAAGCTCAAATCACTCTCTATCATTTGCTCTATTCTAATTCTATCTAACTATTCCTATTCGCAGACACCAGTAAGCGGTACACTTTCAGTAAATACTACATGGAGCCTAGTAAATAGTCCGTATGAACTGACTGGAGATGTTACCGTAAGTACGGGTATAACACTCACAATTGAACCTGGCACAGAAATTCACTTTAGTTCTGGAGATGACCTCTTCGTAAATGGTACGTTAATCGCTGAGGGAACTGCTACAGATTCCATTCGATTTATTGGAGAAATCTCTGATGATGGTGGCATTGATTTACTTCAAGGAAGCGGTGCATCTACTTTTAGTTACATCAGTGCTTTCGAATTCGGAGATAACATCAGTACCAGAGGATATGCCATACATGTTAGAACTGCATCAAATGTACAGATCACACATTCAAGATTTGATGAATCCAGAGGAGTCGTTAAGGTATATGATGGTGCTACACCTACCCTGGATCAATTAACAATAACAAATGCTTTTACTGCTATCTATGTAGAAAATGGCCATCCTATAATTTCAAATAGTATAATTGATGGTACCGATCGGACAGGGATTTACCTTTTAGATACGGCTACCGTCCAAAACAATGTGATCAGCAACAATGGAGACAACCTCAACTGGGCAGGTATTCATATCGATGCAGCTATAGTTCCAATCATCGAAAACAACACTTTCTCAGGCTCCCAGATAGATATTCTTACACATCCTGAAATTGCCAATGATGAATTCTTTGATACAAATGAATTGACCGAAATCTATCTTGATGATAAAGAAATAGCGACAAACACAACGTGGCATAAACCACAAACACCAGAAAGTTGGACCTGGAATTTATCAGGTGTATCCAGCGAATTGATAGTTAACAGTGGTGTCACGCTCACGATCGAACCCGGCACACAGATTTCATTCAGTCATTCTTCCCAAGACCTAATTATAGAAGGTACTTTGATAGCCGAAGGAACTGAGGTTGATAGCATTACATTTTCATCAGTAGTAGGCGGAGATATTTGGTTGAATGAAACTGGAGCCAATTCATCTATCCAATATGTCACATTCAATAAAATTGCTAGCGGAAATAATTCGGCGTTAACAATATCTTCTAGCAACACTCATATTTCCAATTGTCTATTTGATGAATGCGAACGAGGAATCACCATCGCTGCTGATGTCGACCCGATCATTCAAAATAATACTTTCAAAAATTCCAGCGATTATGGAATTGTTATTGAAGATGGCTCTCCACTTATCACCCATAATCTCATTGATGGAGGATCTCTTCCTGCTACTCAGGGAATTCTTATTTCAGAGGGAAAGCCCTCTATTAAAAATAATACACTCCAGAATATTGGAACTTTGAACGGAAGAGTAGCCATCCATATTGATGCTCCAGTTGCTCCAGATATTGAGAGTAATACATTCTCAGATAACTCATGGGACATCCTCACCCATCCTGAAATAGTAAACGATACGCTATTTGATAACAATGGACTTTCTATCATTCATATTGATAGCAAAAACATAAGTCAAAATACTACCTGGCATTCACCACAAGCTCCGGAAAGCTGGGTTTACATCAAAGAAGGGGGAAACACAATAGAAGCCGGAGTAACATTGACTATAGAACCTGGAGTTGAAGTTCAGTCTACCAACTACACACATGATATACTCGTAAATGGTACGCTTATCGCAGAAGGAACCACTTCGGACAGCATAAAATTTGTAGGTTCCGAAATCCATCTTAATGCTAGCAGTATCAATTCCACATTCGATTATGTTGCTTTTTCACAAATGGGAGCTTTTAATCAGGCGGGATTGCAGATTTACACCTCAAGTGGTCAGGTCAATCATGCTCTTTTCGATAATTGTGAAGTGGGAATTAGTGTACATGATGGGGCCTCTCCCATTATCAATTATTCGCTATTCGAAAATTCAAACGACTATGGTATACGAGTGTATGATGACGCTTCTCCAGTTGTAGAAAACTCCAGTTTTAGCGAAAACCCATTCGCCATTAACAATGAAGGAACTGGTACAGTAAACGCCATCAACAATTGGTGGGGAGATGATTCAGGCCCTTTGAATTCATCCACAAATCCAAATGGCCAGGGAGAAGAAGTATCGAATAATGTGCTATTCACACCTTGGTTGACTTCCAATCCTACTAATGCAGCGATCACAGTTCTAACCCAACCACTAGATCACAGTATATGTGAAATGGAACAGGTTAATTTTAGCGTTTCCGCAACTGGGGCAAACAACTTGCAATATCAATGGCAAGAAGATCAAGGTTCGGGATTTAATGACATGTCTGACAATGGTCAATTTTCTGGTACATCAACATTTAGCCTAATCATTTCGGAGGTTAGTACTTCACAATCCAATTTCAACTACCGCTGCTTAATATCTGGAGATAACGCAACGAATGTCTTCAGTTCTGAAGCTGAACTTAATGTGATAGCAGCCTTAACTATTATCACACATCCTGAAAATCAAGAGGTAATAGAAGGGCAGGGCATTGTCTTTTCAGTCAATGCATCAGGCAGTAATCCCTCCTACCAATGGCAAAAAAATGAAGAAGATATTAGTGGAGCAAATACTTCCAGTTTGTCATTGTCTACCGCCAGTGTTTCAGATGAGGGGGAGTATAGGTGTGTCGTTAGTAATGAATGTAATACAATAATCAGCAACAAAGCCATTTTGACTCTGGCTGAAGAAGTTCTGGGTATTGAAAAAGCACTCTTTAACCTTGATACCTATCCCAACCCCTCGTCTGGCCAATTCCATCTGCACATAAAAAATAAGTACGCTGGAAGTATGAAAGTATGGGTCACAGACCTCACAGGAAGACAAGTATATATGCGTGAATTGATAAAAGAGAGAGAGGAATTTGACACTCAGATTTCTATTGACGGTTTGAAGTCAGGGGTCTACTTTCTAAAAGTATATGTAGCAGATGATCTCTCAGCAATTAGTCAGATCATTATCAAATAAACAACGACCGTTCAATTCCTAAATTAAAATCATGAAAATTATATCAATTATCACCATTCTTCTATCGTGTATATCTAGCTACGGCCAAAACAAACAAGACGAAAAGGCCATCCTCCAAGTCATCGAGAATCAAAACAGGGGATGGGCCACCAAAGATCTGGAATTGAGCCTTCAGGATGTGGACGACAACATCGATTGGACCAATGCATTTGGAGATCGGATGGAAAGTAAAAAGCAACTAGAAACACTTCTCAAGAGAATCTATTCATTTGATTTTGTCATGAAAGGGAAGTCAAAGAATCAATATAACGACATCAATTTTCTGAGTCCGGAAATAGCTATCGTAAGATCCAAAACAGTAGTGAAAGGACAAGAATGGGGAGACGGCACAGCTATGAAAGACCGACACAATCATCACCTCAGAGTATTCCATAAAAAAGATGATAGCTGGAAAGTGGTTAGTCATCTGATCAGCCAGGCTTGGGAGAAAAAATAGACAAACATTTTTCGACAGTAGTTAATTATGGAATTATTATCTCAGCCAAGTAATGGGAGTCGCATAGAATATCTGGACATCCTTCGTGGCATTGCTATTCTCTTCATATTCATAGCAAACATCATGGCATTCTCAGGCTTTCTGTACGCGACTGAAATCAAAGGAATTGTTCCCATAGAACTACCCACAGATTTGATTCTCGACTTCACTCTATTCATACTAGTAGATGGTAAGTTCTACTCTATCTTCTCTCTACTTTTTGGAATAGGATTTGCGATTCAATTACACAATCAAGAAAAAGCGGGTAAGCCCTTTGTTCCTTTCTTCAGAAGAAGAATGAGCTGGTTGTTAATTATTGGACTCATTCACCTGATATTCATTTGGTTTGGAGATATCCTTACCCTTTATGCGATATGCGGGTTCATTCTGATCTTATTTCGGAACCATTCCAATAGAAGTCTCCTCATATGGGCTTCTATTCTATTAATCCTCCCCATCATCCATACTTTCCTACTTGGTCAACATGGTTTTAATTATCCTGAGTATTTCTATGACCTGAATGCTCATTATTGGGAGAGAAATAACCTCCCTCTGATTATATGGTACAATGGCGAACCAACGGCAGATCTTGGGCTATATGTTACCACCCATAGTTTCAGTGAATATGTAACGATTACTTTAGGTAACTGGCTATTGCGAATTGGTGCAATACTCGAAGAAGGGAGAATCTTCAAAGTATTTGGAATATTTCTTATAGGTGTATGGGCGGGTAGGAATATCATCTATAAAGATTTGCTAAATAACCTTATTCTACTCAGAAAGATCCTGATTTGGAGCTTGATTCTAGGCCTTCCGGCCAGTGCTTTGAAAACGTATATTGAGTTCTTCCAATGGGGAAATGAATCATGGAATTTAATCAAGCAAATAGCCTATTTGATTGGTACCGTTCCTCTTGCATTAAGCTATGCCTCCGCCATTGCCTTATTGTTGAAGAGAAAAATAGTCTTTCTTCATTGGTTTCAACCGGTTGGTAAAATGGCGTTATCCAATTACCTCATGCAAAGCATTATCGGAATTACTATTTTTTATGGTGTTGGCCTTGGATTGGCCGGAAAACTTGGGTTTACACTCATTCTTCTAACAGCTATTTCAATATTCATCTTTCAGGCTTTAATAAGTAAATGGTGGTTAAGTCGCTTCCAATATGGCCCTGCAGAGTGGGTATGGAGGCGGCTTTCTTATGGGAAAAATTTTAACTCTTTAAAGCCAAATAAGCAATGAGGTTTTTCAAAGTAATCGGTTGGATAATTGTCATATTGCTGAGTGGCTTCTTCTTCTACGAAAGTATAGCTCCCTATATTTTTAATGATTTGGCTCCTAGAAAAGTTAAAATCAAACCGTTTCTAGTTATACATTTTGTAGGAGCATTTTGCACTCTTTTCATTGGACCTATGCAATTCTGGCCCTCCATGCGAAAAAAGTATTTGCACCTTCATAGAAGCCTTGGTAAAATATACATCATTGGCTCACTCATAGGAGCAGCCATGGTTTTCTATCTTTTGCCTACCTACCCATTACCTGGTGCTATCCCTGCTCTTTTTATGCTAGCTGGCCTCTGGATACTAGTCCTTCTGGCAGCCTGGTATTTTATTAGAAAAAGGGATATCCGGCAACATAAAAAATTCATGATTCGAAGCTATGTATATGGTCTGGCATTCATCTTTATACGCCTTATGGACCAGTTGGAGGATGAAAGTCTTAATCCATTTTCATTTATTCCAGATCAGACCATGCGATTTACTTTGTACGAATGGATGTGCTGGGCATATCCATTCGTCATTACCGAAATACTATTGGTGTGGTGGCCTTCCATAAACAAGCATCGAATTTCTACAGATCAAACAAAAATCTATCAACAATGAAATATCATTTCAAAATCATGTCTTTTATTGGCATTATAATGTGCTTGTTTTCTTGCAAAGAAGTATCATCAGAAAAAGAGAAAGAGTCGTCTGCCCTATCAGTTACTAAAGCAACAAAAATCGATTCAGTGTGTCAAGCATTACTTTCTAAGGGGAATACGGTGGGGTTTTCTATTGCCATCGCGCATGAAGGAAATATACTCTTTTCTAAGGGCTATGGATTGGCCAATATTGATTCCAGAAAACCTGCAACTGAAAATACCATCTATGCTATTGCATCCATTTCAAAATTCATCACGGCTGTTACAACAATGAAGCTATTAGAAGATGGTAAGATCGATCTTGCTGACAAAGTAGTTGACTATTTACTTGATTTTCCCAGACAAGAAGGAATGGAAGATATTACCATTGAGCATCTACTTCGTCATCAATCTGGATTGGTAGACCATGAGGACTGGTTTGATAGTTTGTATATCGAGGAAGGAAGAGTCTTTGAAAGACATGAATTCTTTGACTTCATTGACCGTCCTTTATTCTTTGAGCCTGGAAGCAGTTACTCCTACTCAAACTCAGGGTATGCCACTTTATCTATCATTTTAGAACAAATAAGCAATCAGTCATTCCAGGATCTTATTATTGAAAAAATTGGGAAGCCATTAGAACTAAACTCACTTGGTCAGTGGCCTCTGAATTGGAATAAAGAAAATGCTTCTATGAGTTATGAGTTAACTGAAAATGGAGTTGATACAAGCTTTCATATGATGACAAAATCTATGAAAGGAGACGGTGGGCTATCAGCATCAGCTGCAGATTTAGTAAGGCTTGCCTCCTCATTGGCTTATGGTGAATATCTTAAAGAAGCTTCCTTAGACAAAATCATGAGTCCTACAAAGATTGGAGAAGTTGAAATTGACTATGGATTAGGAGTGAAAATGGGTACGTTGAGCGATCAGGAAACCTGGGGCCATTCTGGTGGATATAAAGGAACAGGCTGGGCCATAGTTTCTCATTATCCGGAATCCGGATTTACTTTTGCTGCTGTTATCAATACAAACTATTCTCCTGAAGAAGCCTGGACGATCAGACATTTAATCATGCCAATAGTCTTAGGAATTGATAGGCCTGTCTACCAAAAGCAAACTATTGAGAATCCAGAAAAATATATAGGAAAGTATACGGCTATCAATCGATGGGGAAAGCAGCAGCCTTCGGTTAGAACAATAAGTTTCGAAAATGGAGAATTAGTGAGAGATGACCCACATACTGAACATCCGGGTTCAACCCTATATCCTATCGGAGAAAATCAATTTTCATGGAATCCTTACCCTTTTGATGAGTTTAAGTTTCATGTAGTCAACGGAGAGGTGGTGGCTGTATCTGAATATATGGATGGTTTTTTCGCCATGGTAAGGTTGAAAGAGTAGCCATATCTTCACCACAGTATTTAAAAACAAAAAGCTCTGAATCTTCAGAACTTTTTGTTTTGCATGTTATATCATTCTTTACTCATCCGATTCGTCCGAACCAGATGACTTTTGCTCCTCTAACAATCCATCATAAATGGTTTGATATCTAGTCTTTAGATCAGCATCCGCTTTTAATGCTTTCCTTAACTTATTGTATAATCCATAGCTAACTTTTTCTTTCAATTCTGCCTTATATACATCGGTAAATGAATTAATCATGGAATCATAATTCGCTTGAATCATTTCGAAGGCAACTACTTCATCATTAGTAACAGCAATTTCTTGAAGCTTGAGTGAATCGCCTTTAGTCTTTTTTATCTCTACAAATCTGGACGCTACCAAGGTTTCATCATTATTAATCCACTCATTATAAATACCTGTCATTTTTCCTTTCTCCAACTCAGCCCATACCATTACTGTAGCATATTTTGTTAGCTCCTCATCGTTGAAGGAAACTTCTTCCTGAGCTTTCACAATCATGGTACTTGCAATCAAGCATACCATCAACAACACTTTTTTCATCTTACGTTTTTTAGGGTTTAAATTTTGAAAGAGGCAAGTATAAAACAGACTTATCAATGATTTGAAGCGCTCAAAACAACATTTTAAAGAAAACACAAAAGCCCACAGAATTTGTTGGCTTAATCAAAATTGGATGGATTTTATTTTTGTACTTATCGAGAAGGCACGAGAAGCTGTTTCGATTCTGAGTAAGAGAAACGAATAACGACTCAATACTGCGCAATTGGTCGACCAATTTTATAACTTAGTGTTTGAAATATATCATTATGGATCTTAAGCGTATTTTCAACTTTTCATTTATCACTGTGGTGTGTTCAATTATCGCCTTTTCTCAGACGACCAGATTTGCTGTTTCTACACAGACCGAATTCAATAGTGCACTCAATGAAGCGTCTTCCGGTGACTCTATTGTATGGGAATCTGGAACATACGACAACATTTTTATGGATATCACAAAAAATGGAATTACAGTAACAGCTAATGTTGCAGGGCAGACCATAATGCAAGGGGCTTCAAAAGTAGAAATACCTGCAGATGATGTTGTTTTAAGCGGAATACAATTCATCGGAGGAAATATTGGCACAGACCATGTGATACGAATTGATGGCAGTAATATCCTCGTGACGCAGATTAATATTAGCAGATACACCTGTCATAAATACTTGATAGTAGACGAACTTTCACAATATGTAACTGTCAGCTACAGCAACTTTGAAAATAGACTGAACTCCGCAGACCAGAATATACTTTCACTCCTTGTAGACGATACAAATCCTGGATATCATAAGGTTCAGTACTGTTCCTTCAAAAACTTCGAAGGTGGTGGCAATGATGAAGGTGTAGAACCTATACGAATAGGTGTAAGCACACAAAGTGAATTCAATAGTAGATCTATCGTGGAATATTGCTATTTCACACAATGCGATGGTGATGGTGAAATCATCTCAAATAAGGCTTCCCAAAATATCATTCGGTACAATACGTTTGAGGATAATTCTAAGGCTGAGGTTGTACTTAGACATGGTAATGAAGCCATTGTTTATGGTAACTTTTTTATCAATAATATGGGAGGTGTTAGAGTTCGTGAAGGCCAGAATCATTTTATTTTCAACAATTACTTTGAAGGAATGGATAGACGTACCATTTATCTTCAAAATGAGTCATCAGACCCTTTGGATTTCATTCACGTGTATTTTAATACAATGGTCAATAGTGCTGAGGTTATTTTAGGTGGAGATGGAGGTAGCAATCCTCCTGGCAATGTCACTTTTGCAAACAACATTTTCTCACAACCTGATAATGCATTGTTTGAGGAATCGACAGGTGATGAAGCATGGATTGGTAATATTTCATTTGGATCTTTAGGTATTGATAGACCTTCAGGAATTACAGGAGTAGATCCTTTGTTAGAAGAAAACTCAGAAGGCTTCTTACAACTTTCAAGTACTAGTCCCGCTATTAACAGTGCCGAATCTGGATATCCAAGTATTCCAACGTTTGAAGGTTTGGACATTGATAATGAGATACTTCTTGATCTGATGAAACAGGATAGACCCTCGGACATCACATCAAAAGACGTGGGAGCTAGCGAGTTTTCAGATGACTTATTCGTTCAACCACATGTCAATGAAGATAATACAGGTCCTAGTTACCTTTCTAATCAAGAGTTTGTGACTTTGACCACAACTGTTGAAGGAGATGGGAGCATTGTACTAGATCCAGCTTCTGATGTGTATACCTCAGGCACTTCAGTTACCGTGACAGCCGTACCAAATGGAAATTCCCAATTCGTTGAATGGTCAGGTGCACTATCAGGTACTGAAAATCCTCAAACGATTGTCTTAAATGAAGACACAGAAGCTTCAGCAGTTTTCGAAACCGGTCCTTTGGGTCTAGATAATGAATCGAGCATAAAATTATTCCCAAATCCTACCGATACAGAAATCAATTTTCAGTTTCTCCAGAAACACAACTCCAGAATTATCATTGAGATCTACAATGCAACGGGTAAACGTATTGATCAACTTTCAAATCAACAATACAAAGAAGGCGTTCACATGATCTCTGAGAATATCTCTGGCTATGATTCAGGGATTTATTTTTTACGATTCAAGAGATTAGATTCAAATAACAGTGTGATTGATGCTGAGATACATAAGTTTTTAAAACGGTAGAGCTATAATGAGTAAGCCTAGCTTGAGACAGAAGGTAATCTAAATTCATCCATAATTTTGATAACCGCTGACCTCAGCATTCTAGCATTTTTCGGATCTTCTTTTCTAAAGAAACCTGAGGCATACCCTTGCCAGACTGTTGCCCCTTTTTTTCTATCAAAAAAAGAAATAAGCATGGTTCCTTCTTTTAATGCCAGTGAAACAGGCTGATAGGTATCGCTGCTATCTTCATATAAATATTCATCACTGCTCACCGAGTTGTCATTTTTTAACGTATCGATTTTGTTCAATTTATACTGATACCATTCGCTTAATCCTGACCAGCTTCGAAGCTCAGGTTGGTTATATCCTTTTAAATCAAGGTTTTCATAATAAATAGAGTAATACACATAGAAGTCAGGCTTTTTAGTGCTTTCCTCATACCCCCATGCGGTTAGAATACTTGAAGTATACTTTTGAATCAACTCGCTTTCTTCTTGAGAACCTGCAAAATTTTCATTGATTGCAAAATCAAAAGATTTATATCGGTGGAATTTTCCTCGATAACTAAAGTCAGAATCCACTACATAGTCTGAAGATGAACATGACATCAGCAGCACAATCAAACAAATCGAAATAAACTTCATTAATTCAGTTTTGAATAAAAATAATTTAGTTTTTTCAAGATAGGTAGTTTGAAAATATTTTCTGCTGAGGCTACAAAGTAATTGATATTTCAATGATCCAGGATGTGGATCACTATGACTCTAATGCTTTGAAGATAAGTGCGGCAGTAGCTGGGTTTGTCGCCAATGCTATATTGTGAACATCGCAAACTCTAAGTAACATCTGCACATCCGGTGCGGGTGTTTACCCAGAGGGTCTCTGAAAAAAACGACGGCATCAACTTTCTTCTCGGCTGCCATTGCAGCAATCTGCGCATCTCCTCCTAAAGGGCCTGAAAGTAGTTTATCAACTTTAAACCCGGCATTCTCCACATGAGATCCTGTTGTTCCAGTCGAAATAAGCTTTGATGAATTAAGGATAGCTTTATGATTTAATAAGAATTGAACCATCTCTGCTTTTTTACCATCATATGCTATGATTGCTATGTTCATATGAAGGTCTTTTATTTTTTCAAAGAAACATATAAAAAATAAAGGTCCGCATTAGCCGACCTTTATTTTAACATCAAGAATTAATTATGAGAAACATTCAAATTCCTTATTCTGACCAGGCCATATGAGCCAGTATAACTGGCGTTCTTCACTGACTGCAGATAGTTTCCAGCTTTAAAATAGTTTCCTTCGGTACTTGTATCCATCGCTTGTGAGAATATCTGAGTACTCCCTTCGAACAATCTTACTGTTCCTCCAGAATACCTTAAAGTGAAGGTATATTCTGTATCCAACTGGTAGCCTCTATCGATAATCTTGCTGCCACCCTGAACTTCTTCTGTGATGTAACCGCTTATTTTCATGCGTACTCCACCTGTTGTCTGATCCGGATCTCCCAAGAATTGTACTCGAATCACGTCATCCACGTCTACGCCATCATTATTTGGATCAGGGCCATGAATCTGACCAAAACAAAGCACACCGCTATTGCCATTTGTACTTCTGGGCAATCTATCTACTCTTACCGTCCATGTCATTTCGTGTGTACCAGAAGACCCATTCCAGCTAGCTAAGTTTCCATTACTCAACTCTCGAAGTTCAACTCTTGGATTACTGGAACTTGTGGATGTTCCCAAACCTCTGTAGCACTTAAAATAAGTTCCTGTTCCATCTGTGTAGAAGTAATTTGGATCATCATAGTTGCTAAATGATTGACCTGTTGCGCTGAGAACATTATCTCTGTAAGTGGCATTCGCTCCAGGGTTTCCGGTAAATCCGTTTAGTTTCCATGTATTGGAAGTAAGTCCTAATATATCTCCCGGAGAGTTACCTGTTCCGCTTCCTGGACCTCCTCCTGTAGATCCAGTTCCCCATACCTCTATTTCAGTCAGACTATTCCAGTTGTTCACACTATTTCCCTTACACTTAAGCCGTAGATATCGTGCATTTCTATTTGATAAATCGAAGGTTTGCAAAGAGTTAGTAGTACCACTACTTGTCTTAGAATTGATCTTTTCCCAAGAATCACTGGTACTGTTCCTCACGAATACTTCAAAACTAGAGGTTCTTTCATTGCCTTTAAAAAAAGCTATTTTGAGATAGTCAATTAAAGCTGAGGAACCCATGTCAATCACAAAATAGACAGGATTACCTTGACCGGACCACCGAGTACCTAAATTCCCGTCCAATACGTTTGAAGGGACATTGGGGCTTTGAGAAGCATCTGCTGTGACGCTAGAGACACCAAGTTTTACCGAATTACTTGAGAGTGCGGGTTCATCTTGGAGCTGAATGCTATCAAGTTCTTCTTGCTTTGAGCAAGATGTAACAAAAATTATCATTGCAATGGTCATTATCAGTTTCCATTGCCTAATAGGGTGAGTTGTTAAAAAATCCATAGTGGGGTTATGTTTAGGTTAAAAAAAATTCTACATGTAGATATATCTGTTATTAAAGTTTAAAATCAATAAAAATCATTTTCCTATCCTTTTGATGGCTCATATTAGAAATCAACCTGAAAAGCGTTTCATTCTATCTAATCATCCATTTCTCAATTTGGCAATAGTCTCCAGAGTATGCTTAACCCTTTGGGTCAACTCCTCAAATTTTCCTTCTTGCAAAATATCTTTGGATATCAATTGAGATCCCATCCCAACACAAGTAACTCCTGCATCGACCCATCCTTTCAAATTTTCTGGGTCAGGAGATACACCACCTGTAGGCATAATATTCGTCCAAGGGCAAGGGCCCTTTATTGCTTTCACAAATCCAGGACCATAAGTTCCTCCAGGAAATAGCTTAACTAACTCACAACCTAGCTCCTCTGCCCTAGCTATTTCAGATAGTGTGCCACACCCGGGAGACCATAGGACTTTTTTTCTATTACAAGACAATGCAATGTCTTCCCTTAGTACAGGTGTAACTACAAAGTTGGCTCCCAGCTGCATGTAAAGAGAGGCTGCTCCGGCATCTGTGACAGATCCTACCCCGAGAATCATCTCTGGAAGCTCTTTTTCAGCATACAGATTCAACTCTCTGAATACTTCATGCGCATAGTCACCTCGATTGGTGAATTCAAGAGTACGAGCACCTCCTTCATAGCAGGCTTTGAGTACCTTTTTTCCAAGTGCTGCATCTTTGTGATAAAAGAGCGGAACCATTCCATTGCTTTTCATCGCTTGGAACACATCAATTCTAGAAAATCTTGCCACTTTATTTGCTGATTTTTATGCTTTCAATTTATTCTTAGTAAAAGAATTGGGAGGAAATCATTTTTTGAATATTGCTACTCAACTGTTTTTGAAAAGGCAATCTCCTCCCTTCTTCTTATCTTTATCTTGCTACTCTCCCCGAAGCATCTCCACTCATGAGTTTTTCTACCTCATCCAGGGTAGCTAGGTTGGCATCTCCCTTGATGGTATGCTTCAAGCATGAGGCAGCTACAGCAAAGTTCAATGCGTTTTGATCATCTTCTGGATAGTTCAATAAGCCATAAATAAGTCCACCCATGAACGAATCTCCTCCTCCTACTCTATCTACGATATCAGTGATTTGATACTGAGAAGATTCATACATCGTAACTCCGTCATACATGACGCCAGCCCACGTGTTGTGTGATGCCGATATTGAACCTCTCAAAGTAGTAATTACCTTTTTGGCTCTGGGGAATTTTTTCATCATCTGTTGACACACAGATAGAAATGCCTCAGCTTTTACCTCATGCCCTTGCTTAGTGATATCTAACCCTTCAGGCTTAATCCCAAAATGCATCTCAGCATCTTCTTCATTGCCTAGTATAATGTCACAATATTCGGTGAGTTCAGTCATGATCTTTTCTCGGTCACCTCCATATTTCCAGAGCTTTTTTCGATAGTTAAGATCGGTTGAGATGGTAACTCCCTTCTCACTTGCCACTTTTACCGCTTCCAGGCAAGCGTCTGCTGCACCTTGAGAAATTGCTGGTGTAATACCTGTCCAATGAAACCAATCTACCCCATCAAAGACACTATCCCAATCTATCATACCAGCAGTGATCTCGGACATAGCAGAGTGAGCTCGATCATAAACTACTTTACTGCCTCTGGCAACCGCCCCAGTCTCTAAAAAGTAGATTCCTAAGCGCTCTCCTCCCCATGCGACATGTGAAGTACCCACCCCTCTTTTTCTCATTTCCATGTGTGCACAATGCCCAATATCATTGTCTGGAAGACGTGTGACGAATTCAACAGGTACTCCATAGTTAGCCAACGAAACAGCTACATTCGATTCTCCACCTCCGTAGACTACATCAAAAGAGTTGGTCTGCGAGAACCTCAAAAAGCCTGGAGGGGCCAACCTCAACATGATCTCACCAAAAGTGACTACTTTTTTATCCATTTAAATAGGTTGTTAGGGTATGTTATTTTTCTATGTAATATATACACAGAATAATAAAAAATCAATTATTTACTCCCCTATTTTCTATGGCAATTATTTGCGCTTATATAATGTTGGGCCTCCCTTGATACCAGCTTTCTTTTGATTGGTTGTCTCCAGGATATTCATTTGTAGAATCTTTTTTCTGAAGTTCCTCCTATCTAATTTTTCGTTGAGGATGCTTTCATAGAGGTCCTGAAGTTCGGTTAGTGTAAATAGATCAGGCAGAAGTTCTCCAAAAACCAAATTCACCCTCAGATTAGACCTCAACTTCATTAATGCATCCTTAAAAAGAAGATCATGATCAAATCCTAGTTTAGGAAGCTCATCTAAAGGATACCATTTGATATCAGAAATATAACTTTTTGGTATGGCAGGGTGATTTTCAGGTTTAACAAGCGCATAGAAAGAAACGGAAACAACTCTTTTGATCGGATGTCTGTCTACCTGACCATAACAAGCTACTTGCTGATGTGGAATCTCTTGAATGCCTGTAAGACTGAATAACACTTGATTCAAAGACTCAGAAAGGGTTTTCCCTTCGCTAATAGCTCCTCCTGGAAGTAACCAATAATCTTTGAATGGGGCTATGGACCTTTTAACCAGTAAGATTTTTAGTACGTTATCCTGAAATCCAAAAACACAGCACTCTACTGCAATGGTGCATTCATAAGAATCAATTGAAACAGCAGTGTCTAATGGGCCCATTTTAGTTTGCATGGAATTGAATAATTAGATTTTTTTTACAAATTATCCAAAAATACTCATCAGCCCAATGATGGTGATAATGATTGAAAAGATTAGTGTCCTTTCAAGAATAATATTTGGTATGGTGAACTTAGTTGTCAGTGACCAAAACCTCTCCTGGCTTCAAAACACTGGTTAAACTCTTACTTCGGCTGCCAGAGGTTAAAGTAATCGTAAGCTCTCTGCTATCGATTGAATAAATGAAGAGTTGATTGTCTTTATGAAGTAAGAACAAATCTGCTTCTTCGGAAAGTTGAATTTTCCGATTTTGGATTTGTAGTTCTTTCACACTAAATAAATAGGTCCCCTTGCTGGAACTGATACTGACTGGATTACTACCTATTATTTCCCATTCAGACTGATTCAATTTCCAATCGTAGAAGTTCTTCTTTTCGGCATCTTCATCTATACGATTACTGTAGCCTCGATAAGGATAAATGATTGTCAAAAAGCTAAAGTCCTTCTGATTATCCTTGGACAACACACTCCAGTGCTTTCCTCTAGCTCCTGAACTAAAAACTGAATCCAATGAGACCAGTTGAAAAATGTCATGCCCGGATGCATCGTGTTCTGTTGCGCGAATCAGGTCAGGACCATTTTCATGTGTATAGTGTCCTTGCCAAACCTGCTTGTATACATGTGGTTGATCGGATGAAAAATTATCCTTTACTATCCAAAAGTCATCTTTCACGTAAATAACCTGTCTTGAGTAATCAACTCCAATATCCTCAAACCCATCATGGCGACCGACGAATAAATCAAAATCACTATTGGTCTCCCAAGTGATCACTTCCGGACTGGGGAGTTCTCCAAACTTGCCAAATCCGCTTCCTCCTTTGTTAGATTTCCATCTCATTCCCTGAAGCTTGTCATCGACTAGTGCTACATTTTTTACCATCGAATTTTTGAACAGGTCAAAATCCTTGAGCGAATATCTCACCTGATAATTGGGCAAGATTGCGTGACCATTGGCCATGGCTTGAACACCCAGCATATCTCCATGTTGGTGATCTGGTTTGTCTGGGTCCAAACCCGCGCTCACAATCATCATTTTATCATCAGGTTCCCAACCTTCTCTCATGATGTAATAATGTGTGTCCCTAAATGCCATAGATCCATAGGTCGGCCTCTTCTGATCTATGTTTTTCAATAGTTGAACTTGCTCATTGCTCAGAAACCAGTAGATACGGTCGTCTACCTTATTTGTAGCAAAGTATCCAAATTCGGGATCTTCAAAAAGGAGATAGCCAAGGGTCATTGCACCAGAGATATCATTCTTCTCGGCCCATGGGATTTCCGTGTCGTCTTGCAGCACAGGTGCACTACGATCAGGGTATGCCACTTTCACCAAAGTGGTGAACAAACCTCTAAGTTTATCCTCCCATTCCTTGTCTACTTCGACGGAATTAAGTTTAGAAAATTGATAGACATAAAAATAATTATTGATGTCACTCATGTGATAATGTATCGATCGTTCAAACTGAAAACCGTCACCATTTATTTCTCTATCCAAATGTTCACCAAGCCTCAACATCGCACGTTCCAGCCATAGATCTGTTCCTTCAAAATCTCTAAACAAAATCGCCAACATAGCAAGTGCGGAAACCCCTTTGGTCTGATGGTTGCCAAACTTAAACTTGTCGTTTCTTTCGTAAAGGTGCTGCCCGTGCTGAAGCAAAGTAGCAATAGTGGTCAACTGATCTTCATCAGAGTACTCCTCCTCATTCAAAAACATATTGTGAATCCACAGCCAGTTTAGTATGCGATACCCCGATCTGAATGCCTCGTAAACACCGTTTCCATCTTCAATCGTTTCATACTTCTTAGCTTGAAGTGCAGCATTCAAAGACTGCATTTGATTTTCGAAATATTTAATCAGTTCTGGATCTCTCTTCTCATTGAAGTAAAAAAACGCAATGTCCACCATCTTGTGCTGGCGAGCGAGGTGACGTAACGCATAAGCATTGACAGGATCACCATTTGAATAATTGAATGGAAGTATCCACTGTGTGGAATCATTGTATTTTCCTATGTGATCCAAAGCACGTTTTTTATGATTTTGCTGATTTTTGAAAATAGTGTTGTAATTCAGTAACCGATCACCGAAGCTTCTGTAGTCGTAAAAAAAACGTTCCGAGAATTTTTCCCTGAAATACATTGCTAACGTTGAGTCTCTGAAGTCAGAGAATTCCTTTCGAGCACTTTCATTCAAATAGTTTGCTAGTTCATCAACCGGTATTACTGAATTTGAAGGAATCGGTTGAGCCAAACTTTTATGGTTCATTAGGGTTGAAAGAAGTAAAGTTGTCCAAAAGGCTTTTCGCTTCATGATTTCTTTTTTATTCAGTATGATAACAAGCCTACTGAGTGTATAATATCAGACAATAGTTAATAAAACATGGTTTGTTTACTTAATTATTGACATTAAACTAGATTTATTTAGGGTGAATATATTATTTTGTGTACTTATTACACAGTAATTAAGCGAATATTACCATATGAAAGTTTTAGCTTGCTCGTACACTAGGTTTTTAATAAGATTGAAAAAGTATTGCTCCTATCCAATCATGCTCTTTATCCTGGTAAACCTTGCATTTGTTAATGAAGTTTTTGCTCAGGATCCCAATTTGCCACCCAGTGGAAATTTTGATTTGACAGAGTGGAAAATCACATTGCCAGATCAGAGTGAAGTGCAGGAAAACCAGCTTTCTAATGGATTTGAAAGTGCTAATGAATTTTATACAGATGCATCCACTGGAGCCATGGTATTTGTATGCCGTAACGATGGAGAAACTGGTGGTAGCACATACCCTAGAAGTGAACTTCGGGAAATGTTGAGGGCAGGTAATACAAGTATCAGCACAAAAGGCATTGGATTAAACAACTGGGTTTTTTCATCCTCTAGCCAGGCAAACAAAGAAGCATCAGGAGGGGTCGATGGAATAATGACGGCTACAGTAGCGGTAGATCACGTTTCTACTACAGGAGAATCTAGTAAAGTAGGTCGAGTGATTATTGGGCAAATACATGCTTCTGATGATGAACCGTGTCGCTTATACTATCGCAAATTACCTGGAAATACGAAAGGGTCAATTTATGTGGCTCATGAACCTAAAACTGGCTCGGATCAGTGGTATGAAATGATTGGAAGTAGAAGTAGCAGTGCTTCAAATCCTTCAGATGGTATAGCACTAGGGGAAAAGTTTAGCTATAAGATCGAAGTGGTAGGTAATACTCTCACAGTTACTATAATCCGAGACGGTAAAGATGATGTCGTGGAAGTTGTGGATATGACTTCTAGTGGATATGAAAATGATTGGATGTATTTCAAAGCTGGAAATTACAATCAAAACAATTCAGGAGATGCCGGAGATTATTGTCAGGTATCTTTTTTCGCATTGGGTAAGTCTCATTCAAGCTCAAACAACAACGCACCTTCTACGAGTATTACATCACCTTCAAATAATGACGGCTTTATCGAAGGAGATGATATTACGATTACAGCCGATGCATCGGATAGTGACGGAACTATAACCAAGGTGGAATTTTTTGAAGGGAATACGAAGTTAGGTGAAGATGCTTCATCTCCATATTCTTATACCTGGAATAATGTGTTGGCTGGTAATTATGTACTTAGTGCAAAGGCAATTGATAATGAAAATACAATAACCACATCGACTAGTGTCAGTATCACAGTTACTCCCATCTATGATGTTCCTTACGAAATACCAAAATTTCAGGATTTTATAGGTGGAAGCAAATTGCAAGCACCAACAAGTACCACAATCGCATCTCAATCTGAACTCATAAATGGATACACTGATGAAGGTTTTTATGTGGTAGAGAATGATAAAGTTGCCTTTAATCAATCAGGATCAAGCATGCGTACAGAGTTGAGGCATTTGGCTAATTGGGACATTACAAATGAAAATCGATCCTTACATGCAAGAATAGACGTAGTGGAGCAAACGTGTGATCAGGTTACTGTTGTTCAAATTCACGATGATGCCAATGCTGGAAGTGGACCGAACAAGCCACTGCTTAGAGTTTACAAGCACCTTACCAGAACTCCTGTCAATCATCTGTGGGCTGCTATCAAAACAGATGTTGGTGGTGATAACACAACACATGTAGATCTTGGGGCCGATCCTGGAGGATATTTCGATTGCGACGTTCGGTTAGAGGATGGTCGCATGATTATTGAAATTGATGGTGATGAAAAAATAGATAGAGATGTATCGTTCTGGACTTTTCCAAGCTATTGGAAAGCTGGCGTTTATCTTCAGGATGAGGGAGAAGCAACGGCCTATTTTGAAGAACTTAATGAAGTACTTGAGGTAAACAATGCCCCATCTGTCAGTATAACTTCCCCTTTCAGCGCAGATGTTTTCGACTATGAAGCTAATATTACCATAAGAGTCGATGCAGAAGATTCCGATGGCACCATAGCGAAAGTGGAGTTTTATGAAGGAGCCAACAAACTAGGTGAAGACGAGTCTGCTCCTTTTTCTTACATATGGAGGGAAGTACCAGCTGGCAGCTACGATCTATCAGTTATTGCAATCGATGATGCTGGTAACACGGCTACATCTTCAGCTGTAAGTGTCATTGTCAATGCTGGTCAGGTACTCAGTTCAGAAATTGAGGATGAAGAAGCTTTATTAAGAGTTTTTCCTAATCCATTCAGTTCTGTGATTACCATTGAGTATAATCCAATGGGAAATGAATCCACGCTTGTTTCAATTCATAACATTTCAGGACAGAAAATGGATGAATTAATAGTGGACAATCAAGGGGTTGGAACACATAAAGTAACATGGAAAGTACCTGGGGATTTGTCAAACGGAATCTACTTTATCAAAGTGAAAATTGGGGAGGAAACAAAAACCTCAAGGGTAATTCTTAATAAATAGTTGATTTGAATTGAATGAAGTAAACCTGAGTTCGAATCTTCTTTACCAAGAACCACTAAAAACCCGAATGTCGTGAAATGAAAAAGGGAGTATACTAGACTTGATCTAGTATACTCCCCTACTTCTCTTCAATTTTAGTTACCAATATCTGATTGTAACATTTCTTTGAATAGCTATTTTCTTATCTACATTACACTCAATCTCAAATTGCTATTATATCCCTAAGGCCTGTCCTCCGCCTATTTGTATTGTCTCTGCAGTAATAAAAGATGCGTCTTTACTCGCCAGGAAAGAAATAACAGAAGCAACTTCTTCCGGTTGACCAAGTCTTCCCAACAAAATATTATTCTTCCATGATGCAAATACTTCTGGTTTGGTTGATTTAATCTGTGCATGGAATGGTGTATCAATGGTACCAGGAGAAACTGCATTGACTCTGATACCGTACTCAGCCAAATCTTTTGCTAATGCTCTGGTAATGGCATGAACTCCTGCCTTAGAAGTTCCATATATTCCAGCTCCAGGCCCTCCTGCATTCCATCCTGCATTTGAGGTGTAGTTGATTATGGTGGGATTATCTCCTTTCTTAAGGCAAGGAATAGCAGCTCTGGAGGTAAAAAATACGGAATCCAAGTTGAGCGCCATCACATTTCTATAAAACTCAGTGGTCATTTCTTCGAATCTTGACCGACCGCCTAGCCCACCGGCATTGTTTACCAACACATCGATTCTTCCGTATTTTTGTCCAATGGCACTAATATTTGAGTTTACCTCCTCTTCATTTGTAACATCAAAACCATAATACTCCGCAGTAATCCCCTCTTTGGAAAGCTCTTCTACTCTCTTAGCTCCCATTTCGTCTTCAATACCATTTAGAATAACCGTATATCCATCTTGGCCCAACCTCTTTGCTACTTCAAAACCAATGCCTCCTGTTGCTCCTGTTACTATTGCTACTTTACCTGTTTGTTCTTTTCCCATTTTTTATGATTTTTTTATGATTAGATTTTTAATTTTAGTTAGCCGATAGGCTTTATTTCTTTTGCGAAAAAATTGATTGATAAATATCCCAATGGGACAAATACTGCGATCATGATGAAGATCGGTGTATATGAATAATTGTCTGTTATTACAGGGACTAGAAAGTTCATAATGATCACCGAAAAAATTCCGACTGTTCCCCCAAGTCCTGCCAACGAGCCAACAGATTTTCCATCAAACAAGTCGCTAGGAATGGTTTGAATATTGGAAATAACGAATTGAAACCCGAACAATACTACGGCCACAATAGCTACAAATTTCTCTGGAGTATCTCCTGCAAGAATGGTAGCAATCAGGCCTAAGAACATAATAGCGCAACCTACAAGGATGGTCTTTTTCCTTGCTTTGTCTACACTAGCTCCATTGATCATTAAACGCCCAGAAAAGTACCCACCAGAAAGGCTACCAACTGCGGCACCCACGTATGGCACCCATGCCATTAACCCAATTTCTTTTACATTGAACCCGTATACATCGGCTAGATAAATCGGCATCCATCCAACAAAAAGCCACCAGATAGGTTCAACAAAAAACCTAGAAGCCAATACTGCCCAAGATTCACGATGGGACAGAATTTGTTTCATGCTCAGTCCTGGTTTATCTGACTCCTCCTTCTTTTGCTCCATTCCTGCTTTGATGTACTCTCTTTCTTGATCGGTAATCCATGAGTGTTTTTCAGGAAGCGCTTTATTGAAAATTAACCATGGAATCACCCAAAGGAGTCCAAGGAGTCCAAGTAGAACGAAGGTCATTTCCCATCCGATAGCTACCCAAACAATCGCTATGAGTGGAGGTGCTACGATGGATCCCATTGCTGCACCTGAATTAAAAATTCCCTGAGCCAAGGCTCGCTCTTTTGTAGGAAACCACTCCGCATTGCTCTTTACTGCACCAGGCCAGTTTCCTGCCTCTCCAAGTCCAAGAAGGATTCGAAAAAAGCTAAAGGAAAAAACTCCCTTAGCAAAAGCATGCAAGGCTGTTGCGAGCCCCCAAAGAGTGATTGAAACAACGAATCCTATCTTCGTCCCAATTTTATCAAACATCTTTCCAGATAGGGACTGCCCCACAGCATAGGCTACCAAAAAAATATTCAAGATCAAGGCATAATCATTCTTGCTCATTCCCAGATCTGCGGAAATGTCTGGCCACATAATAGCCAGTGCCGATCGATCTATGTAATTAATGATGGTAGCCAGGCAAACCAGGCCAATTATCCACCATCTCAGTCCTCTAATTTTCATGTGTATTGTCTTTTAAATATTGCCACATGGAATTCACATTGAAAATTTCAGCCTCATTTAAAAAAATCGAGCCTTAATTTTCAATGTTCATTTCATAGGTTAGGTTATTTATTTGTCCTTATCTCCAAAATATGACACTCCAGATCCATCTAGAAAGTCTTCCCTAACAGGACTAAAAGTGTCTATAAGCATTCCTTCTTCTAAACAAACTGCACTGTGCAAGAGATTTGGTTGGATGTAAACGCCATCTCCGGCTTTTACCACCTTTTTATCACCGTCTATTTCAAATTCAAATTTGCCAGAAACTACATTGGTAGCTTGCGTGTGGAAGTGGCTATGAGGTGAGCCTATCGCTCCCTTCTCAAATTTCACTAAGACCATCATTATTTGATTGTCATATCCCAGCATCTTTCTAGAAACTCCACCTCCGAGCTCTTCCCACTCCATATCATCTGAAATAATATATTTATCGCTGTTTCTTTTCATATCTATTTGGTTGATTTCTTAAATTCATAAGGTCCTTTCCACTCCAATCCCATCTCTCCAAATTCAATCTTGTGATTACTCTCTTCACTTTTATCGCTAAGTGAAAAGGCAAAAACATATTTCTCGCCACTCTCTAACTTGAACTCAATCACAGCATACTCTTCAGAGTCAAAGAGTACCTCCAAATTGGCAATAGATGTAAATGAGTTATTGGGAATCTCATCAGAGTAATTATAGCTTCCGTGCATCTCATACAGAGAGGCAAAAAGAGTATTTCCGCCCGTTCTTCTATGAATAAGTCCTGGATCTCTTCTTAAGTTGAAATTTGGATCATTTGCTCCGATTCGTGTCAATAATGCCTGATCTCCTTCGGTCACAGCTGATGTCATTGTATAAAAGTTCTTTTCATTGAACCAGGTCATTCTGAAAACATCGTCGGTCAACTCTGCCTTAGCCTCCAACCACAAATGCTGATACCCGTCATTGTTACCCATTGGGGTCAAGTCATTGTTGGTCTTAAATTTTTGGTTTGTGGACATCAACTCACCTAAATAGTAAAGTGGTAAATCATACCTCGTTCCTTCTGGTGCTAGCACTGAAAAAAGATCAATTACTAATGGGTTTTCCAATTCCTCAATGTCCAAGACAGCCATTGTACGTTGCATCTGAACACCATCATAAGCGTTCATTTCTTTTGCACTCACTAATTGAACATTGTCTGAGCTTGAAAAATAATATGGCGTACCTGATGATTTTTCTGCTGCCTCTACATTGCCATCAAAATGGGAGTCCTTATCTACAACAAGTGTATTATGAGCAACCGTTTGTTTTGCCCAGGACTTATTTTCCTTGAGGTATCCTCCCCCATCTTTGTGCTCAATGTTTACCCATCTGGCAGATCCATAATCTTGTATAACTTCTTTCTCACCATCGTAAAGTAAAAATCCAAGGCGATCAAAATGACCATGCCCCATGCCATGCTTGGCATACTTCATCATGAGTGTCAGGTCACTACTCCTCAAAATTCCTATCGCTCCTTCATCTCCATTTGCCCCATCGGTTAATTCCTGGCTTTCAAAACTGTAAGGCTTAGTATCTCCTGAAGCAATTCCGCTAGCGGCCGAAAGTCCCGAATCGTTCAGTGGCACCCGATTTTGCGCTTCTATCAATGAAAGCAGTTCGGCATCTTTTCCACCATAATGGTAGGCCATGCTTACTGCATTTACCAACTCGCGAGAAGCCAATGACATTCCTTTCTGGGCATCATTGATTGGGAAAAACTCTCCTGCTGAGTTAGTTTGGTCAATGAGGGCATAAACTGCCTTTATCAATAGCCCTTCCCTGTAATCCAGTATGCCCAATTCAGGTTTCTTATTGGCTAAGCCTTGAGCGAAAATTAGGAAGGGATACATCGCATATCGTTGATAGTATGGTCCCTCCGTATAATATCCGTCAGGTGAAAAGGCATTATCCAACTGAGCAAAAAAGCCTGCCTCTTTTTGTCCTTCTAATTGAATAGCACCACCGTCATTGTCTTTCACAAAATCGCCAGGGACTTTTATATCCAAGCCGTTCAGCGCCCAGTCAACTAATTCTTCGTCATTCATAACCAAACCGATCATTCCTACTCCTGCATTTCCCCAAGTACTATGGTTATGAATACGATTGAAGAATTGAGGGTTCTCAATAGAGATGTACTCCGCATATGGTCGGAATAACTCCTTGTTCAATTTTTTCTGAGTTTTTTTATCCAACCAGTCATAGATGCAATCATACGCCTGACTGGTGTAGACTAACCAGTTCGCATCATTGAGACATTGCCAAAAGAACTTACCTCTAGCATATGATCGTTCAGCCGGATGTTTACCCAATGTTGGGTACATCTCTGCATATTGCAGAAGCATATCACGTATATAAGTGGCATATTTCTCCTCGCCTGTAATCTGAAAGAGCACGCCCGCTTTCTGCATTGTAAAGAAATTCGACTTGTGCTTTTCGTGCGTATAACCGCCAGCCAAATCTTTAGGAATAGGAACATCGATTCCCATTTCAATTTGTGCATCTACTTGATTGCGTGCTGCCTCGACCGTCCGATCGAACAATGGAATTTTTCCTTGACTGGTTCTAATTGATTTTACTCCTTCAGGGGTCAAAATCAAATTGGGGTGATCTTGAGCATCAAGGCTGAAAAAAGAACAAAAAATCAATATGGTGATGAAAGCTTTCATTTTCTGTTTGTCACAATGTTTTCTGATTCGAAAGGTTCATTATTGGTTTTAAGACCCGACGAATTAGTGAAAGTCACGTTGGATATTTTAGTGATTGGTTCACCATTAGTCATGAACAGATCGATTCCTTCAGAATCATTTATTCTGATATTATCTACATTCAATTTCTGAATACCGTGAAATCTTAATACTGCTCCAATTTTGTTTCGCTTTCCCTTCCCTGAGTTATTTATTTCAACATCAGAAAGTGTCATGATTGGCCCGAATGTGCTCTCATCTGTTCCTCCACGGTAGACGTTGGCAATCTCATGCTTTACATCTGTGAATGTCGATCCAATAATTTTCACATTTTCTACATTGTAAATTCCTAAATCTTCGACTTCCATGTCCAGGGTCATCACTGCCCCGGTAACATTGGTCATTGTTGTGTTAATAATGTTGATTGAATCAGCGAACGTGTGCTTGTAAGATTTCAAGAAATCAAACGAATGATTCTTATCGAGATCTTTTACTTCGCAATCTTCGAGCACTACTGAATAGTTCTGAGTCATGGAATACTTGCTCGTGCTGATCACATTATTACCTGCCTGATCTGGAGATTCTTCTCCATGAAAAAGGACATTCTTAAAATAAAGTGCACCGCCGTTTTCAATTTTGAAAAAGCTCTGCTTCTCTGATAGTAGCTTTGCTTTCTCTCCTGAAGGTGTGATGATCGAGAGTGGGTGATGTACAAAAGCATACTTGGTCGTTAAGTACTCTTCGCCGTTTTCTAATTCGAGTACATCTCCTGATTCACTACTTTCGATGGCATCTAGCAAAGTGTTCGTGCCAGCGGCAACTTTTGTTGTTTTACCAACTCCAAATGCCTTGGCTTTCCCATCTTTTGGATAATACGAGGCACCAGTTTCCTCTTTGGTTATGGGTAACTTGATTTCACCAAATTCAATCTTATCTACCAAATCTTGACTTGGAGTCAGCAAGCCATTTTCGTTTCGCGTCAATTCTAATTGGACCTTCTCAAATCCATTCTTGAATGGTGCTTTTGCTTCATCATTCATCACATTTCCTGCAAACTCGATCCCAGATACGTCATCGTAAATGGTGAATGGTTCAGTGTTTGTATTTCCAAGGATTAGGTTGTTTTTGAATGTGGAACCAATCGGCTTAGCAGATCGCTCTTCATCGCTTCCTGCACATAATTGAATGTAATCACTGTTGATGACGATGTTGTTTTCCATGTAGGAATCAATCACTTGGTTGTAGCGATTGATCGGAGAATTTGGCACTCCATTCATGATAACCAATGCACCTCTGAATCTGTGGCCGGTTAACCCGACCATGTAATTTTTCTTCACCGTCTGGTATTCATTGATGATTCGAATACCTCCAGTGTTTGCCTTTCTGTTTCCGAGGAAATAGTTGTTTTCCACCAATGTATTAGTTCCATGACGCATGGTCAGCGTTCCCTGACATTCGTAAAAAACATTATCCCGAAATTCATCTCCACACGCTTTGTTAGATATAATTTCGTGTTCTCCATTGACCCGGTCAAAGTAGTTTTTTCGAACGACAGTGTTAGCGTAGGATCGTGAATAGTGGCTAGTGCCTACTCTCAAGGTCTCGCCTCCATTTGATCCCAAAACTTCCCTAGGACCAAAATAGTTGTGCTCAATAATGTGATTATTTTCTCGGCTTGCTTCTGTTTGCATTTTCACAGCTAAGGTCACTCCTCGGTTTCCTTTCCCAGACAATGTATTGTGATCGAACTGATTGTTCTTACCATAGATGGCTACCCAAGTGTCTCCATCAAATCGTTCTGGGTTTGTGAAGTTGTCTATCACACAATTAGTGACTCTGGAATTATTAGCCAGTTTCTCTTTACTGGTTTTAAATGAAATCACTTCACTGGTTGGGGTATATCCATTCTTGAAGACGAGTCCTGAGATTTCAATATACTCTCCAGAAAATGCCAAATTCGATTGCCCTGAGATGATTACTTTTCCCGGTGTTTCGGCTTCAAGTTTGATAAGATTACCTTCTTCTCCATTTCCTTTCAGCCTGAGCTCTACATTTTCCCAAGTGCCATTTGCCATGGTAATGACTGTACCGGGCTGAGCACCCTTTGCTGCCTTGTTAAATTCTTCTATAGATGATACAATTGAACCTGAGGATGTCTTTTCACAAGACATCACCCAGATACAGATTGCAAATAGTATAAAGAGGATTCTAAATTTATTCAATGTGTTTTCTTTATTAATGTGCTTTAAATGACTCAAAGAGGAGCCAAAATATTTGATTTCGCAGATAACCCTTCGTTATAGTTTGGAGATAGTTCCAGTTCTAAAGCATTTTATGTGGGCAATATTTTTCAATATTTATTCCGTTGTAAGTAAAAAATCATTGTACATCCTCAGCAAGCAATAGAATAAAGTTATCTGAGGAAGCCCTCAGATAACTTTTGCAAAAAAGAAGAGATTATCCTCATCACAACTTTCGATATGCTCTTGTACTATTCAAGACTTTAAAATCCATCAGTTTCTATTACTACATCGGTAATGAAGACTTCATTATCAGTTGTTACCGTATTAGTCGGCACAAAATAGAAGATGACAAATTCTTGATCTGTTGATGTTAAAATATCAGACGCATTTTCATCTACTCTATCTTGAGGGAAACTAAATGTAGAGTTAACTGTGAAGCTAAATTCAACATTTTGCCAAGTATTGATTGCCGTGGCTATCACAGGTACTGTGGTAATCGCAAATGAAGCCAAATCTGTTTCGTCAGCAGGCTCAGAATGCAATATATAGAAGGTTCCTTCTACATCTGTAACTGGTGTAGTCTCTGATTTTACATTTGCGGAAATGGTGTATTCTACCCCTTCTTCAACTTGAAAAGGTTGGTACGCCCTTTCACCAGTTCCATCAAATTTGAGCGATCTATCTGATGAACCTCCAGCGGACATTGCATCTGTTCCTGATGAACTTCCTTTATCAGTTCCATTTCTATCAAATTGATCCGAAGGATCTGGTGCCGTACTCCCGTTGTTAGCTCTATCAGAAACCCAACCCTCCAAATCATTATTTCTCCAAAAATCAAATGGAGTATCTGAGCCATCATTGAATGTGTCATCTGGATCTATTGTCCATGCATCAACAAGGTCGTTATTGTTATTCTCTGCAGTAGGATAACTCTGCATATCTGCATTTTGCAATACAGCTGCAAAGGTGGCTCCTTCCGGGTCAGAAACCGTGATCATTTCATTAGTCATCACGCTACCAGAAGCATTCGTGGCAGTAAGTACTACGTTATACATACCCGTAGTGGCATAGGTATGCGTGGGAGACTTTTCTGTAGATGTATTCCCATCCCCAAAATCCCAAACGAATGAAGCTCCATTTATCGAAGTATTTGTAAAAGTATATTCTAGAAAATTTCCAGGAGTCGCCTCAGAAGTAAGTTCGGGTGTTGGTGCAGTTACACTTGCTGCTTCAATAACCTTCACATTATCGATCCATGCGTCATCAGGTGCTACTGAGTAAAACATGACAGAAACTTCTCCACTTTCTGTAGATGTAAATGGAATTTGAACAAACGTACCGTAATCATTAGGCGTATCAGAGAATTTTCCTTCTGCGTCAAATCCAAGATTCCTTCCTAAATCGTTTCCTGTATCGTCGAGAGCATCAGCACCGTCAATAAAGTGACCATCAAGCACAAAGCCAGCCATGTGTCTATCTAGTCCAACAGGATCATCATTATCATCATCAATAGCATATTGATACTGCAAAACATAATCAGTATTTGGAGTTAAAGCTAATGCTTGATAAGCGTATCTAGAATCAGCAGTGTGGATTGGTCCCCCTACCTGACCAGACGTCCATTTCGCACCTCTAGTCTTGTCTCCCACATCATTTCCATCAATGTCAAAATCAGAACCATCACTACTAGAACCGAATGGATTTGTGTTTCCATCCGTGTATGTGGCAAACCTCCATTGGCTGGTAGCAAAAGTTCCTTCAATTTCAAAGTCACCATTCAAAATGCTAGAACCCGTCTCTTTATATAGGTAAATATTATCTAGATAAATACTTGCATGCTCATTTGCTGTACCATCGGTTCCTAACTCGAATAAGATTGAGTCAATTGCACTAACCGACGAAGAAAAACCTGTAGCTAAGTCTAAATCAAAGCTAGTCCAGCCCCCATCTGTCAGAGCTAAACCATCAACCTCATAGGTCTCTGAAGCACCACTATTCACTAAAGTTACCTTTAATAGGTCTACTCCTTCTGCAAAATCAGAATAGACATCAAAGTGAATATCAGTAGCTGCGATACCATCTCCGAAAGCACTAGCAGGATCAATTGTTTCAACAGAGAGAACTCCTGCATCACTTCCAAGTCTCGATAATCTAAGGACATTTTCCTCATCAACTGATGTGCCTACTCCATCACCACCAGAAACAGCTTCACCCCACCTATACTCCAGTAGTCCACCATCATACTCCATTCCATCTGAAAAGATGGCAAACACATTTGAAATAGTTCCTGTTGGGGAGTCTGGGACAGTAGAAAGAGATCCTTCAGGTACATGAACTACTGTTACATCTTGCGTTTTTACAACATCGGCAAAACCATCAGCTTTTGCAGTAACAGTTATTGTATAGGTGACTTCTGCACCTTCATTAGGGTAATCATAAGAAACAGAACCTCCAACTCCCTTTGTCAGCACATCCTCAGAACTATCTGCGTCTCCAAAATCTATTACATAGGAAGTAGCCCCTATACCTTGCGTTGTTACTGTAATTAATGTTCCATCACCATCTTCAACATCTGTTGCTATAGAGACGAAGGTGATCTCAGTAACCCCTACACCTGTAGGATTCGCATCAATATCATCTTTATTACAAGATACTAAAAGACCCACTGTAACTACGGCACAAATTCCTTTTACTAAAAAATTCATAAATGTATATTTTTTAAGTTATTTAACTTCAATATCATTTAGCTATGCAGCCAAACGATTTCATAT
This sequence comes from Marinobacter alexandrii, assembly GCA_039984955.1. NCBI lineage: Bacteria > Pseudomonadati > Pseudomonadota > Gammaproteobacteria > Pseudomonadales > Marinobacteraceae > Marinobacter > Marinobacter alexandrii. The sequence continues at coordinate 578,831 of JBDWTN010000005.1, forward strand.
TTCAATCAGGGTTTTGGATAAAGTTTCACATTATCTATCCAACCATCTGCAGTTAGTTCAGCGTAAATCCAAATAGAAATTAAGCCACTGCCATTAGAGGTAAACTCCATTTTTTCAGTAGTAAAATTTCCTTTACCCAATGTCTCAGTCGCTACGGACTGTCCTAATGGACCCGGACCTGTAGAACTGGCTAAAGCATCAGCACCATCGTCCTCAAAATGGCCATCCAGAACTTCAAATGTTATGGTTCCAGCACCAGCTGTTATCGCATAATCATACTCTAAAATGTATTTAACAGTTCGGTCAGTGGTTGTAGGTGATACCGTAAGTGTTTGGTATGCATATCTTCTACCTCCTGGATTCGCAGGATTGGAAGTACCGCTGGCAAATTTCATACCTGGCGTTTTCGATCCGTTATCTGATCCATCGTAATTTATTGAATTACCATCCGATGTAGTATTAGGTGCAGTTGTAGTTCCATCTGTAAAAGCATTTACCTTCCAATCCTCAGTAGTAAAGGGGGTTATTGAAAAATCTCCATTTTGGACTGTAGGATTGATAGCTACAAACTGATCAATAACCTCAACATCAAGAGTAAGGTCGCTAGAAGAACCATTCGCATCACTGGCTGTTAATGTTACTGGGTAAGTACCTTCACCATCTTCAAATTTCACCAGTGGTACATCCTTCTCTGCTGAAGTAGTTTCTGTACTACATATAATTGTAAGAATCCCATCGACAGTTGCGGTATCACATACAACCCCAACTCCAAAGTCCCATTCGTATTTTGTAGCTTCAGACGAAGCATTTGTAAATGACACAAACTTGAAATCAGCCAGTGTATTTCCACTTCGGACATAGGAATAATTTGCTTCAGGCAAAATGTTATCAGGTAATGAACCTGCTTCAGGCAATTCAAATTCACAACTTACAAAAAAAACAATCGCAAATAAGCCCAATAATTTGAATGGGATTTTTTTCGAAATACTAAATTTATTATTCATGATTTTAATATTTTATTCTAGCGAGGATTCTGTTTTAGCAACCCTTTGCTTAAATTAATTTCTCGTGAAGGAATTGGTAACAACAACGCTCTAGCATTGTAAGCAGGATAAACAGTTATGTCTTCATCGTTATCTGCAGCAGAATGGGCACTTAATACGATGTTAGCTACTCCAAATCTGAGCAAATCAAAGAAACGTTGATTTTCAAAAGCCAATTCCACTCTTCTTTCTAACAACAATTCGTCCGTTGTTATGGTGGCGTCTGCATCATTGGCTAAACCAGCACGATTTCTAACTGCATTGAATGAATTTAATGCACTCGCATCAGCGGTAGCAACAGCGCCTCCATCTCTCAAAATTGCTTCCACATGCATCAGTAATACATCAGCGTATCGTAACACTATCCAATCGTTACCTGCTTGACGAGAACTAGCTCCATATGTTGGTGTGGCTGGATCTGTGGTAATATCAGACCCATCGGGCAAAAACTTTGTCACTTCAACAGAAGGGCTTGTCGGATCGCCAAAAGCGAAATAAGAAACGGACGTTCTATTTCCTCCGTTTGCTTCAAATGCAGCAACCAAATTAGGGTTGACAATGTTTAAGCCATCTTGCCTACCTTGGCGACTAAAAGATGTGAATTCAGATGAGAAACCTTGACTTTCATTTGGGTCTCCAAACTCATATCGAATAGCAAAAATAATTTCACTATTCATTTCATTGTAAAACACATCTCTAAAATCTCCTTGCAAAGCAAAACTTCCATCAGCCATAATTGCCTCGCATAATTGCCTCGCTCCAGAATAGTTTGGAATAGGTTGAGAGAGATACACTTTCGCCAAAATACCTTGAGCTGCCGCTTTTGAAGCCCTTGCCTTGAAGCTATTATCTAGATTGTCAATGGCCTCCAGTAAGTCTTCAACGATCTGCTCATAGACTTCCGATTTAGGAACTCTGGTAAAAAGCACTTCATCATCATCAGCCTCTGCAACTGCAGTTACTAATGGTATTCCTCCGATAGTATCATCATCACTTCCATATAATCTAATCAAATTAAAGTAAGCATATGCTCTTAAAAATTTAGCCTCAGCAGTATATCTCGCAACGTTTGAGGCATCTGCAACACCTACAACGCTAATTATGCTATTTGCTCTAAAAATAATTTCATACATAGATTGCCAATAATCTTCCGATTGTATATTATTATCATCCGTCAGATACCTATGAAAATCAGCTCTTGAACCCTCCAGCGTAGCGCTTCTTGTATTATCGGAGCGATGCTCCGTCAAGAGATATTCAAATTGTATTCCCCTGTTGAAAGAGGAATTACTGGTTTCGGTATTTTCATTGACCCCTTGTAAGGCATCATAAATTCCATAAATCCCAGCCAAGACATCCTCGTCTGATTTATAAAACCCACTGCCAGACACAGCTGTTTCAGGTTCAGGATTTAAAAAATCGTCCACTTCACAGGAGGTAATCAAAACTCCTATTAAGGAAAACATTAAATATTTTATGCTTTTTAGATATTTCATAATTTCTACTTATTCTAAATTAAAAATCCATGTTCAATCCAAACGACACAGTCCTAAACAAAGGCGTACCCGCTCTCTGAGCTCCATAAGATATGGGTGTGTTATTACTATCAATAAACTCGGGATTAAAACCGTGATAGTCCTTAGATGTGATATAAAGTAAATTTTGACCTGAAGCATAAACTCTTAAACCGGTTATACCCACTTTATCCAACATTGCTTTTGGGAAACGATAGCCTATGTTCACATTTCTCAAAGAGAAGTAACTAGCACTTTGTACAATATCGCTTGTATGAATTTTCGGCTGAATGAAAGAGACGTCAGGAATTGTACCATTTTCTACCAATTCCTCGGCAGCTCCATTAAGAGTAGCTCCACTGAAGTGGAAAAAGTATTGATCCCCAACATTTTTAATTTGTGCACCAGCACTCCCTTGAACCATAAAGGAAAAGTCAAAGCCTTCATAAGTGAACTCATTTGTAAAACTCCATACAATATCGGCATAAGGGTCTCCTAAAATGGTTTTATCGTCATTGGTGATTAAACCATCTCCATTTAGATCCTTCACAATGATATCTTGAGCTTGTCCGTTAATTCTATTATATGGAGTATCCCAATATTCAGTTGTTAACTCCTCGTCTGCCACAAAGCCATAAAAAGAAGAAATCGGATTTCCTACACTGTTTATCCATTGTGTATTTCTATCAAATCCATCCACTGTTAGGTTTCCATCGTCATTGCCAAAATTGATCAACTCGTTTTTATTTGTTGATACTATCACAATAGAACCCCAAGTGAATTTTTTACCTACAATGTTTTTTGTTCTTAGTTCAAATTCCCATCCACTGTTTTCTACTTCTCCTTTGTTTACAATTCCGGCACCAAATCCGGTAACATAAGAAACATCTTGATTCAATAGTAAATTATTACTCGTTCTTTTGTAATAATCTATAGATCCTGTCACTCTATTGTCAAACAATCCAAAATCTATTCCTGGATTAAATTCTTTAGATGATTCCCACTGCAACAGTGCATTGGCAATATTCAAAGGAGAAAATCCAGCAGCAATTGAGCCATCATCAGTAACTGCATTTGAAGATTGTAAAAGGGCTAAGTAAGGCCAAGTATTAGTTAAAGCATCACCAGCATCAAAATTTTCATTTCCTGTAAGACCATAACTAGTTCTTAACTTCAAATAGCTAATTAATCTACTCCCTACTAAAAAGTCCTCATCAGAAATATTCCATCCTACAGATACTGCAGGAAAATTACCCCATTTAGAGTCTACTCCAAATACTGAACTACCATCACGTCTGATCGATGCATTAAACAAATATTTGTCATTATACGCATAATTGATCCTGGCGAAATAACCTATTTTTCTTGTAACAAGGTCAACTTGACCATCGGCAGGCTTTGTTATCACAGTGGCACCTTGCAAGTTTTTAAGTAAGTCATTTGAATATCCACTACCGTTAATGGTTGAAATATCTGTTCGTCTGTCTTGAATTGTAAGTCCTGCAAGTAAATTCAAATCATGATTGTTCATTTTTTTGGCATATGCCAAAGTATTGTCTGAAATCAATCTAGATCTATTTAGGTTTCTCAACTCATAAGCTGCTCCATTTGAATGATGATGCTTTTCCCCATCCCACCTAGTTCTTTTACTACTCTCTAGAGTAACTCCCAGTGATGATTTTGCAGTCAATCCATCAAAAATTTCATAACTCAAATAAGTTGAACCTAATAATTTAGTCTTGAATTCATAATGTTCTCTTTCTACATATTGTGCGTATGGATTTTGATCCCCCGAAGTTCGGGGAGAAGCATTACTGCCATCACCATTTATGTCCAACTCATCCAAATGATCTTCTCTAAAATAATCTCCAACTGTAACATTTGGATAAGCATCCCTATCAATAAATTGAAGTGTTCCTTCCGTATGATAAATTGGCAACCAGGGTGACTGTCTTATAGGATTATGTATAGAAGTTGGTAATCTTCTTTGCTTTGAATAGGAAGGTGTAGCGCTGATTCCAAATTTAACTTTATCGCTAGCTTTAATATCCAATTTAAACTTTCCTGAATAGACCTTATAATCATCAGTGATTACTATTCCTTCATCATGAAGATATCTCAATGCAGTACTAAACTTAGTGTTTTCATTTCCACCTCGTGCAGAAAATGAATGACTCGTGATATTGCCCCCATCAAAGAAGACATCCTGCCAATCTCTATCAACACCTGTTACTTCAACTAACTTTTGCATGTATAGGGTACCATTTGAAAGTTGCTCTGTCTCTGCTAGTTCTTTAGCTGCCCAATCCTTAACACTCCTTTTATAATCATCACTACCGAATGCTGATTTGAATCCAGTGTAGGTATCATAGCCAAACTGGGTTTTTCCACTTTTACCTTGTTTAGTAGTAATAATAATTACCCCATTAGATCCCTCACTGCCGTATATAGCTGCGGATGCAGCATCTTTCAATACTTCGAAAGATTCAATATCATTCATATCTAAAGCTCCAAGAAAATCTGGATCTACAATTATCCCATCAACCACAACCGCAGGTCCGGACTCAGAGGATATTGACCCAGTACCTCGAATTCTAATAGTAGGAGCACCCCCAGCTTCTGGGTTTGTTGCAGTAATATTAACACCCGAAACCTGCCCAATGAGTGCATCATCTACTCTGGAAACAGCAATTTGATCCAAATTCTTATTCTCTACTTTGGAAATTGCACCAGTTAGGTGGGATTTTTTCTGGGTACCATACCCAATCACTACTATTTCCTCGAGCTCTTCTAAGTCTTCAGAAAGGTTTACATCGATTTGGGTTCTACCTCCTATTTGTATAGTCTGGGTCATGAATCCGATATAACTCACTACCAGTGTTGCATCCTGATTTGCGGAAAGGGAGAACCTTCCTTCCGCATCAGTGACTGTTCCAATACTCGTTCCCTGGATCATCACCGTCACACCTGGAAGTGTTTCGTTATTTGTATCTGTAATGACTCCAGAAACTGAGATATTTTGAGCACTTAGCTCCTGGTACGTGCCCAGGCAAACAATAAAAACCACAAGTGACCTCAGGGCCTTTGTGATTTTAAGTGGTTTAAAAATGTTACTCATCTTTTAGGGTTTAATTGAAATATTTGTTGAAGTGTGGGGAACTCCTCAGACGTATGCCTCAATATTTCAAACATTGTATAATTTTGAAAGCTTAAAGCGGGCTGTGAATTTTTTGAATACCGATCGCCAAATTGATATCTCTAAAAGTTCAATAGTTCCCTTTGTTAATTGATGGATTAGCCCTTGGCTGATCCATTTTTTTATGGAGAAGAGTTAATGCACATATATATTGTTTAGGTTGTAGTTAATGATCCATTGCCATCCAGCATCGTTCCATTCTTCAATGTTTTCACATATTCACTGATATCACTTAGGTGTTCCCTAATTGATTCACCAGCCTTATCAGGGTTCTTGTCTGATATATGTTGAAGTATTACCTGATGTTGCTCAACTGCCAATTCAGCTCTACCAGATCCACACACATCATGCTTTTTAAAATATTGCATGATATCAGGGGTGATGATTAACATCAAAGAATTTAATACTGAATTTTTGCTTGCTTCAGCTATTTTAAGATGAAATAAAAGATCTTCTTCAACAGCATATCCATCTTCTTGCAATCTCCTCTGATGTGCATTCAAAGCATTTTCTATTTCAAACAAATCTTCATCCGATCTATTTTCAGCAGCTAGTTGGGCAATGTTTGTTTCCAAGATCACTCTCGTCTCAACAAGGGATTTAAAATCATTACCCTGAAGCTTTAGCATGTCGGTAATTAAACCCTCCAATGCAGGTAAGCCCATTCCAGCTACTACTGTCCCACTCTGTGGAAGGGTTTTTAGTATTCCATAGAACTCTAATTTTCTTAAAGCGTCTCTGAGATGTGTTCTTCCTACACCAAGTCGTTCACACAATTTTCTTTCTGATGGAAGCTTATCTCCTGGCTTTAGTTGACCAGATGTAATTAAATCTCGAATCTGTCCGATGATTTTATCAACCGGAGTTTCAATGACTATCTGAGAAAAGTTTTGTAATAATTCCATGAAACCTATTAATTGGTCGACCAATTTATGGTTGACTAATCACAATTCCAAAAAAAATCACCATTAATTGAGACATTTACAATACGATAGAGCGATGTTAAGCTCTTATTTCGATATTTATAATAGGCCCTAGTTTAAACCACAGGCAAAAAAGACGGAATCTTATTAGATGCTTGTAAGAAATATGGCTAATTGATAGCTAGCTATGAATTTCGGTAGTTGAAAACATGACTACTTCACTCTGACAGAGTTTCAGCTCCAATGTGTTTTGGGTAATTGAGAAGAAGATGATGAATTTGTCTATAATGAAGGCTGTTGTTGTAGGAGCTAAAATTCGCTATGCTTTTACATATTATGTTTAATGCTATCGACATAACTCAGGCATTTTTCTTTGCTTCCGATAAAAACAAGATTGGATTCATGAAATACATGCCATTCGTCAAGTACTTCGTCAAACTGCAAAGAGTGAGTCTGCTTCTTCGGAAATAATTTACTGAGAATCTTCATGGCATCTTAGTTTAATTGCTAAGATCATGATTGGCAGTTATCCAAGTTCATTTTTTAGATTAACAGAAAATTCACTGGTTGAAAAGTGCTGAATTCTCGTTGAGAATTTAGTCTATAAATAATTTCTGAAAGGTTAGTTCATCTATAGATCCTGAAGGATAGAGGTTATTGTCTATTTGAAAAGTAATGGTTGCATTTTGTGTAGCAAGACCAAAAACACCGTCTAAGTTGTGTTCGTATCCTTTGGCAATAAGTTTTTCTTGTACTCTCCAGACGTATTGCCCCCTATCGCCTATTACCATACCTAGAAAAGAAGGCTTTTCATTTATCCACTTAGATACATCCGCAGGGATTCCTGATTCAATATGCTTTATCTCCTCATTGCTGTATCCTGCTTCTTTCAGTTCAAAGGAATGTTCTAATACGTCTTCTAACCAACTTAAACGACTCAACATTTGATTGTAATACTTTGCAGCGTTTTTCTCTACTTCCAAGTTTTCATCTGGGAAACGAACATCTATATCATCATTTCTCCATTTTGCTCTTGCAAAAGCTCCTACCTCAACAGATTTGGAATAATACTCTTCAACCAGGGTGTAATCATGATAGCTTAAGTCTAGTTTATCCGAAATAGAATATTCATACGCTACAGGTGGATGAAACCGTCGATAATTCTTATATTGAAAATAGGTGATTAGTGGAAGCGTAATGATAAGAATGACTAAAAGTAGCTTTTTCATCTTAGGTTAGATTTTATCAAAGTATTGACTGATTTTTTTTGTTAATTCCTTCGTATTGGAATTTTCAGACTTCAGCATAATCTCTTTTACAAATTCCATGATTCGATCATCTAGTTTGCTTTTAAAAATAGAATCAATCACTCCGGAAAGAACAACTGCTATATAGAATTTGTCAAAATTTTGAACATAGATTTTATGGAGATCGTAAGAGATCATTTCTAATCCTTGTTTTTCTACTTCCATAGCATCTTCCACAAATGTTTTTATTGCAGTAAGCATACCACTCATCATATCTTGATCGAATGAAGGATTTTTTGAGTAGCTACCCATCAAAATTCCGCTACCCTCTTCTATCAAGAATATTTCAAGAATTTGAGGTTCATTGGTTGATTTTAATGCTAGTTCACTGTAGCTGACCCCTGTAAACACTGCTTGAATTCTAAGCCATATGTGATCGAACGAAAAAGCGGCTTCAAATTGCTTATCGATCTTCTGAGAAAGAACTTCCATTTCAGCTTGAATGTACTTTTTGATCATTTGACCTATGATTGGAAAAAGTGCCTGCACTACATCGTCTCTGGATTCTTGGATTTGGACTTTTAAGGTTTTTGTAATGGCCGGACCTAGTTTTTCCGGCATAACGCTGACAATCTTATTGAGGATTCTATCAACTTCTTTATCAGGTAGTTCCCGATTGGATAATTTATCATCCATCTCCTCACCTGCCTGCTTGATCTTTTCGTTCAGTTCAAGGTACCGCTTATTCTCTTCTTCAAAAAGAAGTTCTTTTAGTGCCGTTATGCCTCCTGAAGTCTCCAAAGGATTTTCTTAAGACTCCAATTCACTTGCAATACTCTGAAGCAATTTGGCTAGCTGCTTTCGGTCTGCCTTGTCGTTGCTTAATGCATCCAAACGTGTGTTAATCTCTTTTGTGGCCTCTGTAAGTTGATCACTTAGCTTTTTTTCTAGCTGTCCTAATCGATCAAGCATTTGAGTCTCAGCACTGGTGGATTGCTGCTCTAATTCATCTCTCTGTTGCTGAAGTAAGTCTTTTAGCTCTTTAAACTCGTCTCTGTACTCTTGTACATTCTGACCAAAAAGCAGGTCTCTTACGGCTTCAAGTCTATCATCACTCACGGGCGATTGGTTATTTGGCTCTTGACCTTCAATTGTCTCTTTCTTCATGATACCTAGGTAAGATTTCAGTCTAATTTATTCATTGTGGAATGATATTGCAATTCGAATAGACGAATACAGCATAATATGCTACAGTTGTCCTATTTTATCTAATAAGGAACTTTTATAGTTTTTACCTATGTGTAGAACCTTATCTTTTACAACAAGGCTGTATTGTTCAATGTTTTTTACTTTATCTAATCTTACAATGTAGGATCTGTGTATTCGGAAAAAATGCTTGGATGGTAATGAAGACTCTAGTTTCTTCATTGTGTTATATGTGACGTACATTTTATCCGTTGTATGAACTTTGATGTAGTCACCGTATGCTTCAAAATAGTACACATCCGATAAATCTAAGTTAACCAACAAGTTATCTGCTTTTACTAGAATATATTGAGATGCACTATCACCTTGTAGTTCATTGTAAAGTTTTTCTATCGCGTCTTTTTCTTCTCTGAGTTTTCTTGATTCTCTATCTGCTTTCTTTGCTCGAATCTCAGCAATATTTCGTTCTTGTTGAAGCTCAAATATTTTTTCGTACTGCATCCCAAAATCATAAATTATCCATACAAAATTTGATGCACTTCTATTATCTAGTCTTTTCACTATAAAATCATAGTGAGATGTTCTTCCAAATAAGTCTATTTCAATGCAGTCAAAACTCATTTCCTCTTCCTCTTTCATTTGAGAAAACATTTCATTCATTCCACAAAACATTGAATCAGAGAAGATATTGAATGATTTTCCTTTGACTTTGACCAAAGAATCATCAGACTCAATTATTAAGCCTGATTCATCAAAGATGATTACTTGAGAGCTTTTATCTAGTGGTTCAAACTTTAAATCTCGAAGGTTCATATCATTTCTTTTGCTATATGTAGAAAAGAGTCCTCAACATGATCCCCCGTCTTAGCACTTGTAAGTTTAAAGCTCACAGAAAGCTTATCCCTCAAGTCTTCGATAAACGTATCTTCTACTAAGTCAGACTTATTCGCCAGCACGATTGTTGGAATTCCTTTCAATGTCTTGCTTATCTCGAAAAGATCGCTTTCTATGGTAGCATAGGTTTCTTCACGGGATATATCAAATACATAAAGTATTCCATGGGTTCCAGCAAAATACTTCTTTGGTATTTTCATGGCTGTAGATTCTCCTGCAATGTCCCAAAGCATCATTTTTACTTGAGCTCCGTTAACGTCTACCGTCTTTTTATCTATCTTAACACCTATAGTTGTGAGGTATTGATCTGAAAACTGCTGGTGTACAAACCTTTTCACCAGCGATGATTTTCCAACCCCAAAATGTCCTGCGATAACAACTTTCTTGACTATTTCCACTGATTGCTTTTCTGATTGATTACACCACTAAAGAAACAAATGTTTGGGCAAAAGGTGAATGTCGTTGAAAAAGCTTTTCAATTTCTTCTTCTATTCACAAGTGGCAAATGCCCAAACACTCAATCCTAAATGATTATCAATATGCTGTGACTTTAAACTCTGTTCTTCTATTCCTTTGATGTTCTTCTTTGGAACATGGAGCACCATTGGTACAATTATTAACCAATGCCTCCTCTCCGTAACCTTTTGCTGTTATTCTAGAAGAAGAAATTCCTTGCTTGACGATATAGGCTACTGCTGACTCTGCTCTTCTCTGGGAAAGAGCTTTGTTGTGTGTATCTGATCCTCTTGAGTCAGTATGCGAGCTTAGTTCAATCTTTATATCTGGATTTTCTCTGAGTATGGTTACCAGTTTATCTAATTCAACCGCTGCATCTGGTCTAATATTAGCTTTGTTTAGATCATAATAGATTTTTTCCAGGGCAATAGCTTTGTCCAACTCAATTTCTCCTAAAGGCACTATCCAGAAAATTTCACCATATTTTTCCTCGCCAGAAAATTGGTCTGTATGCTCTGTAAAGTAATGTTTTTTGGCTCCAGCAACATCATAAGTAATGTTAGGTTCTATTACATATTCAAAAGTATCTACTTCAATATTTGCAGGAGTTAGAGAATGGCCATGAACCGGATCAAGCACAATAATGTGTGGCTTGGGAATCAATTCTTTCGTCACATTATCTATCGCAATCACCTTGGCAATTAATTCCATACGCTTCATCAAAATAATAGCCTCTTCTTTATGATGTGAATACGTGCTTATCATGGGAACATTGATGGTATTGTAATGTTCCTTTTGCGCTACAAGGCTAAACCTTTTATCCCAAGGTACATCGAAGGAAAACCTTCCCTTTCTGTCTGTCTCAACTATCTCTAATGTATCATTGGCAATACTATCGATGAGAAATACTTTGGCACTTTCGATTGGGGAGAGATCTCTTTGAAGTTCTACCAGTCCATTGATTTGAGTAATCCTTGGTTTGTCGAAATTGAAATGATACAAATCATCATACAATTCATGAATTCGGTTAGATGAGAAATAGCCTGATCGTCCATCATCATTTGTAATCAATCCAAAATCATCTTTGCTTGAGTTTAGTGGTGAACCTAGATTACTAATTTCTCCTGTTGCTTCTATTGATTTAAAATTGGTACGATACACATCAAGTCCCCCTAAACCCGCATGTCCATTTGATGCAAAATAAAGTGTTTCATTGTCCAGAAAAGGAAACATTTCATTTCCCTCTGTATTGATTTTAGTACCCATATTTTTTGGAACAGTCCATCCAGCGCCTGTTAATTCTGAATACCACAAATCAGTGCCTCCCAGAGAGCCAGGCATATCAGATGCAAAAATTAAGAGTTTACCATCTTCCGTTATTGTGGGATGTCCAACTGAATACTCATTGTCGTTGTATTGAAAAGGCTCTATATCAGTCCAGTCTCCGTTATTGTTTTTTGCAAAGAATAATTTCAGTTTATTGATATCATCTGTACTCCTCTCTTCTTTCCCTTCATGAAAATTATTTCTAGTAAACACTACGCTTGTTTCATTCTCATAAAATGCCAATGGTCCCTCATGATACCTGGTGTTTATTCTACGATTGAATTGTTTCGGATTTAAGAGGTGATGTTTTTCATCAATCTCCGCGTAGAAAAGATCAAGATATGAACTTTGATCCCAATTAAAGACCTTTTTAACAATTGGAGATTTTTTTCTACCCGATACAAAGACAATTCCTTTTTCATAATAGGTTGCGCTAAAATCAGGTGCTTTAGAATTGATCTTTACGGGTACTATTTCATAATACCCAGAATCACTGTAGTATTTATGGACTTCATTTAATCCTGCAAGCTTTTTGCCAATTCTATTTTCATTCGGTTCTAGTTCTTCGTACTTCTTATACCACACTTCAGCTTTTTCATATTTCCTATTACTCTCCAAAGCTTGTGCATAGTATAGATAGTTATCAGGTTGATTTGTTTCGTTTTTCACCACTTTTTCATACCATGCTTCTGCGCTGGCTTGATCGTTGAGGAGTCTATAGCTGTTAGCTATTTTTTCCTGAATATGCTTCGTAGAACTATCCTGCCTGTATGCCTTCAAGTAATAAGAAATTGCAGTCTGATAGGCAAACTTGGTATATTCTTTATCGCCTTTCTCAATGAAAGATTTGGAGAAATAAGTTAAGTCTTGTGCATCAATAACAACAACATTGATGAGACAGAATAGTATCAGGGATAATTTTTTCATCTTAAAAATATCTTGGAGTAATGATTCGATCTTTTTTGAAAGAGAAGCGATAGTTTACCATGAGTTCGTGCGACCCGCTTGTAAACTGACCTAAATCGGATATGGTAAAATCATATGCATAACCTATTCTCAATGGATCACTAATTTGAATCTCTAGCAAAGCACTGATGCTATCAAATGATCTATATGATGCTCCTAACCACAGGACGTCATCAAACAAAAAGTTTGCATTAAAATCAAACTCGATTGGTGCTCCTTCGACCATTTTTATTAGTGAACTAGGTCTGAATTTCACACTTGGAGAAAGGTCAAATACATATCCTATGATACCAAAGTAATGACGTTCAAGATCTGGTCTATTATTCTCTGCATTAATATCTCCAAAACCATCTTCCACAAAATTGTTTAGTAATAAAGGAGCTGAGACTCCTGCATAAAGACGATCTGTGTAGTAGTAAAATCCAGCTCCAATGTTTGGTAAGAAGGAATTTCTAGCATTTTGATTAATACTTCCATCTGCATTTGGATTATTTGGATTTAGCGACGCTAAATCAGAGTTATATGCACTAAAACCAAGTTGAAGTCCCATTGACAGTGTTGATTTGGGAAACAATATCCGATAAGCTCCCGCTGCAAAAGCCGCCGTTTGAGATGAAACTCCTATACGATCTCTCATGACCAGAAGCCCTGCTGCTATACGATCCTGACTCAAAGGAGCATGAAGTGCCAATGTTTGTGTAGAAGGAGCACCTTCAATACCTACCCACTGCTCTCTAACCAATGCAGTAAGGCTCAGCGTTTCATGACTTCCAACAGCGGCTGGGTTAATGGCCGTCACGTTAAACATGTATTGAGTAAACATTGCCTGATGTTGAGCCTTCGCTAGAAAAGCCATCAGAACGATTAGTACTATTAAAATTTCTTTTTTCATCATTCTTTTCTTTTAGCGGTTGATTACAACAAAACCCGAGACTGGTTTGCTACCATCTCCCAAATCGATCACATAGAAATAAGTGCCGTCTGGAACAAACTTATCACCTAGCACAAGGCCCGTGTTTGTATCACTTTCCCAAGCTCTATCTCTGTTATTGTAGCCTTCGATTTCAAAGACTGGATTACCCCACCTATTGAATATTTTCACAATATTGTTAGGATAGTCTTCAATACCTTCTATCATGAAAATATCGTTGACTCCATCACCATTTGGTGTAAAGACATTAGGAATTTCAACAGGGACTTCTTGGCAGGCGTCATCTGGATCCAGGAAGTTCGGAATACCATCATTATCACAATCCCCCGTGCCTTCTAACTCATCTGGCTTTCCATCACCATCTTCATCCAAGGAATCGTCTAAATAATCTGGTGTTCCATCTCCGTCACTATCATCATTCGTTGGATCTCCGTCCTCATCGATATCTTCATCTTCTGTAGATACACCATCTCCATCATCATCAGTATCCAGGTAGTCTGGAGTTCCATCTCCGTCCGTATCATCATTGGTAGGATCACCGTCACCATCGAGATCTTCCTCTGTAGTAGGTACTCCATCACCGTCATCATCTGTATCTAAATAATTTGGTATTCCATCTCCATCTGTATCATCGTTAGTAGGATCACCATCACCATCCAAGTCTTCTTCTGCAGTTGGTACTCCATCATTATCATCATCCATATCTAAGTAGTTTGGAATACCATCGCCATCACTATCGTCATTCGTTGGATCTCCATCGCCATCGAGATCTTCTTCTGAATCTGGAATACCATCGCCATCGCTATCTTCATCTAGGTAATTAGGTATACCATCACCATCCGTATCATCATTCGTTGGGTCGCCATCGCCATCGATATCCTCATCTATTGTCGGCACTCCATCTCCATCATCATCATCATCCAAATAATCTGGTATTCCGTCACCGTCGCTATCATCATCCGTTGGATCTCCATCATTGTTAATGTCCTCATCTTCCGTGGATACTCCATCACCGTCATCATCCATATCTAAATAGTTTGGAATTCCATCTCCATCTGTATCATCATTGGCAGGATCTCCATCTCCATCTAAATCTTCATCTTCAGTAGGAATTCCATCTCCATCATCATCCGTATCTCGATAATCATCTATACCATCTCCATCTGAATCTTTAGGGTTGGTATTTAGCCCGGGTCCTCCTAAAGAGACTTCAAACGCATCATCTATGCCATCTCCATCTGAATCCATTCCGCTAGGTTCTACCCCGCTTCCACTCTCTTCCCAATCATCTACCCCATCATTATCAGAATCTGTATCTAAATAATCTGGAGTACCATCGCCATCTGTATCAACAGGATTGTTAGGATCATCTCCCGCTTCAGCTTCGTCTGCAATACCGTCGTTATCAGAATCTAAGTCTAAATAATCAGGTGTCCCATCACCATCTGAATCAATCGGATTGCCAGGATCATCTCCAACCTCAACATTGTCTGGAATGCCATCTCCATCTGAGTCTAAACCAGTATTTTGGACGGATATAGTCACAGTAGCTTGAGTACAGAGCTGAGGTGTTCCATTGTCACAAACTTCATATTGGAATGAGTCAATTCCGTTAAATCCACCGTCAGGCACGTAGGTATAAGTACCATCTGAATTAAGTGTTAATGTTCCTTCAGAAGGCCCTGTACCTGGAACAAGAGTAACTGTAAGGTCATCACCATCAATATCGGTATCATTATCCAGTACATTTCCTACGGCTGGAACAGCTTCACTTGCAATGTTATCATCATCTTCAGCTATCGGTACATCATTTGTTGGATTAACAGTGATGACAACACTTGCTGGAGTGGTGGAATAGTCAGTTCCATCTGATCCACTCCACTCGAAGTTTACGCTTCCATTGTAATTTTCGTCTGGTTCGAACGTAAGCAACCCAATATCTGCAGCGTCAATTTCTTGTCCTGCAACTACTGGCACACCATTGAAGTATAGTGTCCCATTATTTGGTAAGTCTTCTATCCTAATAGTTGATAGTGGAGTTCCCTCAGCGTCCAAGTATTGAGAAGTAAAGTCAGTAGGATCGAATGTCAAGACATCATCTTCATCTACACTTACCAATACATCAGAGACATCTGGTTCATCTTGAATTGGATTTACATCTATAGTTATGGTGTAATCAATACTTTGATCTGTGTCTGCATCACCAGAGTCATCTTTAACTCTGAAAGAAAATGCGGAATAGGCTATACCATTTGCATCTTCTTCCGGAATGAATGTAAATAAACTAGGATCTGGAAACTCACTTGCGGTGGTTATATCGTTGATTGTAACTATTACTCCATTGTAGTAGAGTATTCCATTCGCAGGTAATGAAGTCAATATGATTGCCTCGAAACTATCTCCATCTGGATCTGCAAATGCAAAGTCTGAATTTTGGAATGTCAATGTTTGATCTTCATTTACGCTTACAGTGGCATCAGCACTTGTAGGTGAGCACCCTACATCTACCATTTTAGCTGCAAGTGAAACTGTAACCGGGCAAGCTGTAGCTAGTCCACCTAGTTGAATGGAGGTAATTGTATATGTTCCATCAGCAGTCAGATTAGCCGTGTTCAAAACTGCATTGCCTGATCCATCCGTAGTTATATTTTGAGAGGCAGGCGTCCCGTTATTATCATATCCAATAATAAAATCAGTACTAGCCGCAAGGCCTGTCACAGTCAGTGTACTGGCCGTCCCACTACAAATTGGAGACGTTACTGTGAAGTCCAATGTGCTTACATCAGCATTCTCACCAATATTGAAATTCCCTGATGTCACACTTAGGCCTGTCGCGCTACACGATTGACCATTGGTAAACTCGACAGCTGTAATCTCTATTGATGATGTCCCGGTTGAAGTCAGATTTGCTGCTGGAATATCAAATGAACCTGTACCATCTCCATTGGCAAATATTCCAATGGCGGTCAATCCTGTAGCCGCATTATCACCAGTGATATCGTATGTAAATTGGTAATTTCCGTCAATCAAGCTACCACTTATGGTCACAGTTTCATCCGACCCTAAGCAAATGTCACTTATAGACGCAGCTAGACCAACAATATCAGGGTTCACTTCAATATCAAAATTGGTGGATACAGATAATCCGGAAGCATCACAATTTTCACCAGTGGTAAACGACACTTCCGTAACGACCACTGTCACATTTCCTGTGTTAGTAATTACAGCATTTGGTATCGTGAATGATCCACTGCCATCGCCACTTGAGAGTGTTGCCGTTGCTGTCTGACTAGTTGCCGCATTTGCTCCGCTTACATTGTAGGTAAACTGATAGTTTCCATTAGCTAATGTTCCTGTAACATTCACGATGGCATCAGAACCATCGCATACATCAGCAACTGAAATTGCTAGTCCTGTTACATTTGGATTCGCTTCTACATTGAATCCGTCTGATACGGAAATTCCAGTAACATCACAACCTTGTCCTGTGGCATAAGCCACGCCTGTTATTTCCACAGTAGTCGCTCCCGATGCGGAAAGATCTGCAGTTGCAATATTGAAAGTTCCTGTACCATCACCACTGCTCAAAGTGGCCGATGAAGTAAGTCCTGCTGCAGTATTTACTCCGGTAAGGTTGTACGTGATGATATAATTGCCGTCAACCAAGTTTCCTGAAAGGCTTGCGATTGCATCCATGTTCAGGCAAGAATTCTGAATGGTAACTCCTAGCCCTGCTGTTACTGGCAATACTTCTATTTCAAAATTTTCTACCAATGATAGTCCGCTGGCACTGCATGCTTGACCAGTGGTGAATTGTACAGCAGTGATCGTTACTACCATACTTCCAGCATTAGTCAGACTAGCACTTGGAATCGTGAAAGATCCAGTCCCATCACCAGCCGACAATGTGGTGGTAGCGGTATTTCCAGTCGATGCATTAGCACCAGAAAGATCATAAGTAAACTGGTATGCTCCATCAACCAAATTTCCTGAAAGGATTACTGTTGCATTTTCTGTTGGACAGATATTCTGTACTGAAGCTGCAAGTGAATTAATATTTGGATTGTTTTCTATCGTTACATTTCCGGCTACTGCAAGACCGCTAACGTCACAACCTTGTCCGTCAGTAAATGCAACATCTGTTATGGTGATGGTAGAAGTTCCGGTTGTTGAGAGGTCAGTTCCTGAAACTGCGAAAGAACCCGCTCCACTTCCACCAGTTATTGTACCAGTAGAGGTCAGTCCTGTTGCAGTATTTGCGCCGCTCAAGTTGTAGGTAAACTGATAGGAACCATCAACTAACATTCCAGTGACTTGAGCTGTCGCATCATCACCTCCACAGATATCTGCAAATGAGATAGCAAGTCCAGTCGTTAGTGGATTGTCTTCCACATCAAAACTATTTGTAATTGTTAATCCAGTAACATCGCAAAGCTGCCCCGTGGTAAAAGCCACTGATGTGATCGTGATATTGGTTGTCCCATCGTTGGAAATGCTCGCCGTTGGAATTGTAAAACTCGTATTTCCATCTCCTCCTGATACGGAAGCTGTAGCTGTCAAACCAGTGGCAGTGTTAGTTCCTGTCAAATCGTAAGTAAACAAGTAAGATCCGTTGATCAGATTACTCACAATATTAGCGGTTGCATCATCTCCATTGCACTCATTACCAACAGCAACTGTCATTCCTGTTGTCAGTGGATTTACTTCAATGGCTAGCGAGTTTGAAACGCTTAGTCCATTGACTATACATGATTCACCTGTTGTGAATTGAATTTCTGTAATTGTAACTGTTGTTGTTCCTGTGCTAGGAATATTAGCTGAAGGAACTGTGAATGAGCCTGTTCCATCTCCACTTGATAAAGTTGTGTTGGCTGTTAAGCCCGTCACTACATTTTGCCCACTTAGGCTATAAGTTATTTGGTAAGCTCCGTCAGTTAAGTTTCCAGTAATTGCAGCTGTTCCATTGTCTCCTTCACAGATATCTGCCAATGAGATCGCTAACAAATTAACGTTAGGGTTAGCTTCTACATCGAAGTTATCGGTCACCGAAAGGCTTCCAACTGTGCAGTTTTCGCCTGTTGTAAACGCTACATCTGTAATCGTAATCGTCGTATTCCCAGTTGATCCAAGATTTGCGGTTGGAATCATAAATGATCCTGTTCCATCTCCGTTGGAAAGTATTGCTGATGCTGTTAAACCTATTGCAGCATTTGGTGCGGAAAGGTCATATGTGAATTGGTAATCACCATCAATGAGTGCACCAGTTAAAGAAGCAGTAGCATCTGCATTCTCACAAATATTTCCAATTGAAACTGTCAGCCCTGCCGCATTGGGCGCAACTTCCACATCAAAGGAATTTGCAACACTTAGTCCTGCAGCTGCACATCCCTGTCCTGTTGTAAAATCTATGTCTGTGATTGTAACCGTTGTAGTTCCAGTTGATCCAAGACTCGCAGATGGGATTGTGAAAGTTCCTGTACCGTCTCCCGTACTTAAAGTGCTGGTAGCGGCTAATCCTGTTGACGTATTTGAGCCAGATAAATCATAGGTGAACTGATATGCTCCATCAATCAAACCTCCTGTCAGGCTTACGGTAGCATCATCACCGGGACATGTATTTTGAATTGTAAATGCCAGCCCAGTTGTGATTGGCAGGGGTTCTATTGTAAGTACAGTATTTGTACTAACACCTCCAGTAGTAGGACAGTTTTGACCTCCATTTACATTCACTTCAGTCACCGTGACTGTTGTGTTTCCATCATTTGGAATACTCGCTGATGGAATTGTGAATGTACCTGATCCATCTCCTGCACTTAATGTGGTAGTTGCCGTAAGATCCGTAGCGGTGTTAGCTCCTGATAAATCGAATGTTATAATGTAACCACCATCAGCTAGACCACTAGTGATATCAATAATCCCATTTTCATTCTGACAAACATTTCCTGCACTTGCCACAGCGAAAGTTCCTACATCAGGCAATGCTTCTACATCAAATGCAGCGTTTGATGTCAATCCGGTTACGTCACAACTTTGCCCCATAGTGAACTGTACATCAGTAATGGTAACAGTTGTTGTACCAGTGTTAGAAATGTTGGCTGTTGGGATAGTGAATGATCCACTTCCATCGCCATCACTTAATGCACTCGTAGCTGTTAAGCCAGTTGCTGCATTTGGTGCTGAGAGGTCATAAGTAAATTGATATGAACCGTTCGCTAATGTGCTGGTGATATTTACCGTAGCATCATTGCCATCGCACACATCATTTACTACCAGATTAAGCGTTGAAACATCAGGAAGCTCTTCTATATCAAAGTTATTGATGACCAACAGGCTTTCAGCACTACACATTTGCCCTGTTGTGAATGACACGCCTGTGATTATCACATTGGTGTTTCCATTAGAACCAAGATTGGCCGAAGGGACAGTAAACGAACCTGTTCCATCTCCACTACTGAAGGTACCAGTAGCTGTGAGCCCACTGGCAGAATTGCTGCCACTTAAATTATATGTAAACTCATAGCTGCCGTCAATCAGATTTCCAGAAATGCTTGCAGTTGCATTTTCACCTAAACAAATATCACCTATGCTTACAGCCAGCCCTGTTGTCACTGGGGTAGTTTCAATGATAAAACTACTAGCCGCACTTAATCCTCCTTGGGTACACATCTGACCAGTGGTATATGTCACATCTGTAATCGTTATCGTTGTGTTTCCAGTATTTGAAAGATTGATATTATCAATTTCAAAACTTCCAATCCCTCCAGTTATAGATACAGCCGAAGTTGTCAGGCTTGCGGCTGTATTGCTACCTGAAAGATCATATTCGATTATGTAGCTTCCTGTTGCTAAGGAACCGGTAAGATTCACCATTGCATCCTCACCAGGACAAATGTCTCCTATATTCAAGTTCAGCGTAGTTGTAACAGGAAGTGGCTCTACCTCGAAAGTATTGTTCACCGTCAAACCAGTCATCTCACAGAGTTGACCAGTAGTGTAAGCAACAGAGGTAACAGCTAGTGTTGTAGTACCAACGTTCCCAAGATTGCCACTAGGGACAGTAATGTCAAAGTTACCGTCACTGGTCGTCAATGTTTCATTGTGAGTTAGTCCAGTCGCTGTATTTGCACCACTTAAGTTGTATGTTACCAAATATGATCCATTTAATAGGTTACTTGTTACTGAGGCGGTTGTTGATTCATCCACACATACATCTCCAATGGTCACGGTCATCCCCGCTGTAATTGGATCCGGCTCTACATTGAAAGAGGTGGAAGTAGCAGGCAAACTCGTTGTGGAACATGTGGAACCAGATGGAATATTCACATCTGTAACGGTAATGGTGGTATTGCCATCATTAGGTAAATCTGTTCCAAGTATTGTAAAGGACCCTGTTCCATCTCCACTAGACAAGACTGCTGTGGATGTCACATCTGAAGCATTGTTTGCTCCACTAAGGTCATAGGTAAAG